>NZ_JBVJYZ010000003.1:0-545737 GCF_055600045.1 Streptomyces sp. NPDC038280
GCCCGGTTACATTCCGAACCCGGAAGCTAAGCCTTTCAGCGCCGATGGTACTGCAGGGGGGACCCTGTGGGAGAGTAGGACGCCGCCGAACAATCATTGTGGGAAAGCCCCGCACCTTATGGTGCGGGGCTTTTCTGCGTTTACCGGTCGCTTCATCTCACCCCTGTGCATCCGCCGGCCAAGGCTGACGGTAAGGTCAGGGGGCATCATTGGCACGTTCCCCACAGGAGGCCCCCGGATGGAGGTCCAGGAGACTCGAGTTCAGACGGACCGGGTCCTCACCATCCCCAACATCCTCAGCATGGCCCGCCTGCTGGGTGTGCCGCTCTTCCTGTGGCTGATTCTTCGCCCCGAGTTCGGCGGTCCCAACAGTGATGGCTGGGCGCTGCTGGTGCTGATGCTCAGCGGTGTCAGTGACTATCTCGACGGGAAGCTCGCCCGCCGCTGGAACCAGATCAGCAGTCTGGGACGCCTCCTCGACCCGGCCGCCGACCGGCTCTACATCCTTTCCACCCTGGTCGGACTCACCTGGCGCGAGATCCTTCCGCTCTGGCTCACCGCTGCCCTATTGGCCCGTGAGCTCATGCTGCTGATCATGGTGGGAATCCTTCGCCGGCACGGCTATCCGCCGCCCCAGGTCAACTTCCTGGGCAAAGCTGCCACGTTCAACTTGATGTATGCCTTCCCGCTGCTGCTTCTCAGTGACGACACGGGATGGCTTTCGTCGCTTGCAAAAGTTTTCGGGTGGGCGTTCGCTGGATGGGGTACAAGTCTGTATTGGTGGGCAGGGATCCTCTACGTGGTCCAGGTCCGCCGACTCGTCAAGGCGGATACCGCGGCCGATTGAGCCCGTCTGCTCGTGCTGTGCAACGGGGCCAGCACGGGCAGGTTGTATGAGGGCCCACTGCGCAAGGGTGAAGTCGGCCGGACCGTCGTCTCTTCAAGGAGGACGCTTCCGACATGAAGGCCGTTGTAATGGCTGGCGGCGAAGGCACGCGGCTTCGCCCTATGACCTCAAGCATGCCCAAGCCACTTCTTCCGGTGGCGAATCGGCCGATCATGGAGCATGTGCTACGCCTGCTCAAGCGGCACGGTCTCAGCGAGACCGTGGTCACGGTGCAGTTTCTCGCCTCTCTCGTCAAGAACTACTTCGGTGACGGGGAAGAGCTCGGCATGCAGCTCACCTACGCCGACGAGGAGAAACCGCTCGGCACCGCTGGGAGCGTGAAGAACGCCGAGGATGCGCTGAAGGACGATGCGTTCCTCGTCATCTCCGGCGACGCCCTCACCGACTTCGACCTGACCGATCTGATCGCCTTCCACAAGGAAAAGGGTGCCCTCGTCACGGTGTGCTTGACGCGGGTGCCGAATCCCTTGGAATTCGGTATCACGATTGTGGACGAAGAGGGAAAGGTCGAGCGTTTCCTCGAGAAGCCCACTTGGGGCCAGGTGTTCTCGGACACCGTCAATACCGGTATTTACGTGATGGAGCCGGAGGTATTCCGGTACGTAGAAGCAGACGTTCCGGTCGACTGGTCCGGGGATGTCTTTCCGCAGCTCATGAAGGAAGGCAAGCCGATCTACGGCTATGTCGCCGAGGGCTACTGGGAGGACGTGGGCACGCACGAGAGCTATGTGAAGGCCCAGGCCGACGTGCTCGAAGGAAAGGTCGACGTCGATCTCGACGGCTTTGAGATCTCTCCTGGGGTCTGGGTGGCCGAAGGGGCCGAGGTGCACCCCGACGCGGTCCTGCGGGGACCGCTCTACATCGGTGATTACGCCAAGGTCGAGGCCGGCGCCGAGATCCGCGAGCACACCATCGTGGGATCGAACGTCGTCGTGAAGAGCGGGGCGTTTCTCCATCGGGCCGTCGTGCACGACAACGTGTACATCGGGGAGCACAGCAACCTTCGGGGCTGTGTCATCGGCAAGAACACGGACATCATGCGCGCGGCCCGCATCGAGGACGGCGCCGTCATCGGTGATGAGTGCCTGATCGGTGAAGAATCGATCGTTCAGGGCAATGTGCGGGTCTATCCGTTCAAGACGATCGAGGCCGGCGCTTTCGTCAACACCTCGGTGATCTGGGAGTCGCGCGGTCACGCGAATCTGTTCGGTGCCCGAGGTGTCTCCGGCATCCTGAACGTGGAGATCACGCCCGAGCTAGCCGTCCGGCTGGCGGGTGCCTACGCGACCACGCTCAAGAAGGGCGCCACGGTCACCACGGCCCGTGACCATTCCCGTGGCGCGCGTGCGCTGAAGCGCGCGGTGATCTCGGCTCTGCAGGCCAGCGCCATCGACGTACGGGACCTCGAGAACGTGCCGCTGCCTGTCGCACGGCAGCAGACGGCCCGTGGCAGCGCCGGCGGAATCATGGTCAGAACCTCGCCCGGTGTGCCCGACTCGGTGGACATCATGTTCTTCGACGAGCGGGGCGCGGACCTCTCGCAGGCGGGGCAGCGGAAGCTGGACCGCGTCTATGCGCGTCAGGAGTACCGGCGCGCCTTCCCCGGCGAGATCGGCGACCTGCACTTCCCGTCGAGCGTCTTCGACTCGTACACCGGGTCGTTGCTGCGGAACGTGGACACCTCGGGCATCGCGGATGCCGGGCTGAAGGTCGTCGTGGACGCGTCCAACGGCAGCGCCGGGCTCGTTCTGCCCAGCCTCCTCGGACGGCTTCAGGTCGACTCGCTGACGATCAATCCGGGTCTCGACGAGTCCCGGCCGACGGAGACCCCCGAGACCCGGCGCGCGGGCCTGGTGCGGCTCGGTGAGATCGTCGCGTCGGCGCGGGCGGCCTTCGGGGTGCGGTTCGACCCGGTCGGCGAGCGGATCTCGCTGGTCGACGAGCGCGGCAAGATCATCGAGGATGACCGTTCGCTGCTGGTCCTGCTGGATCTGGTGGCCGCGGAGCGGCGCAGCGGGCGGGTGGCTCTGCCGGTGACGACCACCAGGATCGCCGAGCAGGTGGCGGCCTATCACGGCACGCAGGTGGAATGGACGACCACGTCGCCGGACGATCTGACCCGGGTCGGCCGTGAGGAGACGACGATCTTCGGCGGCGACGGCCGCGGAGGGTTCATCGTCCCGGAGTTCAGCAGTGTCTTCGACGGGGCCGCCGCGTTCGTGCGGCTCATCGGTCTGGTGGCGCGGACCCAGCTCACCCTCAGCCAGATCGACGCGCGGATCCCGCGTGCCCATGTGCTGCGCCGGGATCTGGCCACGCCGTGGGCCGTCAAGGGCCTGGTGATGCGCCGCGTGGTGGAGGCCGCGGGGGAGCGCCATGTGGACACGACGGACGGTGTCCGGGTGGTGGAGGCCGACGGGCGTTGGGTGATGGTGCTGCCCGACCCGTCGGAGGCCGTCACCCATCTGTGGGCGGAAGGGCCCGACGACGCCTCGGCGCAGGCCCTGCTCGACGAATGGTCGGCCGTGGTCGACAGCGCAGGTCACTGACATGTGACCGAGGGCCCGGGAGGCGTCCGCGGACGCCTCCCGGCGCACCGGTGGGGCCATTCGGCGGCAGCCCTCGCGACGTGCGACGATGTGCGGCATGTCGCAGCAGCCCCCCGTTCGGAGCACCGGCTCCCCGCCCCCGCGTCCCGATGCGTCCATGTCGCTGCTGACCAATGTGATGGACCACGCCCTGGACGACGGCTACGCGGAGGCCACGGCGCGCCGTGAGGCGGAGGGCGGCGGGCTGCCCCGTACGCTGCGCGCCAAGCTCGGCCTCGCGGCGGGTCTGCTCCTGGCGGCCGTGGTGGTCACTGTCGGCGCCGCGCAGGCGCGGATCTCCGCTCCGGTGGTCGCCAAGGAGCGCCAGGAGCTCATCGGCCGTATCGACGCCGAGACCTCGACGGCCGACAAGCTGGAGAAGGATGTCGACGAGCTCCGCGGTGAGGTGGGGGAGCGCCAGCGCAAGGCGCTCCAGCAGCATGGCGGGGACCAGGCCGAGCTGGTCGCGTTGCTCTCCGGCGCCACGGAGGTGCGGGGGCCGGGCGTCAAGCTCGTCGTCGACGACGCCAAGGACACCGATCAGGGTGGCGGCGGGCCGCGGGAGAGCAGTGGCTTCTCGGACACGGGCCGGGTGCGCGACCGTGACATGCAGCGGGTCGTCAACGGACTGTGGCAGTCGGGCGCCGAGGCGGTCGCCATCAACGGGCAGCGGCTGACGTCGCTGTCCGCGATCCGTGCGGCGGGCGACGCCATACTTGTCGACAACAAGCCGCTGGTGCCGCCGTACACCGTGCTCGCGGTGGGGAACGGCCAGAAGCTGAGCACGGCGTTCCAGGACAGTGCCGATGGCCAGTATCTGCACGCGCTGCAGGAGAACTTCGGCATCCGTACCAGCATTTCCGCTCAGGACGAGGTGCGTCTGCCGGCGGCTCCGAGCTTGATCGTACGAATCGCAGAGCCGAGGAAGACCGGGGCCGCGACGGCCACCGGGCGGCCCACGGCCGACACAGGGAAGGGCACATCTTGATCGCCGTACTGGGCCTCGTCGTGGGAGTCGTGGTCGGACTGTTGGTCCGACCCGAGGTGCCGGCGGTGGTCGAGCCCTATCTGCCGATCGCCGTCGTCGCCGCTCTCGACGCGGTCTTCGGAGGTCTGCGCGCCATGCTGGACGGGATCTTCGTCGACAAGGTCTTCGTGGTCTCCTTCCTGTCGAATGTGGTCGTGGCCGCGCTGATCGTGTTCCTCGGCGACAAGCTGGGTGTGGGGGCGCAGTTGTCCACCGGTGTCGTGGTCGTCCTCGGCATCCGGATCTTCTCCAACGCCGCCGCGATCCGGCGGCATGTGTTCCGGGCGTGAGGCCGATGAGCAACGACGAGACACCGCAGAACGAAGACCGGCCCGAGCCGGAGACCGTACCGGAGAGGGCGTTGACCGGGCGTCAGCGCCTGGCCGCCGGGCTGTGGCCGCCACGGGTCTCCCGTGCCCAACTGATCGTGGCCGTGCTGCTGTTCGTCCTCGGCCTGGGTCTTGCCATCCAGGTCCGCTCGACCAGCGACAACAGCGCGCTGCGGGGCGCCCGCCAGGAGGACCTGGTGCGGATCCTGGACGAGCTGGACGACCGTACGCAGCGGCTGGAGGACGAGAAGGCGCGCCTGGAGGACCAGCGCGCGGAGCTCGACAGCAGCTCCAACCAAGCGGAGGAGGCCCGCAAGCAGACGCGGGAGAAGGAGCGGCAGCTCGGGATCCTGGCCGGCACGGTGGCCGCCGAGGGGCCCGGTATCACCCTCACCATCACGGACGGTTCGGGCGCGGTCGAGTCGGACATGCTCCTCGACGCGATCCAGGAGCTGCGTGCCGCCGGCGCGGAGGCGATCCAGATCAATGACGTCAGGGTCGTGGCGGACACGTACTTCTCCGGTGGTGACGGTGCCATAGAGGTGGACGGCAACCAGGTGAAGGCTCCGTACGTCTTCAAGGTCATCGGCAAGCCGGAGGACTTGGAGCCCGCGCTCAACATCCCCGGTGGTGTGGTCCAGACGCTGGAGAAGGAGCAGGCCACCGCCACCGTCGCCCGTTCGCAGAAGATCGTTGTGGACGCCTTGCGACCGGCGGAGCGGCCTGACTACGCTCGGTCGTCATCGCAGTGAGGCTGGGGTGCATGGGGGTCGTGCGACAAGGGCATGACGTTGCGGGGGGTCGCCGCATCACAAGCGTGCCGCGTGGTGGAAACTGTCCGGAGGATACGGACGTTGTGAAGGTGTCCGGGTCGGCAGGTGTGTTCATTCAGGGTTCGTCCTGCCCCACGGGCGGGTCTGTTTCGGTCAAGGGGAATCGCCCGTGAAGTTGTTTGCGAAGTTGTTCGGCAAGAGCGCACGCGAGGACGGCGGCAACAGCACCGCCAGGCACCGCGCGCCGCGCCATGCCCAGAGCGAGGAGCAGGGCGGCGAACGCCCGCTGTTCCGTGATGAGGTCGCCCCGGGCGGTGACATTCCCGGCGGCCAGGGCGCGTCGTCTGTTGACCCTGCCGGTCCCGGACGCATAGGTTTCGATGAGCCAACCTCAAGCTCGGGTGGAGGGTTTGCGCCCGATCCGTACGCATCCCAGGCAGCCGCGGGGCAGCCGCGGCAGGAGGATTCGTCCATGCCGGTATGTACGAGGTGCGGGCACCGCAACGCCGAGGCGAGTCGGTTCTGCTCCAACTGCGGCGCTCCGCTGCGGGGTGGAGCGCCCGCCGAGCGCCCGTCCGAGACTACGTCGACCATCTCGATCTCCGGACTCGAGGCGTACGACGCGGAGGTCACCGGTCAGACCGCGGTGCCGTCGCTCTCGCCCGAGGCCCAGGCCGCGGTCGACGCTCTGCCGCTGGGTTCGGCGCTCCTGGTGGTGCGCCGCGGACCGAACTCGGGCAGCCGCTTCCTGCTGGACAGCGAGCTGACCACGGCCGGCCGTCACCCGCAGAGCGACATCTTCCTCGACGACGTGACTGTCTCGCGGCGGCACGTGGAATTCCGCAGGGCGCAGGACGGCAGTTTCACCGTGTCCGATGTCGGCAGCCTCAACGGCACGTACGTCAACCGTGAGCGGATCGACTCGGTCGCTCTGTCGAACGGTGACGAGGTCCAGATCGGCAAGTACCGGCTGGTCTTCTACGCGAGCCAGCGGGGCGTGTGACCCCTCAGGGAAGGTCCATGCTGCGAACACCGTCGGGCGGTGCCGGCCGTGGCACCGCCTCCGGGGGCGACCGGCTGGTCAGCATCGGTTCGGTGCTGAACCAGCTGCGCGACGAGTTTCCCGAGGTCACGATCTCCAAGATCCGGTTCCTGGAGGCCGAGGGGCTCGTGGAGCCGCGGCGGACGCCGTCCGGGTACCGCAAGTTCAGCCCCGAGGACGTGGAGCGGCTGGCCCAGATCCTGCGCATGCAGCGGGATCACTATTTGCCGCTCAAGGTCATCAGGGAGCACCTCGACGCGCTCGCGCGGGGCGAGCAGGTCCAGCTGCCCGCTCAGGGGACGCAGCGTGACCTCCCGGACGGGCCCTGGGACCTGGAGGCGGACCGGCCGACCGCCGCGCGGGTGGGCCGGGGCGAGCTGCTCGCGGCCGCCGAGGTCAGTGAGGCGGAGCTGGCCGACTGGGAGTCCTACGGCCTGATCGGTCCCGTGTCGGACGACGGGGGCTACGACGCCGAGGCCGTGACGGTCGCCAGACTTGTCGCGGAACTGGGGAGATTCGGTCTCGAACCTCGTCATCTTCGCGCCGTGAAGGCGGCCGCCGATCGCGAGGCCGGTCTGGTCGAGCAGGTCGTCGCGCCGCTGCGCCGGCACCGTAATCCGCAGACCAGGGCCCATGCGGAGGCCACGGCGAAGGAGCTCGCGGGGCTCTCGGTACGCCTCCACGCCGCATTGGTACAGACCGCGCTCGGGGTCCGCTTTCAGTGATCTTGCGGATGCCCGACTACCCAAACCGGTCGGGCACGTCCTAGGGTTGCTGTGTGAACGAGCTCGACGTTGTGGGTGTCCGGGTGGAAATGCCCTCCAACCAACCGATCGTGCTCCTGCGTGAAGTGGGAGGCGATCGGTACCTCCCCATCTGGATCGGACCGGGTGAGGCGACGGCCATTGCCTTCGCCCAACAGGGCATGGCTCCGGCCAGGCCCCTGACTCATGACCTCTTCAAGGACGTGCTCGAAGCCGTCGGGCAGGAGCTCACCCAGGTCCGGATCACGGACCTGCGGGAAGGGGTCTTCTACGCGGAGCTGGTCTTCGCCAGTGGCGTTGAGGTGAGCGCTCGGCCCTCCGACGCCATAGCGCTCGCCCTGCGGACCGGGACGCCGATCTTCGGCAGTGACGGTGTGCTGGACGATGCCGGCATCGCGATTCCGGATGAGCAGGAGGACGAAGTGGAGAAATTCCGCGAGTTCCTCGACCAGATCTCGCCGGAGGACTTCGGATCCAGTAGCCAGTGACCGGCCTTTCGACCTGTCTCGCTGCTCCGGGTGCCGTCCGGGCATTCGAGTAGCCGTTCCCGGAAGAGAGTCACGGGAAACCACTCTCAGGGTGATTATCACTCGGCGTGCCGAGTGTGGCGATCGTTGACGCACCCCGAGTGACTGCCTACCGTCGTGTGGGCAGGTCAAGGACGGAGGGTCGGCGTCATGAGCAGCGGCGACGGTACGGCAGGGGGTTCCCTCGGACGGAGTCCGGGGGAGAGCGGGCCGTATCCGCTCCACGGCAGTGCGGCGGCGGCCGAGCCGACGACCGACACCATCGGGTATCGAGGGCCGACCGCGTGCGCGGCGGCGGGCATCACGTACCGCCAGTTGGACTACTGGGCGCGCACCGGGCTGGTCGAGCCCAGCGTGCGGCCCGCGTACGGCTCCGGCACCCAGCGGCTCTACAGCTTTCGTGACGTCGTCGTACTCAAGATCGTCAAGCGCTTCCTGGACACCGGGGTGGCGCTGCAGAACATCCGGGCGGCCGTACAGCATCTGCGGGCGCGGGGCTTCCGGGACCTCGAGCGCATGACCCTGATGAGCGACGGCGCGACGGTGTACGAGTGCTCGTCGCCGGACGAGGTCGTCGATCTGTTGCAGGGCGGCCAGGGGGTCTTCGGGATCGCCGTGGGTGTGGTGTGGCGGGACGTCGAGGCCGCGCTGTCGCAACTTCACGGGGAGCGGGTCGACACCGGCGAGACGCTGGTCGGGCACAACCCGGCGGACGAGCTGGCGCGGCGCCGCCGCGACAAGGCCGTCTGAGGCTCGCTGGTGCCTTCCGGCGCCTCTGACCCGGCGGTCTCGGTCGCTGTCTCGTCCTTGCGGCCGGATGTCCGCGGCGACGCGGCCGGACCGTCGTACAGAAGTGCGGGTCGATTGTCAGTGCCGTAGGGCAGCATCGGTGGTGTGAGAGCCGCGCCGACGATCCTGCATCTCGACATGGACGCCTTCTTCGCCGCCGCGGAGCAGGCGGCGAAGCCGAGCCTGCGCGGAAAGCCGGTGGTGGTCGGAGGTCTCGGCCCGCGCGGAGTCGTCGCCACCGCCTCGTACGAGGCCAGGCGCTTCGGGGTGCATTCGGCGATGCCCATGTCCCAGGCCAGACGGCTCGCGCCGAACGCCGCCTATCTGGTGCCCCGCTTCTCGCTCTACCGCTCGGTCAGCGACCAGGTGATGGAGCTGCTCGGACGGCTCTCGCCGCTGGTCGAGCCGCTGAGCCTGGACGAGGCCTTCGTGGACCTCGAAGCCGGGGGTGCGGCATATGACTCGGCCACGGCGCGGGAGGCCGGTGAGCGGCTGCGCAGGGACATTCTCGGCACCACCGGGTTGACCGGGTCGGTGGGACTCGCCGGATCGAAGATGCTCGCCAAGATCGCCTCCGAGGAGGCCAAGCCCAACGGGCTGGTCCTGATAGAGCCGGGGACCGAGCGCGAGCTGCTCGGCCCGAAGTCCGTACGGATCCTGCCCGGCGTCGGGCCGGCGACCGGCGAGCATCTGCGCCGGGCCGGCATGACGACGGTGGCGGACCTCGCCGAGGCGGGGGAGGACGAGCTCGTACGCCTCCTGGGCCGGGCGCACGGTGCCTCGCTGGCCCGGATGGCCCTGGGGCACGACGACAGACCCGTGGTGGCCGAGCGCGACACCAAGTCCGTCTCGGTGGAGGACACCTTCGATGTCGATCTGCACGACCGGGTTCGCATCCGGGTTGAGGTGGAGCGCCTCGCCGACCGGTGTGTGCAGCGGTTGCGGGCGTCGGGGCACTCGGGGCGGACCATCGTGCTCAAGGTGCGGCGGTTCGACTTCTCGACGCTGACCAGGTCGGAGACGCTGCGCGGGCCGACGGACGCGGCGGCGGTCGTGAGGGAGGCGGCCGCACGGCTCCTCGAGGCGGTGGACACGACCGGCGGCGTCAGGCTGCTGGGCGTGGGTGTGACCGGCCTCGCCGACTACACCCAGGAGGACCTCTTCGCACAGGCCGCCGACGACGAGCCGACGGCGGTCGAGGACGACGGGAAGGGCGAACAGGACCCCGGGGCGACGGCGGAGCGGACGGAGATCGCCGCCGAGCCGCCGGAGCGGCGCTGGCCGGCCGGGCGGGACGTGCGCCACGCCCGGTACGGGCCGGGGTGGGTGCAGGGCAGCGGGGTCGGACGGGTCACCGTGCGGTTCGAAGAGCCCTGGTCGAAGCCCGGGAGGGTACGGACGTTCCTCGTCGACGACCCCGAACTGGAGCTGTCGGATCCGCTGCCGCTCGTGTGGAGGGAGCCGGAGACCCCGGCGGAGGAGAGCGCGGCGGAGCCCTCACCGGGACCTGTGGACAGGTCCGGTGAGGGTGCGGCGGACGGTCAGGTCTCCGAGGGCTTGTCGCGGCCTGCCAGCCGGCCGAAGTCACGGCCCGGCGGTGGCGGGGACGGAGTCGCGTCGTCGGGTGCGGCGGGGAGGTCCATGCCGTAGTGCCGGTAGAGCTGGAGCTCCTGCTCCGGGGAGAGATGGCGGCCGACGCCGAAGTCCGGCGCGTCCTTGATCAGGGAGCGTTCGTAAGGGATGTGAAGCGCGCCGCCGACCAGTTCGCTGGGCTCCAGGGGGACGAAGGCGTCTCTGCTGAACAGGCCCGTGCGCACGGCCGCCCACTCGGGAACACCCGTGGCATCGTCCAGGTACACCTCGTCGATGGTTCCGATCTTGGTCCCGTCACGGTCGAACGCTTTGCGGCCGATCAGGCTGCGCGGATCGATGTCGGTCTGCACGGTCCCTCCAACGGTTCGCAACTGCTCTTCAAACACTACGAAAGTGCACAACGGGGATGTCGGCCACTCGAGGGATGTCCGGGGAACCTCGCTGGTAGGCTGGCTGTGGCTGCTGACCCTGTGCGGGAGAGTCCACCGAAGAAACCTTTCGGGGGCGCCGAAGGAGCAAATCCTCCCCGGAATCTCTCAGGCCCCTGTACCGCACGGACGAGGTCACTCTGGAAAGCAGGGCGGACGTCCGACGGCATCCGCTCTCACCGACGGTGAAAGCCGGCGTGCCGTTTCGGCGTGCCGGTGAAACTCTCAGGTTGAGATGACAGAGGGGGAGGCCGTCCGGGCATCCGCGCCGTGGTGCCCCTCGCAGGTCGTGACGACCAGGAGGCCTCCGTACATGACCGCCAACCGCATTCCGCTCTCCGTACTCGAACAGGGCATTCCCTTCGAGCAGCGGCACATCGGACCCGACGCCGAGGCGCGCGCGAAGATGCTCGCGCAGGTCGGCTACGGCTCGCTCGACGAACTCACCGACGCCGCGGTACCGGACGTGATCAAGAGCGCCGAGGCGCTCGGACTCCCCTCCGCCCGCACCGAGGCCGAGGTGCTCGCCGAACTGCGCTCGCTCGCCGACCGCAACCAGGTACTCGCGCCGATGATCGGCCTCGGCTACTACGGCACGTTCACGCCGCCGGTCATCCTGCGCAACGTCATGGAGAACCCGGCCTGGTACACGGCGTACACGCCCTACCAGCCGGAGATCTCGCAGGGCCGCCTCGAGGCGCTGCTGAACTTCCAGACCATGGTCGCCGACCTCACCGGTCTGCCCACCTCCGGCGCGTCCCTGCTCGACGAGGGCACCGCCGCCGCCGAGGCCATGTCGCTGGCCCGCCGGGTCGGCAAGGTCAAGGACGGCGTCTTCCTGGTCGACGCCGACGCGCTGCCGCAGACCATCGCCGTGATCGAGACCCGCGCCGAGCCGACCGGCGTCGAGGTCGTCGTCGCCGACCTGTCCGACGGCATTCCGGAGGAGATCGCCGAGCGCGGTGTCTTCGGCGTGCTGCTCCAGTACCCGGGCGCCTCCGGCGCGGTCCGGGACCTCAAGCCGGTCATCGAGCGGGCGCACGAGCTCGGCGCGATCGTCACCGTCTCCGCCGATCTGCTGGCGCTCACCCTGCTCACCTCGCCCGGTGAGCTCGGCGCGGACATCGCCGTCGGCACGACCCAGCGATTCGGTGTCCCGATGGGCTTCGGCGGCCCGCACGCCGGTTACATGGCCGTCCGCGAGAAGTTCGCCCGCAGCCTGCCCGGCCGCCTCGTCGGTGTCTCCGTCGACGCGGACGGCAACAGGGCCTACCGCCTGGCGCTGCAGACCCGCGAGCAGCACATCCGCCGGGAGAAGGCGACCAGCAACATCTGCACCGCGCAGGTGCTGCTCGCCGTCATGGCCGGGATGTACGCCGTCTACCACGGCCCCGACGGCCTCAAGGGCATCGCCCGGCGCACCCACCGCTACGCCGCGATCCTCGCCGAGGGGCTGCGCGCCGGTGGTGTCGAGGTCGTGCACGGCTCGTACTTCGACACCCTGACGGTCCGCGTGCCCGGCACCGCCGCGCAGGCCGTGGCCGCCGCCCGCGAGGGCGGGGTCAACGTGCACCTCGTCGACGCCGACCACGTGTCCATCTCGTGCGACGAGACCACGGGCCGCGCCCAGCTCACCGCCGTGTGGGCCGCCTTCGGTGTCGACGCCGACATCGAGGTGCTCGACGCCACCGCCGCCGACGCGCTTCCCGAGGGCCTGCTGCGCTCGGACGTGTACCTCACGCACCCGGTGTTCCACGCGCACCGCTCCGAGACGGCGATGCTGCGCTACCTGCGTAAGCTCGCCGACCGCGACTACGCGCTGGACCGCGGCATGATCCCGCTCGGCTCCTGCACGATGAAGCTCAACGCCACCACCGAGATGGAGCCGGTCACCTGGCCGGAGTTCGGGGCGATGCACCCGTTCGCGCCGGCCGACCAGGCCGCGGGCTACCTCACCCTCATCACCGAGCTCGAGGAGCGCCTCGCCGAGGTCACCGGCTACGACAAGGTCTCCATCCAGCCCAACGCCGGTTCGCAGGGCGAGCTGGCCGGTCTGCTGGCCGTCCGCGCCTACCACCGCGCCAACGGCGACACCCAGCGCACCGTCTGCCTCATCCCGTCCTCGGCGCACGGCACCAACGCCGCCTCCGCCGTGATGGCCGGGATGAAGGTCGTCGTCGTCAAGACCGCCGACGACGGCGAGATCGACATCGACGACCTGCGCGCCAAGATCGAGCAGTACCGCGACGAGTTGTCCGTGCTGATGATCACCTACCCGTCGACGCACGGTGTGTTCGAGGAGCACGTCGCCGACATCTGCGCCCAGGTGCACGACGCCGGCGGCCAGGTGTACGTCGACGGAGCCAACCTCAACGCCCTGGTCGGGCTCGCCAAGCCGGGCCGGTTCGGTGGCGACGTCTCGCACCTGAACCTGCACAAGACGTTCTGCATCCCGCACGGCGGCGGTGGCCCCGGCGTCGGTCCGGTCGGCGTCCGTTCGCACCTCGCCCCGTACCTGCCCAACCACCCGCTCCAGCCGGCCGCCGGCCCGGCGACGGGCGTCGGCCCGATCTCGGCCGCGCCGTGGGGCTCCGCGGGCATCCTGCCGATCTCCTGGGCGTACGTACGGCTCATGGGCGGCGAGGGTCTCAAGCGCGCCACCCAGGTGGCGGTGCTGGCGGCCAACTACATCGCCAAGCGCCTGGAGCCGCACTTCCCGGTGCTCTACACCGGTCCCGCCGGGCTGGTCGCGCACGAGTGCATCGTCGACATCCGGCCGCTGGCGAAGGCGTCCGGCGTCAGCGTCGACGACATCGCCAAGCGCCTGATCGACTACGGCTTCCACGCGCCCACGATGTCGTTCCCGGTCGCCGGCACGCTGATGATCGAGCCGACCGAGAGCGAGGACCTCACCGAGATCGACCGGTTCTGCGACACGATGATCGCGATCCGCGCCGAGATCGAGAAGGTCGCGTCGGGCGAGTGGCCCGCCGAGGACAACCCGCTGCGCAACGCCCCGCACACCGCGGCCGCGTTGGGCGGTGAGTGGGAGCACCCGTACAGCCGTGAGGACGCGGTCTTCCCGGCCGGTGTCTCGGCCGCCGACAAGTACTGGCCGCCGGTGCGCCGTATCGACGGCGCGTTCGGCGACCGCAACCTCGTCTGCTCGTGCCCGCCCCTGGACGAGTACGACAACTGACGGTCGGACCACGGCTGACATGAGTCAGGGCCGGTTCGGAGCGCGCTCCGGGCCGGCCCTTTGTCGTACGTCGTGCCCGCCGCCTCAGGCGGCCGTCACCACCTGCTCGGTGTCCAGCGGCCGGTGCGGCGCGATGATCTGGCCGTCCGGCAGCAGCTCACCGGTGTCCTCGAAGAGCAGGACACCATTGCACAGCAGGCTCCAGCCCTGCTCCGGGTGGTGCGCCGTCAGACGGGCGGCCTCCCGGTCGGCGGAGTCGGCTGTCGGGCAGGATGGCTTGTGCTGGCACATGGGTGGGTTCTTTCGCTGCGGTGTGGTGAGTGTCCTGCGGCTCGATGCGGTGTTCATGGCCGCCCCCCGTTGGTCGGTTCGGTCCGGTCCCAGTGTTGTCCTGCGGGCGTCGATCCGCAGGGATTTCGCGGCAGCTCTTCCTACTGGTTAGGGACGTATCACCCGCCCGGACGGTTCAGCTCAACTACACGGTCTCTTCGGATGGTTCGGGGTGGTCATTGTGGGCTAGTCCGTATGGGGCAGGACGGTGGTGTCCGTACGAACGCCGTACGTGGACAGAGCGATGCCCCGCGGCGGTGACGGCCGCGGGGCATCGCTCCGTGCTCTTCGGAAGAGGTCAGGCCGGTGAGCCCAGGAGTGGGACCGGCGGAGCGAGGCGCAGGGTGAGGACGGGCAGCAGATCGGCGACCCGGTGGGGTCTGTGGGCGGCGATGCCGGGGGGCGCGGGCGCCAGCGGAATCAGGAGGTCCGACGGCGCGGGGGACCCCTTTGACCCGTCGGCTTCCGTGTCCCCGTGCAGCCACAGGGTCAGCATGTACAGCTCGGGCACGGACAGCAGGCGTGGTTGATAGGGAGTGCTTATGGACTCGGCCTGGCGCAGTGCGCGTTCGGTGGCGGTGATGTAGGGCCCTTCGAAGAAGTGCGAGAAGGACCAGCCGTCCGGAGTGAGCATCGTGTCCGCGGCGGCGACGGCACGGTCGCCGCCACGGATCAGAAACCGCCAGCCGGCGAGCCGGGTACGCGGTGTCGGGGTGGGCGGGACGACCTGATCCAGTACATCCAGCACATGGACGGGCAGGGGCAGTTCGGCAGTGAGCTGTCCCTGGACGGAACGGAGAGCTGGTGTACGGGCCTCGCGGACGGCGGCGGGGGAACCGAGGGCCACGAGGACACTGCGCAGGGCCGGCGCGGGGGCCGGAGGGATGTGGAGCATGGTGGGTCGCCTCTCACTCAGGAGACACGGTGAAGCGGGGGGCAGTGCGGACGACGCTGTCAGCTGCGGGGCCAGAGGGGGCCATAAGGCCGTGGCCGGGCGCCGGCTCTCTGCCTCGTCCGCGGAGTTTATACCGCGCGTGTTCACCCGGTGTTTCTGCTAGACGGCTGAGCTATTGCGGCCAAGGCGGAATTCGGTCTTTATTATGCGGCATTTCGACGGATTTAACGTCAAGGCAAGCCTCTGGCCTGCGGCGTGAGCGCCGCTACGACGGCCGAATCTCGTCGGCGTTTCGGTCGTGCTGTCGGCAGTGGTAACTGCACAGTGCTCCATGCCTGCGGAATGTGCCGCACGGACTTCCTTCTCAGCCTACCGTTCAGCCTGTGCGCGTGGGGGCGTTATGGATCAGCCGGGCTGGGCATTATCGTCCGTGACACGAGCGGCCGAGCCGCGGGCTGCCCACTCGAGGAGGGACCCTTCGATGGGGGAGAAGGTCGTGGCAGGCGGGTTCGACCTGTCCGATCGACAGAGGTACCGGCGCAAGCTCCAGCAGTGTCTGGCGGGACTGGGGAGGCTCCTGGCGGAGAAGAGGTTCGACCGGCCCAGAAACATGATGGGCCTGGAGATCGAGTTGAATCTGGCGGGCGCCGACGGGATGCCCCGGATGATGAATGCCGAGGTTCTGGAGCGGATTGCGAGCAGGGATTTCCAGACGGAACTCGGAATGTTCAACCTGGAAGTGAACATCGCGCCGCACCGGCTCGGCGGGCGGGTTTTCGATCAGCTCGCCGAGGAGCTGCGCACCGGTCTGGGATATGCCCACCGCAAGGCCCAGGAGGTGGATGCCGGCATCGTCATGATCGGAATTCTGCCCACGCTCGCGCAGCACGATCTGGTGACCGCGAACCTCTCGGACGTCGACCGCTACATGCTCCTCAACGACCAGATCGTGGCCGCTCGGGGCGAGGACTTCGCGCTCGACATCCAGGGCGTCGAGCGGCTGACCTGCACCGCGGCGTCGATCGCGCCCGAATCGGCGTGCACGTCCGTGCAGTTGCACCTCCAGGTCACTCCCGCCCGGTTCGCCGCGGTGTGGAACGCGGCGCAGGCCGTCGCGGCCGTCCAGGTGGCCGTCGGCGCCAACTCGCCCTTCCTGTTCGGCCGGGAGCTGTGGCGCGAGTCGAGACCGCCGCTGTTCCAGCAGGCCACGGACACCCGGCCGCCCGAGCTCCAGGCCCAGGGCGTCCGGCCGCGCACCTGGTTCGGGGAACGCTGGGTGGACTCGGCGTACGACTTGTTCGAGGAGAACCTGCGCTTCTTTCCTCCGCTGCTGCCCATCTGCGACGAGGAGGACCCGCTGCGGGTCCTCGACGACGGGGGCGTCCCGCGTCTCCAGGAACTCGTCCTGCACAACGGCACGGTGTACCGCTGGAACCGGCCGGTGTACGACCTCACCGACGGCGTCCCGCATCTGCGGGTCGAGAACCGGGTGCTGCCCGCAGGACCCACCGTCACCGATGTCATCGCCAACGCGGCCTTCTACTACGGGCTGGTCCGCGCCCTGGCCGAGGAACCCCGACCCGTGTGGAAGCGGCTGCCGTTCGAGGAGGCGGAGGCCAACTTCGACACCGCCTGCCGGTACGGCATCGACGCCGAACTGCGCTGGCCGCGCCCCGGCCGCGCCGGCGGGGTCGCCACCGTCCCCGCCGTGCAGCTCGTACAGGACGAATTGCTGCCGCTCGCGGCGGCCGGGCTCGACGCCTGGGGCATCGAACCGGCCGACCGGGACCTCTATCTCGGAATCATCGAGGAGCGGTGCCGCCGACGGGTGAACGGCGCCTCGTGGCAGGTGGACGCCTATCACCGCGCCCTGGAGGCCGGGCTCACGCGCGAGGAGGCGCTGGCGGCGACCACCCGGCGCTACGGGGAGCTGATGCGACGGGGCGATCCGGTGCACACCTGGCCGGCGGGGTCAGCCGAACCCGGCGAAGCGGCCGCCTGAGGAGGTCCGGCGATCAGCTCCGGCGGCAGCCCCTCCTTCAGCCACGCCGCGACTCCCGCGCCCCCGCCGCCCCCCACCCGGCCGCCGTCGGGCAAGCTGTGACGTCCCAGCACGGTGGTAGGACGGTCGTGCACGGTGGTGGCAGGGAACGTGGAGGCAGGTGTGCAGGCGGAGGCGGGACGCGTGGCTGAATCTCTTCCCCAGGACGGCATGTCCCGGAGGATCCTTCGCTCCGAGACGGTGCTCGTACTGGCGCTGTCGCTCGGCGCGAGTGGTGTGTCGTCACTCATCAGCTTTGTCGGATCACTGACCAAGCCGGGCGGTCTCAAGGATCAGGCGGCGAACCTCAACACCTCGTACGCCCCGGGACGGCCGTGGCTCGACCTCGCCTGGCAGCTCTTCTCCGTCGCGACGGCCCTGGTGCCGGTCCTGCTCGTGGCGCATCTGCTGATGAGGGAACGCTGGGACAGGGGCCTGGCAGCGGGCCCCGAAGAAGGCCGGGGGCTGCGGCTGATCGGTTTCGACCTCATCCGGCCGTGGTCGGACCTCGGGCGCGGGGCGCTGGTGGCCGCCGGTATCGGCAGCGCCGGCCTCGCCTTCTATCTCGTCGCGCGGACAGCCGGGTTCAACCTGACCGTGGTGCCCGAATCGCTGCCCGACGTGTGGTGGAAGTACCCCGTGCTCCTGGCCTCGGCGGTGCAGAACTCCGTACTGGAGGAGGTCATCGTCGTCGGCTATCTGCTGCGCCGGCTCGGGCAGTTGGGATGGACGCCGATGGCCGCCCTGGTGGCGAGTTCGGTCCTGCGCGGCTCGTACCACCTCTACCAGGGCATCGGCGGCTTCCTCGGCAACATGGTCATGGGTGTGGTCTTCGTGTGGCTCTACCGGCGCTGGGGCCGGGTCGGGCCGCTCGTGGCGGCGCACGCGCTGCTCGACATCGTGGCGTTCGTCGGATACGGGCTGCTGGCCGGAAGGGTCGGCTGGCTGCCCGCGATGTGAGAGACGTGGACGCACGGCGAGGGGCGTACGGCAGGTGCCGTACGCCCCTTTCTCATCGGCCGGTTCCGAGACGTCAGCCGGTTCCGCGGGGTCGTCCGGCCTGAGAGGTCGACCGGCCCGGGGCGACGGCCGTCAGACGAGCAGGTCGCCCTCGATCACCGTCACCGCGTTGCCGGTCAGCAGGGTGCGCTCACCGCGCAGGGAGGTGCGTACGAGACCGGTGCGGGCGCCGCCCTGAAACCCCGTGAGGTCGTCGCGCCCGAGGCGCCGCGACCAGAACGGCGCCAGCGCGGTGTGCGCGCTGCCCGTCACCGGGTCCTCGTCGACGCCGACGCCGGGGAAGAAGCCGCGTGAGACGAAGTCGTAGCCCCGGGAGGGGTCCTCGGCGGCGGCCGTGACGATGATGCCCCGCTCCGACAGCTCCACGAGCGCCCGGTGGTTCGGGGCCAGGCTGCGCACGGCCTCCTCGTCGGTGAGCTCGACCACCAGGTCGCCGATGTGCGGCGAGGTGTCGTGCACCGAGACGACTTCCGCTCCCAGCGCCTTCGCGAGCCCCTCGGGGGCCGGTACGGGGGTGAGCGACGACGTCGGGAAGTCCAGGGTGATCGTGCCGTCCGCCGCGGCGCTCGCGCGCAGGACCCCGCAGCGCGCGGCGAACCGGATCGTCCCGCTCGCCCGACCGGTCGTGTGCAGGACATGGGCGGTGGCGAGGGTGGCGTGACCGCACATGTCGACCTCGGTCGCCGGGGTGAACCAGCGCAGCGCCCAGTCGGCGTCGCCGCCGGCGGGGAGCGGGTGGGCGAAGGCGGTCTCGGAAAGGTTCACCTCCGCCGCGACGTTCCGCAGCCAGTCGTCGTCGGGGAAGGCGTCCAGGAGCAGCACGCCCGCTGGGTTTCCGGAGAAGGGGTGGTCGGTGAAGGCGTCGACGATTCGAATCCGCATGAACGTGAACGTAGGGCCCCGGCAGAGCCGCGGGCCAAGGCCAATCGCACATCGCTGGACCGATAAGGCGTTGCCAACCGAACAGTTCCGATATATCGTTGACGCATCGCGACAGATCAACGATGGAAGGAGCGTAGCGATGCGTTCACATGGACACGAGCATGAGCACGGACCTGGGCACTGCGGGCCGGGCCATCACGGTCGGGGCGACTTCGAGGGGCGGCGTGCTGCCTTCGGGCCGTTCGGGCCGGGCTTCGGTGGCGGCGGTCCCTGGCGCGGGGGCCCCTTCGGCGACGGGCGCGGCCGCGGAGGCGGCCGGGGGAGGGCGCGGCGCGGTGATGTGCGCGCCTCGATCCTGGCGCTGCTGAAGGACCGCCCGATGCACGGGTACGAGATGATCCGGGAGATCGGGGAGCGTAGCGGTGGGGCGTGGAAGCCCAGCCCGGGCTCGGTCTACCCGACGCTCCAGCTGCTGGAGGACGAGGGGCTGATCATCAGCGAGAGCGAGGGCGGCAAGAAGCTGTTCACGCTCACCGAGACCGGCAGCGCGGAGGCCGAGGCGGGGCCCGACGCCCCGTGGGAAGAGGCCGGGCGTGGGGTCGACTGGGAGGCCCTGAACGAGATCCGCCAGGCCGGCTTCGGTCTGACGGAGGCGTTCGGGCAGGTCTGGAAGACCGGCAGTGCCGAGCAGCGGCGGAAGGCCGTCGATGTCATCAACGAAGCCCGTAAGAAGCTGTACCTGATCCTGGCCGACCAGCACTGATGCCCGTACCGGCCGGCGTACCGAGGAAGGGCCCCGCGGTCATCGCCGCGGGGCCCTTCCGCGTGCCGTCACGGCCCGCCGCGTCCGGCGGAGGGCCTGCCCCCTGCCCGCGCCCGGGAGTCCGCGCGTCAGGTCACCAGCCCGTCGAGCTTCCGCAGTGACTCGTTCAGCGCGGCGGTCGCCGAGTCCTTGAGCTTCCCCGCCATCAGGGACACCGCCGCGCCCGTGAACTCCCCGTCGATCCGGACCACGGTGGCGCCGCCGTCGGGTGTGAGCGAGTAACGGGTGCCGACGTTGACGCCCATGGGTCCCTTGCCCCGGATGGCGAGGACGCGCTCGGCCTCCAGCTCTTCCACCGTCCAGGTCACTTCGGCCGGGAAGCCCATCAGCTTCATGTTCTCGTCGAAGGTGGCACCCGCTTCGAGCGTGGCCGGGCCCCCTTTGGGGAAGCTCGTGTGGGTGGCGTTCCACTGGCCGTACGAAGCGAAGTCCGTGAGCTGCGCCCAGACCTTCTCGGCCGGTGCCTCGATCCGTGCCTCCGCGGTGACTTCGGCCATGCGACCACCCCTTCACGCGTCCCGTTGGGCTCTCGTGTCGACGGAACGTAGCCGTGCGGCCTCCAACATTCAATACTGATGAACCGTCAGATCTGCTCGGCCTTCGTGGAGTTCCATCGGCCGCGAGCATGCGGGCGTGGCGGCGCGCACCCTGACGGGGATATTGGCCGTGATCTCATCCGTAAGGAGGAGGAACCGCTCGCCCGCGCCCAACCGTCGTGGGATGCGCACATGGTTCCCCATGGGGATGTCATGGCCGCCGGGGGCTGATGGGATGGGACGGTGCACACTCCTGTCCCACGGGTTCCCGAGCAGCCCGAAACGAACCGCGCGGAGAACGAGGCGAGGCTCACCGTCGAGCTGAGCAGGCTCACCGTCGAGCTGACCTCGGTCGTCGCGGGGGCCCGCAGGAGGGCGCTGCGGGACGGGGACCGCCAGATCGACACCGCCCATCTGCTGCACTCGCTGATCGAGACCGACCCGATGGTCGCCGCCGCGTTCGAGGGGCCCGGCCGGCTCGCGCGCGTCCTTGGCTATCTCGTCCAGCGCAGCATCGGATACGGCCTGCGCTGGCGCGGGTCCGTCGAGGACTCGGGTGGCGTCCCCGTGCACGTACGGGAGCGCGATGTCGCAGGCTGGTCGCCCGCGGCCGTCGCCGCGATGGCGGGAGCACTGCGGAGCTCCGCACTGCGCGGCGAGCCCCGTGCGACCGGACTCGATCTGCTGGCCGCCCTGGCCGGCGATCCGGACTGCCGCGCCGTCGAGGTGCTCCGGCGCGCGGGCATCGATCCGGGCAGCCTCAGCGGCCGGATCGGGGACCTGTCTCAACAGGTGTAACGGGTCTTACACACCTGACGCGGTGCTGTCATGATGGCCCGATGCACGCGTCTCAGGGGAGAAGCGCCGGCCTGGGACTCGCCCTGGCGTCGGCCTTCGCATTCGGTGGATCAGGTGTGGCGGCCAAGCCACTGATCGAAGCGGGGCTCGACCCGCTGCATGTGGTGTGGCTCAGGGTGGCCGGCGCCGCGCTCGTCATGCTGCCCGTCGCCTGGCGACACCGCGATCTGCTGCTCCGCAAGCCCGCCCTGCTCGCCGGCTTCGGGCTCCTCGCCGTCGCCGGCGTCCAGGCCTGCTACTTCGCCGCGATATCCCGCATTCCCGTCGGGGTCGCCCTGCTCATCGAGTACCTCGCCCCCGCCCTGGTCCTCGGCTGGGTCCGCTTCGTGCAGCGCAGGCCGGTGACCCGCGCGGCGGCGCTCGGTGTCGTCCTGGCCGTCGGCGGCCTGGCCTGTGTGGTGCAGGTGTGGTCGGGACTGAGCTTCGACGCCCTCGGACTGCTGCTCGCGCTCGCCGCCGCCTGTTGCCAGGTCGGCTACTTCGTCCTCTCCGACCAGGGCAGTGACGAGGCCGAACCCGCCGATCCGCTGGGTGTCATCGCGTACGGACTGCTCATCGGCGCCCTCGTCCTGACCGCCGTCGCACGGCCCTGGGGCATGAACTGGTCGATCCTCGCGGGCAGCGCCGATCTCGGCGGGACACGGGCCCCGGCCTGGCTGCTCCTCGGCTGGATCGTGCTCATCGCGACCGTCGTCGCCTATGTCACCGGGGTCGTCTCGGTCCGCAGGCTCTCCCCGCAGGTGGCCGGCGTGGTCGCGTGTCTGGAAGCCGTGATCGCGACCGTACTGGCCTGGGTGCTGCTCGAGGAACACCTGGCGGCGCCGCAGATCATCGGCGGCGTGGTCGTGCTCGTCGGCGCCTTCATCGCACAGTCGTCGACGCCCCGGTCGCCATCCGGGCCGGTCGCGGGCTCGGAGCCCGTCGACGGTGACGGCGCCGGGCTGGTGACCGACCGCGCGGGCCGCGTGGGATGACGATCAGGCATTCGACCGTTCTCCCGCCTCCCGCCGCGTCGGAGAGCGGGCGGCCTCCGAGCACGGGCGGACGGCACGGGCAGGCTCAGAGCACGGACAGATAGTCGGGCAGCGCTATGCCCCGGTCCAGGTCGTCGGCCGGGATCGGCGTGCCGTGCCGGGGTGCGACCGGGATCACGCCCGCCCAGTGGGGCAGGGAGAGGTCCTCGGGGTCGTCGTTGGGGCCGCCCGTGCGGACCTTGGCGGACACCTCGTCGAGGTCCAGACGCAGCACCGCGGTGGCGGCCAGCTCCTTGGCGTCGGCCGGGCGGGAGTCGAAGGAGCGGCCGGGCACGACATGGTCCACGAGGGCGTCGAGCGCGCTGCGGCGTTCGTCGGGATCGGTGACCTGATACGCCGTGCCGTGGACCACGACCGACCGGTAGTTGATCGAGTGGTGGAACGCGGACCGGGCCAGGACCAGGCCGTCGACATGGGTGACGGTCAGACAGACCGCGAGCCCGGGGTCGGCGTCCCCATGACCGGCGCCCGCCATGCGCAGCGGGCGCGAGCCGGTCGAACCGTGCACGTAGAGCCGCTCACCCACCCGTCCGTAGAGCGTCGGCAGGACGACCGGAGCGCCGTGGCGGACGAACCCGAGGTGGCAGACGTACGACTCGTCGAGGATCGAGTGGACCAGCTCGCGGTCGTACGAGGCACGGTCGCGGCCCCGGGTGGGGAAGGTGCGCTCGGTCTTGGCGTAGGCGCCCCCATCGGCGTGCTGCTGGGGGACCGCGGAATCGACGGCGCTGGACTCGGCGCCCTCCATGGTGCTGTGCTGTGAGGTCTCCGGCATTGACGTTCTCCATTGCACTAGTGCATAGTGTTCTTTGTGCTAGGAGAGTATCGGATTGTCGGGTGCCGCGCATCGGAGATCGCCGCGAGCGTCGAGCAAGGGGTGGGGGCCGGCCTGCTCGCTCCCGGCCAACACCTGCCGCCTATGCGGGAGTTGGCCGCTGAGCTGGGGGTGAATCCCAATACGGTGGCCGCGGCCTACCGCACGCTGCGCGAGCGAGGAGTCATCGAGACGGCGGGCAGGCGGGGAAGCCGCGTGCGGTCGCTGCCCGCCACGACCTCGCGCTCGTCCCTCCAGATCGACGCCCCGGCGGGCGTGCGCGACCTGGCCAACGGCAGTCCCGATCCCGAGCTGCTTCCCCCGCTCGCCGAGGCGCTCGCCGCGGCGATCCGCCCCGACGACGGGCGCTCCGGGCTCTACGGCCAGGAGCCGGTGGACGCCGGCTTCGCGCGGCTCGCGCGCGCCGCGTTCGACGCGGACGGGGTGCCGGACGGGCCCGTCGCCGTCGCTTCCGGGTCGCTGGACGCGATCGAGCGCGTGCTCGTCGCGCATCTGCGGCCGGGCGACGCCGTGGCCATCGAGGATCCCGGGTGGGGGAGTCTCCTCGATCTCGTCCCGGCGCTGGGCCTCAAGCCGGTGCCCGTCACGGTCGACGACGACGGGCCGCTGGCGGACGACGCGGAACGGGCGCTGCGGGCCGGTGCCCGCGCGCTCGTCGTCACCGACCGCGCGCAGAACCCCACCGGGGCCGCCGTGTCCGCGGCGCGCGCCGCCGAGCTGCGCGCGGTGCTCGGACGCCACCCCCGCACCCTGCTGATCGAAGACGATCACGGGCACGGCATCGTCGACCTGCCGCTGCACCCGCTGGCGGGGGTGACCGACCACTGGGCCTTCGTGCGCTCGGCCGCGAAGGCGTACGGGCCGGATCTGCGGGTCGCCGCGCTGACCGGGGACGCCGTCACCGTGGATCGGGTGCTCGGCCGTCAGCGGCTCGGACCGGGTTGGGTCAGCCGGGTCCTGCAGCGGACCGTGGCCCATCTCTGGGAAACCGGAGCGGTCGATGCGCGGGCGGTGGCCCGGTCGTACGCGGAGCGGCGGGACGCGCTCGTACGGGCGCTGGCGCACCGGGGTGTCGAGGCGCACGGGCGAAGTGGGATGAACGTCTGGGTACCCGTCGCCGACGAGACCGGCGCCGTGGCCCGGCTGCTGCACGCGGGGTGGGCGGTCGCGCCGGGGGCCAGGTTCCGGATGGCCGCCGGGCCCGGCATCCGGCTGACCGTCTCCGCCATGACTCCGGACGAGATCGCTCCTGCCGCCGACGCGGTGGCGGCGGCGGTCGGACCGGCCCCCGCCCGCAGTTACGGCTGAGACGCGGCACGCCGGCGCGCGGAGGGCCGGCCCTGCGTCAGGGCCGCGCCGACGAGCACGATCAGCGCGCCCAGCGGGGTGTTCCAGGCGAGGTGTTCGTCGAGGAGCGCGACACCGGCGGCGGTCGCGATGACCGGGATGAAATAGGTGACCATCGACCCGGTCGTGGGGCCGACCTCGGCGACCAGGCCGTACTGGAGCAGGACCGCGTAGCCGGTGCCGAGGGCGCCGAGGGCCAGCACCGCGAGCAGGGGCACCGCCGGGAAGGAGGTCGGCAGATCGGTGAACAGCGGGGTGACGGCGGCCAGTTGCAGGGTCGCCAGGCCCAGTTGCGCACCGGTCAGGGACAGATGGGAGGTGCTGTTGCCGCCCAGGGTCCGGCGCACGTAGATCCAGCCGACGGCGTAGCTGAGCGACGCGAGCAACGCCATCGCGGTGCCGGTGACGTCGAGCCCGGAGAAGCCCTGCCAGGCGCCGAGCACCGTGAGCACCCCGGCGAATCCGATGCCCAGACCGGCCGCGCGGCGGCGGGTGGGGCGGTCCTCGGAGAGCGCGACCATCGACAGGACCATGCCCCACAGGGGAGTCGTGGCGTTGCAGATGCCGGCGAGGGTCGAGGGGATCGTCAGCTCGGAGTAGGCGAACAGCGAGAACGGCAAGGCGTTGAGGAAGAACGCGGCGACGGTGAGGTGGCCCCAGGTGCGGGCCCCGCGCGGCAGCCGCTCCCGCTTCAGGGCCATGGCGACGGCGAGCACAGCCGTACCGAACAGGAGGCGGCCGAAGGTGACCTGGAAAGGTGCGTACGCCTCCGTTCCCACCTTGATGAGCAGGAAGCTGAATCCCCAGATCAGGGAGAGCACGGCGAAGCGGACGCGCCAGTCGAGCGCGCGGCGGCGAGGTGGCTGCGGGGCGGCGGACGCCGTGGTCGGGAGGTCCCTTGCGGGGACGGCGGTGCTCATGGTTGCCACCTTGACGGAGCCAACCTCGTAGAACAAGCGACTTTTACTCGACGTATTGAATTAGTATTGCTTACATGTTGAACCTGGAGCGCCTGCGCACCCTGGACGCCCTCGCCCGGCACGGCTCGGTGAGTGGCGCGGCCGACGGGCTGCACGTGACCACCTCGGCCGTCTCCCAGCAGCTGTCCAAGCTGGAGCGCGAGGTCGGCCAGCAGCTGCTGGCCAAGAACGGTCGGGGAGTCCGGCTCACCGACGCCGGACAGCTGCTCGCCGACCATGCCGCGCGGATCCTGTCCCAGGTCGAGCTGGCACAGGCGGACATCGAGGCGCAGCGCGGACAGGTCGTGGGAGAAGTGCGACTGTCGGCCTTCCCGACGGCGATGCGCGGTCTGTTCCCCCGGGCGGTGCCGGCGCTGCGACAGAGCCATCCCGAACTGCGCGTGCGTACCCTGGAGTTGGAGCCCGAACAGGGTATCCAGCGGGTCATCCGGGGCGATGTCGACCTCGCGGTCGTCCTGGACTGGAGCAACAAGCGGCTGCCGGTGCCCGGCGGGCTGGCGATGGCGCAGCTCCTCGACGACGAGGCCGACGTCGCGATGCCGGCCGACCACCCGCTCGCGGGGCGTGACGAGGTCGACCTGGAGGACTTCGCCGAGGACGACTGGGTGTCCTGGCCCGAAGGCGAGTTCTGTCACGACTGGCTGGTGTTCACCCTGCGGTCCCAGGGCATCGAGCCGCGCATCGCCCACCTCGCCGGAGAGCACCACACGCAGCTCGCCCTCATCGAGGCCGGGCTCGGGGTCTGCGTCACTCCACGGCTGGGGCGGGGGTCGGCGCCGGAGGGCGTCGCGTTCGTGCCCGTACGGCACAAGATGCGGAGGCACATCTACGCGGTGTGGCGGGCGGACGCCGACCGGCGGCCGTCCATCCGTGCGGCCGTGGAAGCGCTGCGGGAGGCGGGGCGCGCGCAGGCCACGCCCCGGGCGGCCGGGAGTGCGGACCGCGAAGACGGGGCCTAGGGGCCTCGCCCTCGGATCGTGCCGGGCCGATCCGAACGACAAGGTCCCGGGAACCGTACGGCGAGGACGACGGAGGGGCCTCGGTCTCGCCCCGGCGGCTCTCGTCGGCGCGGGGACCTTGGTCTTGCCCCGGTGTCCAACGCCGGCGCGGGGACCTCGATCTTGCCCCGGCTTCCAACGCCGGCGCCGCGCACGGGGCTGGCCCTAGAGTCCGGCCAGTTTGCGGAAGTCCCAGGACGCGACGGCGTCGGGCGTCAGCCGAAGCCAGGCGTGCCGGCCGTCGTGCGGCATCTCGTCCAGGCCGAAGTTCTTCCGGGCGAAGAGGCGCTCCACCGCCTCCAGTTCGGGGCATGGTTCGCCGGTGCGGGGCGCCTCCCCGACGAAGACGGCCGTGCCTGACAGCTCCACCCCGCGGAGCTCCCCGTACTCCACCCCGTCGTCCACCACCACCGCGAGATGCGGATCACGGCGCAGCTCGGCCCATCGGCGGCTGCGGGTGATCGAGTAGAGCCAGAGCGAGTTTCCGTCCCAGGCGAACCACAGGGCGCTGACGTGGGGGCGGCCGTCCGCGGAGACGGTCGCCACCCGGCAGGTGCGCTGCTCGGTGAGGAACGCGTCCAGTTCGGCCGGGCTCATCATGATCCGGCGTCCACGGCGCTGTGTGACGGTCATTGGCCGTCCCCTTCCGTATTTCTGATGGAGTGTCAGAAATCATGGGGGCTCTTCCGTCCCCGCGCAATGGGAACTAGCCTCGCGCGCCCAGGAGGTGACCCGAGAGGTGACCCACGAGGTGATGAGGGGGACCGCATGCCGTCGTACGCACAGCTCGTGGAACAGATCGACCCGGCCGCGACCGTGCTGCTCACCGTCGAGTGCCAGCAGGGCGTCGTCGGTACTCAGAGCGCGCTGCCCGAACTCGCGGCGGTGGCACGCTCGTCGGGCGCTCTCCACCACGTCGCCCGGCTCGTGGCCGGCGCGCACGAAGCGGGGGTGCAGGTCCTGCACGCGGTGGCCGAGCGGCGGCCCGACGGCCGCGGCTCCAACCGCAACGCGCGCCTCTTCCGGGCCGCGGAACGCCTGCCCGTGCAGCAGCACAGCGGCAGCGCAGCCGTACGGATCGCCGAACCGATCGAGGTCACCGAGGAGGACCTGGTGGTACGGCGCCTGCACGGGCTGTCGCCGCTCGCCGGAACCGACGTCGATCCCTTGCTGCGCAATCTCGGCTGCCGCACGCTGATCGTGACCGGGGTCTCGGCGAACGTCGCCATCCCCAACGCCGTGTTCGACGCGGTCAATCGCGGCTACACCGCCGTCGTCCCGGCGGACGCCATCGCGGGGGTGCCGGCCGACTACACCCCCGCGATGATCCGCCACACGCTCTCCCTGGTCTCCACGGTCACCACCACCGACGAGATACTCGCCTGCTGGAAGGGGCCGCGACGGGTCACGCGAGCTTGATCGAACTCCCCTCGACCGTGATCGCGGCGGCCGGCAGCGGCGAGGTGGCGGGACCGGCCTTGACGCTGCCGTCCGTCGCGTCGAACTTGCTGCCGTGGCACGGGCACGCGATCACGCCGTCGCTGACGTCCTTCACGCCGCAGCCGGCATGGGTGCACTTGGACGAGAAGGCCTTGAACTGCCCCGCCGTCGGCTGCGTCACCACCACGCCCTTGTCGCCGAAGACCTTGCCGCCGCCGACGGGGATGTCCGCCGTGGCCGCGAGGACCTCGCCCTTGCCGCCGCCACCGGACGAGCCCGCCGAGCCCCCTGTGCCCGCCGCGCCCGCGTCCGCCTTGTCCCCGCCGTAACCGGCGTTGTCGTCCGAGCCGCCGCAGGCGGTCAGCGCCGCGGCGAGCCCCACCCCTCCCGCCGCCGCGACGACGGTACGGCGCGTGACCTTCCGAGCGGTCCCCTGCGATCCGGTCATACCGGGCTCCCCTTCCGATGCGGTGACTGATTCATGCGGGAGTACGGGCGCCGGTGCCCCGACGTTCAACGAACCGGCGCTCTGCTCCGAAGCAATGCTGGGGCAATGCTCTCCGACGTCACAGCGGCCCGCTATGTCACGCGCCTGCGTGAGGGCGGCTCACCGGGATCGTCGAGGCCGACGACCTCGGCACGTATGTCCCAGGCATGAAGATCACGATCCACAGCTGGAATACTAAGGGTTTCGTGATCACCATAGGATCTGGTGTTCATGACGACGATGCGAGGCGGGGCGTGGCAACAACTCCGTTCACTGGACACCTGCTTGGTCGAGGAGATCCCCAGCGACAGGGCCTCCCGGGTGGCCGCGGCCGGGGTCTCCGATGAGCTGCGGGCGCAGCGGCTCGCCGCGCTGGCCTCCGCCTATCACTCGGACGAGCCGGACGGTGGAACGGTTCTGCTCGGCTGGTCCCGCCCGGTGGCAGACCGGCCGCTCGACGTGTTCGTAGGCGGCTCCGCCCTGCTGCGCGGCCCGGCAGACGCGGGCACGGATACGACGCTGCTGAGCCTCCCGGCCGGGGCGCGGGCGCGGCGCCAGGACAACGGCACGCTCGCGGACTCCCTGAACGCGTTCCCGTACTGGACGGCGATCGCGGGGATTACTGACGGGCTGCTGGTCGACGAGGATCTGCGCGACGCCGAGTCCCGGACCCGGCCCTTGCCCCGGCCCACGCTGGATGACTGCCTGCTGAGTGTGTGGCAGGAGCCCTTCGCCTGGCTGGTCCTCGCCGAACCCGTGGCCGCCCATACGATCGGCGCGCTCGCCGGCGATGTCGCGGACCGCCGCCTCGCAGCGCATCCCTCTGCAGACGGACATCCCGTGTCCTGGGAGGAGCTCCTGGTCCAATTGTGGCGGGCCGGCCTTCCCGCATACGCGGGAGAAAAGGACCGTTTGGAGCGCCGGTACAGGGAGTTGGTCACGGCCTCGGCGAGCGGACTCTGGAGCATCCGGCTCCTCGCCGGTGGCCACACCCCGCATGCTGCCGCCCGAGTCGCCTCCCTGGTGTGCTCGTCGGCCGATCTGAAGGGGCTGCCCTATGCCCTCACGCCGCACGGCACGGCGGGTGGGCTGAGTGCCGTTCTCGACGCGGGGCCGGCATTCCATGGCGGGTCCGAACTGCTGGCCGCGCTGGCCAGGCCTCCGGTCCGGGAAGTCCCGGGCGTACGGTTCGCGCTTCGGCACGACTTCGACGTCACCCCGGAGCACCGCCCGCAGCTCCCGTCGCCCGGTGAGACTCCGATCCGGCTCGGATCCATCCTCGACGGCAACCGTAATCCCGTTGGTGACCTCAAGCTCCCCCGCGCCAGTCTCAACCGGCACACCTTCGTCTGCGGAGCGACCGGTGCCGGCAAGTCCCAGACCGTACGTGGCCTGTTGGAAGCCGCGTCCCGGGAACGTCTGCCGTGGCTGGTCGTCGAACCGGCCAAGGCCGAGTACCGCGCCATGTCGGCGCGGATGGGCGACGACGGCGAGGTCATCGTCATCAGACCGGGCGAGCGGGACGGGCTTCCGGCAGGCCTGAATCCGCTGGAACCGTCCGTCTACGGCAACGGCGAACGATTTCCGCTCCAGACCCACCTGGACATGGTCCGGGCGCTCTTCCTCGCCTCCTTCGACCCTCAGGAGCCCTTCCCGCAGGTGCTCAGCGCGGCCCTGACCCGCGTGTACGAGGACGTGGGCTGGGATCTGACGCTGGGCGAGCCGCGATTTCCCGGCACCGAGCCCCGCTACCCCACGCTGGAGGATCTGGAGCACACCGCCCTCAAGGTGGTGTCCGAGATCGGCTACGGCAAGGAGATCACCGACAACGTCCGCGGCTTCATCAAGATCCGCCTCACCAGCCTGCGGCTCGGCACCACAGGCCGGTTCTTCGAGGGCGGCCACCCCATCGATTTCGGGGAACTCCTTCGGCGCAACGTCGTCTTCGAGATCGAGGACGTGGGCGACGACAAGGACAAGGCGTTCCTGATGGGCACCGTCCTCATGAGGCTCGTGCAGTACCTGCGGATGGAGCAGCGCACGACCCGGAAGCTGGCCTTCCCATTGCGCCACATGACTGTCTTCGAGGAGGCACACCGGCTGCTGCGCCGCGAAGCTAAGGGCGGGGCGAGCGCACACGCCGTGGAGATGTTCGCCGGCGTACTGGCGGAGATCCGCGCCTACGGGGAGGGCCTGGTCATCGCCGACCAGATACCCAGCAAACTGCTTCCCGACGTCATCAAGAACACCGCCGCCAAGATCGTCCACCGACTGCCCGCCCGGGACGACCGCGACGCCGTCGGCGCCACCATGAACATCACGGCAGCCCAGTCCGAATACCTCGTCACCCTCAAGCCGGGCGAGGCCGCCGTCTTCACCGACGGCATGGACTACCCGCTGCTCGTCCGCATGGAGGACGGAACGCACCGGGAGAACGGCGCGGCGATCCGCCCCGCCTCACCGGCCCCTCTCGTCACCCCGCGCAGCCGCGCCTGCGGCAAGGAGTGCGGCGTCATGCCCTGCACGCTGCGGCAGCTCCGCACCGCAGAGCACCTGACCGAACAGCATGAGCTGCGGATCGCCCTCTGGGCGGAGACTTCCGTGGCGGCCCACATGCTGGGCTGGACCACGCCACTCCCCGGCGACGCGATGCGCCGCTCCCTGGAGCCGCTGTGGACCAGTGACCGCCGTCTCGTGGAATGCGCCATCGGCCAGGCCGCGGACCGGGCGGTCGCCGACCGCGGCGGCCACATCGGCGAACCCGCCGCCCTCGCCGGGCACATCGCCGAGATGATGCGCGCCCAGCTCGACGGCGACGACCCGTGCCCCGTCGGGGAGTCGCGTTGGAAGGCCCGCAAGGGCACGAAGACCCGGCACTACTACCACGGGCGTTACAGCCCGTCCACACTGGAGAAGATCGTCGGCTGCTCGGACCCCTCCGACGCCTGGTCCAAGCGCTTCGCCTCTGCCCTCACCGCCTTCTCCCGCTCCCTACGCAAGCCCGTTTCCCCCGGCGCCACGATCACGCTCCGGCCCGGAACCCTGGCGCGCGAAGCCATCGGCAGCTTCGCCGCGCAGTGCGATCCGGAGTCGCAGGCCGGGACACCCGAAGTCCGCCTCTCCATCGAAGCCGACGGCGAGCACCACCACATCCTGCATCCCGGCGACAGCTTCTTCGTGCGCGACCAGACCTGGAAGCTCGACCGCGTTGAGAACCCCGACAGCGACGACTGGACCGTCGTACTCCTCAGGGTCGAGTGACGGCCTCCGCTGAAGCACGTGCGTGAAGCACCCTCGAGGCCACCGGAGGCCACCCGATGGGTCACCTCCGGCGGAGTGCCGACGAGCCGCAAGGGCTGGCCGCGTCGGCGCGGAGCTAGATCCTGCTGGAGGTGATCCGCCCCGCGCCTGGGGCTGCGTGATTGCTGGTCAGCGTCCGTGATCAGGCCCGCGCCGTTACTATCGAGCACAAACGATCAAGGAAGGGCTGAAGAGCCGAATGATGCCGCCTCGGTGCTACGTCTGCCATCTGACGTTGGACGATGTTCCGGACGAGAAGCCCATGCCGTTCGAGCTTGTGAGATTCGGTAAGCCTGAGGTGCACCCGCCCGGCTGGACGGGGCATCCGCGGAATGCCGTCTGGTTCTGCACCGAGCACGCCCCGCTCGGAAAGGAACGCGCCCACATGGACGTGACAGAGGCACTGACGGCCATCACGGAGACTGCTAAGCCGCGTGACGCATCTTCGGATTGATCCGACTGGCCGCCCATGCCCTCTGCGCCTTGGGTGCACACGGCGCATCTGCCGTGCGCACCACTTCCAACTAGGGGTAGGGGGCTGGCTGATGCGGCAACTGAGGGCGGAGCCCGGCCGAACACGAGAAACAGAAGCAAGCTGAAGCGCCAGGCGCTGCAGGACGCCGTTCGTCCCCCGCAATCACGTGCCATGCTGGACGGACTGCTGGGGAGCCCTCCTGACCGGGAGGCCGAAACTTCCCAGCTTCTCTCCAGGGCTGACTGGATTCCTCGGGTTGTGCGACGCTCACCTGTTCCGTGGATTTCCAGGGGGGTAGGCCGTATAGCCTGGGGAAATGCTTACAGAGGTGACAGCGACCCGCTATGTCACGCCCCTGCGTGAGGGCGGCTCGCTCCCCGGGATCGTCGAGGCCGACGATCTCGGTACGTACATCATGAAGTTGTCTACCTGGTGGCGCTGACCAGCGTAGATGAGGCGGTTCCCGTCCCTGACCTGGGCGGACGAGTCTTTCAGCGTCTTTCAGGTTCGTGTTGCGTTACGCGATCGATTCTCCCCACGCGCTCCCCAGCACCGTCGAAACTCCCCAGATTCTCCCCATGACGAGCCACTGCGGCGGGCTGTGGGGGCACGGAGGTCAGCCACTGGAGGCGCCATCTAGCGCACGCTGAGTGACTGCCGTGCGCGAGGCCGGCCAGCAGGAGCCTGGCGCCGAGTGGATGAGCACAGGGGCTCGTCGCCAGGCGCCCCATCACAGCACGTTCACCACGAGGCGGGCACGCGGGCCGTGCATTACGGGCATCGCGCTCGCGTTGACCTTGGTCAGATGCGGATTGGGTCAGCGTCGACGTCGCGGGTGATGACGATGCCCGGCGCGTCTTCCCGCTCGATCTCCGGGTTCCGGCCGGAGGACAGGACGATGTAGTCCGCGTTCAGACCCCACTGGACGTTCGCCCACTTCTGCCGCTGCGGCGGCACGTAGATGTAGCGGTCGTCCGGGATCGGCTTGACCCACGTCCCGTCGACGCGGACCTGGCCCTTGTAGATGTGGATGGGCGGCAAACCGTACTGGACACGCACCGAGACCTGGTCCGGGGTGAGCGAGGCGGTCGGCGTGGTGGAGGGGTTGCCCGACTTGTAGAACGCGGCTCGGTAGGCGTTGTTCGCGGTCCGCGTTGATCACCGACGCGAGGTCAGCGCGAACTCCGGGGAGGGCTAGCCGATATCCTGCAGGTACTGAGGCCAGCCCAGCTCGTCCCGGAGCGGGTCCGAGGTCGGGTCGGACCACAGCTTCGGCGCGGTCGGCATGTTCTCGGCCGGCACGCCGAAGTCGACCTCGGTGATGAAGTTGTTCTCGTTCACGGTGAGCTTGCCGTCCAGCCAAACGTCCGCCGCGGCGAGATCGATACGGCCCTTGGTGGCCTCGACGTGCCGTGTCGGCCGCCGTCAATAAATCAAAATCGAATGACTCGGAGACTCCCGAGTCATGACGCTGGAACACTTACGCCGCCCTCGTCTCGCCACGCATTGCGCATACCCTGACAGACACCACGGACAATCGAGGTCGGGAGAGAAGTAGCTTCCGCCCTCTTCAGCGCTCTAGGCAGAATCGAACGGCCTCGCCCCCTTCGACCGCTCCGCCGCCCCGACTCGCTGCCACCACGCTCGCAAATCTCGGCAGTGCTCTCGCCATCGCCCGCGAGGCCGTGCGCCTGGGGTGGGGCGGCTTGAGTCGCCGCTCAATGGCGGTGAACAGCGAGGGGCCTGCGACAGGTCGTGGTTCACGAGGGCAGGAGCGGGTGTAGCTTTCGCCCGAGGCGAGCCCGACCGCGTTGCCGCACGACCGGATTGGTGCTGAGGGCTGCGTCGGCGAGCTGATGAATGCGCCAGTACATCTGGAACCTGCGGACGGCGTTCGGAGCGGGCTGGTGGGCGACCTGAAGCACATGGGTGGGGTCGGTGAGGTCGAGACGGACGGCGAGGCGGGCGAGGTCGGACAGCGGGTCGCCGAAGGCGGCGAGTTCCCAGTCCAGTAGCAGTGCCCCGCCGGTCGCGGGCCTGACGAGGTGGCCCGGCTGCAGGTCGTGGTGCAGCAGTCTGGGCTCGATGTTCAGGTCCGTGGTGTCGAGTTGGCGGCGGAGGGCTGCCGCGGCGGGCGCGAGGTCGGGTGCGGCAGTCGTGTACGTGTCGAGACGGCCGTGAAGGTAGCGGTGCCAGGTGCGGTACTGCCGGGCTCCGGCGAGCCGACCGGTGTGGGGGCCCGTGATGCGGTGGACGGCGGCGAGGGGGCCGGCCAGCTCGTGAAGGAGCTGACCAGCGGGCACGGGCCCAGCGTGGACCGCGGCCTGCGCGGTCCACGCCGGACTGCCCCTGGGGCCGGCCCCAAGGAGCTCGGGAGCCGGGGCACCGTGCATGGTGAGGAGGGCCAGGGCGGCGGCCTCGTTGGCGGCGCGGTTCGGGTCGCTGTAGTGCTTGAGTACATACGGCACTGGGCCGTCGATGTACCAGACGCGGTTTGCCTGTCCGGTGGTGATTTCCCGGGCGTTGTCGGGGACCCTGCCGTTTATCGCCGCCACGGGTTCAGGCGACGTCGCCGAGATAGCCGGATGAGGGCTGGCCCGTGGCGAGGGCGGCGATCGGCTGCCGGAGGGCGTGGGGCAGCAGGTTCAGACCGGGAACCTTCTCCAGTTCCACCCATTCCAGGCCGGTCTGCACGTCGTCTTCGGCGTGTCCGCCGAGGGGGCGGGGGTCGCCTTCGGGGGTGCAGTGGAAGATCGCTTCGATGCGATGGGTGCCGGCCTCGGTGTCGGCGTGGTCGTGGTTGGCGCCGATGTACTCGCGCAGCCACAGCAGCTTGTCCACGGTGACGGTCAGGCCGGTTTCCTCGTGGACCTCGCGGCGGGCGGTCTGGTCGAGGGGTTCGCCGGGGTTCTGGCCGCCGCCGGGCAGGAAGTAGCAGTCCTGGCCCTCCCAGTTGGCTCGTTGGAGCAGGACCTGACCATCGTGGACGACGACGGCTTTGGCGGAGGTGCGGATGGTCGGGGTGACAGGCTCGGCCACGAGTGGGCTCCAACTCTGCTTCGGTGGTGGGCGGGAAGGGTTGTCAGCGTTCAGTCTTGCCGAAACCGCGGTGGCGTCCGGCCGCCTTCGCGAAGATCAGCTGCCAGGGTCCGGCCAGTCGTACGAATGGCTGGAACGGGCTGGCTGCGACCAGCGATGCCAGGTGTGTCGGGGACGTACGGGGCAGGGGGGCGAGACCGGGCGGTGGGGTGACGGCCGCGTGCAGGGCCGGGGCGAGGGCCAGTAGTCGGGCGGTGGCCACGGGGCCGTGCAGCAGCACGCCGACCGCCGCGACGGCCGTCCAGCCGGGCCCGGCCCACCAGGCGGAGAGGAGGGCCGCTGCAATCAGCGGGGCGCCGAGCAGCCAGGCGGCCTCGTCCGCCCACTCCCGGGCCACCAGGACCACCCTGGCTGGGCGGGACAGGGCGGTGGGAAGGTGCGCGACGGCGGCAGCGTGACGGTCCGGGCGGGCGGAGGCGGTGAAGGCCAGCGCGTGGAGGTTGGCCAGTCCGGAGGGTTCGGTGTAGGGCTCGTCGAGGACGGCGATGGTGGAGGCGGTGAGGTCGGCGCCGAGCAGGGATAGCCGGTGGCCGGTGCCGAGGTCTTCCATCGGTTCGGGGAAGCCGCCGAGCGCGCGGACGGCAGGGAGATGGACGGCCATGCCGCAGCCCACGGCGTACACCATGGGCCGCAACCACATCCGTACCGCCTCCGGCAGACGGGAGGAGGCCAGGAAGCGGTGGAGGCGGACGCGGGCGAGTTCGATGCCGAGCGAGCGCCGCAGCTGGTAGGCCCATTCCCCCTCCAGCAGCAGACCGACCGGGCCGGCCGGAAAGGGGCGGCGGGCCAGCAGCGGCAGCCGTTGCTGCTGGATGAGGGCCGGGGCGTGCCGGGTGCGGGTCCGGTGCACGGTGGCCTCGGTGGCGAACGCCTGAAGGGTGCGGCGGTCGGGGGCCGCGTCGGCGTCGTAGACCACTGCGTACGTGTCGTCAGCGTGCTCGTCCTCCCTCCACCCGAACGGGCTGAGAACCCGCTGCAGGCGGTCGAGGGCGAAGTTGAGCTGTCCGGCCTTGCGTCCGCCGACATCGGGCTGGTGGAGATGCACCAGCGGCAGCCCTCCGTACGGCAGGCGGGCGGCGAGGGCCGTCACGATGTCGGCGGTGGTCGGCTCGGTGTTGAACAGTTCGGTCAGCACCCGTAGCCGGTCGGCTGGACGTTCGGCGTTGACCGCCTCGGCGACCTTGCGGCAGCGGGCGGCCGGGAACAGGCCCCGCAACTGCCCTGCCTCCAGCGGGGCGTGGGCTGCCAGGGCCCCCAGCCGGTCGCGGTGTCCGGCGCGTGCGGAGATTTCGCGTTCGGTGGTGATGACCACGACGGCGGCGCGGTCGCGCGGGTAGTCGAGTGCCCTGAACGCGGTCACCGTCTCCTCCGCGATGGCCTGCTCGCGCAGCATCGGCAGTAGCACCACCAGCCACGGCACCGAGTCCTTCCCCGCCTGCGTCCCAATGGGTGTGCTGCCGGCGGAGGCGAGGAGCCACCTCGCGCATACCTCGACCGCAATCAAGGCCCACAGCGCGCGGGCCAGCAGCAGTGTCAGCAGGACGGGCACGGTCGTCTGTAGCCACATCTCGGCCGCGGTCACCGTGCTTCCTCCATCAGTTGGTAGACGCTGCGCATTTGGTCGGCGACGAGGGGCCAGGCGAACTGTTCCGCCCGTTCCCGGGCAGAGGCCCGCCTGACGGCGTGCGCGGCGGTGCCGGTCTCGGCGAGGACCTTCTCCACCGCCTCCGTCGCAGCGACGACGTCGCCGGGTGGGGGGAGCTGGCCTGCCTCTCCGGTGTAATGGCGGATGCCGCCGACGTCGGTGGCGACGACCGGTGCGCCGCAGGCCATCGCCTCCAGGAGCGCGTTGTTGGCGGTCGCGTCGAGTAGCGGCAGCAGCATCACGGCTGCCCGCCGGTACAGCGCGACCAGGGCCTGCTCGGCGACGCCTTCGAGGACGCGAGCGGCCTGGTGCCAGACACGGGTGCGGGCCTGGCGGGTGACGACGACCAGCTCGACGCCGTCGCCGTAGCGGCGGTGCAGCCGCTCGTGGACCGCGTCCAGGACAGTCCAGTCCCGCAGCCACCAGCCGACGGTCAGCACCAGAGGCCGGTCCGACAGCGACGGTGCGGGCGCCGGAGTGAAGACGGCGGTGTCGATCCCGTGGGGTACCAGGTGCACGCGGTCGGCGGGCACCAGGTCGGCGAAGAACGCCTGCTGGTGCGGGTCGAGGACGACGATGCGTTCGGCAGTCGGCGCGAGCATTCGCCACGCGCGGGCCGACAGGTGCTGCTGGAGGTGTGCGGGCGGCTGGTGATAGGTGACGGCGGTTGGGCCGAGGCGGCGGCGGGAGAACCAGTATTGCTCGTCCCCGTACAGCACGTGGGCGGCCGAGCGAGAGGCCAGCAGGTGCAGGTCGGTGGTGAAGTGCTCGGCCGGGTAGAAGGGCAGCGGGCAGCTTCGGGCGAGCAGGCGGTGGGCCTGACCGGCCGCCCTGATGGCGAGCGGCCCGGCGGGTGGGGCGATGCGGCGGACTTCGGGGAGGTGGTCGAGAAGGCGGTCGTAGCCGCCGTGGGCGGTGTGCCAGGGGACGCGTACGACGGAGGCGATCACGGCGGCTCACGCCTCCTTCGGGGCGAGAAGACCGAGGGACCGCAGTCGGCCAGTGACAGCACGGGGGCGGTTGAGGTGCACGACGGGCTGGCCGTCGGCCTGGTCCGGGCGGAGATGTTCGGCCCAGCGGCGGCGGTGCCGGCGGTGGTGGGCCGGGCCCCACCACAGGATCGAGTCGCGGGCCAGCAGGTGGCTGAAGGTCTCCCGGTTCCCGGCGAACAGCTCCTGCCGCGTGCCAGCCCGCCGTAGCGAGCGGCGGATCAGCCGGGGCAGGCAGACCCTCAGCGGCAGGTCGAGCCAGATGACGAGCTCGGCGCGAGCCAGCAGCGTTTCGCCGACTTCGCCGCCATAGTTGCCGTCGGCGATCCAGATGTCCGAGGCCAGGGCGTCTCGGACGCGGGCGTGAAAGATCTGCGGGCCGACGGGCGTCCACCTCGGTCCCCAGAACAGCTCGTCCAGGTCGAGGTGGGGCAGTCCGGTGTGGGCCGCGATGGCGGCGGCGAGGGTGGACTTCCCGGAGGCCACCGGGCCGACCAGCGCGATGCGCTTGGGTATCACGGAAGCCTCCTCGCGACGGCGTCAGCGATCCGTTCCAGCAGGTGAGGGGTGTGCACTCCGGCGGTCACTTGCATCACGGGTACCCGTGCGACCAGGTCGTGCATGACGTCGGCGGCCTGCCGGGCCAGTTCGCCCTCGGGACGGGTGCGGTCGGCGAACCACGGGTGCAGCCAGTCCTCGTCGTGCGGGGTGCAGCACACGGCGGCGAGCGCGGCGCGTGCCGTCGCCGCGCCCGGGAAGGCGATGCTGATGTCCTGGTCGTCGTCATGGAGCCGGGGGAGGACGACGAGCCGCAGTGGGGCGCTTTCCCTCACACGGACGGTGAAGGCGCCAGCGAAGTCGTGCGGGGTGCACGAGGCTTTGCGGGGCGTGCCGAAGTCGGTCGGTAGCACGCTGTGCGGCGGCAGGTTGCTGTTCGGCGCTAGCGCGGACAGGGTGCCGCCGGCGATGCGGACCGAGATCGGTACCCCGACCACGCTCGCGGCCGACTCGGTGACCAGTACGCGGTCAGAGCCGACGAGGTCGGCGCGACGGTGGGCGGCCAGGGCCGTGAGCAGGGTGGTCTTGCCTGCCCCGGATGGGCCGGCGATCAGTACCCCGTGGCCGTCGACCGTGGCGGCTGCGGCGTGGAAGGCGGTCCAGCCGCGGTGTTCGGCGCAGCGCAGGACGACCTCGCGGATCACCCGTAGGGCGTACCGCTCGCCGCGGTCGGTCCCTGGGTGCAGCACGATGTGCAGCCAGCCGGTCGCGTCGCGGGCGTACAGGTGGTCTGCCGGCAGGTGCGAGGCGGGGTCGGGCCTCCACCAGCGGACCTGCCGGAGCCGTGAGGCAAGGTACGGCTCGCCGCGGAACGGCAACACCTTCAGCGACTGTGCATCGGCCAGGCGGGCCCCGTGGTCGCGAAAGAGGTCTTCGCTGTGGTGGATGCGTATCTGCGTGAGCTGCCCGCACATCGGTGCCGGCGAGGTCTCGGGGGAGAAGTGCTGCAGGTGGATGCTCTGGTCAGCGTGGAAGGTCTCGTCGGTGCGGACGTCGAAGCGGTGCCCGGCGAAGGCGACCGTCCCGTTGCTGCGGCCGCTCACCTTCGTCCCCCTGTTGCCGCCGTGGCGTCGGGGGCCTGGATGAGGAGTTCTTCAGTGGTGCCGTGCACCAGGCGTCGGGCGATATCGATGCCCATCTTCACCGCGTGGTCCATGTTGCCGATTTCGTACCGCCATGTCCCGAACCGGCCTCGTGGGTAGATCCCTTGGGACTCCATCCACGGCATTACTGTGTCCAGGGCCTCATCACGGTCGAGGGTGGGTATCGGGTAGGCGTAGTCGATCAGTTCCAGGTGGGTACTAGCCAGCGGCGCGTCCTCGGGGACGAGGCCGTGGCGCCGCAGGGCCTGGTCGCAGTCGCGTATGAGCTGGCGATGGTCCAGCCGGGTCCCCGGCAGCAGGGAAGTCTCGGTCATCCACGCACTGAATGCCGTTGTGTCGGCGCCAGGGACGTTGGCAGGCGCGTACTTGCTGAAGTTCGTGGCCCGGTAGAACGGCACCTCAGGCTGGGGGAAGTACAGCCAGGACCGTTCGTCGGTAGTGGGGGCCTTGTAGCCGAGGCCGACCATGGCCACCGTGGTGTGCCGCAGCCGTCCGGCTGCCGCTCGCACCGCGTCCGGGGCGCCAGCCGTGATGGCGGAGAGCTGGTCAAGCGGACCGGTGGCCACCAGGTGGTCGAAGCCGATGAGCTCGCCGTCGGAGAGCGTGACAGTGCGGGCGGCCGGGTCGACGGCGACCGCGCGGACTGACGTCCGCAGGCCGGCGTCGAGCCGTGCGGCCAGGCGGCGCCAGATCTCTCCGGTGCCGCCGCGGGCGGGGAAGGCGAACGTGGCGTTGGGCCCCCACCGGCGGGCCGGCGGGGCGGTCCCCGAGAAGGCAGCCAGGATTTCACCAGGATCGACCGGGGCGACGCGTTCGGCGACCCAGGACGAGGCCATCTGCTCAGGAGGCATCGCCCAGACCTTGGAGTTGTACGGGCCGAAGAACCGCTCCACCAGGCCCGATCCGTACGTCGCTTGCAGCCACGTGGCGAAGTCCATACCCGCAGCCATCCCCACCTTGCGCTGTTTGCACGCGCGAAGAAGATCGTGCACACACGCCTCGGCGTCCTCGGCTGGGAGGCGATGGAGGTACTGCTGGAAGGGGTAGGGCACCCACCGGTCGCGGAAGCGGATGTAGGACGACCGGTCGTGATGCAACAGCTCGTCGGGGGTGAACAGCTCGGCAAGCAGCCTGTCGAACTCGCCGAAGTGGGAGAAGACCACGTGCCCGCCCAGGTCCCAGGTGAAGCCGGCCGGATCGACCACGGACGAGGCAAGTCCGCCCGGCATGGGGGCCGCCTCCAGCAGCGTCCAGGAACGGTGACCCAGCCGCTTCAACTCGTCCGCGCAGGCCAGGCCACAAGGGCCAGCGCCGAGAATGACAATCCTCTCTGAGGGTAAGGCGTGCGGTGAATCAGGCATGAAGCCTCCTTCGATCGGCAGGCGGCCGGGCTATGGCCTGCGTCGGGCGGGCGGCGGTGACAGTACGGGGTCGCCCCGCCGCGAGCCGGGCTCGGCTCGCGGGAAGCGGCAGCAGGCGGGACGCATTCGCCCGCTGTCGCTGGTCGGGAAAGACGGCCTGCCCGTTCGAGAGAGCGGACATCCCAGACGGGCAGGAGTCGGTGAGTACGGCCCTTCACTCGTCCGCAGGCGGGGGACCCGCCGAACCTGGCGACGCCCCGTACAGCAGGGTGCCCAGCGGAGCGGTGTTCGTTGGGTTGGACAGGGCAGGATCGCGCACGCTGAACGTGATCTGCTTGCCGACCGGCGTGGGACGGATCTGCCAACCAGGGGGCCAGGAAATCCACCAGGCCCAGCCCCCGTCCGGATTCGGCTCCTCGTCGTCAACCGCGACCGGCCAGCGACTGCGCAGCAACTCTGGATCGGGGTCGTGCACCTTCACCGACACCCCGTCCTTCTCGGCGTCGACTTCGACCACGAGGGGGCGTGCGTGAGCGCGGGCCGCCGACAGGGTCCGGCAGGCGCCAGCCGGAGGAACATCAGGTCGCCGACCCCTCGGTGTCCGGGGCCACGTGTGCGTTGTGGATGTGGAAGTGGGCCACCTCCACCTGCTCTTCGAAGCCCTTGCCGTCCACAAGCGCCTGGAACAGCGTCTCGCTGACGGACCGGCAGTAGCCGCAAGTCTCCACGTTGGCAAGGCCCTCGCGGCGCGCCATGGCCGCACGGGCCTGCTCCACTGCTTCGGGAGACAGCCCGTCCATCAATTCCTCGGTCAGGTCCGTGTCATCGCTCACACCGCCATCGTGGCCACTGAGGACCCTGGAAACTCTTTCACTTCAACGAGAGTCCCAACTGCCCCTACATGCCGATCCAGGCCGCCATGTTCCGCAGCGGCTCCGGAATCCGGCGGGAGAGGTGAACGAGCCCGCGGATCGTCTCCCTGGCACCAGGGTGATAGCGGGTCTGCTCCGGCGCCGCCCGCCGCGCCGCCCAGAGCGACCGCAACGACGGCTCTACTTTGCCCAGTTCCATCTCGAGGCGGGCCCGGTCGATGAAGAAGTGCGCGCGGCGGGACGTCGCGATCGAGGCCGGCAGCTTGATCGCCTTGGCTTGCCGCAGCGCCTCGTCGTACTGACGCATCTCCATCGCCACGGTCATCTCGTGCAAGGCCACGTTCACCGGGCCGAAATTGAGCCAATGCACCTTGCTGGCGTCGCCGACCCGCCCCGCGTAGTCGCGGGCCCGTGCGATGTGGCTGGCGGCCGCGCTCGCGTCCTCGGCCCGCGCCGCCAGCACGGAACCGCCGAGGTGAAGCTGTCCGGCGACAGTGAGAGCCTCGCGGGTCGAGTCGCCCGGGTCGAGCAGTCTGTGGCCGGAGCGGACCAGGCGCAAGCCGATGCCGTACTCCCCTTCGCGGAAGTAGACCAGCCCCCGGAAGTACTGCCGCATGGCCGCCAAGCAGGGATCCGAAGCCCGCTCCGCCGCCCAGCCGAGCCGGTCGAGGGCGACGCTGGCGAGATCGAAGTACCCCAGCTTCACCGTGACGTCGTGCGCGGTGCGGTAGGCAGAACCCAGGGCTCGCCACAGCTCCGTCGTCGGCGAACGCCAGCACAGGACGGTCAGTTCCGTGATGATGTCTGGGAGGGCTGACGCCGCCGCGTGCAGGTGGGTGGCGCGGACATGGGCGCACAGCTCGTCAGTGGCGGTGACGAGCTCGCCGGCTGTGCGTGTGGTGACCTGGGGATCGTCGCCGAGGTCGTACAGGTCGAGGGACTCACGGATCGGCCGGATCAGCTCCGCCAGCCGGTCCTCCTGCATCTGCGTCACGTACGGCTGACCCGTCAGCACCGTGACATCGATCCGCAGCGCTCGCGCGACGGCCGCGACGAAGTCCGAGGACGCTGGCCGGGCTCCGCACTCGACCTGGGTGAGCCAGCTGTACGAGTACGGAATCCGGCACGACAGCTCCCGCTGAGTCAGCCCCGCCAGCCTCCGCTGCTCCTTGATCCGCGTACCGGTGTGGTCCTCGTCGCGCGTCGGCATACCGGACTCCCGTCTCTGACCCGTCACCCGGAACGCTACGCGCTGCTCTATGCCGCGACAGGTGGATTCACAAGGGGCTCCGCCAAGTTGGTGGCCGCCTGGCTGTGATCGGATACCCTCATGACCACTCCGACCCTGTACCTGTTCAGCAGCGCGGCCCCGCCCGTCTTCGACGTCGCACGCGTCATCGAGGAGGCGCTGGCCGACGGCTGGGACGTATGCCTCGGTCTCACTCCGACGGCCGCCCGCTGGCTCGCCGACTCCCTCGACGGCCTCGCCGCCCTCACCGGCCACCCCGTCCGCTGGGACTACCGCCTCCCCGGAGAGCCGGACGTGTGGCCGAAGCCGGACGCCGTCATCGTCGCGCCGGCGACCTTCAACACGATCAATCAGTGGGCGCTCGGGATCACGGACAAGTGGCTCGTCGGCGTAGTTGCCGAGGGCATCGGCAAGGGCATCCCCATGGTGATGATGCCGTGCGTGAACCGCGCGTACGTCGCGCACCCGCAGTTCCAGCGCTCGATCGACGCCCTCCGGAGCGCAGGGGCCCGGGTGCTGTACGGCGAAGGCGGCTTCATCCCGAACGAACCGGGCCAGGGCAATCCCGCCACGTATCCGTGGCGGGCTGCCCTGGACGCCGTCGCCGACAACCTCGGCCCGACGTCCATCGCCTAGGGCTCCCCGCGCACCATCCGACCAGCTCTTCGACGATCCTGGCGATCACGAGTATCGGAGGCGCCGGTCAGCGGGTTCGTCAGCCTCGACCGCGGCCCCGAGGCCGCGCACCGTTGGGCGCCGGCCTCGGTCCGCCTCTTCCATATCTCGAAGGCGTCGCCGTTCAGGAGTTCCGGGAAGCCGTGTTCCCAATAGAGGTCACGACGACAAGCGCCTCGCGCGCAACCCAATGCACGCGAAATCTGTGCGGTGGCCCAAGTCGCCACGGGAGCGGCGCGACTCGTGGCCGATGCGTACGGCACTGCGAGTCCGCGATGCCATCAGCGAGCGGAACAGGATCGCCGTCGTAGTCGGCCTGGGGTGCGGACTCCGCCAGGACGAGGTCTTCGGGTCGGTAGCTGAGGAACTGAAGCGTCACATCGAAGCGTTCCCGCCGGTAGAGGTGGAGCTGCCATGGGGGAAGCCGGAGGGGGAGAGGAAGAAGTTCTCCCTGCTGCTCACCATGCGCTTCGGCAACGCCGTCGCGGTGAACACATGGAACACCTACACCTGGAAGCCGGCCTTGGCCAAGGCCGACGTCATCCCGCCACGTGCCGAGGGAACGAAAGCCTGGCAGTGGGCGGCGGCCCCGAAGGACGGTTTCCACGTGCTTCGGCACACCTACGCCTCGATCATGTTGGAAGCCGGAGAGTCCGTCGTGACCCTGGCTCGGTGGCTCGGACACTCCTCTCCGGCGATCACCCTCGGTTACTATGCTCACTTCATGCCAGAAGCTGGCAGCAAGGGGCGCGGCACCATCGACGGTCTGCTTGGGGAGCGGGGAGACCGGCTCGCCGGCCGAAACTCCCCAGATTGTCCCCAGCGCCGTTGACCCCTGAGTTCCTGCCTCTACGCTCCGGAGAAGTCGTCCGTGGATTGTAAGGCTGAAGAGATGGGTGGCCTGGGAAAGTGTTGGAAGAGGTCGTAGCGACCCGCTATGTCACGCCCCTGCGTGAGGGCGGCTCGCTCCCCGGGATCGTCGAGGCCGACGATCTCGGCACGTACGTCATGAAGTTCACCGGCGCGGGGCAGGGGCGCAAGACCCTGGTCGCCGAAGTCATCTGCGGGCAGCTGGCGCGCCGGCTCGGGCTGCGCGTGCCCGAACTGGTCACCATCCAGCTCGATCCCGTCATCGGCCTCGCTGAGCCCGACCAGGAGGTGCAGGAGCTGCTCAAGGCGAGCGGCGGGCTGAACCTGGGCATGGACTATCTGCCGGGCTCGCTCGGATTCGATCCGCTCGCGTACGAGGTGGACCCGGCGGAGGCGGGCCGGGTCGTCTGGTTCGACGCCCTGATCAACAACGTCGACCGCTCCTGGCGCAATCCGAACATGCTCGTCTGGCACGGCGACGTCTGGCTCATCGACCACGGTGCCACCATGATCTGGCACCACAACTGGCCGGGCGCCGAGGCCTCCGCCGCCAAGCCCTACGACGCCTCCGACCACGTCCTCGCGCCCTTCGCCCCGGACGTGATCACGGCGGCCGCCGAGCTGGCCCCCCTGGTCACCCGCGACCTGCTCACCGAGGTGACCGCCGACGTCCCCGACGAGTGGCTCGTCGACGAGCCCGGCTTCGAGACCACCGACGCGCTGCGGCGCGCCTATGTGGAGGCCCTGCTGCCGCGGGCCGCCACCATCCACGAGCGGATCAACCTCGGGCCGCGCGCCGAGCGCAAGTCGTCGCAGGCACCGGGCTGGCTGACCGATCACCTCGCTCCCTGGCCGCACCCCACCAAGAGCAAGAAGGACGGCGACCAGTGAGCGACCGGGACGTCTTCGAGTACGCGCTGCTGCGCGTGGTGCCCCGTGTCGAGCGCGGTGAGTACCTCAATGCAGGGGTGGTGGTCTACTGCCGCGCCAAGACCTTCGTGGCCGCCAGGACGCACCTGGACGAGACCAAACTGAGGGCGCTCGACCCGGGGGCGGACATCATCGGCGTACGGGCGGCGCTGCACGCCGTCGAGGGGGTCTGCCGGGGCGGGGAAGACGCCGGTCAGGCAGCCCGTGACGACGCCGGACGGCGCTTCCGCTGGCTCATCGCGCCCCGCTCCACGGTCGTCCAGCCGGGCCCGGTGCACACCGGACTCACCACCGATCCGGAGGCCGAGGTCGAAAGGCTGCTCGATCTTCTGGTGCGCTGATCGAACCCGGGTTGCGACGGGGAGTGAGCGGGCGCACCCGGTGGGCCGTTGACACCGGGTGCCAGGGCTTCTAGCGTCTCGTCTGCGGAAGGTACTAAGCGGTCGCTCATCTGCGGGACGCACGGTCTGGGCCGCATCCAAGGGATCCAAGGGCGAGGAGAACCAGCATGTCCACCACCGAGCAGCGCGTCGCCGTCGTGACCGGCGCGGCACGGGGCATTGGCGCCGCGACCGCCGTACGGCTCGCGGCCGAGGGCCGCGCCGTCGCCGTACTCGACCTCGACGAGGCGGCCTGCAAGGACACCGTCGAGAAGATCACCGCCGCCGGTGGCACCGCCATCGCCGTCGGCTGCGACGTCTCCGACAGCGCCCAGGTGGAGGCCGCCGTCGCGCGCGTCGCCACGGAGCTCGGCGCGCCGACGATCCTCGTGAACAACGCGGGCGTCCTGCGCGACAACCTCCTCTTCAAGATGAGCGAGTCCGACTGGGACACCGTGATGAACGTGCACCTCAAGGGCGCGTTCCTGATGGCCAAGGCCTGTCAGAAGCACATGGTCGACGCGGGCTTCGGCCGGATCGTCTCGCTCTCCTCCAGCTCCGCGCTGGGCAACCGGGGCCAGGCCAACTACTCCGCGGTCAAGGCGGGTCTCCAGGGCTTCACCAAGACCCTCGCCAAGGAGCTCGGCAAGTTCGGCATCACCGCCAACGCCGTCGCGCCCGGTTTCATCGTCACCGAGATGACCGCGCAGACCGCCGCGCGCGTGGGCATGGGCTTCGAGGAGTTCCAGGCCGCCGCCGCCACCCAGATCCCGGTGCAGCGGGTCGGCCGCCCCGAGGACATCGCGAACGCGATCGCCTTCTTCACCGGCGACGACGCCGGCTTCGTCTCGGGCCAGGTCATGTACGTGGCCGGCGGCCCGCTCAACTGAAGCGAAGGGTGAAGAACATGACCGCATCGGAACTTCCCGAACTGTCCGGCAAGGTCGCGCTGGTCACCGGCGCCAGTCGGGGCATCGGCTACGGCGTCGCCGAGGCGCTGGTCGCCCGCGGCGACCGGGTGTGCATCACGGGCCGGGGCGAGGACGCCCTCAAGGAGGCCGTCGAGCGGCTCGGCGCCGACCGGGTCATCGGCGTCGCGGGCAAGGCCCACGACGAGACCCACCAGGCCGTCGCCGTCGAGCGGGCCATGGAGGCCTTCGGCCGCGTCGACTTCCTGATCAACAACGCGGGTACCAACCCGGTCTTCGGCCCCATGGCGGACCTCGACCTCAATGTGGCCCGCAAGGTCTACGAGACCAATGTGATCTCGGCGCTGGGCTTCGCGCAGCAGACCTGGAAGGCCTGGCAGAGGGAGAACGGCGGTGCGATCGTGAACATCGCGTCGGTCGCCGGTCTCGCAGCCTCGCCCTTCGTCGGCGCCTACGGCATGAGCAAGGCCGCCATGGTCAATCTGACCCTGCAGCTGGCGCACGAGTTCGCCCCGGTCGTACGGGTCAACGCGATCGCCCCGGCCGTGGTCAGGACGAAGTTCGCCGAGGCGCTCTACGCGGACAGGGAGGAAGAGGTCACTGCCGCGTACCCGCTGGGCCGCCTCGGCGTGCCCGAGGACATCGGGGGTGCGGCCGCCTTCCTGACCTCCGAGCAGTCGGACTGGATCACCGGCCAGACGCTCGTCGTCGACGGGGGAATTTTCCTCAATGCCGGAGTCGGCTGACCCGTATTGTCCTGAATGACCGCTGATTGACTCAAGTGCCCCGCCAGGGTTCCGCATTGACCTGGCGGGGCGCTGCGGTATGGTCGGCCGACCCATGGCTGAACGAGGAGCGTGCGCACGTGTTCAACCGGACCAGTCTGCAGGTCGCTGCAGCCCTTGCGTCCATATCCCTGGTGTCCGGATGCAGTGCCTTTTCGGGCGATGACGAGGATGGGGAGAAGCGGATCGTCGTCGGCACGACGAGCGCGCCCAGCACGCTCGATCCGGCTGCTTCTTGGGACGGTTCGTGGGAGTTGTACCGGAATGTCTTCCAGACGCTTCTGAGCTTCCCGACCGGCAGCAGCACCCCCCAGCCCGACGCCGCCGACTGCAAGTTCACCGACTCGGCGAGCCAGGTCTTCGAGTGCACGCTCCGTGAGGGGCTGACCTTCTCCAACGGGCACCCTCTGGACGCCAAGGCGGTACGGCACTCCATCGAGCGCATCCGGAAGATCAACGTCGACGGTGGTCCGAACGGTCTGCTCGGCTCTCTCGGCACGATCGACGTCAGCGGCGACCGCAAGGTCACCTTCCGGCTGACCCAGTCGGACGCGACCTTCCCGTTCATCCTCGCCACCCCCGCGATGTCCCTGGTCGACCCGGCCGAGTACCCCGCGGACAAGCTGCGTGAGGACGGCAAGCTGCTCGGCTCGGGCCCCTTCGTCCTCGAGTCGTACGAAGAGGGCAACAAGGCGGAGCTCGGCAGGAACCCCCAGTACAAGGGCTTCGCCGACCGTAAGAACAACGGCGTCACCATCCGGTACTTCAAGGAGTCCGAGGCGATGGTGGCGGCGCTGAAGAACAAGGAGATCGACGCGACCAACCGCGGTCTCACCGCGGAGGAGGTCGTCGACCTCCAGGAGAAGAAGCCCGAGAACGAAGGGCTCCAGCTGGTCGAATCGACCGGAGCCGACATTCGCTACCTGGTCTTCAACCCCGCCGACCCCTCGGTGCGCAAGCTCCCCGTCCGCAAGGCGATCGCCCAGATCGTCGACCGTGACGCGCTCGTCGCCAAGGTCTACCAGGGCACGGCCGAGCCGCTGTACTCGATGGTCCCCAAGGGCATCGCCGGGCACACCACCGCCTTCTACGACCGCTACCAGAACCCGAGCGTCGACAAGGCGAAGAAGATCCTCCGCGAGGCCGGCATCGACAAGCCGGTGGAGCTGACGTTCTGGTTCACCACCGACCGGTACGGCTCCGCGACCGCGAAGGAGTTCGCCGAGCTCAAGCGGCAACTCGAGGCTTCGGGCCTTTTCAAGGTGACGATCCAGGGCAAGCCGTGGAAGGAGTTCCAGGCCGGCTACCAGAAGGGCCAGTACCCCGTCTTCGGACGAGGCTGGTTCCCCGACTTCCCGGACCCGGACAACTTCATCGCGCCGTTCGTCGGAAAGAACAACGTGCTGCGCACGCCGTACGACAGCCCCGTGATCACCAAGGAGCTGCTGCCCCAGTCCCGGCGCGAGAGCGACCGCGGCGCCGTCTCCAAGCAGTTCGAGCAGGCCCAGCAGATCCTGGTCGACGACGTCCGGCTGCTGCCGCTGTGGCAGGGCAAGCTGTATGTCGCCGCGAGCGAGGAGATCGCGGGCGGCGAGCGCGCGATGGACCCGCAGACGGTCATGCAGCTGTGGGAGCTCCAGCGGAAGAAGAGCTGGTAGCAGCCGTTGTCAGTGGCCCCCGGTAGGTTCTTCGCAAGAAGTGATCGCCTACCGGAGGTTGTTGACGTGACCGACACCGACATGCTGCCCGAGTCCTGGCGCGGCGTCCTCGGCGAGGAGCTGCAGAAGCTGTACTTCAAGCAGCTCACCGAGTTCGTCGAGGAGGAGCGGGCCAAGGGGCCGGTCTATCCGCCGCGCGACGAGGTCTTCGCCGCGCTGGACGCCACGCCGTACGACAAGGTCAAGGTCCTCGTCCTCGGCCAGGACCCCTACCACGGAGAGGGGCAGGGGCACGGCCTCTGCTTCTCGGTGCGGCCGGGTGTGAAGACGCCTCCCTCCCTGCGGAACATCTACAAGGAGATGAAGGAGGAGCTCGGCCACCCGGTTCCGGACAACGGCTATCTGATGCCGTGGGCCGAGCAGGGAGTGCTGCTGCTCAACGCGGTGCTCACCGTGCGGGGCGGCGAGGCCAACTCGCACAAGGGCAAGGGTTGGGAGAAGTTCACCGACGCGGTGATCCGCGCGGTGGCCGAGCGGCCCGACCCGGCGGTGTTCGTGCTCTGGGGCAACTACGCGCAGAAGAAGCTGCCGCTGATCGACGAGGAGCGGCACGTGGTGGTGAAGGGGGCGCATCCCTCGCCCCTCTCCGCGAAGAAGTTCTTCGGGTCCCGCCCGTTCACGCAGATCAACGAGGCGGTCGCGGCGCAGGGCCATGCGCCGATCGACTGGCGGATCCCGGACCTGGGGGTCCAGGGCTAGAAGTCCGACGCCGACGCCGACGCCGACGCCCGTGCCCGGTGGCGTGGGCCTGGTCCATGTCTGGAACCCGTGCCCGGCGGACGTGCTCGGGTTCGCGGGCCCGGGTCCACGTCACGAGCCTGTGGGCCCCGGCTGTGCGCGGGTTCGCGGCCCGGTCCATGTCCGGAGTCCGTGGCCCGGGTCCATGCTCGGAGCCTGTGGCTCCCCGGTCCGCGGCCGGGGTCCGTGTAGGGGATCCGGACCGGGCGTCCGGCTGACAGGCTCGGGGTGGTGCCCGAGCCTCTCGGCCGTCATCGGCCGCGGCAGCTAGCGTCGAAGATCTCACGAGCACGGAGGTCGCAGTGACCGAGCAGCAGCAGGCGCCGGGGGACGACGGTGTGATGACCAGGATCGGGCAGGCGATGATGCTGCTCCACGGCGGCGACCGGGAGGAGGCCCGCAACCGTTTCGGCGAGCTGTGGGAGCAGATCGGCGCCGACGGGGACCCCCTGCACCGGTGCACGCTCGCGCACTACATGGCCGACGCGCAGGACGACCCGGACGACGAGCTGGCCTGGGACCTCCGGGCCCTCACGGCGGCGGACGCGCTGGACGAGGAGCGGTTGGCCCAGCACGACACTGCCGTCGCGCTGCGGGCGCTGTACCCCTCGCTCCACCTCAATCTGGCCGCCGACTATGTGAAGCTGCGGCGGCCCGACGACGCGCGGATCCATCTGGACCGGGCCCGCGCGGCATCGAAAGCGCTGGCCGACGACGGCTACGGACACGGCGTCAGAACGGCCATCGACCGGCTGGACGGTCGGCTGAGCGCCGAGTGAACCGGCGGCCGGGACGGACGGTCGAGCGGCGACCGGACTCCGGCAGGCCGCCGGGCCCTCACTGCCCGTAGGTGTCCTCACAGATCCGGGCCTGCGGACTGTGCGGCTGCCACCCGCCGTACTTCTTGCCCAGCGCGCACAGGTCTCCGCCCACCTGCGGGTGGGCCGCCGGGGGCAGCCGCGCCGAGGGTGGCAGCTCCGGTAGGTCGCGCTGCCACCCCCGGCCAGGGGCGTCGGGGCGGTGCCGCCGGGCGGTCTTCTCAGCGGGGGCGTTCTCCGCCTTCGGCGCGGGGCGGCGGGGCGGTGCGGCCTCGGCGGAGGGCGTGGCGGCCTCCAGCGCCTCCCTGGCGGGCGCCTGGATGATCTGCGGCTCCACGTCCCGCGCGGCGGCCGGGCTGCTCACCTCGGGGACCGGCAGGGCCCCGGGGGCAGGACCCGCCTCCACCGACACGCAGCCGGAGACGGCCGCGACCGCCACCCCCACCAGGACCTTCGCTGTGGTTCTCGTTCGATGCACCCGCGCCACTCTGCTGTGCGGCGCGCGATCTTCCCACCCCGAGTGCCGAGATTGCCCCGCACGGGTGATGCCGATGGCGTGGACACGATGCTCACCTGGCCGGGTTTCGCCGCCACGCCATACCGCCGCGCCATGCCGCCCAGCCGTCCCCGGCCCGGACCCGGACCCGGACCTGGCACCCGACCCGGACCCGGACCTGGGCCTGGCACCCGACCCGGCATCCGGACCCGGCACCCGGCGGCGGGCCCGGCACCGGGCCCGGCACCCGGCGGCGGGGAGGTCGCTCAGCCGACGGCAGCACCGAACCACTTGGGCAGCCGGCTGAGCAGATCCTGCTGATCTTCACCGACCCACGCCACGTGGCCGTCCGGCCGCAGCAGCACCGCGGGCACGTCCAGTTCCTCGCTCACGTCGACGACGTGGTCGACCCGATCCTCCCAACCCGCCACCGACAGCCGGCCCGTCTGGTCGAGCAGCAGCCCGCGGCCGCCGTGCATCAGCTCGTAGAGGCGACCACGCTTCAGCCCCACGTCCCGCAGCCGCCGGCCGAGCAGTTCGTGGCCCACGCCGAAGTCGTAGCGGATGCCGACCGCGGTGATGATGCCTGTCAGGTACCGGTTCACCTCCTCGAACTCCGAGAGCTCCGCGAACAGCTCTCGCAAAGCCACCGCACCCGGATCGGTCCCCAGCAGCACCATCTGCGCCCGCGTGTTGGCCAACACGCGGGCGCCCACCGGATGCCGTTCGGCGTGATAGCTGTCCAGCAGCCCCTGCGGGGCCCAGCCGTTGACCTCGGCGGCCAGCTTCCAGCCGAGGTTGAACGCGTCCTGGACACCGAGGTTGAGCCCCTGCCCGCCGGTCGGCGGGTGGATGTGCGCCGCGTCGCCGGCCAGCAGCACCCGGCCGACCCGGTAGCGCTCGGCCTGCCGGGTGGCGTCGCCGAACCGGGACAGCCAGCGCGGTGAGTGCACGCCGAAGTCGGTGCCCGCGACCGCCCGCAGCTGCTGCTTGAAGTCGTCCAGGGTCGGCGCGGTCGCGGGGTCCTCAGCCACCCCCGCGGCCGGCACGATGATGCGGTACACCCCGTCCCCTTCTCCGATGGCGCCGAACCGCAGCTCGGTCTTGCGGACCTCGGCCACCACGGCGGCCAGCGTCTCCGGGTCCACGGCCATCTCCATGTCGCCCAACAGCGTCTCGACCTTGGCGGGTTCACCGGGGAAGCCGACACCGAGCAGCTTGCGCACGGTGCTGCGGCCACCGTCGCAGCCGACGAGATAGCGCGAGCGCAGTCGCGTGCCGTCGGCCAACTCGACACTCACCCCCTGCTCGTCCTGGCTGAGCCCGACCAGTTCGCAGCCGCGCCGGATCTCCACGCCGAGCTCGACGGCGTGCTCGGTCAGCAGCCGCTCGGTGACGATCTGCGGGGTCGCGAGGCCGTACGGGTGCGCGGTGTCCAGCCGGTCCGGCCACGGCCTGGCGATGCCGGCGAAGAGACTGCCGACCTGGAACCGCTCGCTCTCCGCGGCGAACCGTTCCAGCAGGCCGCGCTGGTCCATCACCTCGACGCTGCGTGCGTGCAGGCCGCGCCCGCGGGACTGCCCGGCCGGCTCCGTCAACTTCTCCAGTACGAGCGTCCGCACCCCGTGCAACCGCAGTTCGCCCGCCAGCATCAAGCCGGTCGGTCCACCGCCGGCGACGATCACGTCGATCATGAGAGTCTCATTTCCGCAGGTACTGGCCATGGGCCGATGATTCTGCGGCACTACCCGGGTCTTGCCACAAGCCCCCCGGTGCGCTATATGTTGAGAGTGGCAAGGAGTCGGTAACCTCCTTGCCTTTGTTGTTCGTCCGTCCCCTGGAGACGAACAACCTTCACCGGCCGCCGAGCATCCCGCGCAGCAACTCCTCAAACCCCGTACGCAGTTCGGTCCGGGACGGCACCGCTGAGTGGTACGAGCCGGCGGTGCAGGAAAACATCATCCCCTCGCACCAGGCGATGAGCGCCAGCGCGTGGCGCCGGGGAGTGGGGGAGCCCGCGCCGGCCATGAGCGCGACGACCGGATCCCTGAAGGCCGCCCCCGCGTTGTCGTAGAACGACCGGAGCTCGGGGCGGCGGGTGGCCTCCAGGGCCAATTCGTAGCGGGAGACGAGCAGTTCGCGATGGTCGGCGAGCAGGCGGTGCAAGGCCTGCGCGAGTGCGTCGGCCAGCTGCTCCCGGCCTGAGGCCGGCGCCGGCATCTCGTCCGGGGTGAGCACCCGCGCCTCGCGCTCGGCCTGCCGCCTCACCGCGGTCTCCAGCAGGGCGAGGCGCGTCCGGGCGTGATTGGACGTCGAGCCCTGCGGAAGCCCGGCCCGCTCGTCGACGGCGCGGTGGGTGAGCCCGCGCATACCCCGCTCGGCGAGGAGAGCGAGTGCGGCGTCGCCGATCAGGTCGCTGCGGGAGGGGCCGTCGGAAGGGCGGGAAGCGGGGCGCTGTGCGGGCATGCGTTCAACCTACCGCCCTCACTACAGCTGTAGTACGGTGAGGGCGTCACTACAGCTGTAGTTTCCCTAGGGGGAGTCATGGACACCGAACAACGCCGCGCCCTTGTCATCGGAGCCGGAATCGGCGGACTCACCGCCGCGATAGGCCTGTACCGGCGGGGCTGGCAGGTCACGGTCCTGGAGCGCGCGCCCGGTCTGACGCCGGTCGGCGCGGGCATCGGCCTCGCCCCCAACTCCCAGCGCGCCCTCGACGTCATCGGACTCGGTGACCAGGTCCGCGCCCTCTCCGCCTGGCAGGGCGACGGCGGCATGCGCACCCCGGCCGGCCGCTGGCTCTCCCGTACGAACGCCCGGGCCGCCGCCGACCGCTTCGGCGGCCCCCTCGTCCTCCTGCACCGGGCCACGCTCGTGGACCTCCTCACCTCGGCCCTCCCCGACGGCGTGATCCGCACGGGCGTCACGGCCGCGCTCACCGACCCCGGCAGCGACGAACGGCCCGCCGTCGTCACCACCCCGGACGGCGCCTACGAGGCCGAGCTCGTCGTCGGGGCCGACGGCATCCACTCGGCGACCCGCCGCACGCTCTTCCCGCACCACCCGGGCCCGTCGTACTCCGGGTTCACCACCTGGCGCCTCGTCGCCCCCGCCCCTGGGCAGTCCTTCGCGCCCCACGAGACCTGGGGGCGGGGCAGCCTCTGGGGCACCCAGCCGCTCAAGGACGGCCGGATCTACGCCTATGCGATGGCCGTCGCCCCCGCCGGAGGCCGGGCCGCCGACGAGAGGGACGAACTACTGCGCCGGTTCGGCGACTGGCACGACCCGATCCCGGCGGTCATCGCCACCGCCGACCCGGCCGCCGTCCTGCGCCACGACGTCCATCACCTCGACGTGCCCCTGCCCGCCTTCCACCGAGGCCGCGTCGCGCTGCTCGGCGACGCGGCGCATGCCATGCAACCCACCCTCGGACAGGGCGGAAACCAGGCCATCGAGGACGCGGTCGTGCTCGCGCACCATGCCGCGCCCGGGGCCACCCCGGCCGGTTCACTCGCCGCGTACACCGCGGACCGGCTCCCGCGCACCACGGCTCTCGTCCGCAAGGCCGCGCGGGTCGGCCGTCTCGCCACCCTCGGCAGCGCGCCCGCCGTGGCCGTCCGCGACGGCGTGATGGCAGGTGTCTCCCGCCTCGGACCCGGCCTGGCGCTGCGCGCCTTCGACGGCATCGCCGACTGGCGCCCGCCCGCCGCGACGTATGCTGCCGGTGTTTCCGACGGGCACGACCTGCGGTGACACCATCGACAACTCCTGCGGGAACCAGCACCGCCGGCTCCCGGGGGACCAGCACATCACCACGCCAGGGAGACACCCCGTGAAGGTTGGCTGCATCGGACTCGGCGACATCGCACAGAAGGCCTACCTTCCCGTGCTGGGCGCCCTGCCCGGAGTCGAACTGCATCTGCAGACCCGCAGCCCCGCCACTCTGGAGCGGGTCGCCGAGATACACCACGTCCCGCCGGGCCGGCGCCACACCGACCTCGACTCGCTCATCGCGGCCGGCATCGACGCCGCCTTCGTGCACGCGCCGACCGCCGTGCACGCCGAGATCGTCAGCGGCCTCCTGGAGGCCGGCGTACCGACGTACGTCGACAAGCCCCTCGCATACGAACTCGCCGATTCACAGGCCCTCGTGGACCTCGCGGAGAAGCGCGGGGTCGGCCTGGCGGTGGGCTTCAACCGCCGCCTCGCGCCGGCGTACGCGCAGTGCCTCGACCATCCTCGCGAACTGATCCTGATGCAGAAGAACCGCATCGGGCTGCCCGAGGACCCGCGCACCCTGGTGCTCGACGACTTCATCCATGTCGTGGACACCCTGCGGTTCCTTCTGCCGGGCCCGGTGGAGCACACCGATGTGCGGGCACGGATCCGTGACGGACTCATGCATCACGTGGTCCTTCAGCTCTCCGGCGACGGGTTCACCGCCATCGGCATGATGAACCGGATGAACGGCTCCACCGAGGAGATCCTCGAAGTCTCCGGCCAGGACAGCAAGCGCCAGGTCCTCAACCTCGCCGAGATCGTGGACCACAAGGGCCAGCCGACCGTGCGCCGGCGCGGTGACTGGGTGCCGGTCGCCCGGCAGCGCGGCATCGAACAGGCCGTCCTGTCGTTCCTCGACGCCGTACGCGCAGGGAAGACGCTCAGCGCGCGGGACGCGCTGGAGACTCATGAGCTGTGCGAGCTGGTGGTGCGGCAGGCCCTGGTCCAGGGCGCCTGAGGGACCGCACGCCCTCGGCGGCGCAGAGCGCGGCGAGTACGGCCAGGGCGGCGTACACCGGCCAGTCGCCGAGCCGGACGTACGCGGTCGTGCCGGAGGAGAGCGGAACCGTGTACACGGCCGAGGCGCTGCGGTCGGTGCCGAGCGGGGCGCCGACCCGGGCGCCGTCCGGCCCGTACACCGCGCTCACGCCCGTGAGCGTGGCGTGGACCATGGGCCGGCCGGACTCCGCCGCCCGCAGCGCCGCCAGCGAGGCGTGCTGCGCCGGCGCCCAGCTGTCCTGGAAGGTGGAGGTCGCCGACTGGGCGATCAGGAGGTGGGCGCCGTCACGGGTGAGCCTTCGGCTCATGTCGGGGAAGGCGGACTCGAAGCAGACCAACGGCCCCAGCCGCAGGCCGGCTTCGCCGGGAAGCCGCATCACCACCGGGCCGGAACCGCGCCTGCGGTCCTCGCCCGCCGCCTTGCCCACCGACGTCACCCAGCCGAGCAGCGAACGGGCCGGGACGTACTCACCGAACGGCACCAGACGCATTTTGTCGTAGCGGTCGCCGGTCGGGCCGTCCGAGTCGACGAGCACACTGCTCTTGAAGATCCCCGGTCGGTCCGCCCGCCGCGCGTCCACATTGACCAGCACCGGCGCCTCGACGGTCCGGGACAGCGCGGCCAGCCGGGCCGCCAGGTCGGGCCGCCCGGTCAGGTCCGCGCCCACGCTGCTCTCGCCCCAGACGACGAGATCCACATCCTGACCGGCGAGCCCACGGGTGAGTTCCTCGCCGCGGGTGAAGCGCCGTTCGGCGCCACCGGGACCCTCGATCACTCCGGGCTGCACGACGGCGACCCGCACTTCGCCCGTCTCCCGTGGGGGCTGCGCCCACATCCAGACGGAACCAGTGGCGAGGACGCACAGGGTCAGACCTGTGGCGGCGGTGACCCGAACGGCCGCGACCGCCACCATCAGGGTCACCGCCGTGTTGACCGCCACCACCAGCAGGCTCACCAGCCATACACCGCCGACCGATACGAGCCGCAGAGCCGGGGACACCTGCCACTGGCTGGCCCCCAGGAGTCCCCAGGGGCCGCCCAACCCCTCCCAGGACCGCATGAGTTCGACCATCAGCCAGCCGGAGGGGACGACGACGAGCGCGGCCGCCGCGCGAGCGGGGGAGGGTAGGCCGCCGGTCATGGAACGCACCAGCCAGCCCCACGGCGCCCACAGCAGCCCGAGCAGGGCGGCCAGGACCAACAGGAACACATGAAGGCTCGGCAGCAGCCAGTGGTGGACGGCCACCATGAACCCGAGGCCGCCGAGCCAGCCCTCGAGGGCCGCCCGCCGACCGGTCGGAGCCGCACGGACGAGCAGCAACCAGGGGACGAGGGCGATGTACGCGAACCACCAGAGGCCCGGCGCGGGGAAGGCCAGAGCGGGCAGGGCCCCGGCCGGGACCGCGAGCAGGGCCCGCCACCGGGGTGACGTGGGCGGCCGGCTCGCCGCCTCCTGCCGTCGGCCGACCGGTATCCGCATACCCCGCCTCCTCGGTCCGCCTCTGGGAACGTGCCGCCTCCAGTGTGCGCGCGTGGGGCGGAGGGGGACAGAGGGCACTCCGGTGACGGAGCGCGGCGCGGGGCGCGCGCTCGCCTTGCGAGTGGGGCGGCTGGCGTGCGGCGAGACTCACGCGCGGCTGCCGCCATCCGGCGGGAGGCCGGGCACGCGCGCTCGCCGTGAGGCGGGGCCGGTCCCAGGGGGCGCGCTGGTCGTGTGTCCGGGGCGGCGCCGTGCTGTGAGGCTCACCGGGGGTGGGGGGTCCCGCCATCCGGCGGGGGCCGGCCGGGGGTGCGGGCGCTGCGCCGTGCGACGGGGCCCCTCCCAGGGGGCGCGCGGATCTCAGCCGCGCGGGTCTCAGCTGGGGCGCGCGCGACCGCGTGGCGGGGCGCGGCCGGGGCTCAGCCGGTGGTGAGGGCTTCCGCCATGCGGCGCCACTTCTCGTGAACGGTCACCGTACGCAGCCGCCACCCCGCGTCGGTGCGCAGCAGCGCGAAGGTGTAGCGGCCGCCGGAGAGGAAGTCGTCGCCCGACGCGAGCCGCATCGGGTTCACGTAGTCGGCCAGCACCTCGGCGCTGTCGCCCGGGTAGCCGCCCATGTCCTGGATCCGCACCCGCCGGTTCACAATGAGGTGCTGGCGCACGGGGAAGAGCCGCATCGTCTCCGCCAGCCAGTCGGCGACGTCGCCGGCTCCGCCCTCGATCCCGCCGGAACCGCGGTAGTCGGCCCGGCCGTCGCGGGTGAACAGGGCGCGGTAGGCGCCCCAGTCGGCGTCGTCCACGGCCACCGCGTAACCGGTGATCACCTCGTCGATGGACAGCCGGTCCATCACGGTCGCGAGATCCACGCGCTGTGTCATCGGTTCAGTGTCGGGCAGGGAACGTCAGCGGCCAAGGGCCCTGCACGGCTCACGCGCGGGGACGGCACCCGTTCTAGGCGGCCTCCCAGCGATGCGGCCTGCCGCCGCGCCACTCCACCAGGTGCGGGTCGTCCAGCACCATGTCCGCGTCCTCGAGGCCGGCGCGCCGCAGGAACTCGACGAGGTCCTTGTCGTTGTGCGCGAGCCCCACGATCTGTCCCCGCACGGTGACACGCCGCCCGCCGTCGGCGGACGGGCGGTGGACGACGATCGGTGGTTGCCACGCCATGGCTCCAGGGTGCCCCGGACCCGGGAAGAGCGCAGTCCGGCTTCGCCCTTGTTCTCTCGGGCGGGCACGCACTCCGTTCACACGGGGTGTGAACGGAGTGCGTAGATATATGCGACGCACACCCTCGCGGCGGAGTGCCGGGAGCGAGACGCTCATCAGGTCCGTTCAGGCGGAAGTCGCTGAATGAGAGGTCGCCGGAAACACCCCCGAGTCCGGCGGCCCGCCCTGGTCCGGCGTGCAGCCCACCCATCCGCCTGCGCAGATGAGAGCCCGTCCGTCCGACCGCCGTGCTCCGCCGGCGGCGGCGGGGGGACGGGCTCCGCCCGTCGCCCGGGCGTCCCTAGGGGGCGCCGACCGGCACGGTCCCGGATTCGCCCGCGTGGGGGCTCAGCACGTCCGCACCGACCAGGACGAAGAGCACGACGCCCAGCAGGACCCGGTAGACGACGAACGGCATGAAGCTCTTGGTCGTGATGAACTTCATGAACCAGGCGATGACGGCATAACCCACGCCGAACGCGATGATCGTGGCGAAAACCGTGGGGCCCCAGGAGACATGCCCCTCGCCCGCGTCCTTCAGCTCGAACACACCCGAGGCGAGGACGGCCGGGATGGCCAGCAGGAAGGAGTAGCGGGCCGCCGCCTCACGCGTGTAGCCCATCAGCAGACCGCCGCTGATCGTGGCGCCCGACCGGGACACGCCCGGGATGAGGGCCATGGCCTGGCACACGCCGAATATCAGGCCGTCCCTGACACCGAGTTCCTTGAGCGTCTTGCGCTCCCGGATCGCCCGGTGCCGTCCGCCCACCTCGTCGCGCGCCGCCAGCCGGTCGGCCACGCCCAGGACGATGCCCATGACGATCAGGGTCGTGGCGATGAGTCGCAGATCACGGAACGGACCCTCGATCTGGTCCTTGAACGTGACGCCCAGGACGCCGATCGGGATCGAGCCGACGATGACAAGCCAGCCCATCTGCGCGTCGTGTTCCGCACGCAGTTCCTTGCGGGTCAGTGACCGGAACCAGGCCGAGACGATGCGCGCGATGTCCTTGCGGAAGTAGATCAGTACAGCCGCTTCGGTGCCGATCTGGGTGATCGCGGTGAAGGCCGCGCCCGGGTCGTGCCACCCCGCGAAGGCCGCGGTCAGCCGCAGATGCGCGCTGGACGAGATGGGCAGGAACTCCGTCAGCCCCTGGACGAGTCCGAGGATGAATGATTCGAACCAACTCATGGGGCTAGGGCCGTCCCGGATGTACTTGTGTGCGGTCAGCGGTCGGAAAACGGCGGTCGTCGAACGGCCGCCGGTCGCTGCGCAGCGTACTCCCCCTGGGTGAATGGACGGTGGCCCGGCCGGGGTCGGCGGACCCCTCAGTCCTCCTCGGGCCCCGTGGTCGTCCACCCGGGCGCCCGCACATGGGCGCTGATGCTGGGCGCGTCCGCCCGCTCGCCGCACGCCTCGCAGACGACCCGCGGCGCCAGGGTGGCTCCGCACCCGTGCTCGAGGACCATGGGCGGCTCCGTGCCCAGATGGCGGTCCCCCCAGGCCATGAGCGTCAGCAGGACCGGCTGCAGCTCCTCGCCCGCGTCCGTCGCGCGGTACTCGTACCGCTTGGGGCGGTCGCTGTACTGGACCTTCTCCAGGATTCCGGCCTCCACCAGACGCCGCAGCCGGGCGGTCAGCACATCGCGCGGAGCGCCGGTGTTGCGGGCGATCCGGTCGAACCGGCGCACGCCGAGGGAGATCTCCCGCAGGACGAGCAGGGAGTACTTCTCGCCGACCAGAGCGAGGGCGTCGGCGATGTTGCAGGGGCGCGGAGCCTTGCGGGTGGCGGTCATGGCCCCAGCCTAAGGCAGATTCCTCAATGAGTTTGACTTCCAAACGAACTGCGCTATGTTACTGGCACGTATTGGTCCAGATTTCCAACTCACTCGGTGAACGAGGAGCCTCCGCCATGCGCGACGCCGTCATCGTCGAAGCCGTCCGTACTCCCATCGGAAAGGGGAAGCCGACCGGGGCACTGGCCCAGGTCCATCCCGTCGAACTGCTCTCCCACACCCTGAAGTCCTTGATCGAGCGGACCGGGATCGACCCGGCACTCGTCGACGACGTCATCGGCGGATGTGTCGACCAGGTCGGCGAGCAGGCCATGAACACCACCCGGTACGCCTGGCTCGGTGCGGGATTCCCCGAGTCCGTGCCCGCCACCACCGTCGACCGGCAGTGCGGCTCCTCCCAGCAGGCCGTGCACTTCGCGGCGCAGGGGGTGCTGTCCGGGGCGTACGACATCGTCGTCGCCTGCGGAGTCGAGTCGATGAGCCGGGTGCCGATGTGGTCCAACGTGCCGGCCGGCGCCGACCCCTTCGGCCCGGGCGTCGCCGAGCGCTACCCGGAGGGCCTGGTCCCCCAGGGGATCAGCGCCGAACTGATCGCCGCCAAGTGGTCCATCGGGCGCGACGCCATGGACGCGTTCGCGGTCACCTCGCACCAGAGGGCCGCCCGTGCCTGGGAGAACGGGCTCTTCGACCAGGAGGTCGTTCCGTTCGGCGAAGTCCGCCGCGACGAGTCCGTACGCCCCGGGACCACCACCGAGATCCTCGCCGGTCTCAGGCCGGCCTTCCAGGACCCGGCGTTCGCCGAGCGCTACCCGCAGATCGACTGGTCGGTGACCCCCGGCAACAGCAGCCCCACCAACGACGGCGCCTCCGCCGTACTGATCATGGGGGCCGACACCGCCGAACGGCTCGGCCTGCGGCCCCTCGCCCGGCTGCACAGCTTCGCCGTCACCGGATCCGACCCGGTGCTCATGCTGACCGGGGTCATCCCGGCCACCGAGAGGGTGCTCCGGAGCGCCGGGCTCTCCCTCGAGGAGATCGACCTCTTCGAGATCAACGAAGCCTTCGCGAGCGTCGTCCTCGCCTGGCAGCAGGAGACCGGGGCCGACCTGGCCAAGGTCAACGTGCACGGGGGAGCGATCGCGCTCGGGCACCCGCTGGGGGCCAGCGGCACGCGACTGACCACGACGCTGGTCCACTCGCTGCGGGCGCGGGGCGGCCGCTATGGCCTCCAGGCGATGTGCGAGGCGGGGGGCCTGGCCAACGCGATGATCGTCGAAGCGCTCTGAGCCGACGGCGCTCGGGGGCGGCACTGGCTTGAGTCGACGGGGCTCCGGAGCGGCAGCGGTCCTGGTCGACGGTGTTTCCGGCCGGCAGCGCGAGCCGACGGTGTTGCGGGGCCGCGGCGGTCCGAGCCGAGGGCGCCTCGGGCGGCAGTGGTCCGAGGCGACGGTGTCGCGGGGAGACAGTGCCCCGAGATGACAGCGCTCCGAGCCGAAGGTCCCGAGTCGAAAGTCCCGAGTCGAAGCGCGGTGAGGAGACGGCCGGGGCAGGGCTCTGGGGGAGGCCGCGCGGGGGAGCGGCTCGCGTTCCCGCTTCACGTGTCGGCGCCTGGACCATCCGGGGGACGCGGGCGCGGGGTGCCGGGGACGGGCGGCCTGGGACAGGACCCGCGCGGCGTGGTCGGCGAGCAGCTGTCCGGCGTCGGTGAGCCGGACTCCCCGGCCGTTCTTGGCCAGCAGCTGCTGGCCGACCTCGCGCCGGGAAGCCGCTGGTGCTTCGCCTACCGGCGGGCGGACGCGCCCACGACCGTCGGGTGCTCGCGTGCCTCCGTCGTCTCTCCGGTCTCGGCGGCGGTCACCATGAGCGTGGCGGCCGGGTCGGCGGGCCGCAGGCGATGGCGCTTGAGCCAGGCGACGACCGCTCCGCCCGCCCCGGTCACCACGATGAACCCCATGGCGATGAGGAAGGCCGGCGAGGTCGGCGACGCGGCCTCGCTGCCCGCGATCACATAGGCCGCGGTGTTGGGGATCGATCCGAGCCCCGTCGCGGCGAGGAACGGCGCGTACCCCATACGGGAGACGGCGGCGCAGTAGTTGGCCGCGGCGAACGGCACTCCGGGGAAGAGTCGGATCGCCAGCATCGACCGGAAGCCGTGCCGGCTCAGCTGCCCGTCCGCCGCCGTCAGCCACTGCCCGCGCAGCAGCGGCCGCAGCGCGTCCTGCCCGAGCACCCGGCCCAGGGCGAACGCGATGCCCGCCCCCAGGACGGTACCGACGAGGGCCGCCACCAGCCCGGCCTGCGAACCGAAGAGCGCGCCCGCCGCGAGGTTGAGGATCGGGCGCGGTACGAAGGCCGCCGTGCAGAGCCCGTACGCGAGCGCGAACAGGGCCACCGCGCCCGGGCCGCCCGTCCTGGGCGGCCAGCCCGCAGCCAGCAGCCGCTGTGGCTCGTACAGCACCACCGCCGTCGCGGCGCAGGCGAGGATCACCACGAGCAGCGCCAACCGCGACCACGGAGACAGCGCGGCCCGGGTGCGGCGGAGGGCGAGACCGTCCTGCGGCCTGGTGACGGGGTCGGGCATCCGGGGAGACTAACCGACAAAGGTGCGTGATCGCCGTAATGTTCACCGCCTGAGCACGCCTGGCCCGTCAGTCCCTGCCCCGAGCCCAGGCGGGGCCCGTACGGGCTCGCGTCGGAGTGCGTCGCAGCCCCGTTTCCTCAACTCCCCTGAGTGGAAAACCATTCGACGGCGCCGCCCCGCTCGGCGATGATCGTCGACATGTTCCGGTACGCCTTCCTCGCAGCGCCGTCCGCAGTCGCGGACGCGCCGAAGGCTGCCGCGCTCCAGGCGTTCCGGGCGTTCCCTGCGCTCTCCGCGTTCCACGCGCACGACGTGCTCACCGCGCTCGAGGCGCTCACCCTGCCCGGCGCGCTCGACGCGCTCGATGCTCCCGTCGACGTCGCCACCGCGGCGGCGACGTTCGACGGCGCCCGAAGCTGACCCTTCCCGGACAATCCGGCGGACCCCGCAGGGGGAGGGTCGGAAGGGCTCCGGGGTCCCCAACTCAGCTTCGAGCTCAAGGAATGAGCCATGCCCAAGACGGCATACGTGCGCACCAAGCCGCACCTCAACATCGGCACCATGGGTCATGTCGACCACGGCAAGACCACCCTCACCGCCGCGATCACCAAGGTCCTCAGCGAGCGCGGGACCGGCACGTTCGTCCCCTTCGACCGGATCGACCGGGCGCCGGAGGAGGCCCAGCGCGGGATCACCATCAACATCGCGCACGTCGAGTACGAGACCGACACCCGGCACTACGCGCATGTCGACATGCCCGGGCACGCCGACTACGTCAAGAACATGGTCACCGGCGCCGCGCAGCTCGACGGGGCGATCCTCGTCGTCTCCGCGCTGGACGGGATCATGCCGCAGACGGCGGAGCACGTCCTGCTCGCCCGGCAGGTCGGCGTCGACCACATCGTCGTCGCCCTCAACAAGGCCGACGCCGGCGACGACGAGCTCACCGACCTGGTGGAGCTGGAGGTCCGCGAGCTGCTGACCGCGCACGGCTATGGCGGCGACTCCGTCCCCGTCGTCCGGGTCTCGGGGCTCAAGGCGCTGGAGGGCGACCCGCGTTGGACCGCCGCGATCGAGGCGCTCCTCGACGCCGTGGACACCTATGTGCCCATGCCCGTGCGGTACGTGGACGCGCCGTTCCTGATGCCCGTCGAGAACGTCCTGACGATCACCGGGCGCGGGACCGTCGTCACCGGCGCCGTCGAGCGCGGCACGGTACGTCTCGGCGACCGCGTCGAGATCCTCGGCGCGGCCACCGAGACGGTCGTGACCGGGCTGGAGACCTTCGGCAAGCCGATGGAGTCCGCCGAGGCGGGGGACAACGTCGCACTGCTCCTGCGCGGTGTGCCACGTGACGCCGTGCGCCGCGGCCATGTGGTGGCGGCGCCGGGCAGTGTCGTACCCAGCCGGCGCTTCACCGCGCAGGTGTACGTCCTGTCCGGACGGGAGGGAGGCCGTACGACACCGGTGGCGACCGGCTACCGGCCGCAGTTCTACATCAGGACCGCGGACGTCGTCGGTGACGTCGACCTCGGCGAGGCCGCCGTGGCCCGCCCCGGAGACACGGTCGCCATGACCGTCGAGCTGGGGCGTGACATCCCGCTCGAGCCCGGACTCGGCTTCGCGATCCGCGAGGGCGGTCGCACGGTCGGCGCCGGAACGGTCACCGGGCTGGTCTGACGCCGGCCCGGCCCCGTGCCCGCCTGAGCCCGTCTCCGAAGGGAACCCCCCGATGGAGGCGGGCACTTGGCGGTTCGGCACACTGCTCATATGACGGACACCATCGCACTGGTGCTGGGAGCGGGTGGACTCACCGGCAACGCCTGGGAGGTCGGCGTCCTGCATGGACTGGCCGAGGCGGGAACGGACCTGTCCGCCGCCGACGTGGTGATCGGCTCGTCGGCCGGGGCGGTCGTCGGCGCGCAGCTCACCTCCGGCAAGGTGGGCACCGCCGAGCTGTACGAGCGCCAGTTCGCGCCGTACCAGGGCCCGGCCGCCCGCCGGCTCGGCGTCGGGACCCTTCTGCGCTACGCGACGGCCGTGCTCTCCTCCCGTACCCCCGAGGCGTACGGACAGAAGCTCGGGCGGCTGGCGCTCGGCGCGCGGACGGGTGTCGACGAGGCCGAGCGGCGCGACATGATCGCCGCGCTGCTGCCCTCCCGCGAGTGGCCCGACAGCGCCGCCCTGCGCGTCACCGCCGTCGATGCCCGCACCGGCGAACTGACGGCGTACGACAAGGCCGCCGGGGTGCCGCTCGTGGACGCCGTCACCGCCAGCTGCGCGATTCCCGGTGTGTGGCCCGCCGCCACTGTCGACGGGCGGAAGCGGATCGACGGCGGCGTGCACTCCACGGCCAACGCGCACCTCGCGGCCGGCTATGACCGGGTCGTCGTCATCGCGCCCAACGCGTCCGGAAACAAGGTCATCCTCTCCCCACGCGACCAGGCCGCCCGGCTGGTGGCCTCCGGTGCCCGGGTGGAGGTCATCACCCCCGACGCCGCCGCGAAGCGGGCGTTCGGCCGCAACTCCCTCGACCCGTCCCGCCGAGCGCCGGCCGCACACGCCGGCTTCACCCAGGCCGCGGCGCACGCCGCCGCGGTCGCCGCGCTCCGGGCCGCCTGAGGGCGGGACGGGCTCAACGCGGCCCGCCCCGGCCGAACCCCCGAGCACCCCGGCTTGGTCCGGTCCCCGGCGCCGGGCCGCCCAAGCTCCCGATCCCCCCGTCCCCGAGCCCGGGCTCCGGCCCGCCTGAGCGCCGGCGGACACGGGGCGCGGTGCCCGGCATCGCCCCGCCCGAGCGCCGACATGGCCGCCCCCCCCGGGCCGGCCCGGCCCGGGTCCCGCCCACCCCGTACGGGCGAGCCCTTGCGGCGGCGCACAATAGGACCGTGAACGAGCAGATACCCGTCATCCGGGACGTCGACTGGGGCACCGCCAAGCTCATGCCGGACGTGGACCGGGAGCGGGCCTGGCTTCTCACCGTCGACGGTGCTCCCCAGTCCTATGTCGACCTCGACGACCCGACGCACCTCGAGTTCGAGTACGCCCAGAGGCTCGCGCACGTCGTCGACTGCGCCGCCGACCAGGGCGAGCCGCTCGACGTACTGCACCTCGGTGGTGGGGCGCTCACCCTGCCCCGCTATGTCGCGGCCACCCGGCCGCGCTCCCGCCAGGACGTCGTCGACGCCGACCGGGGACTGCTCGCCCTGGTCGCCGAACACCTGCCGCTCCCGGCAGACGTCCATGTCACCGTGCACTGCGCGGACGCCCGCGCCTGGCTGGACACCGCGCCCGCGCGTTCCGCGGACATACTGATCGCCGATGTGTTCGGCGGATCCCGGGTGCCCGCGCATCTGACCTCGGTGGAGTACGCGCGCGCCGCCGAGCGGGTCCTGCGCCCGGAGGGCGTCTACGCCGCCAACCTCGCGGACGGCGCGCCCTTCGACTTCCTCCGCTCCCAACTGGCCACCTTCGGCGCGGTCTTCCCCGAGCTGGCGCTGATCGCGGAACCCGCCGTGCTCCGCGGCCGGCGCTTCGGCAACGCCGTCCTCCTCGCTTCGCACAGCGCGATCGACACCGGGCTCCTGGCCCGCCGAACCGCGTCCGACGCCTTCCCCGCCCGGGTCGAGTACGGCGCGTCGCTCGCCCGTCTCATCGGAACCGCGAGCGCGGTACGGGACGAGGACGCGGTGCCCTCACCCGAGCCGCCCCACGGCTCCTTCAGCATCGGCTGAGTCCGCCGGCGAGCCCGCCGCCGCGAACTCCTTCGAACGGCTCCGGTGCGTCAGATTCCGTACGTCGGGGACCAGCAGCACGAGCGCGGTCACGAGCACGATCAGCCCGGCACAGCCCCACAGCGCCTCGCGCCGCCCGAAGAGGCTCTCCGCCGGCCCGGCCAGGGCGGTGGAGAGCGGCAGCATCGCCGTCGACCCGAACCAGTCGTAGGCAGAGACCCGGGACAGCTTCTCCTCGGGGATCTCCTGGTGCAGCGCGATCATCCAGGCCACGCCGAACACCTCGATCGAGACGCCGCTCACGAACATCGCCACCGACAGACCCACCACGTCCAGGGGCACGGCCAGCGCGGCCGAGGGCAGGGCCAGCGGAAAGACGCACAGGGTGCCGACGAGCAGGATGCGGCGCGGCTTCCAGCGCATCATGAGCAGGGCGCCGCAGAGCGTGCCCACGCCGAACGCGGCCAGCGCCAGACCCCAGGGTCGCGCGCCGCCCAAGTGGTCCTTGGCGACGAGAGGCCCGTACACCGAGTCGGCCGCGCCGACCACGGCCACGACGACCGAGAACTGCGCCACGATCGACCACAACCAGGGGCGGCCGACGAACTCCCGCCAGCCGTCGCGCAGATCCGAGAGGAGGCCACCGCCGGCCTGGCGCGCGGCGATGTGGCTGACGTCGAGGAAGGCGCGCAGCGCGCCCGCGACGGCGAAGGCGGCCGCGTCGATGGCCAGCACCCAGCCGGGACCGACCACAGCGATCAGCGCGCCGCCGAGCGCGGCGCCGCCGATGCCCGCGCCGTGCATCGACATCCGGAAGAGGGCGAAGGCCCTGCCTGCCTGTTCCCCGCCGACGCTGCTCATCAGCATGCCCTCGGCCGCCGGGCCGAAGAAGGCCTGGCCGGTGCCGCAGAGCGCGGTGAGCAGCATCATCTGCCACAGCTGTGGATCGCCGGCGAGCACGAGGGCGGCGAAGGCGGCCTGGGAGACGCAGTTGAGGGCGTTGGCGGCGACCATCACCCGGTGACGGGGTATCCGGTCCGCCAGGGCGCCGCCTATCAGCAGGAAGAGAACCAGCGGCAGCGTGCGCGCGGCTGCCACCATGCCGACGTCCCCCCCGTCCCCGCCGGACTCCAGAACCGCGAACGCCGCCGCGATGAGGGCGCCGTGGGTGCCCAGATTGGTGACGAACGCGGCGGCGGTCAGAAGGGTGTAGTTGCGGTTCGCCCACTCCGGGCGAAGGCGGCGGGGGGCGGCGGCGGGTGAAGTCACCAAGGGACTATCCCTGCCGCCGCCGCAGAAGCCAAACCGTTTCCGCGGGACCGGTTCCACCCGGTCCCGCGCGTCCTACGGGGTCGAGGCCGGAGCGAGCCGGACCGTCGACAGGATCTGGCGGATCACCGTGTCCGAGAGCTCGTCCTTGACTCCCTTGTTGGCGAAGAGGATCCAGGACGAGAAGTCACCCTTGGCGTTCTTGAAGCTGAACGCGATGGACTTGCCGTCGGTGTCGCACCGGTCCTTCTTGGCCAGACCGGTGGCCGTGGCCGTGGCCACATGGCCGGTGAGCCCGGACTTGCTGGTGTACGCCTCGGCGGGGCTGATCTTGATCAGCTGCTTCAGCTTCTTCTCGGGTTCGTCCTGGGCGTACGCGGCGAAGACCCAGGCACCCGCTTCGTTGCGCGCGTTCTCCGCGGTGTCGGTGGCGCCCTGAGCGCCCCGGGTGCCCGTGTCGGCGAGGCTGCTGTCCTCCTTGCGGCCGTCCATGTCGCTGTCGACGCTGCACCACTTGGACTTGTAGGTGGCCGGCGCCGACATCATGATGTACGCCGATCCGTCGTTCTTCTTCTTGTCGTCGAACCCGGAGGCCACGCCGGTACCGGCCACCTCCCAGGTCGCCGGAACGTCGAACTGGGTGCCGTACTTGGGGTTGTAGACGACCTTCCAGCCCGGGATCGTCGGCTTGGCCTCGGTGTCGCCGCGCGGGTTGTCGATCGTCGACGGAGAAGGACTCGCGGACTTCGACGCGCTCGCGGACGGCTTGGCGTCGTCACCGCCCGCCTGCGTGCTCTTGCCGTCGTCCTTCAGCACCAGGAAGCCGGTGACTCCTGCGGCCACGACCACGGCGGTCGCCGCCGCGATGGCCACGATCGTCGTCTTCTTCTTGTCCTGGTTCGGGCCGCCGGGCTGCGGGGGGCCCGGCATGCCGTACTGCGGCACCGTCGGATGCTGGTACGCGCCGGGCTGCTGCCCCGGAGCGGGGTACGGCGGCGGCGTGCCGGGCTGACCCGGTGCGGCGTACGGCGGCGGTGTGCCGGGCTGCTGGTAGCCGGGCTGCTGATACGGATTCGGCTGCTGATACCCCGGCTGCTGGTACGGGTTCTGGTCCTGCGGGTTCTGCTCGCCCCCGGGCGGCTGCTGTCCTGGCCACATGGCCAGTAACCATAGAGGTGCGGCGTGATCGTTGCCACGCCCGGTCCCCCCGTTGCGCTGGCGGAGGGATGGCCAAGCCCTCCTACTCACGGGTAACATCGCCGCCATGAGCGCAGACCAGATGTCCGTCGGCGAGATGCTCGCCGCCACCGTCCCGATGGCCAGGACCCTCAACCTGGAGTTCCTGGAGACGACCGCCGAGCGCGCCGTGGTGCGCATGCCGGACCAGGCCGACTACCACAACCACGTCGGCGGCCCGCACGCCGGAGCGATGTTCACCCTGGCCGAGTCGGCCAGTGGCGCGATCGTCCTCGCCGCCTTCGGTGCGCAGCTCGGCCGCGCCGTGCCGCTCGCCGTGAAGGCCGAGATCGGCTACAAGAAGCTCGCCATGGGTGTCGTCACGGCGACCGCCACGCTGGGGCGCCCGGTCGCCGACGTGGTCGCGGAGCTCGACGCGGGGGAGCGCCCCGAGTTCCCCGTGGCCATCGCCATCACCCGTGAGGACGGCGCGGTGACGGGCGAGATGACCGTCGTCTGGACGCTGCGCCCGAACGCCTGACGCCTCGGGGCGTACCGGCCCCCGTCCCTCCCCCCCCGGGAGGAGGGACGGGGGCGGCGCCGTTTCCGGGGCCGTGGTCCGTTCCCCGTCACCAGGTAGGCTTCATCGGCACGCGCGATACCGCGGCGCCCATGGGTCCGACACGGGGAGGAACTGCCTTGCACGTCCAGGAGTGGCTCGAGACCGTGCCCGCGGTCAGCATCTACATCCTGGTTGCGGTGGTGATCGGGCTGGAGAGCCTCGGGATCCCGCTGCCGGGCGAGATCGTCCTCGTCAGCTCGGCCCTGCTCGCCTCACAGCACGGAGACATCAATCCGTACGTGCTGGGCGCGTGCGCGACGGCCGGCGCCATCATCGGCGACTCGATCGGCTACGCCATCGGCCGCAAGGGGGGCCGGCCCCTGCTGGCGTGGCTCGGGGGCAAGTTCCCCAAGCACTTCAGTGAGGCGAACATCGCCATGGCGGAGCGGTCGTTCGAGAAGTGGGGCATGTGGGCCGTCTTCTTCGGCCGGTTCGTGGCGCTGCTGCGGATCTTCGCCGGGCCCCTCGCGGGCGTTCTGCGGATGCCGTACTGGAAGTTCCTCATCGCCAATGTCTTCGGCGGCATCCTCTGGGCGGGCGGCACGACGGCCGTCATTTACTCCGTGGGCGTCGTCGCGGAGGCCTGGCTGAAGCGTTTCTCCTGGCTCGGGCTCGTGGTCGCCGTGCTCATTGGTCTCACCTCCATGCTGATCCTGAAGAACCGCGCCAAGAAGGCCGCCGCGCGGCAGGAAGCCGCCGCGGCGGCCGAGCCGGCGCCCGTCCCGGCCGCCGACTGACCGCACGCGGCGCGCGCGACCTCCCGAACCGCCTCAGTCCTGGTGCGCGGCCCTGTGGTCGCGGACCAGCCCGAGGTACATCGCGGCGTTGAGCTTGATCCCCTCGCGTTCCTCGTCGGTCAGCTCCCGCCGCACCTTGGCCGGGACGCCGGCGACCAGCGAGCCGGGCGGTACGACCATCCCCTGCGGGACGAGCGCCTGCGCGGCGACCAGCGAACCGGCGCCGATCCGGGCCCCGTTGAGGACCGTGGCGCCCATGCCGATCAGGCAGTCGTCCTCCACCGTGCAGCCGTGCAGGACGGCGTTGTGGCCGACCGAGACGCGCTCACCGACGGTCACCGGGAAGCCGGGGTCGACATGGACGGTGCAGTTGTCCTGGATGTTGGAGTCGGCGCCGAGGACGATCGGGCCGCAGTCGGCGCGCAGCACCGTGTGGTACCAGACGCTCGCACCCGCGGCCATGGTGACCTCGCCGACGACGACGGAGGTCGGCGCGGTGAACGCCTCCGGGTCGATCTTCGGCTCCTTGCCGCCCACGCCGCTGACCAACGCCCGCTCTGCCATCGCTCTGCTCCCTCGGCTCTTCATCTCGTCCGTACGACTGTCGCTGTCCGGTCGCGCCGTACGAACGGTAAGCGACGGGCCGAAACGCCCGGACGTGGGGTGGGGTGAACATCACAGCACGCGGCGCCGATCATCAGCGGCCCCGGCGACTACCGTGTGCGGGTGCCCAAGAACAGGAACGCGTTCTCATCTCTCACCGCCTGGCGGCGCCGGGCTCTCGCCCGTGCCGTGCAGGGCGGCTGGCGATGGGTGCAGGACATGGGCGCCGTCACCGCCGAGCACCCGGGCAAGCTGCGCTTCCGCCGCCTGGGAGCGGGCACGAGGCTGGCGTTCCCACAGGGCACCGTCTTCGGGGAGGCCTGGATCGAGCTCGGCGACCACTGCATCATCGCCGAGCAGGTGACGCTGACGGCGGGGATGATGCCGGACCTCGACCTCGGGCCTGATCCGATCCTGACGCTGGGTCATGGAGTCGTGCTCGGCCGGGGCAGTCATGTCATCGCCGACAGCAAGGTGTCCATCGGCTCGGACACGTACTGCGGGCCGTATGTGTACATCACGTCGACCAACCACAGTTACGACGACCCGCACGAGCCCATCGGTCGCCAGTGGCCGCGCGCGGAGCCGGTGGAGATCGGCCCCGGCTGCTGGCTCGGCACCGGAGCGGTGATCCTTCCCGGAGCCCGGCTGGGCCGCAATGTCGTGGTCGCCGCGGGCGCGGTCGTACGGGGAGAAGTGCCCGACCACTGTGTGGTGGCCGGGGCGCCCGCCCGGGTGGTCCGCAGCTGGGACCCGGAGAAGGGCTGGCAGCCGCCGCTGCGCACCCCGGCCCCGGTGCCGATACCGGACGGTGTCACGCCCGAGCAGCTGGTCGCGCTGGCGGAGCTGGAGTCCCTGGAGTCGATGGAGTCCCAGGAGAGCTGATCAGCCGGTGGCCAGCAGGACGGTCCCCACCAGCGCCAGACCGGCGCCGGCCGCCTGCACGCCCTTCAGTCGCTCCTTGAGCACTCCGCGCGCGGCGAGGGCCGTGACCACCGGATAGAGGTTCGCGAGGACGGCGGCGACCGTGACCGGCCCGTGCTGGGCGGCGACGGAGTACGTGCCGTTCGCGGCGACGTCCGCGAGGCCGACGAAGGCAAGCGCCGGCAGCGCCGACCACATGACCCGAGGGCCGCCCTCGGGCAGTGCCTCGGCGCCGCGCCGCACGGAGACGAACAGCGCGCCACCGCCCACCACGACATTGGTGACGCGCTGGACGAACAGGGCCAGGAAGAGCCCGGTGAGGGTGGTCGAGGCCTCGGAGATCAGCGCCATCACCGAGCCGAAGCCGAAGGCCGCGACGAGCGTCAGCAGCACCGCCCTGCGCCGCACCGGCGCGCCGCGCAGCTCGGGGCCGCCCGCGAGCACCACACCGGCGACGGCCACCCCGATGCCGGCGACCTGGAGCAGCCCGGGCCGGTCACCGATCAGCAGACCGACCGAGACCGGTACGGCCACGCCGATCGAGCCGAGCGGGGAGACCACACCCATCGGGCCGAGCGCCAGCGCCTTGTAGAAGCACAGCATGGCGACCGGGCCGACCGCGCCGGCCGCCACCGCGTACCAGAGCCGCGGCCCGGCCTCGGCCCAGCCGCCGGTGGCGATCACGATGGCACCGAGCACGGCCACGGCGATCAGCTGCGAGGCGACGACGACCGTCAGGGCGGGGATCCGCCGGCTGAGCAGCCCGCCGCCGAAGTCGGCCAGGCCCCACATCAGGCTGGTAACCAGGGCGAACAGTGCTGTCATGGGTGGCCTCGCAGTACAGTGCGGTGAACGGTGGGGTGCACCACACCGTAGTTCAGTTTATTGAACCCTGTCATTTAAAATATTGGACGGAATGTGTCGGACCTGGACCAGCTCACCCAGTCGCTCGCCCGCAATCTGAAGCGATGGCGCCATGAGCGCGGCTTCACCCTGGACGCGCTCGCCGCCAGGGCCGGAGTGAGCCGAGGCATGATCATCCAGATCGAGCAGGCCCGCACCAACCCGAGCGTCGGCACCACCGTGAAGCTCGCCGACGCCCTCGGCGTCTCCATCACGACCCTTCTCGACTACGAACAGGGTCCTCAGGTCCGTCTCGTCCCCGCCGAACAGGCCGTGAGGATGTGGTCGACGCCCGCCGGCAGCCACACCACCCTGCTCGCCGGCACCGAGGCCCGAGGCCCCCTCGAACTCTGGTCCTGGACCCTGATGCCGGGCGAGGGTAGCGCCTCCGACCCCCACCCGGACGGCACGACGGAACTCCTGAACGTCACGTCGGGAGTGCTGAGCCTCGTCGTCGAGGGGGAGACGTACACCGTCCCGACCGGGACGTCCGTGGTCTTCGAGTCCAATGTGCCGCATGCCTACCGCAACGACGGCACGGAGACGGTCGAGATGACGATGGCGGTGTCCATCCCGCCCGTACGCTGAGACGGCAACCCGCCCCCGGCGCACCGCTGTTGGCGGGCAAGGCCTTCGCCGGTCTGCCCGGCGCGGTGGTCCTCGGCGGGCTCGGCGTGGGCTGACTCCCGGCTCCCGGCCGGTGTGATCAGGATCCTGATCCGGTGCGCTCAGGGACGTCGCTCTCCGGCCTGGCCGCCGGCCCCCGGACCGCGGCGACAACGGGTGAATGACGCAAGGCCATCGCCATCCGGACCAGATCCCGCGGCCCCTCCGACGGCTCGAATCCCGGAGGAGACGGATCGGCCGCGCTCATGAGCCTGCCCTCCGGATCGGCGGCCCGGGCACGTACCGCCACCGTCACCATCGCCGCGTCCGCCTCCGCCTGCGCACGGACCGGGTCCGAACCGGCCGCCAGGGCCGCCTCGAAGGCGTCCTGCCGGACCCGGGAGCTGAAGTACGGATACAGCGTCAGCAGGCCGTCGTGGATGTCGGACTCCCGCTGGGTGACCCGCAGTTCACCGGAGGACCACCAGAAGAGGCGTACCCCCCGCGCGTGGTGGGGGCAGGCCGGTGCCAACTCCTGCCACAGCGGCTCGAGCCGGCGGTAGGTGAGCCGCGCGGACCACGCGTCCGCGACCCGCTGGCAGGCCAGCGGCAGACAGAAGCCGACGGCGCTGATCTGGGCACCCGCGGACGCCAGCACCGGCGCGGCGTACGTACTGAGTCCGTCCCAGTCGTGACCGGCCCAGCGGGCGAACACGGCCGAGAACTTGGCCGTCAGATAGGCGATGTTGAAGAGATAGCCGACGACGATGATCACCAGGCCGGTGCGCAGCCAACCGCCGACCCGCCGCGACCACCGCCAGCACAGGATGGTCATCCCGAAGCCGGCGAACGTGAGCGCCACGAGATAGAGCACGATCATCTCGCGGATGTACGGCGTGCGGGCGTAGTACGTGTCCAGGTCCCGCAGCCGTTCCACGGGCGCGTCCCCGAGGAGGAACAGCACCCACAGCACGAGGATCACGACGCTGTAACCGGCGATCCAGCGGCGGGAGACGCGTCGTGTCACCTCCGGCGGGCCGCCGCGCCAGTTGACGATCAGCACCAGGCAGGAGGCGCTGAAGGCGCTCAGCAGCGCGTAGACGAGCGGGGCCGACACATTGGTGATGCCGGTGAGCCTGTTGACCTCCGCGATCGTCGGGGGCGCGGCGAAGAAGAAGACCATCCCGGCCAGCGCGAGCAGCGCGCAGACGGACCGCAGCAGCGGATCACGCCAGGCGCGCGTCAGCGCGGGCAGCTTGAAGGCGAGCGCGATACCCATCACGGCGGCCGGTATGTAGTAGTCCGAACCGTCCATCGCTCAGCCCCGGGGCCCTCTGTACCCCAAGGAGGCCTCGATCCGGCCGGCCAGACCGTCCTGGCGCGCCGGGCCGCGCAGTGTCGAACCGGTCAGCCAGGCACGGCACTTGCTCGCCAGCATCAGCCCGAAGCTCTCCGCGTCATTCTCCTCGTCCTGATCGAAGCGGGTGCGCGCCGCGACCTGCCGTACGGCCACCGAGACGTCGGCGTCGTGCGACAGCAGCCTGGACGCGACCGCCGCGCCCTCCACATGGTGGCTGCAGTGTCCGGCATTCATGTGCCACAACTCATGGCCCAGAATGACCAGTTGGTGGTCGGGAGCCGTGCGCTCCTCGATCACCACGAGATCCTGATCGGCCATGTCCAGCCAGAGCCCACTGGCCGTCGCCGGCGGGAAGGCGGCCATCCGGTACTGGACCGGGCGGCCCCGGCGCCTGCTCATGCCGTCGCACAACGCCCCGTACAGATCGCCCGGCGCGGCCGGCGCCGCAAGAGTGAGTCCCGCGACGAGTTCGTCGCGCAGCCGCCGCATTTCCTTGCCCCTGCTCACTGCTCTCCCCAGGCTCACGACTCGGGCCGTTTGACGCTCTCCAGAAGCATGTCCAGCCACTCCGTCACCTTGTCCCGGTGCTGGTCGGTGGGCAGTTGCGCGGCCCGCCAGGCGATACCGCGCACGCCGTGGTCCTGCAACAGCCGCTCCAGCCGGTCCGCGTCGCGCTCGGCGGCCGGGGGCGCCGCGCGGTCGGAGTCGGCGAGCCGCTGGAGAAGCTCCTGTTCGGTGCGTTGCAGGGCGCCGGCCAGCGCCTCGGGATCCTCGGCGGTCAGGAAACCGGCGTGGACCGTGAAGAACCTCTGGATCGCGTCGCAGTGCTCCATCGTCGGGCGCCGGTCGCCGTTGATGAGCGCGCCCGCCTGCTGGCGGGACATGCCCGCTCCGTCCGCGATCTCCTGCTGGGTGTAGCGGCGGCCGTTGGGCTTGAGCCGGGTGCGGCGCAGAAGGTCGAAACGTTGCAGAAAGCGGGTCTGCAAATCCGGCTCGCCCGCCGACTGGCCGGCGAGGAGCGCCTTGACGACATCAGCGGGCACGCCCGACGCCTCGGAGAGGCGGGTGATGTCGAAGACCTCCGCCGTGGGCAGGGAAAGTTTGCCGGCGAGTTCGGTGACGCGACTGACGGTCGCCGCGAGACGGTCCGTCGCCGTCGACACCGGGAAGCTGTCCGTCACCACTAGCTCTCCTTGTGTCCTGCGCAGCGGGCTTCACGGAGGCTAACGCGACTCTGCCGCAACCGGCCAGACCTTGCCACAGCTGTGGCATTTTCCGCCGTTCATTGAGAGATGAACGGCTGGAAATGCCACGATAGTTGACGTCGTTGTGTCGGCCGTAGCACCATCGCGACGCGGCGTGAGCGTGGTTGCGAGCCCTGGTTCCGATCGTGGCCCGGCCGCCGAAGCGCCTGTGAGTGAGGGCGAGAAGGGTGACGACTGCATGATGCGAGACGCGGTGGCGGGACGCCCGGCCCGTGCCCGGCCGGCCCATCTGGCACTGGCCGCCGACCCCGACGCGGGGGAGTGGCACGACAGCCGACCGAGAGACGCGGAGTACCTGCGGGACTACGCCGCCCTGATGAGCTCCGTCGCCCATCCGTCCGTCCTCTTCGACCACCGCTGGGACGTCGTCCTCACCAACCCGGCCTACGACACCCTCTTCACGGACATCAGTTCGCACCCGACGGCGATGCCGCACGACAACATTTTTCGGTTCGTCCTCTTCCACCCCGACGCCGACACCGTGCTCGCCGAGCGGGAGACCAGCTGGTGCCTGCCGCTGATGGCCCGTCTTGCCTCCAGGCTCGAGACGCACGGGCAGGACCGGGGCCTGCAGGCCATTCGCCGCGACATCGCCGACGACCCGATCATGGACGCGGCCTACCGGCTCGGCCTGCCGCACTGGATCCGGGCGGTCGGCCCCGAGGGCGTGTCCTTCGACGGCTCCGTACGGCCGCTGCAGCACCGGGACCCCGGGTGGGGGCCGACCTGGTGCAGACTCCTCGACGAGACGTCCCGGAGTCTGCGGGACATGGGGTACACGCGGATCACCTTCGTCCCGCGTCCCCCCGGCGCCGACGCCACGGGCGACGCCGGTCCCCGGCACGAGTCGCGGCCCCGCGGCGCCGCGGTCACCCCGCTTCGGGTCGTTCCGGGCCGGTAGGGCCCAGGCGTGCCCGCGGCGGGAGCGGGGGCCGAACCCGGCCCGGCGCCGCCCCCCGCGGCTCCGAGCCCGGTGCCCAGACGCCAGGCTGGACGCCGGACCCGGTGGCGTGAGCTGGTGGCGCGTTGCGGACCCGGCGGGCTCCACGCCCGTCCCCGGCGGCTCCACGCGCCTGACGGGCTCTCAGCCGAGCTGCGGAATCTCGATCGCCGGGCAGACGTCCATGACCATGTCGAGGCCGGCCGCGCGGGTCCTCTCGTACGCCTCGTCGTCGATCACGCCGAGCTGGAACCAGACCGCCTTGGCGCCGACGGCCACCGCCTCGTCGGCCACCGCGCCCGCCAGGTCGCTGTTGACGAACACATCGACGACGTCCACGGGGAAGGGGATCTCGTCGAGCGAGGCGTACCCCCGCTCGCCGTGCACCGTCTCGGCCTTCGGGTGGACCGGCACGATCCGCTTCCCGAAGCGCTGCAGCACGGCCGCGACTCCGTACGCCGCCCGTCGCTGGTTGGACGACAGTCCCACGACGGCCCAGGTCTCCCCTGACTCCGTGAGGATCCTGCGGACGGTGTCCCTCTCCGCGATCCGTGTCTCGCCGCTCACGCTCTGCCTCCCGCTGCTCGCCCGTGTCTCCGACCTCACCAACGTGCGGTGGCCCTGTGGGATTCCCGGCGAGGCCGCGCCTCTCGCCGCCGACGTAGGGTGGCGGGATGCAGGAGCAGTACCGGACGATCGCCCGCGAGGGCGTGCACGAGACCGAGATCAACCGGTCGCGCTTCATCTGCTCGCTCGCGCCCGTGGCGAGCGAGCAGGAGGCGCAGGACTTCGTCGCACGCGTCCGCAAGGAGCACCCGACCGCGTCCCACAACTGCTTCGCGTATGTCGTCGGCGCCGACGCCTCCGTGCAGAAGGCGAGCGACGACGGCGAACCCGGCGGCACCGCCGGCGTACCCATGCTCCAGATGCTGATGCGACGAGAAGTCCGTTATGTCGCAGCTGTCGTGACCCGTTACTACGGCGGCGTGAAGCTCGGAGCAGGGGGACTGATCAGGGCGTACGGCGGCGTCGTCGGCGAGGCCCTCGACGCGCTCGGCACCCTCACACGGCGCCGCTTCCGGCTCGCCACGGTCACGGTCGACCACCAGCGGGCCGGCAAGCTGGAGAACGATCTCCGGGCGACCGGACGCTCCGTGCGTGAGGTGCGTTACGCCGAGGCCGTGACGATCGAGATCGGACTGCCCGACGCCGACGTGGACGTCTTCCGGGCCTGGCTGGCCGATGTCACCGCCGGCACCGCCGGGTTCGAGCTCGGCGGCGAGGCGTACGGCGACGGCTGAGGCGGCCGTCGCGACGGGGGGCCGCAGCGGCGGGATCACCGAAGCCGCACGGGATGTCCGACCCCACCGTTACCCTCAGGGATCATGAGATTCCTGCATACGTCGGACTGGCACCTGGGGCGGTCGTTCCACCGGGTGAGCCTGCTCGACGCCCAGAGCGCGTTCCTCGACCACCTGGTGGCGACGGTCCGCGACCGCGAGGTCGACGCGGTGCTGGTGGCAGGCGATGTCTATGACCGGGCGGTGCCTCCGCTCACCGCCGTGGAGCTGTTCGACACGGCCCTGCACCGACTGGCCGACGTCGGCGTCCCGACCGTCATGATCTCCGGCAACCACGACTCCGCGCGCCGCCTCGGCGTCGGCGCCGGACTGATCGGCCGGGCGGGGATCCACCTGCGGACCGACCCGGCCGGTGTCGGCACCCCGGTCGTCCTCTCCGACGGCCACGGCGACGTGGCCTGCTACGGCCTGCCGTATCTCGAACCCTCCCTCGTACGGGACGAGTTGGGTGCCGCCAAGGCCGGACACGAAGCGGTCCTCGGGGCCGCCATGGACCGGGTCCGCGCCGACCTCGCCGACCGGCCCCCCGGCACGCGTTCCGTCGTCCTCGCCCACGCCTTCGTCGCCGGCGGAGAACCGAGCGACAGCGAGCGCGACATCACCGTCGGCGGCGTCGCGGCCGTCCCCGCGGGCGTCTTCGACGGCGTCGATTACGTGGCCCTCGGCCACCTCCACGGCAGCCAGACCGTCACCGAGCGCGTCCGCTACTCCGGCTCGCCCCTCGCCTACTCCTTCTCCGAGACCACCCACCGCAAGACCATGTGGCTCATCGACCTGGACGCCTCGGGCAGGATCGCCGCCGAGCGTGTCGACTGCCCCGTCCCACGCCCCCTCGCCCGGATCAGCGGCCGCCTCGACGACCTGCTCGCCGACCCCGCGCTCGCGCGCCACGAGGAGTCCTGGATCGAGGCGACCCTCACCGACCCGGTGCGCCCCGCCGAACCCATGGCCCGGCTCACCGAACGCTTCCCCCACACCCTGAACCTCCTCTTCGCCCCCGAACGCACCGACGACGACCCCCTCGCCTCCTACGCGCAGCGCCTGAGGGACCGCAGCGACCGGCAGATCGCCGAGGACTTCGTCGCCCATGTGCGCGGGGGCGCGGGACCCGACAGCGCCGAGCGGGCCGTCCTGTACGGCGCCCTGGACGACGTGCGCGTCGACGCGGCCGAGCGGGAGGTGGCCAGGTGAGACTGCACCGGCTCACCCTGACGGGCTTCGGACCCTTCGGCGGCACCCAGAAGATCGACTTCGACCAGCTGGCATCGGCCGGGCTCTTCCTGCTCCACGGACCCACCGGCGCCGGCAAGACCTCCGTGCTCGACGCCGTTTGCTACGCCCTGTACGGGGCGGTGCCCGGCGCGCGGCAGAGCCCGGGGGCGTCCCTGCGCAGCGACCACGCGCCGGTCGGTACCCCCACCGAGGTCGTCCTCGAACTGACCGTGGGCGAGCGGCGCCTGGAGGTCACTCGCAGCCCCGCTCAGCAGCGCCCGAAGAAGAAGGGCACCGGCTTCACCACCGAGAAGGCACAGAGCCGGCTGCGCGAGTACGACACGGAGAAAGCGGCCTGGCAGGGCCTGAGCCGCTCCCACCAGGAGATCGGCGAGGAGATCACCCAGCTCATCGGGATGAGCCGGGAGCAGTTCTGCCAGGTCGTCCTCCTGCCGCAGGGGGATTTCGCGCGGTTCCTGCGCGCCGACGCCGAGGCGCGGGGCAAGCTCCTCGGGCGGCTCTTCGACACCCGGCGCTTCGCTGCCGTCGAGGAGCGCCTCGCCGATCTCCGGCGCGCGGCGGAGCAGCAGGTCCGGGAGGGGGACGAGCGGCTGCTCGCCCTCGCGCACCGCATGGCCCAGGCGGCCGGGCCGCTGTTCGGCGGCGCCGTCGAACAGCGTCCCGGCGAGCCCGGGCTCGCCGGGTCCGTACTCCAGTGGGCGGCCGTCGCCCGCACGGACGCCCGCGAGGCCCTGGACATCGCCGATTCGGCGCTCACCGCGGCGGAGGGCCGGCAGGGCGCGGCCCGTCGTCGGCTGGACGACGAACGAGAGCTCGCCGGCCTTCAGCAGCGGCACGCCGAGGCCCGCCACCGGCGCGGCGAGCTGGACGCCCGAAAGGCCGAGCGCGACGCCTGGCAGGCCCGCCTCGACCGGTCCCTCAAGGCCGAACGGGTCGTGCCCGCGCTCGATCTGCGTGACGAGGCCGAGCGCGAGCACCGGGAGGCGAGCGAGGCCCACGCCAGGGCCCGGGCCTGCCTGCCGCCCGACCTCGCCGACGCGGGAGTGGAGCGGCTCGCCGCGCTGGAACGCCGGCACCGGCAGGACCTCGGCGGCCTCGAAGCCGCCCGCCGCGCGGAACAGCGCAGCGAGCGCATCACCGAGGAGCGGGCCGACCTGGAGCGCCAGGCCCGCGCCGACGAGGACCTCCTCCAGGACGCGGCCGGGTGGCTGGCGGACTGGGAGACCACCCGCGGTGGCCTCCAGCAGCGCGTCCTCGAAGCCCAGGAGGCGGCCACCCGCGCCGAACACCTCGCCGGCCGCCTCGAACCCGCCCGCCGTCGGCTCACGGCGGCCCGCCGCCGGGACGCCCTCGCCGCGGACGTCGCCACGGCCGAGTCCCGCCTGGCCGACGCCCGCGAACAGGCCAACGCCGCGCACGAGACGTGGCTCGACCTCAAGTCCCGCCGCCTGCGGGGCATCGCCGCCGAACTGGCGGCGGGCCTCGTCGACGGCACCGCCTGCGCGGTCTGCGGATCCCCGGACCACCCGGCACCCGCCCGCACGGAGGCCGGCCACGTGGACCGCGCGGCGGAGGAGGCGGCGTACGAGACCCACACCCGCGCGGCGACGGCGAAGGCCACGGTGGAACGCGAACTCGCGGTGGTGAGGGAGGCGTTGACGACGGCGCGGGCGGAGGTGACGCACGCGGCCCGACCGGACGCCGCGGACGCGACGGCCGGAGGGCGCCCCGGCGCCGAGGCGGTCGCGCGGGAGGCGGGCTCACCGGAGTCCGGGGCGCCGACGGCGGGCGACCCCGACGGGGCTGCGGTCGCGGGCGTGCGGGGCGGCGACGCGGTCGCGCTCGCCGACGCCTCGCGCGGTGAGGCGGACGGCGGTGGGAGGCGCGTACCGGCTCCTCGTCCGGCGGAGGCCGGCGGCGCCGTCGCGAACGCCGAGCCCACCGTCGACGAGCTCGCCGCCGAGGTCGCGCGACTGGAGGAGGCGTATGCCGAGGCGCACGCCATGGCCGCCGGGACGCATGGCGCGCGGGAGGCGCTCGCGCGGGCGGAGCGGGAGTACGAGCGGCGGGTGGCGGCGCAGCGGGAGGCGGAGCGGCGCGTCGCCGCTCGGACCTCGCAGCGGGAGGCCCTCGACCGCGAACAGGCTTCTCTCCGGGAAGAGTTGACGCGAGCCAGAGGACAGGCGAGCAGCGTTGCGGAGCATGCCGCCCTGCTGGAGCGCCGGATCGCGATCCTGGCCGGCGCCGCCGAAGCCGTACGGTCCGTGGAGGTCACCGCCCAGCGCCTCAAGGAGGCGGACGACCGGCTCGCCGACGCGGCCTTCAAAGCCGGTTTCGACACCCCGCGGGCCGCGGCGGACGCCGTCCTCGACGACGCCGTTCGGCGCGATCTCCAGCACCGGCTGGACGCGTGGCAGGCGGAGGCCGCGGCGGTCGCCGACCGGCTCGCCGAACCGGGCACGCGGGCCGCCGCCGAGCGTCCCCCTGCCGACCCCGACGCCGCCCAGGCGGTCCTGGCCTCGGCCGAACGGGCCCTGAGGGACGCCGACTCGGTGCTCGGCTCGGCGCGTGAGCGGTGTGCCGAACTGGCCCGGCTGTCCCGGCAGGCCGAGGCGGAAGCGCGCCGTCTCGGGCCGCTGCGGGCGGAGTACGAGCGGGTGGCCCGGCTGGCGGGCCTCACGGCGGGCACCTCCGCCGAGAACGAACGCAGGATGCGTCTCGAGTCGTACGTCCTCGCGGCCCGCCTCGAACAGGTCGCGGCCGCCGCCACCGCCCGCCTCCAGCGCATGTCCTCGGGCCGCTACACGCTCGTCCACTCCGACGCCCGCGCCGGGGGCAGACGCGCCGGGCTGGGGCTGCACGTGGTGGACGCCTGGACGGGCGTCGAGCGGGACACGGCGACCCTGTCGGGCGGCGAGACGTTCTTCGCCTCGCTCGCGCTGGCGCTGGGCCTCGCCGATGTGGTCACCGACGAGGCGGGCGGGGTCCGGCTGGACACCCTCTTCATCGACGAGGGCTTCGGCAGCCTGGACGACCAGACGCTGGACGAGGTGCTCGACGTGCTCGACTCCCTGCGAGAACGCGACCGCAGCGTCGGCATCGTCAGCCACGTCCCCGACCTGCGACGACGTATCCCCGCGCAGCTGGAGGTGGTCAAGGAGCGGCACGGTTCGTCCGTGCGGCTGCGCACGTCGGCGATCAGCGGCTGATCGACCGGCGCGGCAGCGGGGACGAGTACACGACGCTCGTCGTCACCGAACCCAGCGCCCCGATCTTCCCCGAGATCTCCTCCAGATGACTCATGGAGCGGGCGGCGACCTTGATCACGAAGCAGTCGTCGCCCGTCACATGGTGCGCCTCCAGGATCTCGTGCGTGGTCTCGAGGAGGTCGTGGAACGGCTTGTAGTTGCCGTTCGGATACCGCAGGCGTACGAAGGCCAGGATCGGCAGGCCCAGCCGCTCGTGCTCCACGACGGCGGTGTACCCGGAGATCACCCCGGTCTCCTCCAGCCGCCGCACCCGCTCGGTGACGGCGCTCGCGGACATGGAGACCGTCCGGGCGAGTTCGGCGAAGCTGGCGCGGCCCTGTTCCTGCAGGGCCTCGAGAATGCGCCAGTCGGTGGCGTCCGGTGTATATCCGCTCATGCGTGACAGATAACAGGCGAATCGCCGGTCGATCAAGGGATGTCCCGGGGATCGGACCCGCCGTGGAGGCAGGTCGGGGTCAGCGCACCACGACCGGCACCGGCCGCACGAACGCCGTGTCCGCGGCGCTCACCTCGCTCACGGCGCGCGCCGCCCGCAGCACCACATCGAGCGCCGCGTCGTCGTCACACGCGTAATGTCCGCTCGCCCAGGCGGCGTTGGCCTCGACGACCGCCCACGCGCCGTCCACCCGGCCGACGTCGACCACGACGGCCGACGGCAGCCGCGCCGGGCCGGTGAGCGTCCGCAGACGCCCCGCGAAGTCCAGTACCTCTGCGCGCCGGGGATCACTGCCGAGCGGGGCCACGTCCAGCGCTCCGCTCACCGCGTAACGACTGCCGGTGACGACCTCTCCGTCCAGGAGGAACAGCCGGTACTCCTCCGTGAACGTCACGATGTCGCTCACCAGCACCGGCGCGTCGTCGTCGACCGCGTCGGGGCCCGGCAGGCCGCTGCCGTCCGGGTACACCCTCGCCGGGAAGCTCTTGTCGTTGGGCGGCTTCACGAACGCCGGCCGGCGCAGCGCCCGCGCCTCGGCGAGCGTGGTGAACTCGACGCGGCGGCACGTCAGTTCGCAGGGGAGGGACGCCAGCCAGGACTCGGGCGCCTCCAGCAGTCCGAGCCCGAGGTCACCGGCGACCGCGTCGGCGAACAGCGGCCCGGCGTACAGGGCGGCCCCCGGCGCGCCCTTCGACTCCTCGGGGACACGCCAGTCGCGCAGCGTCCGCACCGGCATCGAACGGCGGACGGCGGCGGCCGCGAGGGCCTGGCCGGTCGCGGTGGTCCTGGGGGAGAGGAAGAGAGTGCGCATGACAGGCAGCGTGCCGTGCCCGGAAGCCCCTGACCACCGGTTTTCCCGTGACCCGGCACCATGGACGGCGCGGCGCCACCCCGGCCCGGCCGTCAACCGGCCGTGATCCGGCGCCATGTGCGGCGCGGGGGTCGGCCGCCGCCCGGCCGTGACCCGGCACCATGTGCGGCGCTGCCCGCCCGGCGTGACCTGGCACCTTGTCCGGCGCTGCCCGGCCATCACCCGGCACTTGTCCGCGCGGCGCCGCTCCCCGGGTACGGCCGTCAGCCGTCCTGCTGTGCCCGGACCAGCATGTGGCCCGCCTCCGTCCGGTAGTACAGCACCGACCGCCCGGCCCGCCGGCGCCGCACCAGACGGGCATTGAGGAGGATCTTCAGATGGCGGCCCACGGACCCCAGGCCCTGCCCGGTCAGCGCCACCAGCTGCGTGGTGCTCTTCGGGGTGTCGAGAAGGACGAGCACACCCGCCCGCGCCGGTCCCAGGAGGGCCCGCAGCCCCTCGGGCGGGGAACCCGCCGAAGACCCCCCGGTCAGCGCGCCCGAGCACGGGTACACCACCGCGTACCTCCGCGACGCCTCCCATGACACCCAGCCGAGATCCGGCGTCACCGGAACGAACAGCAGTCGCGCACCGGTGAGTTCGCGGGGTGGATAGTCCTGCGCACTGACCTGGAGCCTGCTCCCGCCGAGCCAGCGGACCTTCCCGGGACGCATGTCCTCGAGGGCCGCGGCCCAGCCGCCCTGGCTCAACCGGCCCATCCGGGCAACGACATCGGCCTCCATGATGCCCCGGCGGCGGGTCCAGGAGGGCAGTACCGTCTGCGTCCAGACCCACTCCAGGAGGTCCGCCGCACGCTCCGCCAGATCGGACCGGTCCAGCAGCGAGGGCAGGGGCCCGCCCAGCGACACCGCCAGGTCCGCGCGTGCCGTCTCCGCGGGCGTCCGGCGCACCCGGGCCAGCTCCTCGTCGAAGGGCCGCTCGCCCTCGCCGAACGGCGTCGGTGTGAGGAAGTCCGCGTTCCACGCACGGCAGAGCCCGATCCGTACGAGCAGCGCGGCGACGGGATCGGCGGCCAGCCGGTGCCGGTACGTGGGCAGATGGGCGTCGAGCCACGCCCGCTCTCCCGGGTGCGCGGCCGTACCCCGCTCCAGGGTCTTCAGCGCCGCGGCGGCCTCGGCGAGCGGCGAGACGACGAACCGGCTGCCCGCGAGGGTGTCGGCGTTGATCAGCCACAAGCTCATGGTTTCGCCTCCCCGCGAAACAGTAACGCCCCGGCCGGGGGTGCCCCGAGCGTGGAGCGATGCGCACCTATCAAGAGCTTTTCCATACGCGGGAGTTCACACCCTTCTTCGTGACCTCGTCCCTGCAGGTGGCGGCCCAGACGGTGAGCGGTCTGGCGCTCGGCACGCTGATCTTCGCCGAGACCGGCTCGCCGTTGCTGTCCGCCCTGGCCCTCTTCGGCCCCGCCCTCGCCCAGCTGGTCGGCGCGAGCACCCTGCTCTCGGCGGCCGACCGCCTGCCGCCGCGCGCGGCCCTGACCGGCACGGCGGTCCTGTTCGGCCTCGGCACCGCCGCCCAGGCCGTCCCCGGGCTCCCTCTTCCCGCCGTCTTCGCCCTGTTGCTGGTCCTCGGCACGGCGGGTTCGCTGGGCGGGGGAGTGCGCTACGGGCTGCTCGGTGAGATCGTCACCCGCGACGCCTACCTGCTCGGCCGCTCGCTGCTCAACATGTCCGCCGGCGCCTTCCAGATCGGCGGGTTCGCCGCCGGAGGCGTACTCGTGGCCACGCTGTCCCCGCGCGGCACCCTCCTCACCGGCGCCGCGCTCCACCTCGCCGCGGCCGCCGTCGCCCGGTCGGGCCTGTCCAGACGCCCGCCGAGGGCCGGGGGCCTGCCGTCCGTCGCCGAGACCTGGCGAAACAACGCACGGCTCTGGTCCGCCACGCCCCGCCGGTACGTCTACCTCGCCCTCTGGCTGCCCAACGGCCTGATCGTCGGCTGCGAGTCACTCTTCATCCCCTACGCGCCCCGGTACTCCGGCCTGCTCTTCGCCTTCGGCGCGCTCGGCATGCTGGCCGGGGACGTCCTGGCCGGCCGGCTGCTCCCGAAACGATGGCGCCGCCGCCTGGGCACCCCCCTGCATCTGCTCCTGGCCGCCCCGTACCTGACCCTCGCGTTCAGGCCCTCGCCGCCCGTGGCAGTCGCCGTGGTCACGCTCGCCTCGGTCGGGTTCGGCGCGACCCTTCTGCTCCAGGAGCGTCTGATGGCCCTGACTCCCGACGAGTTGAGCGGCCAGGCGCTCGGCCTGCACAGCTCGGGGATGCTCGCGACGCAGGGTGTGAGCGCGGCCGTCGCGGGCGCCGTCGCCCAGCTCACCTCGCCCCCGGCGGCGATGGCCGTCATGGCGACCGCTTCCCTGGCGGTCACCCTGGCACTCGTGCCGGTGCTGAGGACGGGCCCCGCCAGGGAAGGTGCCGCCAGGGAGCCGATGGGCTCACCGGCCCCGCGGGCGCGGTGAGCCGCCGGTCAGGTCATCGACCCGGAGGGCGGCTTCCGGCCCCGAGCAGCGCGGTGAACAGCGCGGCCGCGTCGCTCCCCGCCGGAAGGCCGCTCACCTGACCGTCCCCCACCTCGACGACCCGCCACCGCCCGTCCTGACGCAGGGCCAGGTCCGTGGTCACGAAGCGGCAGCCGAGGCGGCGGACCGCCGGGCGGACCGGGTCGAGCGGCGGGTCGGGACGGCGGTCCGGGGTGTCCGGATGGGCGGTGGTCAGCACCGGTTCGCCGTCCACCCACCACACGCGCGCCTCGCCACCGGCGACGAACGGCTCGTACTCCCGGAGCACCAGGCCACCGGCGAGGGAGTCCTCCTGGAGTTCGAGGAAACGCCGCGCGACCGCGCGGAACCGCTCCTGATCCGCCGTGCGCGGGACGTAACAGGCCTCGTCCCACTCGTGCTTACGGGACTTGACGTAGTCCTTGACGATCGCCGCCCGCGCCGCCAGCCCCTCGGCCAGCGCCGTGAGCGCGGAGTCCTCCACCGGTGCTCCGGCGCGCAATGGCAGCCACACACTGCGGGGCGTCAACGGCTCGAACACCCCGTACCAGCCCGGCAGTTCGTGAGCCCGGCCATATGGCTCCGCCTCGGTGAGCAGGCCGCTGCCGCGTGCCGCGAGGGCCCGCTCGAACTCCCCGTACCGCGCGGCGGGAATCATCCAGCCCCGGTACCAGTACGGCCCCGACCCCCTCGGGACCCGGGCCAGCGCCGTCGCCATGTCCCCGCCGACCAGCGCGTCATGGTCCACCAGCGCGACCGGGGCGCCCGCGGCGCGGACGGCCGCGACCTCCTCCGCGAAGAGGGGGTCGGGCCGTCCGCCGCGCAACGGGTCGGCGCAGAACAGCACCCCGCACGTCACAGCCGCGACAGCTCGTCCACGAGGTCGTCCAGGCCCAGCGGGCCCTGCGAGAGGGCCGCCATGTGCCAGGCCTTCGCGTCGAAGGAGTCGCCGTGCGCCGCGCGCGCCTTCTCCCGGCCCAACAGCCAGGCACGCTCGCCCAGCTTGTAGCCGATCGCCTGCGCCGGCATCGACAGATAGCGGGTCATCTCGCTCTCCACGAAGGCCGGCGGCCGGCTGCTGTGCCGCTGGAAGAACTCCTGCGCCAGCTCCGGTGTCCAGCGCTCGCCCGGATGGAACGGCGAGTCCGCCGGGATCTCCAGCCCCAGATGCATACCGATGTCCACGATCACCCGGCACGCGCGCATCATCTGGCCGTCGAGGTAGCCCAGCCTGCGCTCGGCGTCCGGCAGGAAACCCAGCTCGTCCATGAGCCGCTCCGCGTACAGCGCCCAGCCCTCCGCGTTGGCCGAGACACCGCCGATGGTCGCCTGGTAGCGGGACAGCTGGTCGGCGACGTGCACCCACTGCGCGATCTGGAGGTGATGACCGGGCACACCCTCGTGGTACCAGGTCGACACCAGGTCGTACACCGGGAAGCGGGTCTCGCCGTCGACCGGCAGCCAGGTGCGCCCCGGCCGCGAGAAGTCCTCGGACGGGCCGGTGTAGTACGGGGCGGCGGCCCCGCCGGGAGGGGCGATACGGGACTCCACCACCCGTACCCGCTCGGCGAGTTCGAAGTGGGTGCCGTCCAGTGCCTCGATGGCCTCGTCCATGATGCTCTGCAGCCAGACGCGGACCTCCTCGACGCCCTCGATGTGCGTGCCGTGGACATCGAGGTGCGCGAGGGCCTCCCACGGCCCCGAGCCCGGCAGGATCTTCTCGGCCTCGGTCCTCATCTCGGCCAGGAGGCGGTGGTACTCGGCCCAGCCGTACGCGTACGCCTCGTCGAGTTCCAGGTCGGTGCCGTTGAAGTAGCGCGACCAGCGCTTGTAGCGCTCGCGGCCCACGGTGTCCGGCGCGTCCTTGACGGCCGGGGCGTACACCTCACGCATCCAGTCCCGCAGGGCGGTGACCGCCGCCGTCGCGCCGCGCGCCGCGGTGTCCAGTTCCGCGCGCAGCGACGCCGGGCCGGCCGCCGCGAACTCCTCGAACCAGCCCGGAGCCGTCCCGTCGGAGCCCGCCCACTCGGTGAGCTGCTCGATGAAGGTGGCCGTGGCCCGCGGGCCACCGCGCATCCCGCGCTCCAGGCCCAGGTCGAGCGAGACGCGATAGCCCTCCAGCGCGGCGGGAACCGCGCGCAGCCGCTCGGCGACCGCCGCCCAGTCCTCGTCCGTCTCCGTCGGCATCACCGTGAACACGATCCGGACACTGTGCGCGGGAGACCGCATATTGCTGACCCCGCACAGGCCCTCGTCGGCCTCGTGGATCGCCAGCTCCGCCGTGAGCCGCTCACGCAGCAGCCGACCGCAGCGCCGCTCGGCGTCGCTGTCGGCTCCGGGCTGCCGCTCGGCCTCGTCGAGCCGGGCGAGCGTACGGCGGGCGAGCTCGGCCAGGGCTTCCTGGCCGGCCGGGGTGAAGTCGGGAAGCAGGCCGGCGCTCTTTTGCACTCCCAGGTACGTACCGGTGATCGGGTCGAGCTCGATGAGTGCGTCGACATAGGCGTCGGCGACCTGGCGGGGGAGGAGCAGCGGGCTGCTGGAAAGCTCTGACATGGGGCTCATCCTCGTACGTCGGGCGCCTCCGCGTCATCCTCATGGAGCTCTCATTCGATCTCAGTCGGCTGACATATGAGCGCCCGACGTGGGTGGGAGAAGCGGGCCGCAGTCCCACTGCTGGAAGATCAGACGGGTCTCCACGCGGGCCACCTCGCGCTGCGAGGTGAACTCGTCCAGGACGAGTCGTTGCAGGTCGGCCGGGTCCGCCACGGCCACGTGCACCAGATAGTCGTCCGGGCCGGTGAGATGGAACAGCGCCCGGGACTCCGGGAGGGCGCGGACGCGTTCGACGAACGGACCGATCAGTTCGCGCCGGTGCGGACGCACCTGCACCAGGAGCAGCGCTTCGAGGCCCCGGCCGAGTTTGGCCGGATCCAGTCGTAGCTGGTGTCCGAGGATCACGCCCGTGCGCCGCAGCCGGGCCACCCGGTCCAGGCACGTGGAGGCGGCCACCCCGACCTCCGCGGCCAGCTCCCGGTAGGTGCTCCGGGCGTCGTTCTGCAGAAGGCGAAGAATGTGCAGATCGACCGCGTCCAGTACGACAGAATCAGCCATCCGGCGAACGTAGCACGGGGTTCCACCACTACCTTCCGGTATCCGTTCAGAGTGCCGCCATGGACACGGACATGGAGTACGGCGCCCCGACCACCCCCAGGGCTCTGGCCACCGAGGCAGTGCACGCCGGACGCGAGGACCTCGCGGCGCTCGGCCTGCACGCCGCGCCGCTCGACCTCTCGACGACCTACCCGTCGTACGACACCCGCGGCGAGGCCGCGCGGATCGACGGCTTCGCCGCCACCGGCGCCAGGCTGGAGGGGCCGCCCGTCTACGCGCGCCTCGACAACCCCACCACCGCGCGCTTCGAGGACGCCCTCGCCCGGCTGGAGGGCACGGAGAGCGCCGTGGCCTTCGCCAGCGGCATGGCGGCACTCACCGCTGTTCTCCTGGCCCGGGCGAGCCTCGGACTGCGGCACGTGGTCGCGGTCCGGCCCCTCTACGGATGCAGTGACCATCTCCTGAACGCCGGCCTGCTCGGCACCGAGGTGACCTGGACCGACGCCGCCGGGATCGCGGAGGCGATCCGCCCGGACACCGGACTGGTCATGGTCGAGACCCCCGCCAACCCGACCCTGGCCGAGGTCGACATCCGGGCGATCGCCCACTCCTGCGGCTCGGTCCCGCTGCTCGTCGACAACACCTTCGCCACGCCCGTGCTCCAGCGGCCCGTGGAGGAGGGGGCCCGGATCGTGCTGCACAGCGCCACCAAGTACCTGGGCGGGCACGGCGACGTGCTCGGCGGGGTCGTGGCCTGCGACGAGGAATTCGCCCGGACGCTCCGCCTGGTCCGCTTCGCCACCGGGGGCGTCCTCCACCCGATGGCCGGCTATCTGCTGCTGCGGGGGCTCTCCACCCTGCCGGTGCGGGTCCGGGCGGCGTCCACCACCGCCGCGGAACTGGTCCGCAGGCTGGCCGCCGACCCGCGCGTCGCCCGTGTCCACTACCCGAGGATCGGCGGCGCGATGGTCTCCTTCGAGGTGTACGGGGATCCGCACGCGGTCATCGCCGGCGTGCGGCTCATCACGCCCGCGGTCAGCCTCGGCAGCGTGGACACCCTCATCCAGCACCCCGCCTCCATCAGCCACCGCATCGTGGCCGAGGGAGACCGGCGCTCGTCGGGCGTCAGCGACCGGTTGCTGCGTATGTCGGTCGGGCTCGAGGACGTCGAGGACCTGTGGCGCGATCTGACCGCGGCGCTCAGCGCCTCGCCCGCCGGCCGGGATGTCCGGGCCGGTCGGTCGCACGCTGGGGAGCGTCCTGTTCGCGTGGTGCGTACTGATCACGCTGTGGGGTCGGATGAGGGGTTCGCGACGGAGTCGAGTCCAGTCGGGCGGTGATCACCAGGGTGCCCTCCTCGATCTGGTAGTCGAGGGGGAGCGACAGGCCGCGCATCGCCGCGACCATGCCGGTGTTGGACGCCTGGGTCACGGCGTAGACGCTCTCGCAGCGGGCCTCGACGGCCAGCGCCACCAGGCGGCCCAGCAGCTCCGAGCCGATCCCGCGCCGCTGCCAGTCGTCCTCGACGAGCAGCGCGACCTCGGTCTCGTCCCCGTCCCAGAGGAGATGGCCGAGGGCGACGAGCCTGCCGGAAGCGGTCTGGACGGCGAGGGTGCGGCCGAAGCGCGGGCTCAGCAGGTGGCTCAGATAGCGGTCGGCGTCGGCCACCGGGCCGTGGTAGCGCAGGCCGAGGGTCCGGTCGGAGCAGCGGTCGTGCATGGCGCGGGCGGCGGCCAGGTCGGACTGGTCGGCGCGGCGCACCGTGATCTCGTTGCCCTCGGGCAGCGTGAGCACGTCCTGACTGCGGGGGATGCGCGGGCCCAGGCGGGCGTCGAGTTCGACGAGCGCCCGGGCCCGCGCGAACTCGGTCGGCGTGAACGGCAGATAGGGCCGCTCGACCGTGATGGCCCCGCCGTTCGGGTCGCGCAGCCGCATGACCGTCTCCTCCAGTACGCCCTCGACCGGGGCGGTCTCTCCGGTGGGCCGTCCGGTGAGCGAGAGTGCGGGGAGCGAGTGGATGGTGCAGCGGCCCAGCAACTGCCGTAGAGCCAGAGGCAGTTCGGCCGCGTCCAGCGCCGTGCGGGTGGCGAGTCCCAGCAGCCGGGTCGGGGTGTCCACCAGATCGTGGGCATCGGCACGCTCGATCCACGTGGAGCTGCCGCCGGCCGCCGAGATCTCCCGGGTGAGATGAGTGGCCTGCAGGGCGGCGGGTGCGCGCAGCAGGAACTCGTCGACCGTGCCGTCCCCCAGCGGATGCGTCTGGAGGGTGAGGATGTCGACGCGGTGCCCGGCCATGGCGACGCACAGCGCGGCCAGGGTGCCGGGCTCGTCCCGCACGGTGGTCCGCATCCGCCACAGCACGGTCTCTTCCTGTGGCTTCTCTCCGTTGCCGAGGGAGGGTGCCGGCAGCGGGACCGTACCGCCGCCGCCGGTATGACCGGCCCCGGCGGCGGCCGGGGGCGCGTGGCTGTGGCGGCGTGCCCACCAGGTGTGGAACGCGGCCGTGGCGATCAGGGCGATGGCCGAGATCGCCAGCAGATAGGGGCCCTTCGGGCCGTGGGCGATGGTGTTGGCGATCGCGTCGGCGACCGCCACGGCGGTGAAGAGCGCGGCCAGTTCGACGAGGTCCCGCCGCCAGTGGTGGTGGCGGCGAGCGCGCTTCGCGGACGTCAGATCAGTCATGGATTCACTGTGACCCAGCGGTGTTGCGTGATCACGAACGCTTTGTGACTGACGGGTTAAGTGTCCTTCTAGAGGACTAATGACTGATTTCAGTCGGTTGTGTCGTGGAGTGATCGGCCTGCTGTCGCAATGCGGCCAGAAGCCGCTTCGCCTGGACGACCAGCTGTGACGACCCCCGCCGACCCGCCGCCTCGGTGAGACCGGGAACCGCGGCGCTCGCTCCGCACCGCTCGACGCAGTCGGCGGCGATGGCGAGTATCTCCCCCAGACCGCGCGGCAGGGTGTCCCCGCACAACAGCCCGGACAGCGCCGCCCCAAGGACGGACCACACCGTGGCGTACGCCCCGGTCGCGGCGGCCGTCCGGGCCGCATCGGCCAGCCGATTGGGCTTCACCATGCCGTCAGCGACCAGCTCGGCGAGGTCGCGGCCGAGACGGCCCGCGTCCAACTGCCCGCGCGCGGCCAGCACCAGCAGCGCGTCGACGGCGACGAGCCGGGCCTCGGAGTTCCGGGCCCCCAGTCCGTGGGCCAGAGCCCGGTGGAGTGCGGGCCCGGCCTCGCCGCCCGCCTCCGCGAGAGCGGAGAGCCACCAGGTGCCGTCCGACGTGTCGTACTCGGCGTGCTGCCGGACGCCGGGCAGCAGCCAGGAGGCCAGGATGTCCCGATCGTGGGGCAGCACCGCCGGCCAGTACTGCTGGTCGCCGACCCAGTGGTAGCAGGCATGCCCGGCCGTGTCGGGCTCCCTGCCCAGCCACCGCAGGGCCGGCGGGAACTCCCGCCGGACCGCACGCCTCTCCCGCGCCCGGGCCAGCAGACGCCGCATGGTCGGGGCCCCGCTTCGGCCGTGTGTCGGGTCGGCAGCGTCCGCCCGCTCCGGGTCCGGAGCGTCCGCCCGGTCCGGGTCCGCAGCGCCCGGGACCTGCTGCCCGGCACCCGCGCCGGCCGTGCCGGCACCCGCACCCGCACCCGCGCCCGCGCCCGCCGTGCCGGCACCGGTGCCTGCCGTGCTCGCGCCCGCCGCGCCGCCGTCCGCCGGCGCCGGCGTGCTCCGCAGCGCCGGAAGCAGCGGCTCCGCCGCGCTCAGCCATGCCGCGAGACGCTCGCCCTCCACGGTTCCGAGCTCCGCGGCGATCGGTGCCACCGCCGGGTTCCGCTCCACCCTCAGCAGCGCCTGCCCGAAGTCCGCGGGCCCCGGTGTGACTCCGAGCCGCTGGTACGCCCGCAGGCGCTCGACGAGTTCCTCCGGGTCCAGGGCGCCCGTGTGCCACGTGGGGGTGGCGAGCAGGAAGGGCAGCGGCTGGGTCCGCACGTAGTAGGCGGCCTCCCAGAGACGGGCGTTGACGGCGAGGGCGAGCCCCGCGTGGGCGCAGCTGTGGGGAGGACTCAGACGTGTGCGGGCATGGTGAAGCGTCGTGACCGAGACCTCTCCCAGCACGGCGGCTGCCACGACCTCCAGCCCTCCCGGATCACGGGAGAAGCGCTCGTCGGGGCTCCAGTGCGCCGAGTGGCCGAGCCACCAGCGGTCGGAGAGGGCGCCGCGCAGCGCATCGGCCAGCGCCTCCACGTCCTGATACGCGTGCCGGACGAGTCCGTCCAGGGTCCTCTCGAACGCGCTCACATCGGCGGACCGCAGCACCACCACCAGCTGTTCCACGAGCTCCGCCACCGACGCGGCGGCGGGCTCCACGCGCCGGAGCTCCGGAGCCGGCGGCACATGCTCCTCGTAGGGAACCGACTCCCCGAGGGGGACGAGCGCCTCACCGAACACCTCGACGGCGCCGGCCCGGTGAGCCGGGCTCAACAGTGCCGTCGCGTCGGCCAGTTCGCCGCGCAGCACGCCGTCCACGGCGGACAGATGGCGGCCGACCAGCTTCAGCGCCCGCTCCTGCACGCTCGTGTCCTCGTGCCCGAACGCCTCCGCGAGCACCGGAAGCAGTTCTGCCGCGTCCGCCGGGTCCCTCCGCAGCGCCTTTCCGAGCAGCACCAGCTGCGCCCGCACCAGCTTCTTCTCCGTACGGAACAGCACCGGCCCGGACACCTCCGCCAGTGCCCGCGCCGGCAGGTCACCGGACTCGGAGAGCCGCGCGAGCGCGGCCTGGGCGTGGGCCGCCACTGTCGACGGGGCGTCGGAGGCCATGCCGATCCAGTCGGCGATCCGCTCCCGCTCCTCCTGCGGGGTGAGCGCCAGCCGTTGCAGCAGTGCCAGGAAGAACTTCAGATCACCGGCCCTTCCGCCACGGAGCAGCCGCGCCACGGTCCTGTCCACGAGCAGGGACCGCTCGACGAGCCCCTCTTCTGACAGGGTCACCAGTACCGAGGGCCACTGGTCGGGCGAGACGGTGTTCAGTGACCAGGCGAGCGGGCGGGGGAGCTCCGCCGTCTCGAAGAGACGGGGGACGAGGTCCGCGAGATGCGGGTCCTTCCGCAGCTCCCTGAGCAGTCCCGCCCTGCGGGTGTCCCCCGCCCAGCCGTGCACGAAGGCGTCCGTGGTCGGGACCGGGCAGCCCGCGATCCGTACCAGCTCACGGATGAACGGGTAGTCCTCCTGGCCCGTGGACGCCCGGGCCGCGAGCCGGTGGGCCACATCGCCCAGCCACTCGGGGTCCCGGCCGGAGAGGACCTCGACCAGAATCCCGGTCGGCAGGCGGTCCCACTGGCGCAGATCCCGGGCGCCCAGCCAGGCCGCGGCGGCCGCGGCGCCGGTGTGACACCCGGCTCCTGCGATGATCAGGCCCCGGCCCGCTTTGAGGCGCTCCTGCCAGCGGCCCCACTCCCAGCCCCGGAGCTCGGTCCGCAACTCCTTCAACCGGGCCAGGGCCGCCTTGCGTTCGGCGGGATCGAGGGGCGCGAGAAGCGCCGGAAGCGCCTGGTGACGGCCCTCCCGAACGGCGGTGAGCAGCTTCTCCACCGGGCCGGCGACCGTCATCGCGCACCTCCCGCGACGAGCGCGCCGCGCCGCACCATCCGTACCGCCAGCGCGTGTTTGCACGGACCGCGTCGGCCCTGGTAGTCCGCCCACCACTGGCATGTGCAGGAGAGGGCTCCGTTCGACTCCCGCACCTGGTACCTCCGTTCGCCCGAGGCGACGGTGGCGAGGCTGCCGTCGAGCGTCACGGCGTCCGAGGAGGCCAGCGCGCGGGCGGCCACCAGCCGGGGGTTGTGCCGCTCCGCGCGGTCGGCGTCGTACGGCAGCTCACGGTGGAAGTACGCCGCCTCCGCCACGTCGTACCCCACGCGGCCCGCCGTCCCCAGCCGGGTGAGCGCGGCGCGGACCCGGTCGACCGGCAGGCCGGCCCGCTCGCCCAGCTCGGCGAGGTCGATGCGCGGCTCCCAGGCCAGCAGTACGGACACCAGCTCCGCGTCCTGCGCGGCCTCTTCGGTGGCGAGAGCCTCAAGCACTCCGCCCTCGCCCGAGAAGCCCCGCGAGGCGTCCGGCGACAGCGTGAGCGTGAGCCGCATGCCCGGCAGCGTCACCTCCCAGGCGCTCGCGGTCGCCACACCGTCCGGCACCGGCCCGTACACCTTCAGCGCGGTCGCGTGCCGCAGCACCCGCTGCAGGGCGGCGAGCCGCTCGGGGCCCGGCAGACACACCGCTCCGGGGACCGGCCGTGTGGTCGGCCGCAACGTCCTCCCGGACGGCACGACCCACAACGGGCCCCGAGATCCGCCCGGGGTACGGGGCAGGGAGCGCAGGGAGCGGACCGCCTCGGACGCGGACAGTTCGGCCCGCAGGTCGAAGGCGGCGGAGGCGACCTGCGCCTCGGCGAACCCTCGGAGCCAGCGGTCGGGCAGGGGCACCTTCTTCTCCACCACTGCTCCGCCGGTCGTCGTGACGGCCAACTCGTCCGGACCGACGCGAAGATGCAGCGGATTGTCACCCGTCATCCGCGAGAGCGCCTCCCGCAGAGGGTTGTTCACGTCCACATTGGTCGTGCCGTGTCCCGTCTCCGCCCCGTCGAGCCCCTCCCGCAGGACGTCCAGGCGGGCGTAGACCCCGCCACAGCCCGAGAAGGACTCGAAGCGCAGCCGGTCGCCGTTGCCGGTCACGACCGGGTCGAGGGACGAGGGCCGCAGTCGCTGGTAGTAACGGGCGGCCGCTACGTCCGCGACCGCCAGCAACCCGCGTGCCGTCGTCTGCGGGGAGGTCAGAAAGCCCGCGAAGAAGCGCGGGTGGGCCTCGGCGCCGGTGGGTGTGAGCCCGCCCGATGTCTCGAGCCCCAACAGCCGTCCGGCCTGCGAGGATTCGAGCGCGGACATGCGGGAATAGGCGAGTGCCTGTACGGATCGCGTCATGGGAATGACGTTAGGGGGCACCACTGACAATCGCCGGACGGCTGTGGTCTCAGCTCCCGGCGATCGCCCGCAGCGCCGCCAGATGCCGGGCGTAGACGTCACGCCCTGTCGCCGTCAACGCCAGCCAGGTCCGCGGCCGGCGCCCCACCCGGCCCTTGTCCACCGAGACCAGACCCGCCTCCTCCAGCGCGGCGACCTGCTTGGAGAGCGCAGAGTCGGACACCTCCACCAGATCCCGTACGAACGCGAACTCCGCCCGGTCCAGCGGTGCGAGGGCCGCCACCACCGACAGGCGCACGGGCGAGGTCAGCAGCGGCTCCAGCGCGTGACGCGGGTGACTGCCCTGCTTCGCGTCCGTCATGCGCCCAGGCGCCCTTCGATCCAACCGGCCACCGCCAGCGGCAGCGTGCACACCAGCGCCGCCCCGACGGCGAAGGTGACGTTGTCGGGGAAGACGGTGGAGCCCAGGACGATCGTGAGCGCGTACAGCACCCCCCAGATGCCGATGGTGAGGCCGTGCCGCAGGCCGAAGGCGCGCCGCACCGCCCGCCTGCGCGTCACGTAGAGACTCAGCCCGGACACGACGACGACGTACGCGATCAACGCGAGGGGCATGGCCACCGTGCCGTGCAGCAGCAGCACCGTGGGCACCAGGCCCAGCTGTGCGACGGCGAAGATCATCAGATAGCGGCTGTACCAGCCGCTGTCCCGCCGCGCGGCCTTCTCCATGCGCAGGCTTCGCCCCAACGCCTCCACGGCGTCGACGTGTTCGGTCATCACTGATCCCCCGGTCTCTTGGCGGCAACTACTTTCCACTATGGCAAGTAATTGCCGCCGAGGCAACAGGAGGTGACGAAGGGGCCTTCCAGGAGGGTTTTCTGGAAGGGACTTCCTGGAGTGGGATCGAGAAGTGGGATCGAGGCGTGCGATCGAGGCGTGGGATCAGGGACGGGGTGTCACTGGCCGACGCGCCCCGGCTGGAGCACCTTGCTGAACAGGACGGTTCCTCCCTCCGCCCGCAACCGCACGGTCAACTCCCCGCTCCCGCCGTCGATGTCGACCTCACCGAAGTACTGCGGCGTCTCCATCGGTGAAAGATTCGCCCGCTCCGGCGCCCGTACGAACACCCGCTCCGGCCCGAACGTGGAGTCCAGCGCGTTGGCCGGGAACCCACCTGCCGCCAGCGGACCGGAGACGAACTCCCAGAACGGCGCGAAGTCCTTGAACGCGGCCCGTTCCGGGGCGTAATGCTGAGCCGAGGTGTAGTGCACGTCCGCCGTCAGCCACAGCGTCCCGGTGACACGGCGGTGCTTGACGAACCGCAGCAGCTCCGCGATCTGCAGCTCCCGGCCGAGCGGCGCACCGGGGTAGCCCTGCGCCACGGCCTCGAAGTCGGTCGAGCCGTCCGGGACCACCAGACCCAGCGGCATGTCGGAGGCGATCACCTTCCACACCGCTCGCGAGCGTGCCAGCTCGCCCTTCAGCCAGGCCAGCTGCTCCGCACCCAGGATGCCGGTGGTGTCGTCGGCCTGACGGCCCGGCGAGTTGGCGTCGCGGTGGGAGCGCATGTCGAGGACGAACACATCGAGCAGCGGACCGTACCGCACCACCCGGTGCATCCGGCCCTCCTCACCGCGCGCGCGGAGCGTGGAGACGGGGAAGTACTCGCCGAACGCGCGCAGGGAACGCGCCGCCAGGACGTCCACGTCCTTCTCGGTGTAGCGCGGGTCGTCGAGGATCTGCCCCGGGTACCAGTTGTTGCGCACCTCGTGGTCGTCCCACTGCACGATCGTCGGCACCTGGGCGTTGAACGCGCGGACGTTGTGGTCCAGCAGGTTGTAGCGGAAGTTGCCCCGGTACTCGTCGAGGGTCTCCGCGACCTTCGACTTCTCCTCGGTGGTGATGTTGCGCCAGACCCTGCCGTCGGGCAGCGCCACGCTCGGCTGGATCACCCCGTCGGCGTAGATCGTGTCCCCGCTGCACAGGAAGAAGTCCGGGTCGAGCCGGCGCATCTCCTCGTACGCGCGGAACCCGCCGATGTCGGGGTTGATGCCCCAGCCCTGCCCGGCGATGTCGCCCGACCAGAGGAAGCGCACGCCCGCCCGACGCCGCGCGGGAGCGGTACGGAACGTTCCGGCCACCGGCTCACCGGTGCGCCGCGGGTCGTCCGGGTCGGCGAGCGTCACGCGGTAGTGGATCTGCTCACCGGGCGGCAGCCCGCGCAGCGCCGTCGTCCCCGTGAAGTCGCTGTCCGCGCCGAGCAGCGGGCCGTGCCACCGGCGGGCGCCCCGGAAGGACTCGCTCGCCGCGGTCTCCACGACCATCCGCGCCGGCCGGTCGGACCGCACCCACACCAGCCCGGACGACGAGGTCACATCACCCGTCTGCACACCCCACGCGGCACGCGGCCGTCCCGACAGGGCGAGAGCGGGCGCCGCCCCGCCAAGGGCGGCGGCTCCCCCGAGGGAGAGCCCCGCCGAGGCGGCCAGGGAGCCGCGCAGGACGCTGCGGCGGGCGGGCGACGGGCTCGGCGGGCTGTACGACATCGGTGCGCCTCCAGGGGGAATCGGGTCACGCTGCCGGGACGTGTGGTTCGGGCGGCTGTGCCATGCCTAACGGCCGGTGACGGCGCGCACACCAACCCCACATGAACAACGGGCCCCGGCCCCGCAGGAACACGCCGGGTACGCCTCCGACGCGCGATCGACGTCGCAGGACGGAGGACCAGCGACCGATCGACCCGCCCGGCGCCGCGGGATACGGTCGGTTCGGTCCAACACACCGACCAGGGGGAACTCGTGCCCATAGGCGGCCAGTCGCACATCCGTATCGCCCGCCCCTCACGAGACCTGGGGGCGGCCGAGCGCTTCTGGAAGGACGGCCTCGGCCTGAACGTCGTCTACCGCGACGAGGGCACCGCCGAACCCGGCGACCACGCCCTGCTCATGCTCGGCTGGCCCGACGCCGGCTGGCACCTCGAACTCGTCGACGCCGCGCCCGTCGTGCCGCGCCCCACCGAGGAGGACCTTCTCGTCGTCTATCTCGAGGAAGAGGTCCCGGACGAGCTCGTGGCCCGGCTCGAGGAGCACGGCGGCAAGCGCGTGACGTCCCCCAATCCGTACTGGAACGAATGGGGCGTCACCGTCGAGGACCCCGACGGCTACCGGCTCGTCCTCTCCGTACGCGGCTGGTCCAACACCGGCTGACCGCCGGCGCGTGGGGCGTCCGCGCGCTCACGGTGACCGCGCAGTGCGCCCGCCAGCAGGCGCACGCCCCGTGCGATGTCCGACGGCGTCAGGTGCGCGTAGCCCAGTACGAGCCTCAGGTGCCCGTCCGCGAAGGTCCGCGTCCCGTAGTCCTCCAGTGGTCGCACGGCCACCCCGGCCGCGGCCGCCCGCCGCACCAGGAGTGACGCCGGGCCGCCGTCGACCGGCACGCACGCGATGATGTGCAGCCCGGCGGCGATCCCGCTGACCTCCGTGCCGGGCAGGTGCTCCTCCAGCGCCGCCACCAGCGCGTCCCGGCGCTCTCGATAGGCGCGCTGACACCGCCGCAGCTGACGGTCGTAGCCGCCCCGGGTGACGAAGTCGCACAGAACCGCCTGATCGAGGGCCGGATTCCCCAGGTCCATGGTCCGCTTGCGCTCCACGACCTCCTCGACCATTTCCTCCGGGGCGAGCAGCCAGCCGAGCCGCAGCCCCGGCGCCAGGGACTTGCTCACCGAACCGGTGTACGCGACCCGTTCCGGATCGAGGCCCTGCAGCGCGCCGACCGGAGCCCGGTCGTAGCGGAAGTCCCCGTCGTAGTCGTCCTCCACGACGAAGCCGTCCACCGAGCGTGCCCACTCCAGGAGTTCGGCGCGCCGCCGGGCCGAGTACCCGATCCCGGACGGGAACTGGTGCGAGGGGGTGGTCACGACAGCCCGTACGCCGGCCTCGGCCAGTGGCCCCGGAAGCATCCCGTCGGCGTCCACCGGCAGCCACACCGTCTCCACACCGGTCGAGGCGAACAGCCTGCCGTGCTCCGGGCTTCCGGGGTCCTCCACCCCCACCGCCCGGATCCCGCGCGCGTGCAGCACGAATCCGAGCAGGGTCATCGCCTGGGCCACGCCCGAACACACCACCAGCCGCCCGGGATCCGCCACCACCCCGCGGCGCCTTGCCAGCAACCCGGCCAGCGCCTCGCGCAGCTCCGCCAGCCCGCGGGGATCCGGATAGCCCAGTGCCCGGTGCGGCAGCCGGGACAGGACGGCCTTGTGCGCGGCGGCCCAGGCCGCGCGTGGGAAGAGCGAGAGGTCGGGGGTCCCCGGAACGAAGTCCACCAGCGGGCGCGAAGCGGGCGGAGCCGGGTCGGACGTCCCTTCGGCAGCCGCCCGCACCGCGTCGCCCACCCAGGTGCCCGCGCCGCGACCGCTGCGCAAATATCCCTCGGCGACGAGCTGTTCGTACGTCTCGGTGATCAGTCCGCGCGACACCCCGAGGTCCGCCGCCAGCTCCCTGCTGGCCGGCAGGCGGGTCCCCGCCACCAGAAGGCCCGAGCGCACCGCCTCACGCAGCGCCGACTGGAGCGCCCGGCCACGCCGTCGGGCCGGAGCGCCGGCCGCCGGCAGCAGCAGCTCCCACGCGGGGCTTCCGCCGCCCTCGCCCGCCGGTGGATTGGTCCCCGATGACGTCATGGAAGTGGACCTTAAACGGGACCGGAGCGCTGCCTAGCGTCGGCCCCATGAACGCGAACCTTCTGCGGGGAACCCTTCTCGTGACCCTCGCCTACGCCCTCGTCGGCGCCTCCTTCACCGCCAACAGCCTTCTCGGCGACTACCCCTACGCGGGCGGCCAGGCGCTGCGCTACGGAGCCGCCTTTCTGCTCCTGCTTCCCTTCCTCGGCCGGGGCGGCCTCGCCCCGCTGCGCGATCTGAGCCGCCGTCAATGGGGGCGTCTGGCCGTCGTCGCCGGCATCGGGATGGTCGGCTTCAATCTGTCCGTCCTCGCGGCCGAGCGGAGCGCCGAGCCTGCGGTGCCGGGAGTGTTCGTCGGCTGCGCGCCCGTGGTCGTGGCCGTCCTCGTGCCGCTGATGAGCAGGCGCAAGCCGGTCCTCCCGGTGCTCTGCGGGGCCCTGTTCGTCGCCGCGGGCGCGTTCACGGTGCAGGGTTGGGGCCGTACCGACCTGTCCGGCATGGTGTGGTCGCTGGGCGCGCTCATCGGTGAGGTGGGCTTCACCGTGCTCGCCGTGCCGGTCCTGCGGCCCCTGGGGCCGCGCCTGCTCACGGCGGCGGTCTGCGGTGTCGGAGCCGTCGAGTCCGCGCTCCTCGGGTTCGTGCTCGACGGGACGGCGTTCCTGCGGATCCCGGCCATGTCCGAAGCGCTGGCGCTCGGTTGGCAGGCGGCGGTCGTCACCGTTGTCGGCTTCGTTCTGTACTACACGGGCATGCGCCGGATCGGTGTGGAGCGGGCGGTGCTGCTGTCGGGACTGATCCCGGTGGCAGCGGCGATGACGGCGCCGCTGGCCGGCACGGGCACCTACGGCGTGGCCCAGGCGACGGGCAGCGCGCTGGTGGGCGCCGGAGCGGCGCTCGGCTCCGGCGCCTTCGGCAGGCGTCCCCGGGGAAAGTCAGCGGCTGCCGTCGAGGATCACCCGCGCGACAAGGGCCGGATCGTCGTTCATCGGCACGTGACCGCACCCGGGCAGCCGGACCAGCCGGGCACCGGGGACGGTGTGCTTGGCGCGTATCCCCTGGCGGCGCAGCAGCAGTCGGTCGCGGGTTCCCCAGGCGACGGTGACCGGAAGACCGGGCACGTCGTCGGTGAACCGCACGCTCCCGCCGGCGGCGAGCGTCTCGTGGAAGCCGGTGGCGCCGCGCAGCGCGAGGGTCTCGGCGACGGCGGCCTCGGGTGAGCGGCGGCCGGGACGGGCGTAGATGGTGCTGGTCAGCGCCGTACGGCCGGCGGTGGTCCGGGACAGCCGCTCGATCAGCGGCAGCGGCATCGCGAGGGCCGCGGCCCGCATCGCCCGCAGCGTCCCGAAGGCGTACCGCCGCTCGCCCTCCGACCAGAAACCGGCCGGGGACAGCGCCGTCACCGACCGGACGAGCTTCTCCTTGCCCAACTCCAGGGCGAGCAGCCCGCCGAGGGAGTTCCCCGCGACGTGCGGCCGCTCGATGCCCAGCGCCTCGCAGAGCCCGGCGAGTACGGGCACCACCGTCCCGAGGTCGTAGGCGAAGCCGTCGGGCAGGGCCGGTGAGGCGCCGAAGCCGGGCAGGTCGATCGCGACGACGTCCCGCTCGGCCGCGAGGATCGGCAGGACCGGTTCCCAGGCCTGCCAGTGGTGGCCGATCCCGTGCAGCAGCAGCAACGGCTCGCCCGCGCCCCTGCGTTCGTACGTCACGGAGACCTTGCGCGGTCCCCGGGGGGACGCGGTGGTGAACGAGACCTCTGCCGGCATACGACTGCTCCCTGTCTTAGACGCCCTGTCAGCAACAATTACCGTTCAGTAGGAACGAGTTCAAGAGGGCGGCAACAACGGGTCGGGAACGCTTGCGGACGGGCTCGCGGCGTGAGGCCGGCCGGGACCTCTCCCGGGCCTTCCCCGCCGCGCGGCTGTGGCCCGCACCGCACCCGGCGCGCCTGGACACCGCCCCGCGCGTGGGATGGGATGGGAGCGTGACCGCCGACTCCGCCAGCGATGTCTTCCAGCAGCACCGCCCCGTCCTCACCGGCGTGGCCTACCGCATGCTCGGCCGCGCCGCCGACGCGGAGGACGTCGTCCAGGAGGCATGGCTGCGATGGTCGGCCGAGCGGCGGGAGGACGTACGCGAGCCGCGCGCCTATCTCGTACGGATCACCACCCGGCTGGCCATCGACCGGCTGCGCCAGGTCCAGTCGCGCCGCGAATCCTACGTCGGGCCGTGGCTGCCCGAACCGATCGTGACCGACTTCGGCCCGTCCGTCCCCGACACGGCGGAACGCGCCGTGCTCGCCGACTCCGTGTCCCTCGCCGTCCTGGTCGTCCTCGAATCCCTCTCGCCGCTGGAGCGTGCCGTGTTCGTGCTCCGCGAGGCCTTCGGCTTCCCGTACGGCGAGATCGCCACCGTCCTCGACCGCTCCGAGGCCGCCGTGCGCCAGCTCGCCGGACGGGCCCGGCGCCATGTCGACGAGGGCAGGCCCCGATACGACGTGGACCCGGCCGAGTGCCGCGACCTCACCGAGCGCTTCCTCGCCGCCGCGGGCGGGGGCGACCTCGGCGATCTGCTGGAACTGCTCGCGCCCGACGCGCGGCTCGTCGGCGACAGCGGTGGCAAGTCCAAGGCTCCGCTGCGGATCATCGAGACCGCGGACAAGGTCGGTCGATTCCTCCTCGGAGTCGCCGGCGCCGTCGCCGACTTCGAGGTCCGGCTCGTCGAGCTCAATGGCGCCCCGGCGGTGCTCGTCCTGCGGGACGGCACCCCGGACACCGTCCTGCAGCTGGAGGTCCGAGACGGTCGCATTCAATGCGTCTATATCGTGCGGAATCCGGACAAGCTCCACGCCGTCGCGCCGTAGGAGCGCCACCCTGCCAGGAAGCGCCCCGCGTTCCGTCACCGGACGCGGGGCGCTGTGCCGCGCGCGCCTCACCGCAGCGCGAACGTCCTGTGAACGATCACGACCGAAGGGCCGCCGTGCCGGCCGCCGGACAGATGATTGGTCTTGACCAAGGGGGAGGACCGTCTTATGGTCGGCAGAGTTAGTGCAGGAACCTTTAATAAACAAGGGCGCGGAAAGCCGCCGGGGACACGGCGATTGCGGAGGATCAGGGTGGGGACCACGCAGCTGGAATCGGTGCCGGAGCCGAAGTACTGGCATCTCAAGACCGTGATCAGTGAGGCGCTCGACTCGGACTTCGCGGTGGGCGAGATCCTGCCCAACGAGCGTGAACTCGCCGCTCGTTTCGGGGTCGCCCGCGCCACGCTCCGGCAGGCGCTGGAGCAGCTCGAACTGGAAGGCCGGCTGCAGCGCCGGCGCGGCGTCGGCACCACCGTCGCCCCGCCCCGCATGGGCGTCGACGTCTCCACCACCCAGCACCAGTGGCCGGGGGTCGCCGAGGAGACCTGGCAGTCCGTCGACTGCGCCGACGCCACGCCGCCCGCCGCCGTCGCCCGGCTCCTCGACACCGACCTCGACGAGACCGTCCACGTCGTGCGTCGTCTGCGCGTCTCGCACGGGCAGCCCGTCGCCGCCGAGCTGCTGTACGTACCGGCGGGCTCGGTTCCCCAGCTCCCCTCCGTCGTCGGCCCCTCAGGACCCGCCCGCGCCCGCGGCGTCCTGCGCGAACTGCAGCGCCTCGCCCTCGACGGCCAGGACCGCGCGGTCGAGCTCGGCTCGGCCCGCGCGGACGACGCCAAGGAGTTGGAGCGCCTGCCCGGCGCGCCGGTCCTCGTCGTGACGACCCGGTACCTCTCCGAAGGCCGTACGGCAGCCGTGTCGGTGGCGACCTACCGGGCCGACACCTGCCGCCTCACCTTCGGCGACTCGGGCGACCTGGTCATGGCGTCCTGAACCACCCGCGTCCGCGCGCGTCCACGGCCCGTCGCCGGCAGCTCCCCGAGCTGCTCAGCGGCGGGCCGTCACCGTTCCCTCGACCGCGAAGAGCTGCTCCTCCACATGGTCCAGCGCCAGGCGCAGCGCGCCGGTCCCGACCGCGGCCTCGCCCAGCAGCGACAGCGCCACCCGCGGGGGCCGCAGACAGAAGCGGGCCAGCTCGTCGCGCAGCGGCTGGAGTACGCCGTCGAGTCCCGCGGCCCAGCCGCCGATGACCACCAGCTCGGGGTCGAGCGCCAGCACCAGGGCCGCCACGTCGTGAACCAACCGCTGGATGAACCGGTCCACCGCCGCCCCGGCCCGGGCGTCGCCCTGCCGCGCCAGCGCGAAGACCGCCGCCACGGCCTGTTCGTCGAGCGGGTGCAGAGGCTCGTCCGTCGTCGACAGCAACGTCTCCGGCGTCACCCCCCGCCCCAGCAGGTGCAGCGCGCCGATCTCGCCCGCCGCGCCGCCGTAGCCGCGGTGCAGCCGGCCTCCGATCAGCGAACCGGCGCCAGGACTGAGACCCGCGAGGACGAAGACGATGTCGTCGGAGTCGGTGGCGGCACCCTTCCAGTGCTCCGCCACCGCCGCCGCGTTGGCGTCGTTCTCCACCAGGACCGGGCAGCGGAAGGAGCGGCGCAGCCGCTCGCCGAGCGCGAGACCGGTCCAGCCGGGCAGGGCGGTCCCGAGCTTGATGGTTCCGTCCGCCTCGACGATGCCCGGTGTGCCGACGCCGACGGCCCGGAGGTTGCTGCGGGCCACTCCGGCGCGGCGCAGGACGTCGGCGACGACCGTGCGGACCCGCTCCAGCCGCTCGTCCGCCGACGCCGTCTCCGACACCTCACGGGAGCCCGCGCCGATGATCCGTCCGTCGAGCCCGGAGAGCAGCGCGGCGACCCGGTGCGGCCCGATCTCGATGCCCAGCAGATGCCCCGCCTCGGTTCGGAACCGGAACCTCCTGGCCGGCCTGCCCTGCCGCCTGGTCTCACCCTCCTCGGGCGCCGACTCGACGACGAGGCCGCCCTCCATGAGCCCCTCGATCACCCCCTCGACCGTCGGCCGCGACAGGCCGGTGATCCGGGTCAGATCGGTGAGCGTGGGGGAGTCGGCGGCCCGCAGCGCATGAAGTACCACCGCGGAATTGATCCGCCGCAACAGCGACGGGTCTCCGCCGGTCAGCCGGCCCACGGTGTGTCCTCCCAGCTCGAGCGCGTGTCTGGCCGGATGGTACTCAATGACCGGGAGCGCGGCGAGTGCCGCCCGTGCCCCGTGGGGCGTCGGGTCGGCGCCACGAATCCGGACTCGTACGCGGCGATGACCGCCTGGGTGCGGTCCCCGGCCCCCAACTTCCCCGGAATGGCGCTGACATGGGACTTCACGGTCTCGGTGCCGACGATCAACTCGGCCGCGATCTCCGCGTTGGACAGACCCCTGGCCATCGATCGGAGCACCGCCTCCTCCCGGTCGGTGAGCGAGGCCCGCTCCATCACCGCGCGGGCCGCCGTGTTGCCGTACTCGGCCGCGAGCGCGCGCACGGCCGCCAGGAACAGCAGCGACTCGCCCTCGGCGACCAGCCGCACCGCGTGCACGATCTCGGCGGGCCGGGCCCGCTTCAGCAGAAACCGTCCGCGCCGGCGCGCGGCGCCCCGTACACACAGGCGTCGTTCTCGCAGGTCGTCACCACGAGGATCTTCGGCGGCTCGGGCACCGACCGCGGCACCACCCGGGTCGCCTCGTCAGCATCCCGAGGGGGCGATCGGTCCCTGGACGGGCCTCGGCGTGACAGCGCTCCGGGCGGCGGCAGCGCTGATCGCCGGAGGGTGCGCTCTGCGCCCCAGGGACGCGTGAGCGGGCGGCAGTTGTCAGTGGCGGCCGCTTTACTGGAGCCATGACCACCGCACGCCATGTGGCGACGATCGACCTGCTGCGCTCCCGGGCCTTCCCCGCGGAGCACGGCCGATCGGAGCTGGGGGACAGCGGCCCCGGCTACCACATCGCCGAGCTCGCCACGAGCGACGACTTCTGGGAGGACGACGGCACCCGCCGGTTAGAGGTCTGCGACCAGTACGAGGCCGACCGTGACGCGCTCGCGCTCCTGCTCGCGGAGCGCTGGGGGCCGCCGCAGGTGTTCAGCCTATGGTCCGTGCTGGAGCGGAGCACGGAGGGCGAGGAGATACCCGAGCCCTGGGGTGTCCTGAGCGCCCACGTGCCGGACCTGCACCTGTGGCGGGTCGACGGGCTCTGGCTGGCGCTGGGGGTCTCCCAGTGGGACAAGGAGCTGCCGTTCCAGCTGCTGGCCACCGTCACGACGGTCGACCCGCCCTGAGGCCTGTCCGCAAAGTCCGAGCTACCGGGCGGCTCTGTGGTCCGGACCCTCCTCAGAGCCCGTCGGGCCCGGCAGCCTCGCGGAGCCTCGCGTACTCCTCGGCCATCGTCGCCGCTGTCCAATGGGCGTTGAGACCGCTGGGGTTGGGCAGGGCCCAGATCCGCGTGGCGCCGATCGTCCGCTCCTGGGGGCCGACCACCGCCCTGCGGTCGCCGAACGCGGTGCGGTACGCCGTGACGCCCACCACCGCCAGCCAGCGCGGCCGCAGCAGCTCGACCTTGGCGGTCAGCACCCGGCCGCCCTCCCGGAACTCCTCGTCGCTCAGTTCGTCGGCGCGAGCCGTCGCCCGCGCCACCACATTGGTGATGCCGAGGCCGTACGTGAGCAGCTCCCGTTCCTCGGACGGCTTCAGCTGCCGAGGAGTGAAGCCGGACAGGTGCAGGACCGGCCAGAAGCGGTTGCCGGGACGGGCGAAGTGGTGGCCCGTCGCGGCCGACATCAGACCGGGGTTGATGCCGCAGAAGAGAACGGACAGGCCGTCCGCGACCACGTCGGGGACGACGCGGTCGCGGGCGGCCTGGAGTTCCTCGGGAGTGAACCGGGTCATGCGCGGATCAGAGGATCGACCCGGGCGCGTAGCCGGCGGCCTCCGGGTGCTGCTTGGCGATCTCCTCGATCCGGGAGACCACGGCGGCGACCTGGTCGGCGGCGGCGCCGGTGAAGGACAGCTTGTCCGCCATGAGAGCGTCGAGCTGCGCCCGGTCCAGCGGGATCCGCTCGTCGGCGGCCAGCTTGTCCAGCAGCTCGTTGCGCTCGGCGCCCTGCTCGCGCATGGCCAGCGCGGAGGCGACGGCGTTCTCCTTGATGGCCTCGTGCGCGACCTCGCGGCCCACGCCCGCGCGCACCGCGCCCATCAGCACCTTGGTCGTGGCGAGGAAGGGGAGGTAGCGGTCCAGCTCACGCGCGACGACCGCGGGGAAGGCGCCGAACTCGTCGAGGACCGTCAGGAAGGTCTCCACGAGACCGTCGAAGGCGAAGAACGCGTCGGGCAGGGCGACCCGGCGGACGACCGAGCAGGAGACGTCGCCCTCGTTCCACTGGTCGCCGGCCAGCTCGCCCGTCATCGAGGCGTAGCCGCGCAGGATCACCATCAGGCCGTTGACACGCTCGCAGGAGCGGGTGTTCATCTTGTGCGGCATCGCGGACGAACCCACCTGGCCGGGCTTGAAGCCCTCGGTCACCAGCTCGTGGCCCGCCATCAGACGGATCGTCTTCGCCACCGACGAGGGCGCCGCCGCGAGCTGCACCAGCGCGGTGACCACGTCGTAGTCGAGCGAGCGGGGGTAGACCTGGCCGACCGAGGTGAAGGCGTGCGCGAAGCCGAGGTGACCGGCGATCCGCTGCTCCAGCTCCGCCAGCTTGGAGGCGTCGCCGCCGAGCAGGTCCAGCATGTCCTGCGCGGTGCCGACCGGGCCCTTGATCCCGCGCAGCGGGTAGCGGCCGAGCAGGTCCTCGAGGCGGCCGTAGGCCACGAGCAGCTCGTCGGCGGCCGTCGCGAAGCGCTTGCCGAGGGTCGTGGCCTGGGCGGCGACATTGTGCGAGCGGCCGGCCATGACCAGCTCCGCGTACTCGGCGGAGAGCTTGCCGAGCCGGGCGAGGACGGCGACCGTGCGGTCCCGCATCAGCTCCAGCGAGAGCCGGATCTGGAGCTGCTCGACGTTCTCGGTGAGATCACGCGAGGTCATGCCCTTGTGGACGTGCTCGTGGCCGGCGAGGGCGTTGAACTCCTCGATGCGCGCCTTCACGTCATGGCGCGTGACCTTCTCGCGCTCGGCGATCGACGCGAGGTCGACCTGGTCGAGAACGCGCTCGTAGTCGGCGAGGGCGGCGTCCGGAACCTCGATCCCGAGGTCCTTCTGGGCACGCAGCACGGCGAGCCACAGCTGACGCTCCAGCTTCACCTTCTGCTCGGGGGACCAGAGGACGGCGAGCTCCGCGGAGGCGTAGCGGCCGGCCAGGACATTGGGGATGCGGGGCTTCGCAGTCACAGCAGTCACGTGACCAGATTCTACTGGCGGTTTCTGCAGGCCAGCGCCACGGTCCGGTTTGTTGCTTGCTACGAGAGCGGGCCGCCCTCCGCGAGGGGAGGACCCGCGCGCGTCAGGAGCGCGGACGCTCGGACGGTCGCGTCGAGGGAGGCTCGTAGGGCAGCAGGTCCGGGCGCTTCGCCGGGAGCCCGTCGCCGGACGACCGGCCCGTCAGCCGGCGGCCGATCCACGGCCCCAAGTGCTGTCGGGCGAACCGTACATCGCCCACGCGCCGGGTCATCCACCCGGGCCGTATCCCCGGGGGCAGCTCGGCCCGCCAGTCGTCCTCCGGGTCGAGGCCGAGTGCCTGCCAGACCGCCTCGGCCACCCGTCGGTGCCCCTCGGCCGTCAGATGCAGCCGGTCCACGTCCCACAGCCGCTGGTCCCCGAGCACCCGCGCGCCGTACAGATCCACCACGACCGCGTCATGCCGCTCGGCCAGCTCGTCGACGAAGGAGAAGAGCTCCTCCATGCGCGGGCGGAAGCGCTCCATCACCGGGCCGTCGCGCCCGGGACTGCGCATCAGCACCAGCCGCTCGCACGACGGGGCCAAACGCTCCACAGCCTCTTCCAGCAGCCCGCGCACGCGTCCCATGTCGCAGTTGGGCCGCAGGGTGTCGTTGAGTCCGCCGACCAGCGTGACCACGTCGGCCCGCATGGCGGCGGCGACGTCCACCTGCTCGGCGACGATCTGGCCGATGAGCTTTCCGCGCACGGCGAGGTTCGCGTACCGGAAGTCCGCCGTGCGCGCGGCGAGCCGGGCGGCCAGCAGATCGGCCCAACCGCGGTAGGTGCCATCGGGCAGCAGATCCGACATTCCCTCGGTGAAGCTGTCGCCCACGGCGACCAGACTGGTGTAGGTGGCATTCATCGTCATGGCGGGCCGATCATACCGTGCGGTATGGAGAAGTCGGCTGCCGATGGCGACCTGTTGCCGGAAGGCTGTCGCGGCGCCGGATTCCGCAGTATGTCCAGTACATGTTCACCGTGGATTTCTGGAAGGCCACCGCCGAACGCGCGGTCCGCACCTTCGCCCAGTCACTCGCCGCCGTCCTGATGGCCGGAGCGACCAACCTCTTCGACGTCGAATGGCGGGCCGCGCTCGCCACCGCCGGACTCGCGAGCCTGCTCGCCGTGCTCACCGCGATTGGAGCCGGCGGACTGGGACGGCGCGGCCCGGGCCTCACCGAGACCACGGACCGCGCCGTCACACCCGCGCCGCCGCCCTCCCAGGCGCCCGCACAGGCGCCCGGCGCGTAGACCCGCGCCCCGGGGCAGCCACAACCGCCGGGCAGTCAGGCCGGCGCCCGCATACGCGCCCCGGTGGACGGCCGCGGATCAGGCCGGAGGCTGCCCCACCAGTTCACGGAGCACGTCCTCCATCGTCACCAGGCCGACGAGCTTCTCGTCGCCCTCCTCGTCCACCACCGCCGCCAAGTGCGTACGGCTGCGGCGCATCGCCGTCAGTACGTCGTCCAGGAGCGTGGAGGCGCGGACCCGGGCGATCGGGCGCAGGGACGACACCGGGAACGGCAGATCGCGCGGAAGGACGTCCAGGGCGTCCTTCACATGGAGATAGCCGAGGATCCGGCGGTCGGAATCCACGACCGGGAAGCGGGAGAAGCCCGACTCCGCGGCCAGCCGCTCCAGCTCCTCCGGCGTGGTCCCGACGCGGGCGTACACCACCCGCTCCACCGGCATGACCACGTCCCGCACCGGGCGGCGGCCCAGCTCCAGGGCGTCGTGCAGACGCTCGGCGGCGCGGTCGTCCAGCAGGCCGGCGTGACCCGCGTCCGTGACCATCCGGGCCAGTTCGTCGTCCGAGAACGTCGCCGACACCTCGTTCTTCGTCTCCACCCTGAGCAGTTTGAGCAGCAGGTTGGCGAAGGCGTTGATCGCGAAGATCACCGGACGCAGCGCGCGGGCGAGAGTCACCAGCGGCGGGCCGAGCAGCAGCGCCGACCGGGTCGGCTCCGCCAGCGCGATGTTCTTCGGGACCATCTCGCCCAGCAGCATGTGCAGATATGTCGCCACGGCGAGCGCGATCACGAACGAGATCGGATGGACCAGGCCGTGCGGCACACCGACCACGTCGAACAGCGGCTCCAGCAGATGGGCGATCGCCGGCTCGGCGACGATGCCCAGCACCAGGGTGCACAGCGTGATGCCGAGCTGCGCCGCGGCGAGCATCGCCGAGACGTGCTCCAGGCCCCAGATGACGCTGCGTGCCCGTCGGTTCCCGGCCTCCGCCTCCGGCTCGATCTGGCTGCGGCGCACGGAGATCAGGGCGAATTCGGCGCCCACGAAGAAGGCGTTGACGACCAGCGTCAGAAAGCCGATCAGCAGCTGGATCGCGGTCATCGGCGTGCCTCCTCGGCTCCGTCGTTACGGGAGAGCGGCGCGTGCATCAGCACCCTGGCCGCCCGTCGCCCGGAGGCGTCCACGACATCGAGTCGCCAGCCGGCCCTCTCGATGCTGTCCCCGACGGCCGGGATCCGGCCCAGCTCGTGGGCGATCAGACCGGCGAGCGTCTCGTACGGGCCGTCCGGCACGCGCATCCCGATCGTCTCCAGCTGATCGGTCCTCGCCGCGCCGTCCGCCGACCAGAGCTCTCGCCCGTCCGCGTCCTCACCGGCGCGCGCGAGGTCGGGGGTCTCGTGCGGATCGTGCTCGTCACGCACCTCGCCGACGACCTCCTCGACGATGTCCTCCAGCGTCACGACACCGGCCGTGCCGCCGTACTCGTCGATGACGACGGCCATGGTCCTCTTCCCGGACAGCCGGTCCAGGAGCCGGTCCACGGTGAGCGTCTCGGGGACGAGCAGCGGCTCGCGCAGCATCTCCGAGACCCGCTTCCAGGGCCGGTCGGCCGCCGGTATGGCCAGGACGTCCTTGATGTGGGCGATGCCGACGACGGAGTCGAGGCTGCCCCGGTAGACGGGGAAGCGGGACAGGCCCGTCGCGCGGGTCGCGTTCGCGACGTCCTCGGCCGTGGCCTGCACCTCGAGCGCGGTGACCTGGACGCGGGGCGTCATCACGTTCTCCGCGGTCAGCTCGGCCAGATTCAGGGTCCGTACGAACAGTTCGGCGGTGTCCGCCTCCAGCGCGCCCGCCTTGGCGGAGTGGCGGGCCAGCGCGACCAGTTCCTGCGGACTGCGCGCGGACGCCAGCTCCTCGGCCGGCTCCAGGCCGAGCCGGCGCACGATCCGGTTGGCGGTGTTGTTGAGGTGGCTGATCAGCGGCTTGAACGTGGCCGTGAACACCCGCTGCGGGGCCGCCACGACCTTGGCGACGGCCAGCGGGGACGAGATGGCCCAGTTCTTCGGGACCAGCTCGCCGACGACCATCAGTACGACGGTGGACAGGGCCGTACCGATGACCAGGGCCACCGACGAAGCGGCCGAGGAGGACAGGCCGAGAGCCTTCACCGGACCGCGGATCAGCTTGACGATCGACGACTCGGAGAGCATGCCGACGACCAGATTGGTGACGGTGATGCCGAGCTGGGCGCCGGAGAGCTGGAAGGTGAGGGACCGGACGGCCTTGAGGGCGCTCGGCGCCCCCCGCTCGCCCCGCTCGACGGCCCGTTCCAGCTGGCCGCGCTCGACGGTCGTGAGCGAGAACTCCGCCGCGACGAAGGCACCACACGCCAGCGAGAGCAACAGCGCCACGGTGAGCAGGAGCACTTCGGTCATCGGTTCACCTCCGTCCCATGATCGGACAGGGGAAGGAGGAGTGCGCGATGTCGGCTACTGGGAGGCTCGCCCATGGGCGGACGCTCACACCTTTCGATCGAGGGAGGAAGAACGGGAAAAGGTCATGGTAAAGGACGGGCAAAGTGAAGTGGGGGTCAGCCCCCGTGGTCCCAGGGGTGAGCCGGCGGCCCGCCGCCCGCCCCTCCGGGTCGGTCAGCGGATTCACCCGACGCTCCCCCTGCGGTTCTGGCGTGTACCCGGCGGTCCGCCAGGCATGCTCGGAGTAGGTCGCGCCGCGGGATTGCCGCGGCTAGCGGTTCCGCGCTAGCTTGAGGGGGTGGCCAAGACCCAGCTGAATGTACGCGTGGACGAGACCACCGCCGAGGCCGCCCGCCGGCGGGCGCAGCAGCGCGGAGTCAGCGTCAACCGCTATATCGAGGAGCTCGTCCAGCAGGACGCGGGCGAGGTGGGCCGCACCTTCGTGGAGGCCGCGGCCGATTTCATGAAGCAGTACGAATCGGTGTTCGCCGAGGAATTCGGCACCGAGCCGCACGGCGGAGGGCCAGGGGACCGGGGCCCAGGCGCCGGCCGGGGCAAGCGGTGACGGTGACTCCCACCGGATGAACCTCTCGATCGACCTCGCCTGGCTGCTCATGGTCGCCGAGCATCAGACACCCGGAGACCCCCAGGTCACCGACTGGGGCGCGCTCGTCGCCGCCGTGTCCCGGCACGACGCCGAGATCTTCGGCGTCCCCGTCTACGGCGACCCGCACGCCCGCGCCGCCGCCCTGCTGCAACTGCTCCTCCATGTGCCGGCGCTCGAACACTCCAACGCGATGTTCGCCTCCGCCGTGGCCTACGGCTATCTCGTCGCCTGCGGGCTCAAGGTCATCACCACGCCCGAGCAGGTGCGGGACCTCGCGCGGCTGGTCAAGGACGGTACGTCGGACGTCCGGGCCATCGCCGACGAACTGCGGCAGTGGAGCCACTGACTCCCAGCCGCTGCCCCTTCGCACCGGAAGGCCGACCGGCCGGGGAGCGTTCGCCGACCGCGACCTCGACCGCGACCTCGACCGCGACCTCGACCGCGACCGCGACCGCGACCTCGACCGCCGATCGACGGCTAGCGGCTCTCGCCACCGGCCGGGCGCTCGCCGTCGAACGGGCGGCGCGCCACGCCCAGCACACACGAGGACGTCGGCATCCGCGGTCCCCGCTCCGGAATCCGCAGGCGCCGGTACGCCACGATCTCGAACCCCGCCGCCTCCATCGCCGCGAGCGGGTCCCGCGCCGTGTGACAGCCCCCGAACAACAGTGGCCACACCGTGCGGTCCAGCGTCCGCTGAGCCGTCGCCATCGCACGCGCCGGCGCCACCCCGTGCTCGAAGAAGCGCAGCTCACCGCCCGGCTTGAGGACCCGCCTGATCTCGGCGAGCGACCTCGACAGGTCCCGTACGGAACACAGCACCAGGGAGGCCACGGCCGCGTCGAACGCCTCGCTCTTCACCGGCATCGCCTCCGCCGCGCCCGGGACCACATCCACCGGAACACCGGCGCGCAGCGCGGACTCGACGGCCAACTGGCGCAGACGCCGCTCCGGTTCGAGGGCGACGACCTCGGAGACGGCCCCCGGATAGTGGGCGAAGTTCAGACCGTTCCCCGCGCCGATCTCGATGACCCGGCCCGACAGGCCGGTGAGCAGCTCGTCGCGGACGGCGGCCACGCCGCCCTTGGTGTCCGCCGCCACGCTGACGCGCGCGTAGAAGCGGGCGAAGAGCGGGTGATGGACGGCGTCACGAGGGACTTCGCTACGGCGCATGAGCATCGCGGCCTCCTCCGACAAGGGCCGTACAGGGATGTACGGAGCCGACGGCTACCCCCATTGTCCCCCGGTCGCGACGCGATCAGGCGCCCACGAAGCAGAACTCGTTCCCCTCGGGGTCCCGCAGTACCTGGAAACGGCCGTGGTCGTCGGTGACGACGCCCTCGACGCGGACGGCGCCGAATCGCTCCGCCTCCTGCGCCGCGACGTCGACGTCCCCCGACTCCAGGTCCAGATGGAGCCGGTTCTTGGCCGTCTTGCCCTCCGGTACGCGCTGGAACGCGATCCGCACGAAACCGGGCGGTTCGACATACGACCAGTCCGCGCTCCGGTCCACCGGAGCGCCGCCCAGCAGGGCGGCCCAGAACCGCACCAGCGCCGCCGGGTCCGCGCAGTCGAAGACGATCTCGCTGACATGTGCTCGCATGATCACCAGCCTACGGAAGCCCTGAACTCCTCCGCGCGCCACACGCCGCCCAGCTCCGGTCCCAGCCAACCGGCCGCCGCCGCCCGGAAGTCGGCCGGCGGGAGCGCACCGGCCCCCGCCGGTACGGCACCGAGAAGCGGCGCGCCCGCGGCCTCCGGCAGGTCCTCGAGGTTGCAGAGGGCCGCCAGGTCCGGCGCGTCCGGCCAGCTTCCGACCACGACGCCCAACTGGTCGATGCCCCGGTTCCGTAGCGCCTCGCCGGTCAGCGTCGTCGTGTTGAGCGTGCCGAGCCCGGCGGGCACCACGACCAGCACCGGCGCCCCGAGCAGCCTGGCCGCGTCGGCGAGTGTGCCGCCGTCCTCGTCGAAGCGCACCAGCAGCCCTCCCGCACCCTCCACGAGCACCAGGTCGTGCTCGGCAGCGAGCTTCTCGGCGGCGTCCGCGACCTGCCGGGGGCCGACGGGCGCCATGGAGGCCCGCCGCGCGGCGGTGGCGGGCGCCAACGGCTCCGGGAAGCGCGCCAGTTCGAGGGCGGTCACGGCCCCGGAGAGCCGGACGACCTCGTCCGCGTCACCGCGCTCGCCAGGCGCCAGGCCGGTCTGCGCGGGCTTCAGCACGGCCACCGAGCGGCCCTGGGCCGCCGCCGCGGCGGCGACCGCGGCGGTGACGATCGTCTTCCCGATCTCGGTGCCCGTGCCACTGACGACGATGACGGTCATGCTCTCGCTGTCCTTCCTGTACCTGTACGTGAAGCGGTGCCCGTTCCCCGCGGGCGCGCCGCGGACACCGTGTTCTTGAGCCGGCGCGCCCGGGGGTGCGGCTCAGCCCGCGGCCGCGGCCGCGCACACCGCCGCGCAGATCCGTTCGAGGTCCTCGTCACCCGTCACGTACGGCGGCATCGTGTAGATCAGGTCGCGGAACGGCCGCACCCACACGCCCGCGCGCACCGCCGCCTCCGTCGCCGCGGCCATGTCCACCGGGTGGTCCAGCTGGATGACCCCGATGGCGCCGAGCACCCGGACGTCCAGGACGCCCGGCAGCTCGCGGGCCGGCGCCAGGCCGTCGAGCAGCGCCGCCTCGATCCGCTTGACCTCCCCCGCCCAGTCCTGGGACAGCAGCAGGTCGATCGAGGCGCAGGCCACGGCGGACGCCAGCGGGTTTCCCATGAACGTCGGCCCGTGGGCCAGCACCGGCACCTCGCCGCGCGAGATGCCGTCGGCCACCCGCTCGGTGCACAGCGTCGCCGCCATCGACAGGTACCCACCGGTCAGCGCCTTGCCCAGACACATCACATCGGGGGACACCGACGCCTGCCCGGCCGCGAAGAGGCTGCCGGTGCGGCCGAAGCCGGTGGCGATCTCGTCGAAGACCAGCAGGACGTCGTGCGCGTCGCATGCTTCGCGCAGCACCCGGAGGTACTCGGGGGAGTGGAACCGCATCCCGCCGGCGCCCTGCACCACCGGCTCCACGATCACGGCGGCCAGCTCGTCCGCGTGCCGTCCGATCGTGGAGCGCAGCAGCTCCGCATAGGACTCCTCGTACGCGGCCGGTGGCGCGTCCACGAAGATCTGCCGGGGCAGGGCGCCCGACCACAGCTCGTGCATCCCGCCCTCGGGGTCGCACACCGACATCGGCTGCCAGGTGTCGCCGTGGTAGCCGCCGCGCCAGGTCAGCAGCCGCTGCTTGGCGGGGCGGCCCACCGAGCGCCAGTGCTGCAGGCACATCTTCACGGCCACCTCGACGGCGACCGAGCCGGAGTCGCTGAGGAAGACGTGCCGCAGCGGCTCCGGGGTGATCTCCACCAGCCGGGTGGCCAGGCGCACGGCGGGCTCATGGGTGAGCCCGCCGAACATCACATGGCTCATCCGGCCGAGCTGGCTCCGCACGGCCTCGTTGAGCACCGGGTGGTTGTAGCCGTGCACGGCGGACCACCAGGACGACATGCCGTCGATCAACTCGGTCCGGCCGTGGGCGGGTTCGGCCAGCCGGAGCCGGACCCCCGACGCGGACTCCACGACCAGCGGATCCGTACGGCCCGGCATGGGCCCGTACGGATGCCAGACATGGGCCCGGTCGAGGGCGATCAGCTCGGCCGGGTCGAGACCCGGTTCGGCACTAGGCATTGGGCGCGATGTCCGTGCCGGCACCTCGGCGGCGTACCGCGACCAGATCCGTCCGCGCGGACGGCACCTCGGCAGCGGCCTCTTCGGGGGAACCGCACACCGACCCGGAACCACAGCCGCCACCGGAGCCGCAGCCCTCCGCCGCCTCGGCGTCCGACACGGCCCTGCGGTGCTCGGGCAGCGTCGTGGTGTCAGCCCCCTCCACCTCGAAGCCGGCGTCCGCGATCATGTCCAGGTCGGCCTGGCCGGCCTGGCCCTCGCTGGTGAGGTAGTCGCCCAGGAAGATCGAGTTCGCCAGGTTCAGCGCGAGCGGCTGCATCGAGCGCAGATGCACCTCACGGCCACCGGCGATCCGCACCTCCACGTCGGGGCAGACGAACCGGACCATCGCGAGGATGCGCAGGCAGCGCTGCGGGGTGAGGTTCCACTCCTTGGCGAGCGGCGTGCCCTCGAAGGGGATCAGGAAGTTGACCGGCACCGAGTCGGCGTCGAGCTCGCGCAGCGCGTAGACGACGTCGACCAGGTCCTCGTCGGTCTCGCCCATGCCCGCGATCAGCCCGGAGCAGGCGGACAGGCCCGCGGCGTGCGCCTTCTGCACCGTGTCGACACGGTCCGCGTACGTGTGGGTCTTGGTGATGTCCCCGTACGTCGCCTCGGAGGTGTTGAGGTTGTGGTTGTAGGCGTCGGCGCCCGCGTCCCGCAGTCGCTCCGCCTGGCCGTCGGAGAGCAGACCGAGGCAGGCGCACACCTCGACGCCCTCGTTCTGCTCCTTGATCGCCTCGATGGTCTGGCCGACCCGGTCGACGTCCCGGTCCGTCGGGCCGCGGCCGCTGGCGACCAGGCAGACCCGCTTGGCGCCCCCGGCCACCCCCGCGGCGGCCGCCTTCGACGCCTCGTCCGGCTTCAGCCAGGTGTACTTGAGGATCTCCGCCTTGGACCCGAGCCGCTGCGAACAGTACGAGCAGTCCTCGGGACACAGGCCGGACTTCAGATTGACCAGGTAATTGAGCTTCACCCGCCGCCCGAACCACTGGCGGCGGACCTTTCCGGCCGCGGCCACCACATCGAGCAGATCGTCGTCGGAGGTCGCCAGCACGGCGAGCGCTTCTTCACGGGTCGGCAGCTCGCGCCGCAGCCCCTTCTCCACCAGCGTGTTCAGCAGGTCCATGAGAGCCGATCCTCGCCTACGGCACGCCCCCGGGCCAAGGAGGAACTGAACAACAGACCGCGTTTCAGGTGTGTGTATGGCCACACTCTGACCTCGGCCCGAGCCGGTTAGGGTCTGTGCGCTGCCTACAAAAGGGATCCGCGATATGCACCGGGCTCCATTCGACTGGACCGACGCCGAGGCGCGCCGCCGCGCGGAGGCCGGGCTCGTCCGTACGCTCCGCCCCCGCGCCGCCGAATCGGAACTGCTGGATCTCGCGAGCAACGACTACCTCGGCCTGACCCGCCACCCCGCGATCACCGGGGCGGCCGCCGAGGCCGCGCGCCGCTGGGGCGCCGGAGCCACCGGCTCCCGCCTGGTCACCGGAACCACCCGGCTGCACGCCGAGCTGGAGAGCGAGCTCGCCGAGTTCTGCGGGTTCGAGGCGGCTCTGGTGTTCTCGTCGGGGTACGCGGCCAACCTCGCCGCCCTGACCGCGCTCAGCGGGCGCGACTCACTGATCGTCTCCGACGCCGGTAACCACGCGTCCATCGTCGACGGATGCCGGCTCTCGCGCGCCGAGACCGCGGTGGTGCCGCACGCCGACCCCGACGCCGTGCGCAAGACCCTTGACGCCCACCGGGGCCGCCGGGCCCTCTTCGTCAGCGACTCGGTGTTCTCGGTGGACGGCGACCGGGCGCCGCTGGCCGCCCACGCCGCCGCCTGCCGCGACCATGGCGCCGCGCTCGTCGTGGACGACGCGCACGGGCTCGGGGTCCTGGGCGAGGGCGGGCGGGGCGCGCTGCACGCCGCCGGTCTCGCCGGTGACGAGGATGTCGTCGCGACCCTCACCCTCTCGAAGTCCCTGGGCAGCCAGGGCGGGGCCGTACTCGGCCCGGCGCGGGTCATCGAGCATCTGGTGAACGCGGCACGGACCTTCATCTTCGACACCGGACTCGCTCCGGCCGCGGCCGGAGCCGCGCTGGCGAGCCTGCGGCTGCTGCGCGCTGAGCCGGGCCTCGCCGACCGCGCGCGGGCGGTCGCCACGACCCTGCACGGTCTCCTCACGGACGCGGGACTGACCGCCGTCCGCCCGGACGCTGCCGTGGTCTCGGTGCGCGCCCCCTCTCCGGAGGCGGCGCTGCGGTGGGCCGCGGACTGCCGCGAGGAAGGTCTGGGCGTCGGATGCTTCCGTCCTCCGTCGGTGCCGGACGGCATCTCCCGGCTGCGGCTGACCGCACGCGCCGATCTGACGGACGCTCAGATCGACGCGGCGGTCGCCACGATCGTGCGTACGGCTCCGTCAGCCCAGTGAGCGGGTGAACGAGGACCAGGCCACCGCCGAGAAGCGCAGCGGTGGCCTGGCGGTGTTCTTGGAGTCCCGTACGGCGAGTCGGCCGTCGTCGAGCCGGGCGGTCTCGACGCAGTTGTTCATGCCCACGCTGCGGCTGCTGCGCCGCCACCGTAAGCCTTCGGGCAGGGGGTGCTCCTGCTGTGCGAGGTAAGCAGACATTGGGGGGTGCCTCCCTACGCGCCGTCACTGATCCCGGCGATGAGTGCCAACGAATCGTCGGTCGAAAGGGCGTGCTCCTGCATGGCGCGGAACGCGGCGCTGTACGCGTCGAGGTCCTCATTCCGCTCCAGATAGAGGCTACTCGTCAAGTGGTCGAGAACGACCACATCCAGATCAGAAATGTTCGGAAAGGAGAAAATAACGAAAGGGCCGGTGAGTCCCGCATAGCCGCCGACCGTGAACGGCATGATCTGCAAACGGACATGAGGCAGCACGGCCCACTCCATCAACTGCCGCAACTGCGCCCGCATCACCCCAGGTCCACCCACCTGTCGCCGCAGCACCGCCTCGTCGAGCACCGCGCTGAACTCCAGCGGCGGATCGGCCCGCAGCACCTCCTGGCGCGTCAGCCGTACCTCCACCAGTGAATCGACCGTCGTCGCCGTGCTGTTGTCCAGCGCCGACCGCGTCACCGCCCGTGCGTACTCCGGCGTCTGCAACAGCCCCGGCACCACCGAGGTCTCCAGCGTCCGTACCGTCCGCGCCTGGGACTCCAGACTGATGAAGTCGCGGTACTGGGGCGGGATCACACCGCGGTACGCGTGCCACCATCCCGTACCGCCGCTGTCCGCCGCCCCCGCCAGCGCCTCCAACAGCGCCCGCAGACGCGGCTCGACGATCCCATAGGCGTCGAGCAGCCGCGTCACGTCGACGGCCCGCACCCCACTGGTCCCCGTCTCGATCCGGCTCACCTTCGACTGGTGCCAGCCGACCAGACGGGCGGCCTCGCGACTGGTGAGCCCCGCGTCCAGACGGAGGCGGCGCAGCTCCTCGCCGAGCTTGCGCCGGCGCACCGCGGGACCGTGCCGCATGCCACGCATCGGCCCACTCCCTTCCGCTCGGTTCCTTTAGCGCCCGACGCGTCAGTGTGCCGCCCGAATGCGGTCTCGCGTCGCAGAGTTCACCGCTTCGGGCGACAGATATATGCATATCTTGGTGGATCGACACCCAGGGCAGCACCATCAGTGGCACTCTGGCGCGAAGCGCAATCCGAGGCCGTCGTCGCAGACCATCCGCCACGTGGCGGAGTCGGGCCCCGGTGGGAAAGGGACAGCGTCGCCATGGCAGACCACCAGGAAGCAACCGTCACTCTGCCGAGCGATCCCGCCTCGGTCTCCGCCGCCCGGAGATACGTGGCGGACGTCATCTCCGCATGGGGGCTGGCCGAGGGGACGGAGGCGGCCGACACCGTCCGGCTGATCGTCTCCGAGCTCGCGACCAACGCCGTGCAGCACACCTTCGGTCAGTCGCCCACGTTCACCATCGACGTGCGCCTCGAGCGCGACGAGCAGTTGCACATCGGCGTCACCGACAGCCACCCGCGATGGCCGCGGCGGCTTCCCGCGGCCGTGCAGCAGGACAACGGGCGCGGGATGGTGATCATCCGCTGGCTGACCTCCGAGTGTGGGGGGCGGATCTCCGTGGTCCCCACCGAGGAGGGCGGCAAGACCGTCTGGATCGCCCTCCCGTGGACCGTCCCCGCCCAGGAACCGACGGCGCCGATCGGCGGCTAGTACTCCAGCCATAGATCGTGATCTCGATGGTGAGGGGCGTCGAGGTGGCAGGTGTCCAGCGTGGATCATCTCGCCCGAGATCGCCCATGCCGTCGCGGGCGTCGGCTCATTCTCCGTCTACCCGAGTTCACCGCGACGGAGGGCGTCCCTTATCTCGCTGAGCTTCGCGGTTGTTGCCGGGGTCCGCTCCTGTGCTCGTTCAGCGAGTCGGAGGGCATCGTCGATCTCGCTGAGCTTATTGGAGGACAGGACGGCCGCCCGCTCTATCAGGTCGTCCCGGGACACGGTGGTCAGCCACGTGCACGGGGTGAAGCCTGGACGCGGGAACGCGAGCCGCAGCACGCCTTCGAGCGGCAGCCCTTCACCGGCGCCGACCGTCACTTCGATGCCCAGACCGCTGATGTCGAGGCCCGCCGGAGCGACGACCTGCATCACCTGGAACCCGGACGCGTCGTCTCCTGACAGCAGTACGACCAACCTCCGCTCGTCGAACTGGACCCACCAGACTTCGCCACGTTGCACAAGCCCTCCGATACACAGGACGGCAGGCAGACGCTGCGCGACCTCACGCGGTGTGGAGACGGGTGCGGCCACCGTTGATCATCGGTGTGCTTTGACCCTGTCCACCGACTTCGGAGGGGCCGTTGCTCAGAAGTTACTGGGCGGCAGCGGAAGAGGCAGCCCGGGCAGGCCGTCGATGCTCTGTGCGATGTGGTCCTTCTTGGCGAAGTACGCGCTCAGCGAGGCGTCGTCCTCGCGCGAGAAACGCTTGCCGTGCAGGTCGCGATCCTCGTCGTACGACATGAAGGGCACTCCGTATCCGCAGGAGTCACGGACGAGTTCGGCCGTCACCACGATGATCGCGCGCAGCCCGTGCAGGGCCGGGTCGATGCCCGGGAAGTGTGCGAGCAGTTCCTTGAAGCGCGGGTCGTCACGGAAGACGGGCTCGCCCCGGCCGTGCACCCGAACGATGTTGGGCGGCCCCTGGAAGGCGCACCACATCACCGTGATCCGGCCGTTCTCCCGCAGGTGCGCGATGGTCTCGGCAGTGCTGCCGGCGAAGTCGAGATAGGCGATCCGCTCCTCGTCGAGCACCGCGAAGGAGCCCTTGAGGCCCTTGGGGGAGAGGTTGACCGTGCCGTCGCCGACCAATGGGGCGGTCGCGGTGAAGAAGATCGGCTGCTGCTCTATGAAGGTGCGCAGCCGGCCGTCGATGCGTGCGTAAGTCTTTCCCATGCCTAAGGATTATGTAAGGAAACTCTTCGCCTGTCTAACGAATCGCCCGGCCCGGTCACCACCCTGGTGTATCCGTTCACCAACAGGGCGTGCTGGGCCCGGTGTTGGGCCCTGCCCTCGGGGGTGAGGCGGGGTCAGCGCACCCGGCCGTACCAGACGCTCGAGGTCCAGATCGGGTCCAGCTTCACCCATGACCCGGTCTTCGGTGAGTGCCAGATCTTTCCGTGACCGGCGTAGATGCCCACGTGGTAGACGCTCCGGCCGTAGTGGAAGAAGACCAGGTCACCCTTGCGCCGGTTCGAGGCGGGAATGTGCTGGGTCCGGTTGTACTGCTGCTGCGCGGTGCGGGGGAGCGCCTTGCCGACCCTCTTGTACGAGTAGAGCGTCAGCCCCGAGCAGTCGAAGCGCCACGGCCCCGCCGCGCCGTACTGGTACGGGGCCCCCTTCTTGGACACGGCGACGTGCAGCGCCTGAGCGGCGTGCGCGGACGCGGCCCGCGCTTCGGGCGCGGCGCCCGGGGCGAACAGCGTGCCGCCGACGGCGGCGAGCGTAAGGGCCGAGACTGCTCCGGCCCGGGACAACAGGAACGGGACATGAATCTGCGCAGTCATGCGCAACCCTTCGTCAGCCGCCTGTGAAGGATGACCTGTCGGGTTCGGACTGGCGAAGTTGCCCGGCCGCTGACGCGGCTTCACCCCGAGGAGCGGCCCCACTGCCGGCCGTCCCGTACTGCGCGGGTCCTCCACTCCTGCCGATCCACTCCTGTCGACCAGACATCCGGAGCGGCGGCAGGACTCGGCGTCCGCCCGGACCGCCCCGCCGCGGTGGCGGGGGCTTGTCGTCGTCACGGATCTTGACCCATGGATGTCCGATTTCCGAGTTGAAACGGCGATATGTGAGTCTCGTCACTACTGATCCATTCAGGTGGACGACGTCACTTGCCCGTAACCTCCCGTGGATTCGATGAGCGTCGTACCAGCGGCGAAGGCGAGCCGTTCGGCCAGATGTGTACTCGCGGTGCGCAACTCGCCCCGCACGCCGATCGGTCGCCCGGCTACGCCGAACGGACGAGGGATTACGGTCCCGTACGGCCCTCGACATACACACCGGGTCTGTCAACTGGCGGACGTCCTGGGTACGGTGACCCGCCCGGCGCGACGCTCCCCGTCCAGCACTCGCAGGGCGCGCGCCAGCGTGTCCGCGTGCACGTCGGTCTCACCGCGCGCGTGCATCACCACGAGCGCGTCGCGCAGCGCCGTCGCGCGCCCCACCAGCGCCTGAGCCGCCCGCAGTGCGCCGTAGGTGTGCTCGGTGCGGGCCGGATTGATGCGGCCGAGCAGATCGACCACCGCGAGATAGCTGTCGATGAACTCGCCCTCGGCGCGGGTCAGGGCGGGCAGTGGCGGCAGCTCGGGAACCATCGCCGCCTCACCCGGTCCCGGTGCCGCCGGCCACCCGGCGGCTCTCGATCACATGGTCCACCAGGCCGTACGCCTTGGCCTGCGCGGCGTCGAACACCGAGAGCCGGTCCAGGTCCGCGTCGATCCGCTCGCGGCTCTGCCCGGTGTGGCGCTCGAGCATCCCGGACATCCGCTCGCGCAGCCGTGCCAACTCCCGTGCCTGGATCTCGAGGTCGCTGGGCTGCCCCCGCAACGGCTCGTCCATCGCGGGCTGCTGAACGACCACCCGCGCCCCCGGCAGTGCGAGCCGCTTGCCGGGAGCCCCGGCGGCGAGCAGGAGGGCGGCGGTCGAGGCGGCCTGTCCGAGACAGGTCGTCTGCACGTCGCAGGTGATGACCTGCATGGTGTCGTAGATCGCGGTCATGGCGGTGATCGACCCGCCGGGCGAGTTGATGTACAGCGCGATGTCCCGGTCCGGGTCCGCGTACTCCAGATGCAGGAGCTGCGCGATCACATCATTGGCCGACGTCTCGTCGATGGGCGTACCGAGAAAGACGATCCGCTCCTGGAGGAGCTTGGAGTACGGGTCCAGCGTGCGGGTTCCCAGGCTCGTGCGTTCGGTGAACTCGGGGAGGACATGGCGCTGCTCCATGGCATACCTCTCTGTAAAAAATGTACAGGACGTACAGACCGTTAGAATGGGGAGCATGGCCTACGAGATTCCGGTGACGCAAGCCCGCGCTGAGCTCGCCGATCTGATCAACCGCGTCGTGTACGGCGGCGAGCGCGTCGTGGTGACCCGTCACGGCAAGCCCCTTGTCGCCCTTGTCTCCGCCGCTGACCTGGAGCGACTCGAAGGGGAGGCGGACCAGCCGCAGGACGACGTCATCAGTTCGGTGTCCACCGTCCGCGACGTGGCATCCGCTCCGGGCGAACAGGGACGGTTCGGCATCGCCGCGAGGCACCGGGGCGCCGGCCCGGTCTGATCGCGCCGAGTGGCTGATATCCACGGGTTCGCAAAGAGCCAGTTAACGCGCCGGAAAAACTTCCGCCCTAACGTGCAATGTCTGTCCTGAGACGCATCGCCGCAGTTCAACGAAGTGTTGAAGATCGATATGGTCCGGCTGCGTCCAGGTGAGCGCCTGGGGAACAAGTGTGAGGTGGAAGCGTGCAACTGACCCCGCATGAGCAGGAGCGCCTGCTCATCCATGTGGCGGCCGACGTGGCGGAGAAGCGCAGGGCGCGCGGGGTGAAGCTCAATCACCCCGAGGCCGTCGCCCTGATCACCTCGCACGTACTGGAGGGAGCCAGGGACGGTCGTACGGTCGCCGAGCTCATGGCGACCGGGCGCAAGGTCCTCACCCGCGACGAGGTCATGCCGGGAATCCCCGAGATGATCCACGACGTCCAGGTCGAGGCGACCTTCCCCGACGGCACCAAGCTCGTCACCGTCCACGACCCGATCGTCTGACGGGGGAACGCCGATGATCCCCGGGGAGATCCTTCACGCGGACGGGCCCGTGCCGCTCAACGAAGGCCGCGACGTCACCCGCCTCACCGTCCTCAACGCCGCCGACCGGCCCGTGCAGGTCGGCTCCCACTACCACTTCGCCGAGGCCAATCCGGGCCTCACCTTCGACCGCGCGGCCGCCCACGGCCTGCGGCTGAACATCGCCGCGGGCACCGCCGTGCGCTTCGAGCCGGGCGTCCCCGTCGACATCGAACTCGTACCGATCGCCGGCCTGCGGACAGTGCCGGGCCTGCGCGGAGAGACCGGAGGCCCTCTCGATGGCTGAGTTGCATCGCGCCGTGTACGCGGACCTGTTCGGTCCCACGACCGGTGACCGGATCCGGCTCGCCGACACCGATCTGCTCGTCGAGATCGAGGAGGACCGCTCCGGTGGCCCCGGCCGCGCCGGGGACGAGGCGGTCTTCGGTGGCGGCAAGGTGATCCGCGAATCGATGGGCCAGGCGCGGACCACCCGGGCCGAAGGCGCACCCGACACCGTTGTCACCGGCGCCGTGATCATCGATCACTGGGGCGTGGTGAAGGCGGACGTCGGCATCCGCGACGGACGGGTCACCGCCATCGGCAAGGCCGGCAATCCCGACACCATGGACGGCGTCCATCCGGATCTCGTCATCGGCCCCGAGACCGAGATCATCGTCGGCAACGGCCGAATCCTCACCGCGGGCGGCATCGACACCCACATCCACTTCATCTCGCCGACCATCATCGACGAGGCGCTCGCCTCCGGGATCACCACCCTCGTCGGCGGCGGTACCGGACCCGCCGAAGGCACCAAGGCCACCACCATCACCCCGGGTTCCTGGCACCTCGCCCGGATGTTCGCGGCGCTGGAGGCGTCCCCCGTCAACATCGGACTGCTCGGCAAGGGCAACACGATGTCCCGCGACGCGATGTACGCCCAGCTGCGCGGTGGCGCGCTCGGGTTCAAGATCCACGAGGACTGGGGAGCGACCCCGGCCGTCATCGACGCCTGCCTGCGCGTCTGCGACGAGACGGGCGCGCAGCTCGCCATCCACACCGACACGCTGAACGAGGCGGGCTTCGTCGGCGACACCCTGGCCGCCATCGCCGGACGCACCATCCACGCGTACCACACCGAGGGCGCCGGAGGCGGGCACGCGCCCGACATCATCACCGTGGTCTCCGAGCCGCACGTGCTGCCGAGCTCCACCAACCCCACCCGCCCGCACACCGTCAACACCATCGAGGAACACCTCGACATGCTGATGGTCTGTCACCACCTCAACCCGTCGGTCCCCGAGGACCTCGCCTTCGCCGAGTCCCGGATCCGGCCGTCCACCATCGCGGCGGAGGACATCCTCCACGACCTCGGCGCGATCTCGATCATCTCCTCGGACTCTCAGGCGATGGGCCGGATCGGCGAGGTCGTCATGCGCACCTGGCAGACCGCGCACGTCATGAAGAAGCGCCGTGGCGCCCTGCCCGGCGACGGTCGCGCGGACAACCACCGGGCCCGTCGCTATGTCGCCAAGTACACGATCAATCCGGCGGTGGCGCAGGGCCTGGACCATGAGATCGGCTCGGTCGAGGCCGGGAAGCTCGCGGACCTGGTGCTCTGGGAGCCGGCGTTCTTCGGCGTCAAGCCGCTGCTCGTCCTCAAGGGCGGCCAGATCGCCTACGCGCAGATGGGCGACGCCAACGCGTCCATCCCCACTCCCCAGCCCGTGCTGCCCCGGCCGATGTTCGGCGCGCTCGGCAAGGCGCCCGCCGGGAACTCGTTCAACTTCGTCTCGCAGGCGGCGATCGAGGACGATCTTCCCGAGCGCCTCGGTCTGGACAAGAAGTTCGTGGCGATCAAGAACACCCGGCGCGTCACCAAGGCCGACATGCGGGAGAACGACGCCCTGCCACGCGTCGAGGTCGAGGCCGACACCTTCACGGTGACCATCGACGGCGAACGGGTCGAACCGGCTCCCGCCGCCGAACTTCCCATGGCCCAGCGGTACTTCCTCTTCTGACCATGACCGCCATCGATACGGACACCTCAGCGCTCACCGCTCCCGGCACCGGCCCGGCCGCCGGCGGGAGCGCCCGGGCCGCCCTGCTCGTCCTCGCCGACGGGCGCTTCCCCGCCGGCGGCCACGCCCACTCGGGCGGCGCCGAAGCGGCCGTCAAGGCGGGCCGCATCAAGGACGCCAAGGACCTCGCGGCGTTCTGCCGGGGGCGGCTGCACACGACCGGGCTCACCTCGGCCGCCCTCGCCGCGGCCGCCGCGCTCGGCCACGACCCGGTGGAACTGGACGCCGCCGCCGACGCCCGCACACCCTCGCCCGCGCTGCGCCAGGTCGCCCGGCGACTCGGACGGCAGCTGATGCGTGCCGCCCGCGCGACCTGGCCGAGCCCCGAACTCGACGCGGTCGCGAGCCGGTTCCCGCGCGGCACCCACCAGCCGATCGTCCTCGGGCTCGCCGCCCGCGCCGCCTGGCTCGGCCCCGAGGACGCCGCGCACTGCGTCGCGTACGAGACCGTCGGCGGCCCCGCCACCGCCGCCGTCCGGCTGCTCAGCCTCGACCCCTTCGAAGCCACCGCCGTGCTCGCCCGGCTCGCCCCCGACATGGACCGGGTCGCCGAGCAGGCCGCTGCCGCGGCCCGCCGGGGCATCGACCACCTGCCGGCCGCCTCGGCGCCGCTCCTCGACATCACGGCGGAGCAGCACGCGGCCTGGCCGGTCCGCCTCTTCGCCTCCTAGCGACTCGTAGCACCACCAAGGAGCCCCCATGCACCTCGATCACACCCACGACGGCCCGGCCGCCATCAGCGCCGACGCCACCCGCCCCGACGGCACCCGGCGCGCGCTGCGCATCGGTCTCGGGGGTCCCGTCGGCTCCGGAAAGACCGCGACCGTCGCCGCGCTCTGCCGGACCCTGCGCGACCAGCTCTCCCTCGCGGTCGTCACCAACGACATCTACACCCGCGAGGACGCCGAGTTCCTGCTGCGCAACGCCGTGCTGCCGCCCGAGCGCATCCAGGCCGTCGAGACCGGTGCCTGCCCGCACACCGCCATCCGCGACGACATCTCCGCCAACCTCGAAGCCGTCGAGGACCTCGAGGAGGCGGTCGGCCCGCTCGACCTGATCCTCGTCGAGTCCGGCGGCGACAACCTGACCGCGACCTTCTCCAAGGGACTCGTCGACGCGCAGATCTTCGTCATCGACGTGGCCGGCGGCGACGACATCCCCCGCAAGGGCGGCCCCGGCGTCACCACCGCCGACCTCCTCGTCGTCAACAAGACCGACCTCGCCCCCCACGTGGGCTCGGACCTCGACCGCATGGCCCGTGACGCCAAGGAGCAGCGCGGCGACCTGCCTGTCGTCTTCACCTCCCTCACCGGCCCCGAGGGCGTAGGCCCCGTCGCCGCCTGGGTCCGCGCCCAGCTCGGCGCCTGGGCCGCATGAGCCTCTCGGCCACCGCCAGGATCGCCGCCGCCCGCGACGGATCCCTGCCGGTGCTGGAGAGCGACGGGCCGCTCGCCCTGCGCCGCACCCGTCACACCGGGGCGGGCGTCCGCTCACGGGTCACCGTCGTCGGCGCGATGAGCGCCCCCCTCGGTGGCGACCGGCTGACGCTCGAAGCCGAGGTGCGCGACGGCGCGCGCCTCGCCGTCGACTCGGCGGCGGCCACCGTCGCCCTGCCCGGCCGCACCCCCGAAGCCGCCCACTACGACGTCCGGTTGACCGTGGGCGAGGGCGCCGAGCTGCGCTGGCTGCCGGAACAGCTCATCTCCGCCCACGGCTCCGAGCTGAGGATGCGCACCACCGTCGACCTCGCCCCCACCGCCCGGCTGGTGCTGCGCGAGGAGCAGATCCTGGGCCGGTACGGCGAGGAGCCCGGCGCTCTCACCACCCGTCTCACCGTCCGCCGGGGCGGACGCCTCCTGCTCGACCAGGAACTGTCGTACGGACAGCGGGCACCCAACGGCTGGGACGGCGGCGCCGTGCTCGGGGGCCACCGGGCCGTCGGCCAACTCCTCCTGGTGGACCCGGCCTACGAGCACCGGCCGGCCGAACCGAAGCTGCTCGGCGACACCGCCGTCCTCACCCCGCTCGCCGGTCCGGCCGTCCTGGTGACGGCCGTGGCGCCCGACGCGCGGCTGCTCCGCCGGGAGTTGGACCGGGCCCTGGACGAGCTCGGCGGCTGAACGCCGAAGGCGTCTCCGCTCAACGGAGCGTGCCGACCGGTTATCGGTTCGGTAAAGAAACACCTGCACGCTCTGTTCCCGGGAGCCCTGCAGACGAAAGGATCCCCCTCGACTCGACACGACAGCAGGGGGAACCTACGTGAGACGTACAGCAGTGCTCGGCTCGGCCGGAGTTCTGGCCGGTGCCCTCGTGGCCGGCGCGATCGCGGCGCCGGCGGCGGGCGCGGACACCGGGGAACGGAGCTGGTCCGAGGCGCGCGGCGTCCAGGTCGCGGCGGAGCGCGCGGCCAAGAATGGTATCGACTGGGCGGATTGTCCCGCGGACTGGGGCTTCGCCAAGCCCATTCAGTGCGGCTGGGTGAACGTCCCGCTCGATTACGCACGTCCGAACGGCAAGCAGATCAAGATAGCCGTCGACCGGATCGGCAACACCGGTACCCAGGCCGAGCGCCAGGGTGCCCTGATCTACAACCCCGGCGGCCCCGGCGGCTCGGGCATGCGCTTCCCCACCCGCGTCACCAACAAGAGCGCCCTGTGGGTCAACACGGCCAAGGCGTACGACTTCGTGGGCTTCGACCCGCGCGGCGTCGGCCACTCGACCCCCATCTCCTGCGTCGACCCCCAGGAGTTCGTGAAGGCCCCGAAGGCCGACCCGGTCCCCGACAGCGAGGCCGACAAGCTCGCCCAGCGCAAGCTCGCCGCGGAGTACGCGGACGGCTGCGCCGAGCGCAGCGGCTGGATGCTGCCGCACATGACCACGCCGAACACCGCGCGCGACCTGGACGTCATCCGCGCCGCCCTCGGTGAGAAGAAGCTCAACTTCCTGGGCGTCTCCTACGGCACCTACCTCGGCGCGGTCTACGCGACGCTCTTCCCGCGCCATGTGCGCCGGATGATCGTCGACAGCGTGGTCAACCCCTCGCGGGAGAAGATCTGGTACCAGGCCAACCTCGACCAGGACGTCGCCTTCCAGACGCGCTGGAACGACTGGAAGACCTGGGTCGCCCAGAACGACGCGACCTTCCACATCGGGGACACCCCCGAGAAGGTCGAGGAGCAGTGGCTGAAGCTGCGCGCCACCGCCAAGAAGGACCCCATCGGCGGGGTGGTCGGCCCGGCCGAGCTCATCGGCTTCTTCCAGGGCGCGCCGTACTACGACTCCTCCTGGGTGCCCGTCGCCCAGACCTGGAGCAAGTACCTCGCCGGTGACACCCAGGCCCTCGTGGACGCGGCGGGCCCGGATCTGTCCGACACCGCGGGCAACATCCGCGCGGAGAACGGCAACGCCGTCTACACGGCCGTCGAGTGCGCGGACGCCAAGTGGCCGACCAGCTGGAAGAAGTGGGACCGGGACAACACCCGCCTCCACGAGGACCACCCGTTCATGACGTGGGCGAACGCCTGGATGAACCTTCCTTGCGCCACCTGGTCGTCCAAGCAGCACACGCCCATCGAGGTGAAGTCGGGCAAGGGCCTGCCGCCGGTGCTCATCGTGCAGTCCACCCGTGACGCCGCGACCCCGTTCGACGGCGCGGTCGAGCTGCACAAGCGCCTCAAGGGCTCGCGACTCATCGTCGAGAAGGACGCCGGTTCGCACGGTGTGACCGGCCTGGTCAACCCGTGCGTCAACCAGCGTGTGGACGGCTACCTGCTCAGCGGCGCGGTGGACACGGCCGACGTGACCTGCGCACCGCACGCCACTCCCAAGCCGTAGGGCTCGGGGTACAGAGGGAGGGGCGGCCGGCACACCGGCCGCCCCTTCCGCCGTCAGCGCCGCCGCCCGGGGAACTTCCTCGGCTCCTTGCCGTCGCCGGACTCGGCGGCCTTCACCTTCGCCGCGTACTCGTCGACGTACTCCTGCCCGGACAGCGCCAGGATCTCGTACATGATCTCGTCGGTCACCGCGCGGACGACCGCCTTCTCGCCCTCCATCCCCGCGAACCGGGAGAAGTCCAGCGGTTCCCCGAAGCGGATCGTGACCCGCTTGACCTTCGGCAGGACCCTTCCGGGCGGCTGGATCTCGAACGTCCCCACCATCGCGCAGGGAACGACCGGCACCCCGGCGGTGAGCGCCATCACCGCGACGCCCACCTTGCCCTTGTAGAGCCGCCCGTCGTGCGAGCGCGTGCCCTCCGGGTAGATGCCGAGGAGTTCCCCCTTGGCCAGCACCCCGAGGCCCTCGCGGATCGCCGCCTGACCGGCCTCCTTGCCGGACCGGTCCACCGGGATCTGCCCGGCGCTGCGGAAGAAGGCGGCCGTCAGCCGGCCCTTGACGCCGGGTCCGGTGAAGTACTCCTGCTTGGCGAGAAAGGTGATGCGCCGCTTGAGCACCACCGGCATCAGGAAGTGGTCCGAGAAGGACAGATGGTTGCCCGCGACGATCGCCGCGCCCTCCTCGGGGATGTGCTCAAGGCCTTCGATCCTCGGCCGGAACAGCAGCCGCAGCAGGGGACCCAGGATCACGTACTTGAGCAGCTGGTAGAACACGCGAGGTCTCCCTGCACTCGGCCGGATCGGTCAGGCAGTGTACGGGCGGGGTTATCCGCCCATCACACTCCCTTGCACCTGCCTGTTCCCTCAGGAGGCCCTGCCCAGCCCTCGCACGAGCAGCGAAGCGGTCGCGGCGACGGCGGCGTTGTCGGCCTTCGCGTCGGCGGCCCTCCCGTTGGTGAAGATCGCCAGGATCACCGGAGCGCCGCCCGGCGGCCGGGCGACGGCGATGTCGTTGGCCGCGCCGTACGAGTCGCTGGTGCCGGTCTTGTCGCCGACCGTCCAGTCCTTCGGCAGACCGGCCCGGATCCGCGCGTCACCGGTGACGGTGGCCCGCATCCAGGCGTTCAGCCGGTCCCGGTCGGCCGGGACGAGCGCGGTCCCCACCGCGAGCTTGCGGAGGTCGCCGCCCGCGGCGGCCGGCGTGGTCGTGTCGCGGGTCTCGCCCGGCTTCCAGATGTTCAGGTCCGTCTCCCAGCGGTCGAGCCTGGAGACGGGGTCACCGAGGGACCGGTAGTAGCGGGTCAGCCCCTCCGGGCCGCCCAACTGCCTCAGGACCAGATTGCCGGCCGTGTTGTCGCTCCGGGTGATGGTCGCGTGGCACAGCTCCGCCGCGGTCATCCCCTCGGCGCCGTGCCCCTGGGTCAGGGGAGAATTGGCCACCTCCTCCCGGGCGCTCCAGTGGAGCGTCCGCTCCAGCAGTCCCGGGTCGGAGACGCGCGCCTTGTGCAGAAGGGCGGCGCACGCCATCGCCTTGAAGGTGGAGAGCGAGGGGAACGACTCGCCGGCCCGGTAGGAGACGGTGCGTCCGGTGCCCGTGTCGATGGCGTACGCGCCGATGCGCAGCCGGTGGGTCTCCTCCAGACGCCGTAAGTCCGGCTGCACCGAGGACGCCGGCGAGGGGCTCGGGGGCAGGGACGACGTGGCCGACGGGGATTGTGTGCCACAAGCGGTGCCGGTGAGCAGGACCGAGGCCGCCAGCACGGCGGTGAGAAGGCGCTTCTTGATGACCATGGGCTCAGCACATCACCACCGGAGCGCCCCTGTCCAAGAGCCCTCTGGGCCGGAAAAGCGAGGGCGATATGGCTATCGCCACAGGTCAGAGCCGATGCTCGCTGCTGTTGGTGGCCGCTACGCCGATGGTCAGCAGCGCGAGTACCACCAGGCCGAACCAGAGCCAGCCATTGCTGCCGAGCGCCACCGTGTACGCGGTCGTCATCACCAGGACACCGACGGTGAGCACTCCCATGGTCCTTGTGGAACTGGACATCACTGCCCTCCTCCCGGCCGGGCCGCGCGGCCGTCGAGGTCATGGTGACCCCTGAGGAGGCCCGGGCGCCACTGTCCGGGCGTACCCACTGCTCAGCGGGGGCTCAGCGACCCCGCGTCTGCAGCGAGGCGAGGTAGGCGTTGTACGCCTCCAGCTCCTTGTCGCCATCCCGGTCCGCCGCCCGGTCGGCGCGCTTGGCGATCCGCTGCTCGGAGCGGTACCACTGGTAGACCAGGGCGACCAGGACCAGGACCGAGGGGATCTCACTGAACGCCCAGGCGATGCCGCCCGCCGCGTTCTGGTCGGAGAGCGCGTCTATGCCGAGTGACGCCGGAGGGTTCTCGTACGCCTTGATCATCGGCTCGGACGCCATCATGAGCGCGATCCCGAAGAAGGCGTGGAAGGGCATCCCGGCGAACAGCTCCAGCATCCGCATCACGTAACCGGGGCGGTGCGGCCCCGGGTCCACGCCCATGATCGGCCAGAAGAAGACCAGGCCCACGGCGAGGAAGTGCACCATCATCGTGATGTGACCGACCTTCGACCCCATCAGGTAGTCGAAGAGCGGGGTGAAGTAGAAGCCGTACAGGCTCGCGATGAACAGCGGGATCGTGAACGCCGGATGCGTGATGACCCGCATGTAGCGGCTGTGCAGCAGCGCCAGCAGCCACTCGCGGGGGCCCTTGCTGCCCCGGGCCGCGACCGGAAGCGCCCGCAGCGCCAGCGTCACCGGCGCGCCGAGGAGCAGCAGGATCGGCGAGAGCATCGAGACGATCATGTGCTGCACCATGTGCACGCTGAACATGACCATGCCGTAGTCGTTCAGCTTGGTGCACATCACCAGCGCGACGCTCAGCACGCCGATCGTGAAGAAGACGATCCTCCCGGCCGGCCACGCGTCGCCGCGCCGGCGCAGCCGGACGACCCCCCACCCGTACAGGGCCAGCCCCACCAGACACCCGATGAGGAAGAACGGGTCCGCCGAGAACTCCAGTCCCCGCCCCAGCGTGAACGGCGGCAGATCCATGGTCATGCCGTGCCCGCTGTGATCCATCTGTCTACTCCTGGAGCGTCCCGATTCGCGCTTGTTGTCCGCACCAGACTAGAACCGCCCCCGGCCGCGACTGCGACCGGGGGCGGTTCCTCACGTGCTCAACGGATCAGAGGACGCACTCGGCCTCGGCGTAACGCTCGGCCGGAACGGTCTTCAGCGTCTCCACGGCCTCGGCGAGCGGGACCATCGTGATGTCCGTACCGCGCAGCGCGGTCATCATGCCGAACTCTCCGCGGTGCGCCGCCTCCACCGCGTGCCAGCCGAAGCGGGTCGCGAGGACACGGTCGTACGCGGTCGGCGTCCCGCCGCGCTGGACATGGCCGAGGATGACCGCGCGGGCCTCCTTGCCGAGCCGCTGCTCCAGCTCACCGGCGAGCTGCTGGGCCACGCCCGCGAAGCGCTCGTGACCGTAGATGTCCTTCACGCCCTCGTCGAAGGGCATCGAGCCCTCGCGCGGCTTGGCTCCCTCCGCGACCACGACGATCGCGAACTTCTTGCCCGCCTCGAACCGCTCGCCGACCCGCGCGGTCAGCTCGTCGATGTCGAAGGGACGCTCCGGCACGACGATGGCGTGTGCACCGGCGGCCATGCCCGAGTGCAGCGCGATCCAGCCCGTGTGCCGGCCCATGACCTCGACGATCAGCACCCGCTGGTGGGACTCGGCGGTGGTCTTCAGCCGGTCCAGGGCCTCCGTGGCGACACCGACGGCCGTGTCGAAACCGAAGGTGACATCGGTCGAGGCGATGTCGTTGTCGATGGTCTTCGGCACACCGACGATCGGCAGGCCCGCCTCGGAGAGCAGATTGGCGGCCTTGAGGGTGCCCTCCCCGCCGATCGGGATGATCGCGTCGAGCCCCAGCTCGGCGACGTGGCCCTTGGCCCGCTCGACGCCGTCACGCAGATGCGCAGGCTGGACGCGGGAGGAACCGAGGATCGTGCCGCCGCGGGCGAGAATGCCGCCCACCGCGTCGAGGTCGAGCTTGCGGTAGTCGCACTCCAGGAGGCCCTTCCAGCCGTCGTGGAAGCCGATGACCTCGTCCCCGTGGTCGACGACGGCGCGGTGCACGACGGAACGGATGACGGCGTTCAGACCGGGGCAGTCGCCGCCGGAGGTGAGCACACCAATGCGCATAGCCCGAAATACCTTTGCAACGTGGGCCGACTCCCGGACCACGTCGTCCGGTTGGATCCCCGCCACCCTACCGGCGCAAGATGGCGGGGCCGAACCGAATGTCCGACTGCTGGACGACCTTCGTAGGAACGAACAGGCCGCCCGGCGTGCGGTGCGTCAGGCGGGCTGCGTCGCGGCCGCGATCCGCTCGCCGCGCAGCGCCTCGTACCACCGGTCGTCGGTCGGCGGCAGCGCGTTCACATCGAGGGCCAGCTTCAGCAGCATGTCCGCGATCTGTGGATTGCGGGCCATGACCGGGCCGTGCATGTACGTACCGAAGACGGTGTCGTTGTACGCGCCCTCGGTGCCGTCTCCCGTGCCGTTGCCCTTGCCGAACAGGGTCCGGGCGAACGGACGGGCGGTCGGGCCGAGGTGGGTGATGCCCTGGTGGTTCTCGAAACCGGTGAGCTGCGGCAGGCCGAGGCGCGGGTCGATGTCCGCCAGTACGTCGCCGACGCACCGCTCCCCCTCACCGCGGGTGGAGACCACATCGATCAGACCGAGGCCGGGCTCGCGCTCGCCGAGGTCGTTGATGAACTCGTGCCCGAGGATCTGGTAGCCGGCGCAGACCGAGAAGATGATCGCGCCGTTCTCCGCCGCGCGGGTCAGTCCGCCGTCGCGGCGCAGCCGCTCGGCCGCCAGCCGCTGCGGCCGGTCCTCGCCGCCGCCGATCAGATAGATGTCACCGGACGTCGGCACCGGCTGGTCGCTGCGGACGTCGACGCGCTGGACGTCCAGGCGGCGCTGCCGGGCCCGGCGCTCGACGACGAGGGCGTTGCCCTGGTCTCCGTACGTGCTGAGCAGGTCGGGGTAGACCCAGACCAGGCGCAGGCTGCTCTCACTCATGCTGCAAGTCCTCTTCGGGTCAGTTGCCGACGCGGCGGCGGACGTCCTGGAAGGCGGTGTAGTTGGCGATCAGCTCGATCCGCCCGGGAGGGGCGCTGCGCACCGCCTCGTCGACCGAGTCGACGACCTGGAAGTCCAGGCCCGCGACCTCCAGGCGCACGGCCAGGTCCAGCTTGCGGTCGCCGATCACGAAGATCGGGTGTCCGGCCAGCCGGGTGTAGTCGACGTCCCACAGCCAGGAGGTGTCCGTGCCGTCGGCGCCGCGCGCGTTGACCGAGAGGATCACCGGCGTCGGCGGCGGGTCGATCAGCGAGAACGTCTCGAGCCAGCCCGCGGGGTTCTTCGCGAGCAGGAGACGGAGCTCACGGCCCTGGAACTGCACGACGTCATAGCGGCCGGCGACCGCCTGCACCTGGTACATGCGCTCGAGCGCGACCTGCGGGGGTACCCCGAAGACCGCGGCGACGGCGGCGGACGTGGCGGCGTTGGCCTTGTTGGCACGGCCGGGCAGCTGGAGCTGGATCGGCCAGGCCGAACCGTGCGGGTCCAGGACGTGGTCGCCGCTCAGCACCCAGCTGGGGGAGGGGCGGCGGAAGCCGCACTCGCCGCAGAACCAGTCGTCGCCCGGGCGCTGCATCACACCGCCGCAGGAGGGGCACGACCAGGCGTCGTCCTTCCACTCCTGGCCGGCGGCCACCCACACGACGTTCGCGGACGAGGAAGCGGCCCAGACGATCAGTGGGTCGTCGGCGTTGGCGATGACCACGGCCTTCGTACCCGACAGACCCTCCCGCCACTTCTCGGCGAGCATCCGCGTCTCGGCGGCGCGGTCGAGCTGGTCGCGGGAGAGGTTGAGCAGCGCGATCGCCTTCGGCGTCACGTCGCGCGCGACTCCGGCGAGGTACTTCTCGTCCACCTCGATCACGCCGAACTTGGCGTCCGAGCCGCCGGCGAGCGCCGAGGTGATGCCCGCGGGCATGTTGGCGCCGAGCGCGTTGGACACGACCGGGCCGCTGGCCCGGAGCGCCTCGGCGATCAGCCGGGTGGTGGTGGTCTTGCCGTTGGTCGCCGACACCAGGACGACGTCCAGGTGATTGGCCAGCCGCCCCAGCAGGTCGGGGTCGAGCTTGAGCGCGACCCGGCCGCCGATCACTGATCCGCTGCCGCGTCCCGCGGCGCGCGACACCGCCGCTGCGGCCTTGCCCGCCGTCACGGCCAGCTTGGCGCGCGGCGACAGCGGCCCTGAATTGCCAGGGAGTCCTGCCATCGTCCTCGTTCCTCCTTGCGTCGGTCCGGGCTCAGCCTATCGAGATCCGGCCAGGGGCCCGAACCGCGGCACCACCCGGAAAGCTCCTGGTCACGGCGGAACGTACGCTTGACGCCATGCGAAACCGTCCGATCCCCGGCAGTTCCGGCGCCGTTCGAGCGATGAGACTGCTCGGCGACCCGGCGCTGCACGCCCCCTGTGAGACCGTCACCGACTTCGGTCCGTCCCTGGCCACGCTCGTCGAGGACATGTTCGCGACGATGTACGCGGCCAACGGAGTGGGCCTCGCGGCCAATCAGGTGGGCGTGGACCGGCGGGTCTTCGTCTACGACTGTCCCGACGACGAGGACGTGCGGCACCTCGGGCACATCGTCAATCCGCGTCTGGTGGAGGCGGACGGAGGGATGTACAGGGGCGCCGAGGGCTGTCTGTCGCTCCCGGGCATAGAGGCGGGCACACCCCGCTTCGACCGGGCCGTTGTGGAAGGCGTCACATCGGACGGCTCCCCGGTCCGGGTCGAGGGGACGGGTTTCTTCGCCCGCTGTCTGCAGCACGAGTGCGACCACCTGGAGGGAACCGTCTACACGGACCGCCTCACGGGCTGGCGCCGCTGGAAGGCGCTGCGGGCGGCTCGCAAGGCACCGTGGGGGCGGCGCGCGCAGGGTTGAAGCGGGGGTGGTGCCACGGGAGAAGCGGGGGCGGTGCGCGCGGGGGAAGCGGGGCCGGGCCGCGCCCGGTCATGAGTCCCCGTGCCTGCCGGCCGGAACCCCGGCCCGGTAAGGGAGCTCCTGCGTGCCGACTGGAATTCGGCCGGTATGGGAGCTACTGCGTGCCGACTGACAACCCTGGCGGGCATGAGAGCTCCTGCGTGCCGGCTAGAACCCCGGCCCGTCCGTGCGGTCGCCCGCCTCGGCCAGGCGGCCCCAGAGCAGGTCGGCGAGTCCACGCACCAACTCGCCGCGCGAGCAGGGGCGTTCGCCGAGCCACCAGTCGCCCGCCGCGTGCATCATGCCGACGATCCCGTGGCCCCAGACCCGGGCCAGCGCCTCGCTGCCCGGCCCGAGGTCGACGCGCTCGGCGATGACCACGCCCAGCTCCTCGCCCATCCGGCGCAGCAGCGGCGCCGAGTGGCGGCCGACGTCGAAGCCCTGCTCGGCCTGGTGCGACTCCTCCGCGGGGTGCATCAGGAAGCGGTACACCTGCGGCCGTGCCTCGATCGCGGCGAGATACGTCTCGAGCGTCGCCTCGACGCGCGCGCGGCGTTCCGCGGGGGCGTCGAGCGCGGCGCGCAGGGCGGAGAGCAGCGCGTCGGTGTGGCGCTGGGCGAGGGCGCGGTAGAGGCCGCCCTTGTCGCCGAAGTGCCGGTAGAGGATCGGCTTGGTGATGCCGGCCTCCGCCGCGATGGCGTTCATGGAGGCCTTGGGGCCGTCGCGGAGCACCACGCGGTCGGCCGCCTCGAGCAGTTCCCGGCGCCGCTCATGGGCCGATTTCTGCTGGTCGGTCCGGTGTGTGGTCTCCATAGCGTGTCTCCCCGCCCGTGCGATTCCGTAAGGCCCGGGCAACGTAACACCCCTCGCCTCGCCGGTGCGGAGGGGCGGGTGGCGGTTGACAGCGGCTACTTGCCGGTAACAGACTTCGGTTACCGCAAGTAACGCACGTGCTGGAGGGGAACATGGCCGAGTTCACGCTCGATCTCAACGACGACCAGAAGCAGGTCCGTGACTGGCTGCACGGCTTCGCCAAGGACGTCATGCGCCCGGCCGCGTCCGAGTGGGACGAGCGTGAGGAGACCCCCTGGCCGATCATCCAGGAGGCCGCCAAGGTCGGCATCTACTCCCTCGACTTCTACGCCCAGCAGTTCTTCGACCCGACCGGTCTCGGCATACCGATGGCGATGGAGGAGCTCTTCTGGGGAGACGCGGGCATCGGCCTGTCCATCGTCGGTACGGGCCTCGCGGCCGTGGGCGTCCTCGCCAACGGCACCGAGGAACAGATCGGCACCTGGATCCCTCAGATGTACGGCGACGTCGACGACGTCAAGGTCGCCGCCTTCTGCTCCTCCGAGCCGGACGCCGGCTCCGACGTGGCCTCGATGCGCACCCGCGCCGTCTACGACGAGGCCAAGGACGAATGGATCCTCAACGGCACCAAGACCTGGGCGACCAACGGCGGTATCGCCAATGTCCATGTCGTCGTCGCGATCGTCGACCCCGAGCTCGGCTCCAAGGGCCACGCCTCCTTCATCGTGCCGCCGAACACCCCCGGCCTCTCTCAGGGGCAGAAGTTCAAGAAGCACGGCATCCGTGCCTCGCACACCGCCGAGGTCGTCCTCGAGGACGTCCGCGTTCCCGGCTCCTGCCTGCTCGGCGGCAAGGAGAAGCTCGACGAGCGCCTCGCCAGGGCCCGCGAGAAGGCGAAGAAGGACGGCGAGCGGGTCAAGAACGCCGCCATGGCCACCTTCGAGGCCTCCCGCCCGGCCGTCGGCGCCATGGCCGTCGGCACCGCCCGCGCCGCGTACGAGGTCGCCCTCGACTACGCCAGGACCCGTGTCCAGTTCGGCCGCCCGATCATCGACAACCAGGGCATCGCCTTCCAGCTCGCCGACATGCGCACCCGGATCGACGCGGCCCGACTGCTGGTCTGGCGCGCCTCCTGGATGGCCACCACCGGCAAGCCGTTCACCTCCGCCGAGGGCTCGATGTCCAAGCTGTACGCGAGCGAGGTCGCCAAGTCGGTGACGGCGCAGGCGGTCCAGATCCTCGGCGGCAACGGCTTCACCCGGGAGTACCCGGTGGAGCGGATGCACCGCGACGCCGCGATCTACACCATCTTCGAAGGCACCAGCGAGATCCAGCGCCTGGTGATCGCCCGCACCCTGTCGGGGATGCCGATCCGCTGACCCGCTTCACCGAACCGGTGCTCATGGGCCTCGCCCTGCCGGCGATCCGCGGCCGCGTCAAGCGGTGACGGGGGAGGCGAGGCCCATGCCGCACTACTTCACCGAGCCCGCCATCACCCCCTGGACGAAGTGCCGCTGGAAGGCGAAGAAGACCACCACGGGCACGATCAGGGAAAGGAAGGCGCCGGGCGCCAGTACGTCGATGTTGCTGCCGAACTGCCGTACCTGCGACTGCAGTTCCACTGTCAGGGGCTGCGACGAGCTGTCGGCGAAGAGCAGCGCCACGAGCATGTCGTTCCAGACCCAGAGGAACTGGAAGATCGCCAGGCTGGCGATGGCCGGACGGCCCACCGGAAGTACCAGCCGGGTGAAGATCCGCCACTCCCCGCCGCCGTCCATCCGGGCAGCCTCCAGCATCTCGCGCGGGATGTCGGCGAAGTAGTTGCGCAGCAGGAACACCGCGAACGGCAGACCGTACGCGACATGGAAGAGCACCACACCGGGAATCGTGCCGAACAGCCCCAGCTGACCGAAGAGCTTCGCGACCGGCAGCAGACCCACCTGCACGGGCACCACCAGCAGCGCCACCACCAACAGGAAGATCCAGTCGCGGCCGGGGAACTCCAGCCAGGCGAAGGCGTACCCGGCGAGCGCCGCGATCACCACGACGAGCACGGTCGTCGGCACCGAGATCAGCACGGTGTTCCAGAACGCCCGGGTGATGCCCGCGTTGCCGAGCAGCGCCGTGTAGTTGTCGAGCGACAGCTGCCCCGGGTCGGCCAGGGCGGTCCACCAGCCGCTCGCCGCGCTGTCCCGCGCCGACCGCAGCGAGGACAGCAGCAGACCGGCGACGGGCGTGACCCAGACCAGGCCGACGACCGCGAGGAAGGCCTGCACGAGGCCGTTGCCCAGCCAGCGGCGCAGGGCGCCGCCCGGCGTCCTGGCGAGGGGAGTGGTGGTGGTCATGACTGACTCCTGCGGAAGCGGCGGACGTTGAAGACCATGGCCGGGATCACCAGCAGCAGGAGCAGCACGCCGAGCGCGCTGCCGAGCCCCTGGTTGTTGCCGCCGCCGAAGGACACCAGCCACATCTGGGTGGCCAGCACGGTGGCGTCCTCCTGCACCGGCCCCGGCGCGATGATGTAGATGAGGTCGAAGACCTTCATCACATTGATCACCAGCGTCACGAAGACGACGGTCAGCACGGGGGCCAGCAGCGGGACGGTGATCCGGCGGAACACCTGCCACTCGCTGGCGCCGTCCATCCGGGCCGCCTCCAGGCAGTCGCGCGGCAGCGACGACAGCCCGGCGCCGATGAGCACCATGGCGAAGCCGGTCCAGATCCACAGATAGGCGCCGATGATCGCCGGAGTGACCAGGGCGGGACCGAGCCAGGAGACCCCCTCGTACGGCGGGGCGAAGTTCGCCGCGGGCAGCCGCACGGTGTACGCGCCGGCCTTCAGGTCCGTGAAGCGGAACGACCCGTCGGGCGCCGTGGTGGCCGTGGCCACCGTCCTGCCCTCCCGTACCGCCTCGACGGACATGCCCGGCAGCCCGCGCTCGGCCGGGTCGACCACCCCCGGCCTGCCGCCGCCCCCGGCCGTGAAGTCGAGGTAGACGACACCGGCCAGCTCGCGCGCCACCGCCCGGCCGGCGCGCGCCGGCTCGGCCTCCGCGGGCAGTTCGGCGGGCGGGACACCGACGAATCCGAGGACGACGCTCCCGGAGCCCGGCGCACGGGTGTCCGCCGTGCCGTAGGACCCGTCCGGCGCCCTGACCACTCCCTGCCCGTCCCGGGCCCGGGCCTTCGGGTACGACGAGGACCCCTCGAACACGTCGTGCACCCCGACCACGGCCGCGTTGAGGACTCCCTTGTCCGGGTCGTCCTCGTACGCGAGGCGGAAGATGATGCCCGCCGCCAGGAACGACACCGCCATCGGCATGAACAGCAGCAGTTTGAACGCCGTGGCCCAGCGGACCTTCTCCACCAGCACGGCCAGGATCAGGCCCAGCCCGGTCAGCAGCGTCGGGGCGACGACCACCCAGATCGCGCTGTTGCGGACGGCGGTGAGCGTCGCCGGGTCGCGGAACATCGCCGCGTAGTTCCCGCCGCCGACGAAGTGGTCACCGGAGGCGTCGAAGAAGCTCCGGCCGACCGAGAACAGCACCGGGTAGACGACCAGCGCCCCGAGCAGGAGCAGCGCCGGCAGGACGAACGCCACGGCGATGATCCGCCGGCGGCGCCGGGCCCGCGCCCGGGGGCTCAGGGCCCCCGGCGCGACGGACCCGGCTCCCGCACGGGGCGGGGGAGGAGCGGTGAGAGTGGTCATGACGGCCGCCTCAGCCCTTGTACGCCTTGGCCGCCGCGCCCTCGAGCGCGGCCGCCGCGGCCTTGGGGTCCGACGGGTCGCGCAGGAAGTCCTGCAGCAGCTTCCACTCGCCCGTGCCCTTGGTGCCGCCGAACGCCGCCGGCGCCTGGTCGGACATGTCGAAGCGGACCGAATCCCCGGCCGCGATCAGCGACTTGGCCGTCTCGCGCAGGGTGTCGTCACCGTACGCGGCGGGGTCCAGCTTCTTGTTCGGCGACAGGAAGCCGCCCGCCTTCGCCCACACGGCGGCGGCCTCCGGCGTGGCCAGGAACTCCAGGAACGCCGTCGCCGCCTTCTGGTTCTTGCCGTCCTTGAGCACGACGGCGGCGTCTCCGCCACTGACCACCGGCGCCTTGCCGCCCGCCACCGCCGGGAAGGGGAAGAAGGAGGCGTCCTCGCCGATCTTCTTGCCGAACTGGTCCTTGGCTATCCCCGCGACGAAGTCGCCCTCGTACACCATCGCCGCCTCGGGCTTCGGGCCGAAGACCTTCTCGACGGAGCCGGGGAAGTCGGTGCCGAGCGCGCCCTTCTGGCCGCCGGCGATCAGCTTCTTGTCGGCGAAGAGCGTGCCGAGCGTGGTCAGGGCCTTCACCACGGTCGGGTCGGTCCACGGGATCTCGTGCTTGGCGAGCTTGTCGTACTTCTCCGGCCCCGCCTGGGAGAGGTAGATGTTCTCGAACCAGTCGGTGAGCGTCCAGCCGTCCTCGCCCGCGACCGAGAAGGCCGGCAGACCCGAGTCCGCGACGGCCTGCCCCGAGGCGAGCATCTGCTCGTACGTCGTGGGCGGCTTGACACCCGCCTGCTCCAGGGCGCTCGGGCTGTACCAGACGGTCGACTTGTGGGCCGCCTTGAAGTACAGGCCGTACAGCGCGCCGTCGACGGAGCCGTAACTCTTCCAGACGGGCGCGTAGTTGGCGTCGACGGACGCCTCGGTCGTCTTGGAGAGCGGCTTGAGCCACTTCTGCTTCGCGAACTGCTGGAGCACGCCGACCTGCGGGACCATCACCACGTCGGGGGCGTTGCCGCCCTCGATCTTGCTGCCGACGACCGTGGAGACATTGTCGCCGGTGGAGACGAACTGGGTCTTCGCGCCGGTCTTCTCGGTGAAGGCGTCCAGCACCTTCTGGAAGTTCTTCTGCTCGGCCCCCGACCAGACGCCCGCCACATTGAGGGTCTGGCCGCTGAGTTCCTTGTTTCCGGCGCCCGAGCCTCCCGCGCTCACCGGGCCGCCGCCGCACGCCGTGGCGCCGAGCGCCAGGGAAAGCACCGAGCAGCAGGCCATTGCCGTCCGTCGTCGCATCGTCATCGCAGTTCCTCCAGGGTGGTGGTGTCGTCACTGATCCACCAGGCGGCGGTGGATCCGGGGAGTACGCCGGCCGGGCACGGCCCGCTGGACAGCAGCGGGGCGCCGGAGACCGGGGTGGGCACGGGGGCGCCGGTGAAGTTCACGGCACAGACGAGTCCTTCGCCGCGCACGAAGGCCAGCACGCCGGGCGGTGCGTCCAGCCAGCGGAGGGTGCCCTCGCCGAGCTGTGGCAGGCCCCGGCGCAGCTGGAGACCCTCGCGGTAGAGGTGCCAGAACGACCGGGTGTCGGCCTGGGCCCGGTCGGTGGCGTGTTCGGCGAACCAGCCGGGCTGCGGAAGCCATGGCTTGGCGCTGTCGGCGCCGGTGCTGAAGCCGAACGGCGAGGCGTGGCCCGACCAGGGCAGCGGCACCCGGCAGCCGTCCCGGATCCGGGCCCGGCTGCCGGTGCGCCGGAAGATCGGGTCGGTGAGCACCTCGTCGGGAAGGTCGTCGACCTCCGGCAGACCCAGCTCCTCGCCCTGGTAGATGTACGCGGCGCCGGGCAGCGCCAGCATCAGCAGCGCGGCGGCCCGTGCCCGGGAGGGCCCGAGTCCGCTGCCCTCGGTGCCGGACTCGCCGTACCGGGTCACCGTGCGCACCTGGTCGTGGTTGTTGAGCACCCAGGTGACGGTGGAGCCGGTACCCGCGATGTCCCGCATCGCCTCGTCGATGACCTTGTGGAACGTGCCGGCGTCCCAGGGCGCGCCCAGCAGGTCGAAGAAGAACGCCTGGTGCAGCTCGTCCGGCCGGACGTACTGGGCGTGTTCGCGTGCGGTCGGCACGGAGACCTCGCCGACCAGCAGCCGCTCACGGCCGTCGTGGGCCGTGTACTCCTCGCACACCGCCCGCCAGTGCCGCCATACGTCGTGCACCTCGGGCTGGTTCCAGGCGAGCGGGTTGACCGAGTCGCGGGTGCGGGCGTCGGCCTCGGGGTCGGGGGAGTCCGGCAGTTGGGGGTGCTTGTAGAGCCCGGCGGCCACGTCGATCCGGAAGCCGTCGACGCCCCTGTCCAGCCAGAAGCGCAGTACGTGGTCGAAGTGCGCGCCGACCTCGGGGTTGCGCCAGTTCAGATCGGGCTGCTCGGGCGTGAACATGTGCAGGTACCACTGCCCGGGCGTCCCGTCGCGCTCGGTCACCCGGCTCCACGCGGGCCCGCCGAACATCGCGTGCCAGTTGTTGGGCGGGAGTTCGCCGTGTACGCCGCGCCCCTCGGCGAAGTGGAAGCGCGCCCGGGCCTCGCTGCCGGGGCCGGCGGCCAGCGCCTCGCGGAACCAGACGTGCTCGCTGGAGCAGTGGTTGGGGACGATGTCCAGCAGCACCTTGACACCGAGCCGGTGGGCGTCGGCGACCAGTCGGCCGAACTCGTCGAGGTCCCCGAAGACCGGGTCCACGTCGCAGTAGTCCGCCACGTCGTAGCCGTGGTCGTGCTGCGGTGACGGATAGAAGGGGCTCAGCCAGATGCCGTCCACGCCCAGCTTCTTGAGGTACGGCAGACCGGCGCGAACGCCGGCCAGATCGCCGATCCCGTCCCCGGTGCTGTCCAGGAAGCTGCGGACGTACACCTGGTAGATCACCGCGTCGCGCCACCAGTGGTGGTCGGTGCGCTGCGAGAGGCCGTCGCCGGCCGGGGCTGTGAACATCACCCGTTGACCTTGTTTCTTCGTGAAGGGGTGCACGCCATTCAGAGCGAATAGCGGTTATGCATGCATGTTAAGTAGGCATGACGAGAAGGTGTCAACGAAGCTGCCGAAAACAGCGAAAGTTGGTGGCTTATGCCCCGATTTGCCCCTGTGGGGAGGGCTGGCGCCACTACTTAACAGGTAGGTAAGGTCAGCGGCGGCGGGCGATCGCCGCGAGCTCGTCGGCCAGTCGGCGCACCGCGGCCTCCGGCGTCTGGTGCTGTGCCAGCGCGTCATGCGCCACGGCCTGCACGGCCAGCGAGACCTGCTCGTAGTGGGGGCTCTTGGGGCGCGGCGCCGCCGAGAGCACGCTCGCCCGCAGCGCGGGGAGATACGGGAACCGCCGGACCATCTCCGGGTCCTGGTACAGCGCGGCCCGCACGGGCGGCAGGGCGCCCTCGGTCAGTACCCTGCGCTGGACCTGCTCACCGGTGAGGTAGGCGATCAGGTCGCGCGCCGAGTCCGGGTGACGCGCATGGGCGCCGACCGCCAGATTGGCGCCGCCCAGCACGCTCGTACCCGGTCCGTCCGGTCCGGGCAGCGGTACCGCGCCGAACCGTCCCGCCACCTTGGAGTCCTTGCCGGACGCACCGGCGTAGGCGTACGGCCAGTTGCGCAGGAAGAGCAGCCGGCCGTCCTGGAACGCCTCGCGGGACTCCTCCTCCTTGAACGTCAGGGCCTCCCGCGGGATCCAGCCGTCCCGCACGCCACGGGCCAGGAAGCCGATCCCCGAGCGGGCCCCGGCCGAGTCGACGGTGACCCGCTCGCCCTCGTCGCCGAGGATGGTGCCCCCCGCCGAGTAGACGGCCTCCGCGGCGTTCACGGTGAGCCCTTCGTACGGCAGGAACTGGCCCGCGTAGCCCCCGAGCCCGTACTTCGGGGCGATCGTCCTCGCCTGCCGCTCCAGCTCGGCCCAGGTCCGCGGTGGCTGTTCGCCCTCGCGCCCGAGAATGTCCTTGCGGTAGAAGAGCATTCCGGCATTCGTCACATAGGGGACGGCGTACAGCTTTCCGTCGTACGTCGCTGTGTCCTCCACGCGCGGCAGGAAGCTCTTCAGCGCGAAACGCCCGCGCTCCAGCGGGGCGATCCATCCCGCCGCGGCGAACTCCGAGGTCCAGGCGACATCGATGTTGAGGACGTCGAAGCGCCCTTCGCCCGACCGCAGGTCGGTGATCATCTGGGAGCGGGTCTCGTCGGCGGAGTCCGGCAGCTCGACGAGCGTGACCTTCTCGGCGGGGTGACGGCGGTTCCAGTCCGCCAGTACCGGGGCGAGATAGCCGGTCAGATCGCCCGCCGTGGCGAGCGTCATGGGCCCCCGGCCGCCGTCCCGAGCCGGGCCCGCCGGCCCGCCGGACGCCACGAAACCGGTGAGAACGACCATGACGACAAGGAGCCCCCTACCGGCGGCACGCATCCACCGCATAGGTTCCTCCTTGAACACCGGCGCCGTACACCTTCGTCCGGCGACACGGCATGTATACCCGTTAGGCATGGGCGATACTAGAGCCCACATCACATCGGGAGCCTGCGGAGGAGGACAGCACGCGTGCGCCTTCCCCTCCTCGCCCTCCTGGCCCGGGGGCCCGCCCACGGCTACGAGCTCAAGCAGGACCTTGAGCAACTGCTCGGGGCCGCGTACCCTCCCACCAACGTCGGCCAGATCTATGTCACGCTCGGTCGGCTGGAGAAGTCGGGACTCATCGAGGGCGAGGAGATCGCCCAGGAGAGCCGGCCCAACAAGAAGATCTACCGCCTCACCGACGCCGGGCACGAGGCGCTGCGAGCCTGGTTCGAGGAGACGGCGGACGAACCGAGGGTCCGGGACGAGTTCTTCATGAAGCTCGCCCTCGCCCCGCGCACCGGGATCGCCGACCAGATCGCCCTCATCAACAAACAGCGACGCGAGTACCTCACCACCATGCGCAACCTGTCCAAGCTCGCCGCGACCGAAGACCGGGACAACCGCATCGCCCACCTGCTCATCGAGGGGGCCATGCTGCATCTTCAGGCCGATCTCGACTGGCTGGAGCGCTGCCAGGAGGAACTGGAGGAGCTGCGGTGACCGACGACACCGGCTCCCTGCCGCTGCTGCGGGCCGAGGGCCTCGTCAAGACCCACCACGGCGAGGGCGCCCCCGCCCACGCCGTTCGCGGAGTGGATCTCGCCGTGCGGCACGGTGAGTTCGTGGCCGTCACCGGGCCCTCCGGCGCCGGAAAATCCACGCTGCTGCACCTGCTCGGCGGGCTCCAGCGGCCCGACAGCGGCACCCTGTGGCTCGACGGCGAGTGCACCGACGGCTACAGCGAGGCCCGGTGGGCGGTGGAGCGGCGGCGCCGGATCGGCATCGTCTTCCAGTTCTTCAACCTCGTCTCCAATCTGACCGTCGCCGACAACGTCGAACTGCCCGCACTGCTGGCCGGCGTCTCCGCGAAGCAGGCCCGCGCCGAACGCGAGGAGCTGCTGACCGAACTCGGCCTGGACGGCAAGGCGCGCAGCATGCCCGGCGAGCTGTCCGGCGGCGAACAGCAGCGCGTCGCCCTCGCCCGGGCCCTGGTCAACCACCCCCGGCTGCTGCTCGCCGACGAACCGGCGGGCAGCCTCGACAGCAAGGGCACCCGCGAGGTCATGCGGCTCCTGTCCCGCTTCCACCAGCGCGGCCAGACCATCGTGCTCGTCACCCACGACGCCCGCCTGGCCAGCGCCGCGGACCGGGTCATCAGCTTCTTCGACGGCCGGATAGCAGACGACGCCGAGCTCGGCGGCACCCCCTCGCGCGGCACCGGGCTCTCCGGCGTCCTCGAGCTGAAGGACTGACCGTGCGGGCGATGCTGCGCTGGGCGCACGCCGATCTGCGCACGCACCGCGGCGAGGCGTTGTTCCTCGTCTGCGCCACCGCGGGGATCGTCGCCTCGCTGCTGCTCGCGACGGCGCTCTTCGGGTACGCCACCAACCCCTGGCAGCGGGTCTTCACCCAGTCCCGCGGGGCGCACGTGTGGATCCACACCGGATCCGCCGCCGATGCCGGCCGGCTCGCCACCCTCGGTGGGGTCGAAGCCGTCGCCGGCCCGTACCGCACGGCCTCCGCCACCGTGGAATCGCGCGGCGCCCGCGCCGGTGTCGAACTGCGGGCCGCCGCCCCCGAGCCGCCCTCGACCGGCCGACCGCTCCTCACCTCCGGCCGCTGGCTGGACCCCGGCGTCCCGGACGGCGTCGTCCTCGAGTCCAGCCTCGCCCGCGCCCTGTGGGCCGAACCCGGCGACCGTCTGACGCTCACCGGCGGCGCCCGCACCCTCACCGTCCTCGGCGTCGCCGACAGCGCCGAGCCGCGCTACCGGGCGGGCGAGCACGCGGGCACCGTCTGGACGCTCCCGGCGGCCCTGCCCCGTGAGCCCTCCGGACAGGTCGTCGGGCTGCTCCTCACCGACCCGGACGACACCGACTACGCGGTACAGCGCGCGGTCACCGCGCTCGGCGCCGGAGCCGTCACCGACGTCAGCAGCTGGCAGCAGGCCCGCGCCGAGGCACAGGGCGACACCCGGCTGCTGGGCCAGGTCCTCGGCCTGTTCGGTCTGGGCGCGCTGATCGCCGCCGCACTGGCCGTGTTCGGCGCCATCAGCACCCGGGTGCGCGGACATCTTCGCGACATCTCCGTGCTGAAGGCCATCGGCTTCACCCCCGGCCAGGTGGTCCGGGCCTTCCTGGTCCAGCACCTGGCGTTCGCCGTGCTCGGGGCGGCCGTCGCCACCCTCCTGGCCGAGCTCCTCGGCAGCCGTCTCCCGGGCAGGCTCGGCGACGCGATCGGCGTCTGGCAGGGGCTGCCCGGCCACACCGCGGCGCTGCTCGCGGTGCCGGCCGCCGCCGTCCTGTTCATCGGCGCCACCACCTGCCTCGCCGCCTGGCGGGCCGGACGCGTCCCGCCCGTGCCGGTGCTGCCGCCGGCCGCGAGCCCCGGCGGGGGGCTGTCCCGCCCGCTCAGGAAGGCGCTCGGGCTGCGCGTGCCGCCCGCGCTGGTCCTCGGCTGGCACCGGGCCTTCGGGCGGGGCCGCCGGGCTCCCGCGACCATCGTCCGCCTCGCGCTGCCCCTGCTGCTGATCACCGTGGCCCTCGGCGCCTGGACCACCATCGAGCGCTTCGACAGCCGCCCCGGAGAACTCGGGCTCGCCGCCGCCCTCACCGCCCGGCCGGACGCCACCGTGGGCGAACGCGAGGCACGCGCCCTTCTCGAGAGCGACCCACGGGTCGTGGCCGCCCACCCCGGCCTGGAGGTGGCCGCGCTCGTCCCCGGCCAGACCGGCACGATCGCCCTGCGCGGCCTCGGCACACGCGAGCAGCCCTATCCGTACTCGATCGCCGAGGGCCGCCCGGCCCACGGCCCGGACGAGGCGGTCGCAGGACAGGGCCTGCTCGACCTGCTCGGCGTCCGCGTCGGCGACTGGGTCCGCGTCACGGTCGGCGGCCATCCCCAGGTCCTGCACCTGGTCGGCCGCAGCATCGAACCGGAGAACGCCGGCCGGGTCATCTCCACCTCGCTGGACACCCTCCGCGAGAACGACCCCGCGCTGCGCCCCACGCTCTACCAGCTCCGGCTCGACCCCGGAGCAGACCCGCGCGCCGTACGCGCCGAGCTCGCCGACGCCTCACGGGGCCGGCTGGACGTCCATGAGGTCACGAGCCCCGCCGACCGGCTCTCCACGCTGCGCGGCGTCGTCGCCGGACTGATAGCCGTCCTCGCCCTCATCGGCCTGACCGAACTGTCCACCACCATCGGCGGCACCGTCCGCGACGGCGAGCGCGATCTGCTGGCCCTGAAGGCCATCGGCCTGTCCCCGCGCCAGATCACCGCCGTCACCGTGACGGCCATCGGGTGCACGACCCTGGCGGCCGCGGCGGCGGGCACCGCGCTGGGCGTCCCCCTCGCCGGCTGGCTGATCGACCGCGAGGGCAGCTCCAGCGGCATCGGCGCGGGCATCGCCCACGCCCCGCCGCCGCTCCAGCTGCTCGCGCTGGGAGCGGCGGCCGTCCTCGGCGCGGTCGCCCTGACGGTCCTCCCCGCAGTCCGCGCCGCCCACCGCCGCCTCGCGGACACGCTGAGCGCGGCGGCCTGAGCCGCTGTGGGGGCCGTACCGCCGGCGCGGGCCTGGGGTCCGCCTGCCGCGCCGGCTGACGGATCAGGCGGAGAGGTACGCCTCGATCGCCGCGAGCACCTCGGGGGAGTCGGGCTCGGTACGGGGGCGGAAGCGCGTGACCTCACCCTGCGGAGAGATCAGGAACTTCTCGAAGTTCCACTGGACGTCCCCGGCCTCGCCGTCCGCGTCCGCGACCTTCGTCAGCTCCTGGTAGAGCGGGTGCCGCTCGTCCCCGTTCACATCCGTCTTCTCGAGCAGCGGGAAGGTCACCCCGTACGTCGCCGAGCAGAACGTCTGGATCTCGTCCGCGCTCCCCGGCTCCTGCCCCGCGAACTGATTGCACGGCACGCCCAGCACGGTGAAGCCGCGCTCGGCGTACTGCTGCTGCAGTCGCTCAAGTCCCGCGTACTGCGGGGTCAGACCGCACTTCGACGCCACATTGACCAGCAGAACGGCCCGGTCCTTGTAGTCCGCGAGGCTCGTCGCCTCGCCCGTCAGGGTGCGCAGGGGAATGTCGTACAGGCCGGTAACGCTCATGGGGGAACTCCTCGTCATCGTGGGCAGCCCCGGACCACCGGTCCGGGGCGTGCAATGAACCGATAAAAGCATGTTCCGCGCGCTCTGTGTCCCTGCTCAGGCGCCGAGCTTGCGGAAGAGCCCTTCCTGCACCACCGAGACGAGCAGCTGTCCGTCCCGGTCGTAGATCCGACCGCGCGCCAGCCCCCGCCCGCCGGTGGCGATCGGCGACTCCTGGTCGTACAGGAACCACTCGTCCGCCCGGAACGGCCGGTGGAACCACATCGCGTGGTCCAGGGACGCCATGTCGAAGCCGCGCGGCCCCCACAGCGGCTCGACCGGGATACGGACGGCGTCGAGCAGGGTCATGTCGGAGGCGTACGTCAGCGCACACGTGTGCACCAGCGGGTCGTCGCCCAGCGGCCCCACCGCGCGCATCCACACCGCGCTGCGCGGATCCGCCTCCTTCAGCTCCTCCTGGGTCCAGCGCAGCCGGTCCACATAGCGCAGATCGAAGGGCTGGCGGCGGGCCATCCGCTCCAGCGCCTCGGGCAGTGCCCCCAAGTGCTCACGGATCTCGTCCGTGACCGTCGGCAGCGTCTCCGGGTCCGGGAAGTCCAGACGCGGCGGCAGCTGGTGCTCGAAGCCCGCCTCCTCCGGCCGGTGGAAGGACGCGGTGAGGTTGAAGATCGTGCGGCCCTGCTGGATCGCGGTCACCCGGCGGGTGGTGAACGAGCGCCCGTCGCGGACCCGCTCCACCTGGTACACGATCGGCACGCCCGGGATGCCCGGCCGCAGGAAGTACGCGTGCAGCGAGTGCACCGGCCGGTCGCCCTCGGTGGTGCGGCCGGCCGCGACCAGGGCCTGGCCGGCGACCTGGCCGCCGAAGACCCGCTGCAGGGACTCCTGAGGGCTGCGGCCGCGGAAGATGTTGACCTCGATCTGCTCCAGGTCGAGCAGGTCGACGAGTCGCTCGGCGGGGTTGGTCACACGTACTCCTTCTCCTTACAGCTGGCCGACGGACGTGACACGGACGACGGCGCGGCCCTCCTCGTCGGAGGCCGCGAGATCCACCTCCGCGCTGATGCCCCAGTCATGGTCGCCGTTGGGGTCGGCGAAGGTCTGCCGAACGCGCCACAGGCCGTGCGGAGCGTCCTCCTCGATCGAGAGCAGCTTCGGGCCGCGCGCGTCGGGTCCGGTGCCCAGGTCGTCGTACTCGTCCCAGTACGCGTCCATCGCCTCGCCCCACGCGTCCGCGTCCCACCCGGACTCGGCGTCCAGCTCGCCCAGCTGGTTCACCTGGTCGAGAGCGGCCAGCTCCACCCTGCGGAACATCGCGTTGCGCACGAGCACCCGGAAGGCACGGGAGTTGGCGGTGACCGGCTTGACCTCGTCGGCCTTCTCCTGGGCCTCCTCGGCCGTCTCCACTTCCGGGTTGGCGAGCTGCTCCCACTCGTCGAGCAGGCTGGAGTCCACCTGCCGGACCATCTCGCCGAGCCAGGCGGTCAGGTCCTCCAGGTCCTCCGACTTCAGGTCGTCGGGGATGGTGTGCTCCAGCGCCTTGTACGCGCCCGCCAGATACCGCAGCACGATGCCCTCGGTGCGGGCCAGCTCGTACCAGGACGTGAACTCGGTGAAGGTCAGCGCCCGTTCGTACATGTCACGGATGATCGACTTCGGGGAGACCGGGTGGTCGCCGACCCACGGGTGGCTCTTGCGGTACACGTTGTACGCGTGCCACAGCAGCTCCTCCAGCGGCTTCGGGTACGACACCTCCTGGAGCCGCTCCATCCGCTCCTCGTACTCGACACCGTCCGCCTTCATCTTCCCCACGGCCTCGCCCCGCGCCTTGTTCTGCTGGGCGGCGAGGATCTGGCGCGGGTCGTCGAGCGTCGACTCGATCACCGAGACCATGTCGAGGGCGTACGAGGGGGATTCGGGGTCCAGCAGGTCGAACGCGGCCAGCGCGAACGTCGACAGCGGCTGGTTGAGCGCGAAGTCCTGCTGGAGGTCGACGGTGAGCCGGATCGTGCGCCCCTCGGCGTCGGGCGTCTCCAGCTGCTCCACCACTCCGCCCGCGAGCAGCGAGCGGTAGATGGCGATGGCCCGGCGGATGTGCCGCAGCTGCTGCTTGCGCGGCTCGTGGTTGTCCTCCAGCAGCTTGCGCATCGCCTCGAACGCGTTGCCCGGCCGGGCGATCACCGAGAGCAGCATGATGTTGGTGACCTTGAACCGGGAGGTGAGCGGTTCCGGCTCGGAGGCGATCAGCCGCTCGAAGGTGTCCCCGCTCCAGGCGACGAAGCCCTCGGGCGCCTTCTTGCGGACCACCTTGCGCCGCTTCTTGGGATCGTCACCGGCCTTGGCGAGGGCCTTCTCGTTCTCGATGACGTGCTCGGGCGCCTGGGCGACGACGAATCCGGCCGTGTCGAAGCCGGCCCGGCCGGCGCGGCCCGCGATCTGGTGGAACTCCCGCGCGCGCAGCGTACGGACGCGGTTGCCGTCGTACTTGGTGAGCGCGGTGAACAGCACCGTACGGATGGGGACGTTGACGCCGACACCCAGCGTGTCCGTCCCGCAGATGACCTTCAGCAGCCCCGCCTGGGCCAGCTTCTCCACCAGGCGGCGGTACTTGGGCAGCATGCCGGCGTGATGCACACCGATGCCGTGTCGCACATAGCGCGAGAGGTTCTGGCCGAACTTGGTGGTGAAGCGGAAGTTGCCGATCAGCTCGGCGATCTGGTCCTTCTCCTCGCGCGAGCACATGTTGATGCTCATCAGCGACTGCGCGCGCTCGACGGCCTGAGCCTGCGTGAAGTGGACGATGTAGACCGGGGCCTGCTTCGTCTCGAGCAGCTCGGTCAGCGTCTCGGTGATGGGCGTGAGCCGGTACTCGTACGACAGCGGCACCGGCCGGGTCGCCGAGCGCACGACCGAGGTCGGGCGGCCCGTGCGGCGGGTCAGGTCCTTCTCGAACATGGAGACGTCGCCGAGCGTCGCCGACATCAGCACGAACTGCGCCTGCGGCAGCTCCAGGATCGGGATCTGCCAGGCCCAGCCGCGGTCCGGCTCCGCGTAGAAGTGGAACTCGTCCATCACGACCTGGCCGATGTCGGCGTGCTTGCCGTCCCGCAGCGCGATGGAGGCCAGCACCTCGGCCGTGCAGCAGATGACGGGCGCGTCGGCGTTCACGGACGCGTCGCCGGTCAGCATGCCGACGTTCTCCGTACCGAAGAGCTTGCACAGGTCGAAGAACTTCTCCGACACCAGCGCCTTGATCGGCGCCGTGTAGAAGGTCACCTGGTCCTTGGCGAGCGCCGCGAAGTGCGCGCCCGCCGCGACCAGGCTCTTTCCGGAGCCGGTGGGCGTGGAAAGGATCACGTTCGCCCCGGAGACCACCTCGATCAGCGCCTCCTCCTGGGCGGGGTAGAGCGTGATGCCCCGGTCCTCGGCCCATGAGGAGAAAGCCTCGAAGAGGGCATCGGGGTCGGCATCCGGCGGCAGCTGATCGATAAGGGTCACACCCCCATCTTGCCTGGGTTCCGTCCGGATGAGGGAACCGGCCATCACCTACGAAGATCACGGCCGATACGCTGTCCCGTCGGCCGGTCGTCAACTGGGCGCCGGCACCTGAGGAATGGGGCGGGAACGCACATGATGGGACCGGCGCACTCGCTGTCCGGGGCGGCGGCCTGGCTGGGCGTGGGGGCGGCCGCGGCCGCCGCCGACCACCCGATGCCGTGGCCGGTACTCGTCGTCGGAGCGCTCATCTGCGCCGGGGCGGCCCTCGCCCCCGACCTCGACCACAAGTCCGCGACGATCTCCCGCGCCTTCGGCCCCCTCTCGCGGGGCCTGTGCGAGATCGTCGACAAGCTCTCGTACGCCGTCTACAAGGCGACCCGCAGCACCGCCGACCCGCGCAGATCGGGCGGGCACCGCACGCTCACCCACACCTGGCTGTGGGCCGTGCTGATCGGGGCGGGAGCCTCGGTCGCGGCGATCACCGGCGGCCGGTGGGCGGTCCTCGCCATCCTTTTCATCCACCTGGTCCTGGCGGTCGAGGGCCTGCTGTGGCGGGCCGCCCGGATGTCCAGCGACGTCCTCGTCTGGCTCCTCGGCGCCACCAGCGCCTGGATTCTCGCGGGCGTCCTCGACAAGCCCGGCAACGGCGCGGACTGGCTCTTCACCGCGCCCGGCCAGGAGTACCTCTGGCTGGGCTTGCCGATCGTGCTCGGCGCGCTCGTCCACGACATCGGCGACGCGCTGACCGTCTCCGGCTGCCCGATCCTGTGGCCGATCCCGGTCGGGCGCAAGCGCTGGTACCCGGTGGGACCGCCGAAGGGCCTGCGCTTCCGTGCGGGGAGCTGGGTCGAGCTGAAGGTTTTGATGCCGGCCTTCATGCTGCTGGGCGGGATCGGCGGCGCCTCGGCGCTGGGCTTCCTTTCGTAGACCGCTCACCCGGTCGCACCCTTCGGCGCCCTCTGGTGCGCTCACGCCGCGCCGGACATCATGTGCGGGCGGCGGACCGACCGATCCGCCGCCAACTGCCTTGATCCATGGGGGGATTGGCATGCACAGACGCAAGAGGAGACTGAGCGTGACCGCGGCGGGAACCGTCCTCGCCGCGCTGGCCGTCGCCACACCGGCCCACGCGGCGGCCGGGGGAGCCGCCGCCGGGGGAGCGGCGGGCCGGCCGGGCACCTGCACACCGTCGATCACCGTGCTCGCCTCACTGCCGGGCCCGGGCGGCGACCCCGCCCCCTGGGCCCACGACAGCCAGGTCAACGGCATCGGCCCGCGGGGCCTGTCCGTGGGCGTCTCCCACGGACAGCCGGTCTACTGGCTGGGCACCCGGGTGCGCCGTGTGCCGCTGCCCGCCGGATTCACCGCGGGCACGGTCGAGGCGGTCAACCGGTACGGACTCATGGCAGGCACCCTGACCGGTCCCGGCCGCGGTCCCGCCGCCTTCAGCTACCGCCCCGGCGCCCGGGCGGTGACCCTGCTCCCCGGTGGCGGCCACGCCAAGGACATCAACGACCGCGGCCACATCGTCGGCTACCGCCAGAACTGGCCGGAGCCCTCCACGGGCCTCGAGTGGTCCGGTCGCCGGCTCCTGCGCACCCTGCCGCTGCCCGCCCACCTCCAGGTCGGGGAGGTCTCCGGCATCAACAACGCCGGACAGATCGTCGGCCAGGGGTACGGCGTGCAGGGCGGCGAGGGCTATGACGTGGCCCTGCTCTGGTCCGCCGCGCCCGGCGCCCTCCCGGCCGAGTTGCCGCCCATTTATCCCGGTGACACCTACAGCAGGTACGAGCCCCGGGAGGTCGACGAACGCGGACGGATCGTCGGCACCTACTCCTTCTCGCGCACCATGGAGAGCAACGGCGTGCGCTGGGCGCCTCCGTACGCGGAGATGACCGACGCCGGGAACCTCCCCGAGCGCACCCAGGGCACCCTGGAGGACTCCAGCCCCACCAGCGGCGTGAGCGTCGGAACCGCGTCCGACTCGTCGATCACCGGCCCGTGGCCGCCGGAGACCGCCCCACCGACGCAGGCGCAGTACTGGCCGGGCAGCGGGCCGATGCTCGCGCTGCCCCGCCTGTCGCCGGCCGGCCACGCGGCCGCGTACACGGTCACCGACGGGGACCGCGTCGGCGGTTCGGCCGGGGACGCACGGGGCGCACACGCCGTCATCTGGAACTGCGCCTCGCGTCAGGCGTACCGGCCCTCCGCCACCCCGTAGGACCGAACGCAGGTGGGGCGGGTCGTCGGGCCCGCCCCACCCCCTTACGCGCTCACCCGTGCCAGGATCGCCACAGCGCCGCGTAGGGCCCGTCGGCCGCCACCAGTTCGTCATGGCTGCCCAGCTCGCTGATCCGGCCCTCCTCGACGACCGCGATCACATCCGCGTCATGCGCGGTGTGCAGCCGGTGGGCGATCGCCACGACAGTCCGGCCCTCGAGGACCCGGGCGAGCGAACGCTCCAGGTGCCGGGCCGCCCGGGGATCGAGCAGCGAGGTCGTCTCGTCGAGCACCAGCGTGTGCGGATCGGCCAGCACCAGCCGGGCCAGCGCGATCTGCTGTGCCTGCGCCGGTGTCAGAGCCGACCCGCCGGAGCCGACCTCGGTGTCCAGTCCCCGGTCCAGCGCCCTGACCCAGGCATCCGCGTCGACCGCGCCCAGCGCCGCCCACAGTTCGGCGTCCCCGGCGTCCGTCCGGGCGAGGAGCAGGTTGTCCCGCAGCGAGCCAACGAAGACATGGTGTTCCTGGTTGACCAGGGCCACGTGCTCGCGCACGCGTTCCGCGGGCATCCTCGACAGCTCGGCCGCGCCGAGCGTCACACTGCCGGTGCGCGGGGCGTAGATCCCCGCGAGCAGCCGGCCGAGCGTCGACTTGCCCGCGCCGGACGGGCCGACGAGGGCGACGCGCGTCCCCGGCGGCACGTCCATCGCGACCTCGTGGAGGACGTCGACGCCCTCGCGGTACCCGAAGCGCACTGCCTCCGCACGCACCTGCCGCCCCTCGGGCCGCACCGCCGCGTCCCCCGCGTCCGGTTCGATCTCCCGGACACCGACGAGACGGGCCAGCGACACCTGCGCCACCTGGAGCTCGTCGTACCAGCGGAGGATGATCCCCACGGGGTCGACCAGCATCTGGGCGAGCAGCGCGCCGGTCGTCAGCTGGCCGACGTCGAGCCAGCCGCGCAGGACGAAGACACCGCCGATCATCAGGACGGACGCCAGAACCAGGGTGTGGGTGACGTTGATGACCGGGAAGAGGACGGACCGCAGGTAGAGGGTGTACCGCTCCCACGCGGTCCATTCCTTGATCCGCCGGTCCGACAGGGCGATCCGGCGGGCGCCCAGGCGGTGCGCCTCGACCGTGCGGCCCGCGTCGACCGTCTCGGCGAGGGCGGCGGCGACCGCCGCATAGCCGGCGGCCTCCGAGCGGTACGCCGATCCGGCGCGTCTGAAGTACCAGCGGCAGCCGGTGATCAGCAGCGGCGCCGCGATCAGCACCGCCAGGGCGAGCGGCGGGGCGGTGACGGTGAGCCCGCCGATGAGCAGCCCGGCCCACACCACACCGATGGCCAGCTGCGGTACGGCTTCCCGCATCGCGTTCGCCAGCCGGTCGATGTCGGTGGTGATGCGCGACAGCAGGTCACCCGTGCCGGCCCGCTCCAGCACACCCGGCGGCAGACCCACCGAGCGGACCAGGAAGTCCTCGCGCAGGTCGGCGAGCATCTCCTCACCGAGCATCGCGCCGCGCAGCCGCACCAGCCGTACGAACACGGTCTGGACGGTCAGCGCGAGGGCGAACAGGCCGAGGGCGTGCCCCAGTTGGAGCTCACGCGCGCCGTCGGCCAGCCGCTCCACGAGCGAGCCGAGGAGGTACGGTCCGGTCATCGAGGAGATCACCGCGACCGCGTTGACGGCGACGAGCAGCGCGAAGGCCTTCCGGTGCCGCCGCAGCAGCTCGCCCACGTATGTCCGTACGGTCGCGGCCGTGCCGACGGGCAGGGTCGTCGCGGACTGCGGGGCCCCCGGGTCGTACTCCGGTGGCGCCATGCCGATCATGCCGACTCCTCTTCCAGCTCGTCGTCCAGCTTGTCGTGCAGTTCTTCGTCCAGCTCGTCGAGTCCTGACGCCGCGCCCGACGCCGCGAGTTCCTCGTCCGTCTCGCGCGTCACCACGGCGCGGTAGCGCGGCTCGGTCCGCAGCAGCTCGCGGTGGCTGCCCACCGCCACGGCCTGGCCGTCGTGCACCAGCACGACCCGGTCCGCGACATCGAGCAGCAGCGGCGACGAGGCGAGCACCACGGTCGTACGTCCCTCACGCAGCCGGGCCACGCCCGCCGCGACCCGCGACTCGGTGTGCGAGTCGACGGCGGACGTCGGCTCGTCGAGCACCAGCACCTGGGGGTCGGTGACGAGCGAACGGGCCAGCGCGAGCCGCTGCCGCTGGCCGCCCGACAGCGACCGGCCGCGCTCGGTGATGCGGGTCCGCATCGGATCGCCGTCCGCGCCCACGGAGGCCTGCGCCAGCGCGTCCAGGACGTCGCCGCACTGGGCCGCCGCGAGCGCGTCCTGCGCGCGGACCCCGCCGGAGGCGGGCACGTCCAGCAGCTCGCGCAGCGTGCCGGAGAGCAGGACCGGGTCCTTGTCCTGGACGAGGACGGCGGCGCGGGCGTCCTCCAGCGCCAGTTCGTCGAGCGGCACCCCGCCCAGCAGCACCGAGGCGTGCGGCTCGTCCGGCTCCGCCGGGTGGCCGCCGAGCCGGTCGGCCAGGCGTCCGGCCGCGTCCGGGTCGCCGCAGACCACGGCGGTGAACAGCCCGGCGGGAGCGAGGACTCCGGTGGCCGGGTCGTACAGGTCGCCGCGCGCCGGCGGATGTTCACCGGAGGTCGTGGTCGTACGGGCCAGCGACAGCACCCGCGCCGCCCGCTTGGCGGAGGGGCGGGAGAAGGAGAACGCCATGGCGATCTCCTCGAAGTGACGCAGCGGCTGGTGGGTCAGCGCCACCGTGCCGTACACGGTGACCAGTTCACCGACCGTGATCCGCCCGTCGAGGGCGAGCCGCGTCCCGTACGCGAGCACACCGATGAGCAGGAGACCCGGCAGCAGCACCTGGACCGCGGCGATCAGCGCCCACATCCGCGCGCTGCGGACGGCGGCCCGGCGTACTTCCTGGGAGGCCTCGCGGTAGCGGCCGAGGAAGAGGTCCTCGCCGCCGATGCCGCGCAGCACCCGCAGCCCCGCGACGGTGTCCGAGGCCAGTTCGGTGGCCCGGCCCGCCTTCTCGCGCTGGATGTCGGCGCGCCGGGTGGCGCGCGGCAGCAGCGGCAGCACGGCGAAAGCGATCACCGGGACACCCACGCCGACCACCACACCCAGCGCCGGCTGGTAGATCACCAGGCCGACGCAGACGGCGACCAGGGTGAGGGCGGCCGCGGCGAACCGGGACAGCGCCTCCACGAACCAGCCGATCTTCTCCACGTCACCGGTGGACACGGCGACGATCTCGCCCGCCGCGACCCTGCGTGTCAGCACCGAGCCGAGCTCGGCCGTCTTGCGCGCCAGCAGCTGCTGGACGCGGGCCGCCGCCGTGATCCAGTTGGTGACGGCGGTGCGGTGCATCATGGTGTCGCCCAGTGCGATGGCCGCTCCCAGCAGGGCGATCAGGCCGCCCGCGAGCGCGAGCCGCCCGCCGTCGCGGTCGACGACGGCCTGCACGGCGAAACCGACGCCGAGCGGCAGGCCGGCGATGGCGAGTTGCAGCAGCAGTCCCCACAGCAGGGACTTGACCTGTCCGCCGAGCTGCGTGCGGCCGAGCCAGAGCAGAAGACGCGTACCCGAGCGGACGTCGGGCGCGCCTGGATCGGCGTACGGAAGATCGCGAATCTGCATGACGTCCCAGGGTCGTTCGCAGGCTTTCGCAGACAGGCGAAGGCTCTTCGGCGGGTGGAGGAATCCGTGCAAGGTTCGCCGTTCGGACCCGGGGTCGGCAATCGATTTTTCCGCACGGGGGCACATAACGCGCCAAGATCGAACAACGTACCCTGGCGCGAACATCCCTTCGCGCGCTTCACTCCGGACCCATGAGACGACAGAGGATCACGAGCGCGCTCAGCGGTCTCGCGGTCGCCGCGCTGACCGCGGGAACCCTGTTCGGCGCGGGCCCGGCGGTCGCGGCCGAAACGCCCCCCGCCGAGTTCGGAAGCGACTGGCACGACCCGCTCACCGCCGCCCCACCGGTCGCGAAACCGGACACCCGCTCCTGCGAAGTGACCCTTGCGGAGGCCCAGTTCCGCGACTTCACGCCGTACCGGGGGAGCTACACACCCCCCAAGGAATGCGGCGACCGGTGGAGCACGGTGGTGCTCCGGCTCGACGGAAGCGTGAAGGGCCGTCAGTACGACCGGCTCGGCCACCTTTCCCTCGGCGGTGTGGAAATCCTGCGCACCTCGACCCCGCAGCCCTCGCCCGACGGCATCACCTGGTCGGTCGAGAAGGACGTCACCCGCTACAGCGACGTACTGAGCCGGCCGCAGCCGGTCGAGATGCTCATCGGCAACGTCGTCAACGACGTCTATACGGGTGTCTTCGACGTCAAGGTGACGCTGACGTTCTACGCCTCCCGGGGACGGCCGCCGGCCGCGCGGGACGAGGCCGCCCCGATACCCGACAAGGTCCTTCCGCTCGACGCGGCGACGCTGACGACCCCGCGCAACACCGAGCGCGTCCTCGCCGAGGTGTACGCCACGGGCTCCGGCGGCGGCTGCGAGGAGTACTGGTACATGACGACGCCCGACGCGGCGCCCTACTCCTGCAAGGCGTCCGGCGGCCCGTACCGTGAGGTGCGGATCGCGGTGGACGGGAAGCTCGCCGGAATCGCCGCCCCCTTCCCCACCGTTTGGACCGGCGGCTGGTCCAACCCCTTCCTCTGGTACGTCACACCCGGCCCCCGGGCCTTCGACGTCCAGCCGGTCGTCTATGACCTGACGCCCTTCGCCGCACTGTTCAACGACGGGCGCGCCCACCGCGTGGAGGTGTCGGTCGCAGGGGTCCCCGAGGGGCAGAGCGGCTGGAGCACCCCCACCAACCTGCTTCTCTGGCAGGACCACGGCCGCGCCGTCGTCACCGGCGCCCTGACCCGACACGAACAGAGCCGTCCCGTCAACTCCTCGGTGTACACCGCTGGTTCGCCCCACCGCCTGGACACCGAGGGCGGACACCGGCTCACGGTGGCCGGATATCTCGACACCTCGCACGGCAGGGTCGCCACCACCGTCACCCGCTCCCTCGCCCACACCTCCGCGCACCGCTGGACGGACGGCGAGAACCAGGACGCGCTCACGGCGACGTGGACCGATGACGAGAGCGTGACCAGCGGCCGGACGACGACCCGCACCCGTCGCGCGTACACCATGGACGGCGAGACGACCCTGGGCGCCGGTGACCGCCTGCGCACGGTCCTGTCGCTCGGGGACCGCGCCGACACCGTCGTCGTGAGCGGCGGCAGGCGCCTGTCGGTCACCCACCTCGACCACGGGTACTCGGGGGACGCCACCTACACCGCGAACGTCCCGCGCGACCAGCGCCACGCCGTCGGTACCACCACCGACCACTACCGGCTGCGGGGCACTGGCGGCTGCTACGACCGGACCGTACGGACGGCCCAGGGGACGCTCGTCGAGGACCGCCTCCGCTGCTGAGGCGTACGGGTGTCGGCCGGCGCGCGGCCCCTGTCAGCCGCGCGTCGCCCGCTCCAGTTCCAGCAGCGCCGAGTAGTAGCGGCGGCCCGTCGCCCGGTCCATCCCGATCTCGCACATGCGATTCGCCGAGAGATGGACGTCGAAGGGGCGGGAGGTCACCTCGGCCGCCTCGCGGGCCGTCGCGGACGCGGTCAGTTCCTTGTGGAGCATGCCCCGGTCACCCGCGAAGGCGCAGCAGCCGGCGTCGTCCGGGACCACGACCTCCTCGGCGCAGGCCGCGGCGATCGCCGTCAGCCGGTCCTCGTCGCCGAGGTGCCGCATCGAGCACGTCGGGTGGACGACCGCTGAGCCGACCCTCCTGACCACGGTGAGGTGCGGGAGCAGCTCGTCCGCGGCCCACACGAGGGAGTCCACGACGGTGAGTTCGGCGTGCAGCTCCCGGTTGTCGTCGGTGAGGTACGGCACCACTTCGCGCGCGATGCCCAGCGTGCACGAGGAGGCGTCGACGACCAGCGGGAGCCGCCCGCCGGCCGTCCACCCCCAGGCGGCCTCGACGATCCGGTTGGCCATCACCGCGTTGCCCGCGTCGTAGCCCTTGGAGTTCCAGATGGTCGCGCAGCAGGTGCCCGGGACGTCGTCCGGGATCCAGACCGGCTTCCCGGCCCGCGCCGAGAGCGCCACCACGGCCTCGGGGAGCGAGCGGCCGCCCGTCTCCACGGTCCCGCCGAAGATCCGGTTCACACACGACGGGTAGTAGACGGCGACCGCGTCGGGCCTGCTCGTACGCGGCAGCTCGCGGGCGGCCGCGCCGGGGATCTCCGGCAGCCACTCCGGTACGAGGTCGGGGCGGACCGCCATCCGGGCGAGGCCCGTCACCGACCGGACGAACCGCTCGCCGAGCACGTCCGCCGCCGCCACCGCCAGCCGCGCGGAGACCTCCACCGCCCCGAAGCTCCGCGCGCCGAGCGCGGCGATCCGCCGCCCGCCGCGGGTATGCCGCTTGGCGCGGAAGTCCTTCATGAGCGCACCCGTGTCGATCCCCACCGGACAGGCGAGCTTGCACGTCGAGTCACCGGCGCAGGTGTCAACGGCGTCGTAGCCGTAGGCCGCCAGCAGCCCCGCCTCGACGGGGGAGCCGTCCACCTGGCGCATCATCTCCCGCCGCAGGGCGATCCGCTGACGCGGAGTGGTGGTCAGGTCCCCGCTGGGACACGTCGGTTCGCAGAAACCGCACTCGATGCACGCGTCGACCAGCGGCTCGACGCGGGGCATGGTCTTCAGTCCCCGCACATGCGCGTGCGGGTCGCGGTCGAGGACCACCCGCGGCGCGAGGACCCCGTCGGGGTCGATGAGCTGCTTGACCCGCCACATCAGCGCCGTCGCCTTCGGCCCCCACTCCAGCTCCAGGAACGGCGCGAGATTGCGGCCCGTCGCGTGTTCCGCCTTGAGCGAGCCGTCGAACCGCTCCACGGTCAGCCGGCAGAAGTCGTCCATGAAGGCGGCGTAGCGCGCGACATCGGCGGGGTCGGCCGCGTCGAAGGCGAGCAGGAAGTGCAGATTGCCGTGGGCGGCGTGGCCCGCCACGGCCGCGTCGAACCCGTGCCGCTCCTGCAGGGCGACCAGCGCCTCGCAGGCCTCCGCGAGGCGGCCCGGCGGCACGGCGAAATCCTCGGTGATCAGGGTCGTACCGGCAGGGCGGGAGCCGCCGACGGCCGTCACGAAGGCCTTGCGGGCCTTCCAGTAGCCGCCGACGGTCCGCGCGTCGCGGGTGAAGGCGTTGGTGACAGACGCGGCCGGCGCGACCGTGTCGAGCCGGGCGAGGACCTCGGCTGCTGCCGCCTCGAAGCCCTCCAGGGCGGCCGTGTCGCGCGCCCGGAACTCGACCAGGAGCGCCGTGGTCCCCCGGGGCAGCTCCGCCCAGTCGGCCGGAACCCCGGGCACGCTGACCGAGGCCCGCAGGGTGTTGCCGTCCATCAGCTCGACGGCCACGGCCCCCGCCTCGTTGAAGAGCGGGACGGCCTCGGCGGCCGACGCGAGGGACGGGAAGAAGAGCAGCGCCGACGAGGTCTCGCGGTCCAGCGGCAGGGTGTCGAAGACGATGTCCGAGAGGAAGCCGAGCGTGCCCTGCGAGCCCACCATCAGCCCCCGCAGGATCTCCACCGGCGTGGCGCCGTCGAGGAAGGCGTCCAGACGGTAGCCGTGGGTGTTCTTGATCTCGTACTTGGCGCGGATGCGGGCGGTGAGGGCGGCGTCGGCCTCGATCTCGGCCTTGAGCGCGAGAAGCCCCCGGCAGAGCACGGGCTCGGCGCGGGCGAGCACGTCGTCGGCGGTCGGGTCTCCGGTGTCCACCATCGTGCCGCTGGGCAGGACGAAGGTCAGCGACGAGACGGTCCGGTACGCGTTGCGCGCCGTGCCGGCGGTCATCCCCGAGGCGTTGTTGGCGACGACTCCACCGACCGTGCAGGCGACGGCGCTCGCCGGGTCGGGGCCGAGGACCCTGCCGTGTCGGGCCAGCGCCGCGTTGGCCCGGGCGACGGTGGTCCCGGGTCGGATACGGGCCCGGGCGCCGCCGTCCAGGACCTCGACGCCCGCCCAGTGGCGCCGCACGTCGACGAGGATGTCCTCGCCCTGCGCCTGGCCGTTGAGGCTGGTCCCGGCCGCCCGGAAGACGACCTCGCGCCCCTTGCCGTGCGCGTACGAAAGGACGGTGGAGATGTCGTCGATGTCCTCGGCGACCACGACGACCTGCGGGATGAAGCGGTACGGGCTGGCGTCGGATGCGTATCTGACGAGGTCGGAGATCCTCCAGAGCACCTTGTGGGGTCCGAGCAGCGCGCCGAGCTCGGCGCGCAGGGGAGTGGGTGTGCCATGGGCGTGGAGATCGGGAACCCGGTCGGAGGACGGACCCCGCGTGCCACCCGGACGGAGTGCTTGCGGATTGGGCTCCAGCAGTGGCATGGCACGGTCCCCTCGGCGGTGGCGTACGCACCCGTCGGCGCGCACCCACTACGGCTCGACAGCGGCTCGGCAACGGCTCAGCAGCGGCGCTCCGGCGCGACGTCGACCAGAGCGGACAGCAGCCCGCCGAGCACCTCCCGCTGATCGACGGTCAATGGAGCAAGGATGTCCTCTGCGGCCGCCCGGCGCGCGCTGCGCAGCTGCCGCAGCGTGGCGCGTCCCTCGTCCGTGAGCTCGATACGGATCACCCGGCGGTTCGTCGGATCGGGGACCCGGCGGACCCGGCCGCCCGCTTCCAGGGCGTCCACCAGGGTGGTCACCGCGCGGGGCACGACCTCCAGACGCTGGGCGAGATCGGCCATCCGCGGCGGTGCCTCGTAATGGGCGACCGTGCGCAGCAGTCGGGACTGCGCAGGGGTGATCCCGACCGGCTCCAGGTGGCGCTTCTGGATGCGGTGGAGCCGGCGGGTCAGCCGCAGGAGCTGCTCGGCCAGCAGGCCGTCGGCGTCGGGGGTGCTCATGCGGGGAACAATATCAGGACCCCGCTCATTGTGAGTATAGGTAACAATGAGCTAAGCTCTTCCCGTTTCACCGTCGTGGAGCCCCGAACTCCCCGCGCCACGTACCGTCACGGCGGTCCCGATCCCTACGAAGGAGCCCATGCGCATCCACGCAGAGTCCGACTGGACACCACCCCCCAGAGAACCCGACCAGCCGCCGGCCCAGCTGCGGCGCATCGTCCGGCTCTTCCACCCCTACCGCGGCCGGCTCGCCGTCGTCGGCCTGCTCGTCGCCGCCTCCTCGCTGGTCTCGGTCGCCTCGCCCTTCCTGTTGCGCGAGATCCTCGACACCGCGATCCCGCAGGGCCGCACGGGCCTGCTCAGCCTGCTCGCCCTCGGCATGATCGCGACCGCCGTCGTCACGAGCGTCTTCGGTGTGCTCCAGACCCTGATCTCCACCACCGTCGGCCAGCGCGTCATGCACGACCTGCGCACCGCCGTCTACGCCCAGCTGCAGCGCATGCCACTCGCCTTCTTCACCCGGACGCGCACGGGCGAGGTCCAGTCCCGCATCGCCAACGACATCGGCGGCATGCAGGCGACGGTCACCTCCACCGCGACGTCCCTCGTCTCGAACCTCACGGCCGTCATCGCCACCGTCGTCGCGATGCTCGCGCTCGACTGGCGGCTCACGCTCGTCTCGCTGCTCCTGCTGCCGCTGTTCGTGTGGATCAGCCGCCGGGTGGGCCGCGAGCGCAAGAAGATCACCACGCAGCGCCAGAAGCAGATGGCGGCGATGGCGGCGACAGTGACAGAGTCGCTCTCCGTCAGCGGCATCCTCCTCGGCCGCACCATGGGCCGGGCCGACTCCCTGACGACGTCCTTCGCCAGTGAGTCCGAGCGCCTGGTCGACCTCGAAGTGCGCGCCTCCATGGCCGGACGGTGGCGGATGTCCACCATCGGCATCGTCATGGCCGCCATGCCCGCCCTGATCTACTGGGCCGCCGGCCTCACCCTCGGGGCGGGCGCGCCCGCGATCTCCATCGGCACCCTGGTCGCCTTCGTCTCGCTCCAGCAGGGCCTCTTCCGGCCCGCCGTGAGCCTGCTCTCCACCGGAGTGCAGATCCAGACCTCGCTCGCCCTCTTCCAGCGGATCTTCGAGTACCTCGACCTTCCGGTCGACATCACCGAGCCCGAGAAGCCCGTCCGGCTGGAGGAGATCCGCGGAGCCGTGCGCTTCGAGGACGTGGACTTCCACTACGAGACCAAGAACGGCCCGACCCTGTCCGGCGTCGACGTCACCGTCCCGGCGGGCGGATCGCTCGCGGTCGTCGGCCCGACCGGCTCCGGCAAGTCCACCCTGAGCTACCTCGTGCCGAGGTTGTACGACGTGACCGGCGGCCGCGTCACCCTCGACGGCGTCGACGTCCGCGACCTCGACTTCGACACCCTCGCCCGCGCGGTGGGCGTCGTCTCCCAGGAGACCTACCTCTTCCACGCCTCCGTTGCCGACAACCTGCGCTTCGCCAAGCCCGACGCGACGGACGAGGAGATCGAGGAGGCCGCCCGCGCGGCCCAGATCCACGACCACATCGCCTCGCTGCCCGACGGATACGACACCCTCGTCGGAGAGCGCGGCTACCGCTTCTCCGGCGGCGAGAAGCAGCGCCTGGCGATCGCGCGCACGATCCTGCGCGACCCGCCGGTGCTCATCCTCGACGAGGCGACCAGCGCCCTGGACACCCGTACCGAGTACGCCGTGCAGCAGGCCATTGACGCGCTCTCCGCCGGTCGCACCACGATCACCATCGCCCACCGTCTCTCCACCGTCCGCGACGCGGACCAGATCGTGGTCCTCGAAGGCGGACGCATAGCGGAGCGCGGCACCCATGAGGAGCTGCTCGACCGGGACGGCCGCTATGCCGCGCTGGTGCGGGGAGACGCGGAGTTGGCACGGACGGCTTCCTGAGGCCCAAGGTCGTGTCCGGAAAATCTTGCCTGGCGTGCGACGCCCTGCACGCACGCTCGCCGCGTTGCCGACATGCCCGAGTAGCTCCGCTACGAGGGCATCCCGGCGCCTTGCGATCGCACGCACCGGACGCCGCGCGCCCCGCCCTTCGGGCGGACGGCCATACTTTCCGGACACTCCCAAGGGCCCAGAAGGTCAGTGGTGCGGGGGCGCCGGTGCCGACTAGGCCGGAACCGTCTCTCCGGCCCCGGCCGGGACCGTTCCGCGCCGCAGCAGGCGTCGGATCTCGGTCACGGCCGCGCGGCCCGCGCGATTCGCGCCGATCGTGGAGGCCGAAGGCCCGTACCCGACCAGATGGATGCGCTCGTCGCGCACCGCGCTGGTGCCCTCGACCTTGATGCCCCCACCCGTCTCTCGCAGCTTCAGCGGTGCCAGGTGGTCGATCGCGGCGCGGAATCCGGTCGCCCACAGAATCACGTCCGCGTCCACCGTGCGGCCGTCGGCCCAGGCCACACCCGTCGGGGTGATCCGGTCGAACATCGGCTGCCTGTCGAGGACGCCTCTGGCCTGTGCGGCCCGTATCGCGTCCGTGAGCGGCAACCCGGTCACCGACACCACACTCTGCGGTGGCAGCCCGCGCCGTACGCGCTCCTCCACCATGGCGACGGCCGCCCGGCCCTCCATCTCGCCGAACGGACCGTCCCGGTAGACCGGCTCCCGGCGCGTCACCCACGTCGTCTCCGCCGCCGTGTCGGCGATCTCCATCAGATGCTGGGTGCCGGACGCCCCGCCGCCCACCACGACGACCCGCTGCCCGGCGAAATCCTCGGGGCCCGGGTAGTCCGCCGTGTGCAGCTGCCGCCCGCGGAAGGTCTCCTGGCCCGGATACCGGGGCCAGAACGGCCGGTCCCAGGTACCCGTGGCGTTGATCAGGGCCCGCGTCGCGTACGTACCGTCCGACGGGCCCGCGGTCTCGACGAGAAGCCGCCCGTCCCGGCCCTCCCGCACCGCCGTCACATCCACCGGGCGGTGGACCCGTAGGTCGAACGCCTCCTCGTACGCGGTGAAGTACCCGCCGATCACCTCCGACGACGGGCGGCTGCCGTCCGCCCCGGTCAGCTCCATGCCGGGCAGCGCGTGCATCCCGTGGACCTTGCCGTACGTCAGCGAGGGCCAGCGGAACTGCCACGCGCCGCCGGCCCGTGGCGCGTGATCGAGGACGACGAAGTCCCGGTCCGGCTCGAGACCGGCGCGCCGCAGATGGTAGGCGGCGGACAGCCCCGCCTGACCGGCGCCGATCACCACGACGTCCACCTCGTGTACCCCGAAATCGTTCACGATTCCACCAACCGCGCGACGCGTCCGGATCTTCCCGCGACCGCCTCGGCGATCCGGGCGGGAGTCAGATGTCGGTGCCCGGATACCGCGCACCGGGCGCGAGACTGTTCCCATGCCCGATGTCTTCAGCACCGAGATCCTCGATGTCACCACAGGCCGCTCCGAGACGGTGACGGACCTGACCCACGCGTGCGAGGAGTTCCTCGCACGCACGGCCGCGGGCCGGGACGGTCTGCTCAACCTCTTCGTCCCCCACGCCACGGCCGGCCTCGCCATCCTCGAAACGGGGGCCGGCAGCGACGACGACCTCCTCAGCGCCCTCCATCACCTCCTGCCGGCCGACGACCGCTGGCAACATCGGCACGGCAGCCCGGGGCACGGCCGTGACCACGTCCTCCCGGCCCTCGTCCCGCCCCATGCCACCCTCCCGGTGCTCGCCGGGCGCCTGGAGCTGGGGACCTGGCAGTCGGTCTGCCTCGTCGACACCAACAAGGACAACCCGGAGCGGCGGGTGCGGCTGAGTTTCCTGGGCTGACGCGTCCCGCGTATCGGCGGGCTTCTCCGCCAACTGCCTGTGCCACCGCGTCGCCTGAAAATCAATAGGGCATGGCCGAAAATCGCCCGGGCCGCTCCCGGGCCGCGAGCGTACGACGTGGCCCGCCGAGGTAAGGGACGGCATCCCGCGCACCAGGATGGCCGGAACGGAACTCACCCAGCGCAGTGGCCAGTTGACCGTGTGGCATCATGGCCGCGTTGTCCACTCGGGGATCAAGAGACCTGGGCCGCAGGCGCGTCGAGGCGGAGAGTCGTCGTTCTTCGCGCTGACCGGAGGCGCGGACAACAGCGTGACCGGGCGAGGGCGACCGCTGGGGTTCGCCGGAGGACTGAGGATGAAGTTACCTGGCTCTGCGTCACCGTCCTCCGCGGACAGGCGGCTCAGGCGCCGCCTCAGGGAGGTCCGCCAGACCTGTGAGGGACTGCTCGGCCAGTGGGGCATGGAGCACGGGTGCGGCATCGACGAACTCCACACCTATCTCACCGTCCAGCGCGACCGCGCGATCCATCTGGTGCCGGCGCCCTTCCCCGAGCGTCATCTGTTCGGCCTCTGGCTCAAGATGGACGACTTCGACGTCATCGCCTTCGAGAAGGCCGCCTCGCCGTCGCACAAGGAACACATCATCGCCCATGAACTGGCGCACATCGCCTTCGACCACCGAGGGTCCGTGCAACTCGATCAGAACGACTCGACCCAGCTGTTCTCGGACGTCGACCCCGCGGCCGTACGGAGCATGCTGATGCGCTCCCGCTACAGCGACCACGAGGAACTGGAGGCCGAGACGATGGCGTCGCTGATCCTGGCCCGGGCCACCAAGCGATGGACCGAACCTGCCTGGGGCGTGCCCGACGAGGCCGCCGAGATCGTCGCGCGCATCGAGAACGGCCTCGGGAAGCCGGACCAGGGATGAGCGTGATCTACGGAATCCTCGCGTGGGTCTGCGCCATCGGCGGCCTCGCGGCGTTCGCCTACCGGCTCCCGGACCTGCTGCGCCGAAAGCAGGACATCGCCCTGTGGGCGCTCTGCGTCTACTTCCTCTGCTCCGGCATCAGCTTCCTGGTCGACCTCGACCTCCTGCGGCTGCACATCTCCGCCTTCTTCGGGCTGCCGAACATCACCTCACTGATCACCCAGGTGGCGGTGGTGGTGCTCACCGCGGCCCAGCAGGTCGTCCTCGTCTACTGGTCGTCCCCGCCGGCCGAGGCCCGGCGCATGGCGCGCCACCGCGTGCTGTTCTTCGGCGCCGCGCTCTGCGTCCTCGTGATCGCCTCGTTCGTCGTCGGTCCCGTGGCACAGTCCGAAACGGCGACGTCGACGATCCTGCTCAGCATCCAGGACGGCGGATACGCCCTCTACATGTCCTTCTACCTGCTGATCTGCGCCGTGGGACAGTTCGAGACCGTGCGCCTGTCCCTGCGCTTCACCAAGATGGCCAACCGTCAGTGGCTGGCGGTCGGCATGCGCACCGTCACCGTCGGCGCGAGCCTCATCCTGGTGTACTGCGTCACCCGCGGCATCCAGATCGCCGGCACCAGGCTGCACTTCGACGGATCGGGCCTCGACCCCATCCAGTGGAGCAGCGGCAGCATCGGCGCCCTGCTCCAGATCACCGGCTGGACCATTCCCTCCTGGGGCACCCGCATCACCCGCGCCCTGGGCTGGATCCGCAGTTACCGCTCCTACCTGCGCCTGCGCCCCCTGTGGTGGGCCCTCTACCAGGCGTCGCCGGACATCGCGCTCGACCCGCCGCGGTCCTGGCCGCGCGACCTCATCCCGCCCCGGGACGTGCACTACAGCCTCTACCGGCGCGTCATCGAGATACGCGACGGGCAGCTGATGCTCCGCACCTCGCTCTCGCTCGCGGACTTCTCCCGGGTGGCCCGCTCCCTCGAACTCCCCGAGGACCCCACTTCGCCCCTGGGTGAAGCGCTGCAGGTCCGTGCCGTACTGAGCCGCCCGGCCGACGAGCGGGCCGAGCAGGCCGACGCCTCCGACATCCCCGAGCGCCCGCCCTACGAGGACTTCCACGACGAGGTGGAGTGGCTCACCAAGGTCGCCTCGTCGTTCACCGCTCTCGGCCAGGGCCGTCCCGGGCGCGCCGACGCCGGTCTCCTGTCATGACGGAGCCGGCCCCGGCCGGCCCGCCCCGCACCTCGGTGACAGGCGAGGACCCCGACGACGCACGGGTGCTCCCGCTGGCCGTCCACACCATTGAGCGCCTCGTGGCCCTCGACGCCGAACACGGTGCGACGGCCGCGGTGCCCGCCGTACGCGAGGCCCTGCGCCGCGTCCCGGACCTCTCGGCCGCCCCGGGCAGTCTGCGCGGCAAGGGCAGCGACCGGCTCGCCGCCCTGGCCGAGCTGTGCGAGGTCATCGGCTGGATCCTCTTCGACGCCGGGTTCCACCGCGAGGCAGCACGCATGAACGCGCGCTCCCTGGCCCTGGCGGAACTGTGCGGTGACCGCTCCACGGCCCGGCTGGTCCTGCTGAACCACAGCATGCTCCAGGCCCATACCGGCCGGCCCAGGGCCGCCCTGGACACCGCCGCCCGCGTGAGCGGTCCGCGCGCTCTCCCCGCCAGGGTCGCCGGCCTCGTTCTGATCCGCCAAGCGCACGCGGTCGCCATGCTGGGCGACCAGCACGCCTCCGTGGAGCTGATCTCCCACGCCCAGAGCCGGTTCCTGGACGGAGTCTCCCGCCGCGACCCGCACTGGGCGTGGTGGATCGACCAGACGGAACTGACCGGCCACGAGGGCTGGGTGATGGCCAGGCTCCGCCGGTGGAACCGCGCCCTGCCCCTTCTGCACCAGGCGGCCACGGCACCCGGTCCCTCCTACCGCCACCTGTTCACGGCGGAACTCCTCGCGGCCCTGGCGGGCGCCGGTGCCTGGAGCGAGGCGGAGGACCTCATCGGGCAGCTCGCTCCCCGCGCCGCGGCCATCGGGTCCGTACGGACGACCGAGACGCTCGCCAGGACGGCGACCGGACTGCGCCGACGCCCGGAGGCTCCCGCGGCCCTGCGGGACGCGGCCGTCTTCCTGCTGGAATGCCTCGCCGCCCCGGCGCCCCCGACCCACCCTCCACTGTGAACACCCCCGCGGACACCCGCGATCTCCAGAACGCACAACAGACAGGGACTCGATGAGACACATACGGATATCCACGCCCGCGGCCGCTGTCCTCGCAGCGGTCGTCCTTCTCTTCGCCTCCGGAGCACCGGTGTCCGAAGTGGTCTTCGGCACTCCGGCCGCCTCGGTGTCCGCCGAGCAGCCCGCCGTCGAGCGGGGCCGCCCGTATGTGTCGACCCATCTCTACTTCGGCACCGGCCGTCACAACGGCAACCCGCCCATCACCGACGAGCAGTTCATGAAGTTCGTCGCCGACGTGATCACCCCGCGCTTCCCGTCCGGGCTGACCATTCAGGAGGGACGCGGTCAGTGGCGTGACAAGGACGGGGACATCAACCGGGAGCGGTCGTACGAGCTGACGGTGCTCTACCCCGTGACGGAGGCGCCGGACGTGGACGCCGACATCGAGTACATCCGGCGCCTGTACTGCACGATCTACGGACTGGAGTCCGTGGGGCGTGCCGACGTCCGGGCGCGGGCGGACTTCTGACCCACGCCCCTCGAGGCCGCGCCCCGCGGGCCCTCAGCCCAGACGGCGCACCGGGGCGCCGGCCAGGAACGCCTGGATGTTCTCCACGGCCTGGCCGTAGTACGTCGCGTAGTTGGCCCGGGAGCCATAGCCCAGGTGCGGCGTGGCGAGCAGGCGCGGAGCCGAGCGCAGCGGGTGGTCGGTGGGCAGCGGCTCGATGTCGAAGACGTCGACGCCGGCGCCGGCGATGCGGCCCTCCCGCAGAGCGGTGAGCAGGGCGTCCTGGTCGACGATCGCCGCCCGTGAGGTGTTGACCAGGTACGCCGTCGGCTTGAGCAGGGCCAGCTCCGCCGCGCCGAGCAGGCCACGGGTGCGGTCTCCGAGTGCCAGATGTACGGAGACGAAGTCGCTGCTCGCGAGGAGCTCGTCCTTGGAGGGGGCGAGCTCCACCCCCGCCTCGTCGGCGCGCTCCTTGGTGAGGTTCTGGCTCCAGGCCACCACTTCCATGCCGAAGGCGAGACCGACCCGGGCGACCCGGCTGCCGATCTTGCCGAGACCCAGCAGGCCGAGCCGGCGCCCGTGCAGATCGGCGCCGACGGTGCTCTGCCAGGGCCCGGCCTCGCGCAGGGCGGTGTTCTCGGCCACGAGGCCCCGGGCCAGGCCGAGCAGGAGGGCCCAGGTGAGTTCGACCGGCGGGGTGGCGGAGCTCGCGGTGCCGCAGACGGTAGCGCCGTGGGCCTCCGCGGCGGCGTGGTCAATCACCGAGTTGCGCATGCCGGAGGCGATCAGACGTGCCGGCGGCGGACCCCATACCAGTCTTCTCCTTCGTGTCCCTCGCGGGTTCGCCCATCCGGCCCAGCCGGAGAGGACATTTTCCCCCGGCTCGTAAATTTCCGCCGTGCTACTGTTGAGGTAGTTGCAGTTGTGGTTCCCATAAACGTGAAATTTTGACGGCTCCGGCCGTCGGACACTTTTGTATTTCCGGTGCTTTCTTTCCGGATGGGGCAATCATCACGGCGACGCCGGGGTCCGCACAGTGCGGGTCCCCGGGCACAGCCCCGAAGGAGATATGACATGGCAACTGGCACCGTCAAGTGGTTCAACGCGGAAAAGGGCTTCGGCTTCATCGAGCAGGACGGTGGCGGCCCCGACGTCTTCGCCCACTACTCGAACATCGCCACGTCCGGCTTCCGTGAGCTGCAGGAGGGCCAGAAGGTGAACTTCGACGTCACGCAGGGCCAGAAGGGCCCGCAGGCCGAGAACATCGTTCCCGCCTGACGCTGACGCACTACGCAGCTGGGGCCCGCACCAGGGGTGCGGGCCCCAGCTCGTTGATGTCCGCCCGGCATGAGCCGGGCCCGGCCGTCCCATCCGGTGGCATTCCGGTCATGGGCGGCCTGCTTCATTTCAGTCTTCACCCGGCTCGTTCCTGCAATTCTTCGGAAATTCATTTTCGCCGAGAATTCCTCGATACGTGCCATATCGAGGAAGGTTCTTCATGAACCGCTCAGCTCGCACGAACGACCGCTACGCGGCTGCCCGCACGGGGCAGGGCCGTCCCGGTCCCCGCACCGGCGGAAACGGTCGCCGTCCCTCCGCGCCGCAGGGTGAGTTCGCGCTCCCCGTCACCGTCACCCCGCCCCTGCCGGCCGCCGAGGCCTTCGGGGAGCTCGACATGCCCGCTCCGCTGCTGGCCGCCCTGGCGGCCGAAGGCGTGAGCGTGCCGTTCCCGATCCAGGCGGCGACGCTGCCGAACTCCCTCGCAGGCCGTGACGTGCTGGGCCGGGGCCGTACCGGCTCCGGAAAGACCCTCGCCTTCGGCTTGGCCGTGCTCGCCCGCCTCGCCGGGCAGCGCGCCGAGGCACGCAAGCCGCTGGCGCTCGTGCTCGTCCCCACCCGGGAACTGGCCCAGCAGGTCACCGACGCGCTCACTCCGTACGCCCGGTCGCTGAAGCTCCGCATGGCCGCGGTGGTCGGCGGGATGTCGATCGGCCGCCAGGCGAGCGCGCTGCGCGGCGGCGCCGAAGTCGTCGTCGCCACGCCGGGACGGCTCAAGGACCTCGTCGAGCGCAAGGACTGCCGCCTGGACCGGGTGAGCATCACGGTCCTGGACGAGGCCGACCAGATGGCCGACATGGGCTTCATGCCGCAGGTCACCGAGCTGCTCGACCTGGTACGGCCCAACGGCCAGCGGATGCTGTTCTCCGCGACCCTGGACCGCAATGTCGACCTCCTCGTCCGCCAGTACCTGCACGACCCGGTCGTCCACTCGGTCGACCCCTCGGCGGGCGCGGTGACCACGATGGAGCACCACGTCCTGCACGTGCACCCGGCGGACAAGTACGCCACCGTGACCGAGATCGCGGCCCGCGACGGCCGGGTGATCATGTTCCTGGACACCAAGCACGCCGTCGACCAGCTCACCCGGCACCTGCGGGCGAGTGGCGTACGGGCCGAGGCCCTGCACGGCGGCAAGTCCCAGCCCCAGCGCACCCGTACGCTCGCCCAGTTCAAGACCGGCGACGTCACGGCCCTGGTCGCCACCAACGTCGCGGCGCGTGGCATCCACGTCGACAACCTCGACCTCGTCGTCAATGTCGACCCGCCCAGTGACCACAAGGACTACCTCCACCGCGGTGGCCGCACCGCCCGCGCCGGCGAGTCCGGCAGCGTCGTCACGCTGGTCACCCCCAACCAGCGCCGTGACATGGCCCGCCTCATGGCCGACGCGGGCATCCGCCCGCAGATCACCCAGGTCCGCTCCGGCGAGGCCGAGCTGAGCCGGATCACCGGCGCCCAGGCCCCCTCGGGCGTGCCCCTCGGCGGAGCGTCCCCCGTCTCGGAACGCCCCCGCAGCACCCCGTTCCGCGGTCTCGGAACGGGGCGGTCCGGCGGCTCGGGAGGCAACTCCCGTCGAGCCGTCGAGGCGCGGCAGGCCGCCGAGGCCCGCAAGGCCGCCCGGATCCGCCGTACCGCGTAGACCCCCGGGACAGTGCCGCCAACACCCCGGCGGCGCTGTCCCTTCGCTCCACCCGCCCCGTCCGCGACACCCTGTGAGGCACCATGCGTTTCGTCATCGCCCGCTATCCCTTCGATCTCACCAAGGCCGAAGTGCAGGAAGCGATGAAGGGCAAGAAGCCCGAGCCGGTCACCGGCGAATGCGTGATCATCGGCCGCCGGACCTATCCCGTGAAGCAGGTCGGCGAGGTCATCACCCGCCAGGACCGCCGCGACTTCACGGCCGCCGAGGTGACCCGCGCCCTGACCGGCCTCGGCTTCACCTGCCGCCCCGCCCCGCTGCCCCCGACTCCGCAGACGCCCGAGAGCTGAGGCGAGGTCGCCCGCGGACGGCACCGCACGGCGGTCGAAGGGCGGTGCCGAGGCCGTCCCGGGCGGTCCCTGGCGAGAGTCGCCGCCTCGAAATGGCCCACGTTCAATGCGAGGAAATGGTCCTGCCAATGGGGCCAACCCGGGCCTAGGTTGGGGGCCGTGAAGACATCGCACCGGCTGTTTCCGGCCCCAGGAGCCCCTCGGATCCTCGCCCTCGCCCAGCTCGGCAACTCGATCGGCGACGGCGCCTACTACGTCACCTCCGCGCTCTACTTCACGCACGTCATCGGTCTCGCCCCGGCGCGCGTCGGCCTCGGGCTGACGATCGCGTGGGCCATCGGTTCGGTCGTCGGGGTGCCGCTCGGCCGGGTGGCGGACCGGCGCGGGCCGCGCGGCGCGTCGGTGGCGCTCGCCGTCGCCACCAGTGCCGCCGTCGCGTCCTTCCTGGTCATCCGCTCGTTCCCGATGTTCCTGCTCGCCGCGGCCCTCTACGCCATCGCGCAGTCGGGCCTCGCCGCGGCCCGCCAGGCACTGCTGGCCGGCCTGATCGGCAAGAAGGAACGCACCGGTGTCCTGGCCCAGTTGCAGTCCACGCTCAACGCGGGGCTCGCCATCGGTGCCGCGCTCGGAGGCGTCGCCCTGCACTACGGGACACGGGACGCGTATCTCGCCGTCTTCGCGATGGACGCGGCCGGCTTCCTCGTCTGCGCGCTCACCCTGCTGCGGCTGCCCGGCGTGGCGCCCGTGCCGCAGATCAAGGGGGACGGCCTCGCCGTGCTGCGGGACCGCCCGTACACCGTCGTCACACTCCTCAACACCGTGCTCCTGCTGCGCATGCCGCTGCTCAGCCTCGGTATTCCGCTCTGGATCACGGAGCGCACCGCGGCCCCGGAGTGGCTGGTGTCGGCGCTGTTCGTCCTCAACACCCTCGCGGTGACGTTCCTTCAGGTCCGCACGGCTCGCGGCGTCACCTCAATCGCCGACGGGGCCAAGGCCGTTCTGCGGTCGGGCGTGATCATGCTCGCCGCCTGCGCGGTGTTCACGCTGTCCGCCGTCGGGGCATCGCCCTGGACCGCGACGGCGGCGCTGGTCGGCGGAGCGGTACTGCTGGTGATGTCCGAGATGCTCCAGTCGGCCGGCTCCTGGCAAATCGGCTTCGACCTGGCACCGGCCGACCGGGTGGGCGAGTACCAGGGCTTCTTCGGCGCGGGTGTGACGGTCGCCCGCACGATCGGGCCGCTGGTGCTCACCGCGCTGCTGGTGGGCTGGGGTACGCCCGGATGGCTGCTGCTCGGCGGGGTCGTCCTGATCGCGTCCTGCGCGATGGGTCCGGCGGCCCGCTGGGCCGAACGCTCCTCCTCGGCGGCAAGGACCGAGGCGCCCCGCGACACCCGCGAAGGTGACGGTCTGGTCATCGGCGCCGCCGGCTGACTCCCCGATGAGCGAGCGGCGCTTCAGCCCGCGCGCTGGGCGTAGTCGCCGAAGCCCTGCCAGTCGAGAACGACACAGGCCTCGTCACCCACGACCCAGGCGTCATGCCCGGGCGGGCAGACCATGGCGTCACCGGGACCGAACTCCTCCTCTGACCGTCGTTCATCCGGACCCTGATGCGGCCCGACAGGCAGTAGCCGGCGTGCGCGGCCTCGCAACTGTCGGTGCCGGCGATCGGCTTCACGTGCTCGGACCAGCGCCAGCCGGGCTGGAACGTGGCCTTCCCCAGTGGAGCGCCGCCCATGTCGACCAGCTCCAACTGCCCCTTACCCGCCTCGAAGGGGCGGGTTTCCTCCGGCGCTTCCAAGCTCTTCCTGATCAGACCGGCCATCGTGTCATCTCCTTGCCGGCTGCCCGTGCGGACATTGCCGCCGCGAGGACAGCCTTCGCTTTCAGGCTACGCCGACCCCCTGGACGCCGCCCGGTGTGCTTCGCCCGGTCCGGACGTCGGAGGACCACACCGGTCCTCAGCGGCGAAGCCAGTCGAGTGCGGCCTCGGCGGTGAACTCGCTCTGGCCGCCGCGGAACAGCAGTTCCGCCGTCCGGAACGCCGGATCGTCCGCCATCGCCGCCATGTACGGGATCGCGATACAGCGCATCCCCGCCGCGTGCGCCGCGAGCGCTCCGGGTGTCGCGTCCTCCAGGACCACGCACGCGGCCGGCTCCACGCCGAGCCGCCTCGCCGCCTCAAGGAACACATCCGGCTCCGGCTTTCCCCGCTCCACTTCCTCGGCCGAGACCAGCGTGGTCAGATGAGCCTCCAGGCCGGTGCCGTCGAGGACGGCGCGCATCGCCGCGAGCGACGAGCCGGACGCCACGGCCATCGGCACCTGGTGCGCGTGAAGCCGCTCGACGAACTTCCGCATCTCGGGGAACACCTCGGTCCGCGTCCGGGCCAGCTCGACATACGTCCGGTTGAGACGGTCCAGCAGCTCGTCGACGGGTGTGCCGATCCCGTACTCCCGGCCCAGGATCTCCAGGGTCTCGCGCGTGCCGATGCCGATGAACTCCGTGTGGCGTTCCCAGGTGAAGTCCTCGACACCGTGCGACCCGAGGAGACGGCGGGCCGCCTCGTAGTAGTTCGGCTCGCTGTCCACCAGCGTGCCGTCGAGATCGAAGACGACCGGGGTGCGCGGAGTGCTCATGGACCCCAGCATCTCAAGAGGGCCGGATCAGGGGCGCCGGCCCGCACCCTTCGCGGACGCCCGGCCCACCGCCTCCACCAGCGGCAGCAGCCGGTGCGGCACCCGCTCGCGCAGCGCCATCTCGGTCCTTGTGCGCACGACCCCGGGCAGCTGGATCAGGCGTTGGATGACGTCCTCCAGATGGCCGTTGTCGCGGGCGACCACCCGCGTCAGCAGGTCCCCGCCGCCGGTGATCGAGAACGCCTCCACGATCTCCGGGACGGCGGCGAGCGCGTCACCCACCTCGTCCAGATGGCCCTGGGTGACCTCGATGTGGACGAACGCGAGCACCGGGTGGCCGAGCGCGGCGGGGGAGAGGGCCGGCCCCGTGCCGGTGATCACCCCGTCGCGTTCCAGCTTGTCCAGTCTGGCCTGGAGGGTGCCGCGGGCGATCCCGAGGATCCGCGCGTACTCGCGCACGCTGGTGCGGGGCTGCTCGATGAGCAACCGCAGAATTCGGGTGTCGAGTTCGTCCACCGCCACGGTCCGTCGGCCTCCTCACGGCCCAGCAGTTCAGACATCGACTGTACCAATGGCTCACCCCTTCCAGCCTGCGTGGGTGCGGGAGCAGCCGCTCGGCCGCGCGGGGCCCGGACCGTGCCCCGCACGATCCGGGCCCCGCTCGTCCTGCCCGGCGCTGCCCTCCCTGTCAGGCGCGGCACCCGGGCATGTGCCTGATGTCGATCACGAAGCGTTCCGGCGAGTGCAGCGTGAACGTCTTGTACTGGGGCTTGGTGTCGAAGGCCGCTCCGAAGGTGACCACACCCTCGAAGTCGCCCGTCAGAGCGAGACCCTTGAGGCTGGGCAGGGCGATCCTGACCAGTTTGGGACCCTTGTAGACCGACTTGCCCGCGTCATTGTGAGCGGCGGCGGGCGACAGCTTGATCTCCAGGAAGTGCTTTCCGGCGAGCGGGACCTTGTTGCCCGAGCCGTCGTAACGCAGTTCCTTGACCGGCTTCACGGTGACCGGAGGCATCGTGCCCTTCACGTCGATGACGAGCCGGTCGAAGGTGGCGTGGCCGGCCCACCGGGCGTTGACCACGAGCGCGGTCGCGGGCGGCGCGGCCTGCGACTGCGGTGAGGATGCGGTGGCGGGGATCGTGGCACCGATCCCGGCGGTGAGAAGAATGCCGGCGGCGACGGCCGCGAGGCGCTGACGGTGAAGCATGACGTCCCCCAATTTCTCGTGATACGGGGACAGTGGTGTCACCAGGGAAGACATCCACCGAAATCATACGGTTCCAGGGATGTACCAGAATTACGGACTTCTCAGGTTTTTTCTTCTCGTCCGCCATCGGGGGCGCCCATGTGCTGGAACGCGACGGCCGACCTCGTGGCGGGCGCCGGAATCACCGTGTTCGGAGTCGCCTGCCTGGCGGGCGTACGCGGCGCCCGTGACGTGCCCCTCGCCGCGCTGCCGCTGCTTCTGGGCGCGCACCAGATCATCGAGTCGGTGGTGTGGCGCACGGGCGGCGGACCCGGCCCGGCGACGCTCGCCTGGGCGGTGATCGCCCTTCCGCTCCTGCCCCTGTGGGTGCCGCTGGGCGTCCTGTTCGCCGCGGACGCGCCGACCCGGCGGCGCCTCGTGGCCCCGGTGGCCGGCGGTGTCGTCACCGCGGGCGCCCTCGCGTACTGCCTCGCCACGCGGCCCGTGACGGCGGAGATCCGCGGTCACACCCTGGGGTACGTACTCGACCTGCCCCACGCGCCCCTGCTCGTCACGGGGTACCTGGTGGCCACCGTGGGGGCTCTGCTGCTCGCGGGCGACTCTCCGCTGCGGCTGCTGGGGGTTCTCACCGGAGGGGGAGCGGTGATCTGCGCCCTGCTGTGGCGCCTGGAGTTCGTCTCCACCTGGTGCGCCTTCGCTGCGGTGGCGTCCCTCGTCCTGCTGGTGTGGGTACGAGGGCGCCACCGCGGGAGGGCCGCGGTCCGCCGTCCCTGAGGAGATCCGGTCAGGGACAGGTGCGGTCAGGGACCTTCCTCGGTCACCGCGCCGCCGGGCTCACCACCGGCACCCGGCTCGTCGGCGGCCGCCGGGTCCAGGATGCGGTTGAGGAAGTCCCGTGTCCGCGGGTGCTGTGGATCGCCCACCACCTGCTCCGCCGGTCCCTGCTCGACGATGACCCCGCCGTCCATGAAAACGACCCGGTCGGCGACCTCCCGGGCGAAGCTCATCTCGTGGGTGACGACCATCATCGTCATCCCCTCGCCGGCGAGCACCCTCATGACCGCGAGGACCTCCCCGACGAGCTCAGGGTCGAGCGCCGAGGTGGGCTCGTCGAAGAGCATCACCTCAGGCCCCATCACCAGCGCCCGGGCGATCGCCACCCGCTGCTGCTGGCCGCCGGACAACTGCGCGGGATACGCGTCGGCCTTGTCCGCAAGGCCCACCCGGGCGAGGTTCTCCCGGGCGATCTCCGCCGCCCGCGCCTTGTCCCGCTTCAGTACGCGACGCTGCGGCAGCGTGAGGTTCTCGGTCACCGTCACGTGCGGGAAGAGGTTGAACTGCTGGAACACCATCCCGATGTTGCGGCGTACGGCGTCGATGTCGACATCGAGGTCGGTGACCTCGGTGCCGCCGACGAACACCTGGCCGGCGCTCGGTTCCTCCAGCAGGTTCACGCAGCGCAGCAGCGTCGACTTGCCCGAGCCCGAGGGGCCGATGACACAGACCACCTCGCCCCTGGCGATCTCCAGGTCGATCCCGCGCAACACTTCGTTGTCACCGAACGACTTGTGCAGGCCGCGGATGTCGATCTCGTTCCCCGAGCCCGGCGCGCTCGACGAGCCCTGTGACTTCTGTGGCATCTGTGACATCCCGTTCTCACCTGGCCCTGGCCGCGCGGGCCTCGAGCCGTCGCACCACGAAACTCAGCGGCACCGTCACCAGCAGATAGCACAGACCCGCCACCAGGATCGGTGTGGAGTTGGCGGTCTGGCTCGCCAAGTCCCTTCCGAACTTGGTGAGTTCGCGCTCCTCCAGGGTCACGCCGAGGAACAGCACCAGCGACGAGTCCTTGAAGAGCAGCACCAGCTCGTTCGTCAGTGGCGGGATGACGATACGGAACGCCTGCGGAATGATCACCGACACCATGGCGCGCCCGTGCGAGAACCCCAGCGAACGCGCCGCCTCCATCTGCCCCTTGGGCACCGCCTGGATGCCGGCCCTGATCGTCTCCGCCATGTACGCGGCGGCGACCAGGCCGAGACCCAGGGCGACTTTCCCGTACGTACCGCCGGGAATCTCCGTCCCCGGGAACGCCAACGGCACCGCGACACCGACGAAGATGAAGATCAGCAGCGCGGGCAGCCCACGGAACAGCTCGATGTAGACGCTCGCGACCCACCGGTACGGAGCGACCGACGACAGCCTCATCAGCGCGATGACGAGACCGAGCACCAGCCCGAAGAGGAACCCGGACAGCGTGTAGACCACCGTGTTGCGCAGGGCGATCGTGATGATGTCCGGGAACAGCTTCGACGCGAGGTCCTTCTGCGCGAACTGGTTCTGCAGCCGGTCCCAGTCGGCGCCGACGCCGATCAGGACCAGGACCGCCACGAACAGCGCGTACTGAACGCCCTGCGAGACCCGGCGCCGCTGGCGCCGGGTGAGCCGAGAGGTCACGACTGGCCCTTGGGGAGCGGGCCGATCCACTGCTCGTACAGCTTCTTGTACGTGCCGTCCGCCTTGGCGTCCTTGATGGCCTTGTCGAGGGCGGCGCGCAGCTTGTCGTTGCCCTTCTTCACCGAGAAGCCGTACTGCTCACCGGTCTCGATGTTCTGCCCGAGCTTGAAGGCGTCGGCGTTGGCCTTGTCCTTCAGCCAGCCCTGGACGACGGGGTAGTCGATGACGACCGCGTCGACCTGGCCCGTCCGCAGCCCGTTCAGTACGGCGTCTGAGCTCTCGAACGCGACCGGGTTGAAGCCCTGCGAGGTGGCGTAGCTCTCGCCGGTGGTCTCGGCCTGGGCGCCGAGCTTCTTCTTCTTGGCCTTGACGTCCGCGAGCGAGGTCACCCCGCTGCTCTTCGTCGCCAACAGGGCCTGGGTGGCGTCGAAGTAGGGGACGGAGAAGTCCACGTTCTTCTTGCGCTCGTCGGTGATCGTCATACCGGCGGCGGCGAGGTCGCACTCGCCCGAGTTGAGGAAGGCGCCGGTCTTGAAGTTCTCGAAGGGGGTGTCGAGGATCTTCTGCTCGACACCGAGGTCCTTCGCCACCAGGTCGACGAGGGCGACGTCGAAACCGACGATCTTCCCGTCCTTCTCGAACTGGAACGGCGGGTAGGGGAGATGGGTGCAGGTGGTCAGCTTCCCCTTCTCCACCACGGGGACCCCACCGGCCGCCTCACCGGGACCGTCGTCCCCGGAGGAACAGCCCGCGACGAGCAGCAGCCCGGCCACCGCGGCGGCGCGGAGTGGGACGAGCGTGCCAGTGCGGTGGGCGCGGTGGCCGCCGGCAGTCCTGGACATGGTTGACCTCCATGGGCGCGGGGGCGGCGGTGAGGGTCGACACCGCCAGCGGTGATCGTATGCCACCCCGGCTGTCGACCTCCGGAGATCGCTTCGGGGGCCGTGTGGTGGTCACCGCGCGGTCCGCCGGGAGGAAGTCCGCGGAAGCCGGCAGGGAGGAAGTCCCGGGGGCGGTGCGCGGGGAGGAAGCCGGCAGGGAGGAAGTCCGCAGACAGGAAGAGGAGAATGGAAGGCGACCGGAATCCGGCGGGGGTCGCAGGAGGTGGATCATGGGACAGGCACGCGAGGTCATGGACCGGCTCACCGAGGCGCTGACGACGGCCCGGGACCCCAAGGCCGTGGCGGAGTGCTTCGCGCAGGACGCCGTCGCCGTCACACCGGACGCGGGCGAGCTCCAGGGACGCGACAACATCGCCGAGTACTTCGAGCAGATGGCGGAGATGATTCCGCAGGCGTCGTTCGAGTCGATACACGCGTACGAGGCGGGGAACACCGCGATCGACGAGGGGTACTTCGGCGGCCGCAACACCGGCCCCATCGCCCTTCCCACCGGCGAGATCCTCCCCCCGACGCAGAAGGAGATCCGGGTGCGGGGCTGTGACCTCGCCACGGTGCAGGACGGCCTCATCGTCAGCTACCGGCTCTACTTCGACCAGGCCGAGCTCCTCACCCAGCTGGGGCTCCTGCCCGAGGAGGCCCCCGCCTGAGCCGTAGCCGCCCGTCGGCTGCCGCTGGGCGAACCCGCGGGTCACCGCGGCAACTCGCCGTTGAGGACGGTCATGTCGGGACCCGTCACGCGATGGCGGACGGGTATGCCGGGACCCGTTACGCGATGGCGGACGGCGCCACCCTCCCGACGAGCCGCCGGGAGACCGGCCCCCTCAGCGCGGCGTACCGAGTCGCTGCTACACCCCCGGCCGGTACATCAACACCGACAGGGACCCTGGGCCCGGCGTCCCGCAGTGCTGACGCGCTGACAGGACGCCGGCGGTCACGCGTCGAACTCCGTGAGGTCGATGCTGTGGACGCGCAGCGGCACGCCGTACACCGGGTGGTTCGTCTCCAGCTCCGGCTCCATGCCGAGCTTGCGCATCACGTTCTCGGAGGCCTCGTTGCTGATGTGGGCGACGCTGATGACCTTGTCCAGCCCCCGGTCCTGAAGCGCGAACTCCAGCGCGGCGTGGGCCGCTTCGGAGGCGTACCCCTGGCCCCAGAAGGGCCGTCCGAGCCGCCAGCCGATCTCCACCGCGGGCAGCACCTCCGGCAGGTAGTGCGGTACGGACAGTCCCGTGAAGCCGATCAGCTCGCCGGAGGCGATGAGCTCGACGGCGAAGAGCCCGAAGCCCTCCTCGTCCCACTCCTCCTCCCACCGCTCGATGTCCTCGGCCGTCCGCTCCAGGTCACGGACCGAACCGTCACCGATCCACCGCATCACCTCGGGGTCCGCGTTGATCTCGGCCATCGGAACAAGGTCGTCATCGGTCCACCGGCGGAGGATGAGGCGGGGCGTACGGATTTCGGTCATGGGGCGCATTGTGTCGAACACGGCCCCGGGAGGGTAATCGACCGCGTGGCCCGGACCAGGCACAACACGGCCCGTGCGTCCGGGATGGTCCGTTGGCCTGTCTCCTGGCCGCCACGAGCCGCTTTCACTGGGCCAATGGAACATACGAAGCCGAGTCGCTTGAGCCAGTGGGGCCCAGGATGCTCTCATGGGGAGGTCGATGGCGCTGCGGAATTCCGCGGCGCCTTTTTCATGCCGGTTTCTGGCGCCGCGACGCGGGCCGGGACTCGAAGGGGCGGGAAGCTTGATGAAGAGGATGTTCGTGGTGCCGGATCCGGGGCGGCTGCGTCTGCGCAGCGCGTTGCGGTCCGTCCTCGGCGTCGGCCTGGCGGTGGCCGTGTGCGGCCTCACGGGCCACACCCTCACCGCGGTCATCACCGGCGGGCTCGCCGCGCTCCTCGCCCTCTTCACCGTCACCGACGCGACCGTCCGCGCCCAGGCCGTCACGACCGCGCTGCTGCCCGTCGTCGGCTTCCCCGTGCTCGGTCTCGCCGCCGGGCTCCACGGTGACCCGCTGCTGCGCGACACGGCGTTCCTCGCCGTCGCGGGCCTCGGGGTGTACGCCCGCCGCTGGGGCCCCCGGGGCCACGCGCTGGGCGTGTTCGCCTTCATGACCTTCTTCGTGGCCCAGTTCCTGCACACGGTGCCCCAGCAGCTTCCCGGCCTGTTCTCCGCCGTCCTGCTGGCGCTGCTCGCCTCGTCGGGCGTCCGCTTCGGCCTGTGGTGCTACGAGCGCCGGCAGACGCCGCCCGCCGTGCCCTCCCTCCCACCCGCTTCGGGCTGGTCGCGCACCACCACCCGTCAGTCCGTCCAGGTCGTCGCCGCGGGCGCGTTCGCGCTCGTCGTGGGCCAGCTCCTGTCCGAGGGTCGCTGGTACTGGGCGGTCGGCGCCGCCTGGTGGATCTTCGTGAACACCTCCTCGCGCGGCGAGACCCTGATCCGCGGCTTCCGGCGGATCCTCGGCACGCTCGTCGGCATCGCGGCGGGGCTCCTCGTCGCGCTTCCGCTGCACGGCGCGATCGCCCCGACCGCCGCGCTGGTGGCCGGCTGTGTCTTCGGCATCTTCTACACGGCAGCCGTCTCGTACAGCTGGATGATGTTCTTCGTCACCGTCATGGTCAGCTCGCTGTACGGCCTGCTCGGCGTACTCGACCCGGGTCTCCTCGCGCTGCGGCTGGCCGAGACGGGCGTGGGGGCGCTGGGGGCGACGCTCGCGGTCGTCCTCGTCCTGCCCATCACCACGCATGCCACCACCGACGCGTGGATCCAGCAGGCGCTGCGCTGTGTGCACCGGTGCACCGCCGAGGCCGCCGCGCGCCTCGCGGGCTCCGATGCGGCCGATCCCGCCGTCCGTGTCGCGGAACTGGAGGTCCTCCTTGGGAGGGTCCGGCTGTCGCTGGCGCCACTGGTGCACCCCCTGAGCCCGCTGCGCGCCCGCAAGGCCCGCGCCGGCCACGTGCTCGCGCTGCTGGACGACTGCGCGCGCGAGGTGCGGGGGCTGGCCGCCGTCGCCGCCGACCCGGACGCCTCCCACGACGCCCGGCTGGCCGCGGCTGCCTGGCGGGTCGAGGCCGCCGTCCACGCTCTCGTCTCCCCGGAGGAACCGGCCCGTCCCGCTCTGGACGCCGAGTCGGTCCCGCTCCACCACCCGGGCGCCGAGCCGGCACTCGGCCATCTGCACGGTCTGGAGAAGGCACTCGTCGACCTGGCCGCCCCGCTGCGCACCGCCCCGAACGCGCCGCTCGTCTCCGCCTGAACCCCCTCCGGGGCAGAGCGGGCCGGATCCCCTCCCTATTTGGTCTAGACCTGCTACCGTCGCTGCGCGTCGGTGATCTGGCGCGGCGGGAGAGGGGAACGGCATGGGTGAGCCGGGCGGTAACGGGGGAACGGGCGGCGCGGGTACCGGCGGCGCCGGTGGCGCGGGGGAGCGTGCTCGCGTGGCCGGTGGCCCGGGCCGGGCCTTCATCGGATCGTTCACGTCGGCCGGCGGCCAGGGGATCATCGCGGCCACCGTCGACGAGGAGACCGGCGCGCTGACCCCGACGGGGTTCACGGACGCGGTCCTCGACCCGTCCTTCCTCGCCCTCGCGCAAGACGCCGGTGCGCAGGTGCTGTACGCGGTCTCCGAGACCGAGGAGGGCGCCGTCGCGGCCCTCGACATCACCGGCCCCGAACCCCGCCTCATCGGCGCCGCCGTCGGCGTGCGCGGCGCAGGTCCGACCCACCTGTGCGTCACGGCGGGTCACGTCCTCACGGCCAACTACGGTTCGGGCAGCGTCAGCGCCCTGCCGACCGGCCCGGACGCCTGCCCCCGGCCCCCGAGCGACGTCCTGCGCCACCACGGCAGCGGTCCCCGTGTGCGGCGGCAGTCCGGCCCCCACGCTCATCAGGTGGTCCCGGACCCGAGCGGCCGCTGGGTGCTCGCCGTGGACCTCGGTACCGACTCCGTGCACATCGCGGCCCTCGATGCCGGCAGCGGCACACTGCGACGTCACGGGGAGAGCGCGCTGCGGCCCGGCACCGGACCCCGGCACCTGGCCTTCCACCCGTCGGGCACCCGTGCGTACGTCCTGAACGAGCTGGAGCCCACCGTCACTGTCTGCCGCTGGGACGCCGACGCGGGCGCCCTCGAACCCCTTGGCGAGACCGCCGTCCTGCCCGACGGCACCGAGGGGACCAACTACCCGTCGGAGCTCGTCGTGTCGCCCGACGGACGGTTCATCTGGGCGGCGGTACGCGGCCACGACTCCCTTGCTGTCCTCGCCCTCGACGCGGCGGGCGAGAAGGCCGCGCTGGTGGCGTCGGTGCCGTGCGGCGGCCACTGGCCCCGCGACCTGACCCTCGACCCGGCGGGCCGACGGCTCTACGCGGCCAATGAACGCTCCGGTGACGTCACCTGGTTCGACATCGACCAGGAGACGGGCATCCCCCACCGCGCGGGCGCGATGGAGGCCCCGGCGGCGTCCTGCGTGGTCTTCACGAAATAGCGCGTGCGATGAGCCGGCGCAGCCGGGTCCGGTGCCCGCACCGCGCGGCGCGGGCACGGAGCGTGGCTGGGCGCCGTCGGCGGTCCCGAGGCTGTCTCCGCGCTGGTGGCCGTGAGCCGCGTCGGCCCGGCCCCGGCCGGGAGTGGCCGCTTGTCCGCCGGGGACCCGCCGGGGTGGCCGCTCGTCCGGACCGGCCCGGAGTGGCCTCGGCCCTGGGCCGGCTCCGCCCGGGTGCCGACCCCGGCCGGCCCGGCACCGGCGCGGCACCGTGCTCGTGAGCCGCGTCGGCCCGGTTCGTCCGCTGGGTCCGGGCCCCGGGGCCCCGCCCGCGGAGGGTGCCCGCTGGTCCGGGTTCCCCACGGGGGTGTGCCCCGGCTCCAAATCCTCCGTGAGCTCGCGTTCCTGCCCGCCCCCTGGCGGAAGGGCCCCGGCCCGCACCGCGCGGCGCGGGCGCTCCCGAGCCCCCCGCTAGCCTGCCCCGAGGCGCGGGCCGCCCGCGCGCGGCCGGAGGTCCCAGCCACGAGAGAGGGCCCGTGCCGGACATTCGGCGCGGGCCCTCTCCGTAGGTGCGTACGTGTCCGCGCCTCAGCGGACCGGCGCCCCCTGCGGCTGCGACGGGATGCCCAGCGTCGTCGTGTACTGGGTCAGCACGAGCTTGCCGATCGCCGGGTAGGCGCCGAGCGGCTCGGCGGACGAGCAGTCGGCCTCCTTGGCGGCCTGGTCCAGCAGACCCTCGGGGAGCTCCGGACCGATCAGGTACGGGGCCAGGGCCAGCTGCGCCGAACCGGAGCCGCGCAGCTGCTCCGCGATCGCGGCGATCGAGCCCTCCTGGTCCAGCGCGGCGGCCATGACCGGGACGGCGAGCCGGGCGGCCAGCAGCATGCCGGTGATCCCGGCCGCCTGTACGGCCTCCTCGCCGCCCACCGTGGCGAGGATGATGCCGTCGGCGGCGGTGGCCACGGTGAACAGCCGGGCGCGGTCGGCGCGGGCCAGGCCGGCCTCCGAGAGGCGCACGTGCACGGCCTCGGCGAGCAGCGGGTGCGGGCCGAGCACATCCGTCAGCTCGGCGGTCGCGCGGCTGTCCGTGACGGCCTGGCGTATCGCCCGGACCAGGGCGCTGTCGGGGCCCGCGAGCAGCGGGACGACGACGGCGTCGGGGCCGGTGGGCTCGGCGACCTCACGGCCCGCGGCGAGGGCGAGCTCGTAGCGCTCCACCCGCAGCGCCGCGGTCCGCGTCAGCACGGTCGAGAGCGCGGGGTACTCCGCGTCGTCGCCGTCCAGGTACCCGATGGCCGCCTCGAGACCGGGGAGCTCGGAGCGCGCGATGCTCACGACCTCCTCGGCCAGACTGCGCACGGCCGCGGACGGGGCGCCGGGAACGGCGAGAACGAGCGAGGGTGCGCCCTCGGGCGCTGCCACGGGTTCAGGGCGACGGTGCCGCCCGGACTGGCGGGGTCGCGGCATTCGTACAGGCAGGCCGGAAGCGGGCCCAGTGGGGGAGCTCATGGCGTCGCATGCTACTGGTTTTGACCCTTCGGCTGCTCGGCCAGGGGACAGTCACGCTCTATCTGTCCGTGTTTGTCCGATGGGTTACCTGCGCGTCAACTGCCCCGGAATGCCGGCACGTACAGCAAGCCGGGGTCGTGCGGCAGGCGCAGCGGCCCCGCGGCGAGCGCTGCCGCGATCCGCAGGGCCCCGGCCAGCGGATCTCCCGCCGCCGACGTCTGCCGTGCGTGCGGGAGTTGTTCGGCGAGCTCGGCCCGCAGCGGTACGAGCAAGGGGTCGCCGAGCTTGAACAGGCCGCCGGTCAGGGCGACTTCGCACGTCCCGGCGGTCGGGCACACCGCCGCGGCGGCCTCGGCGATGTGTCGGGCCGCCCGCGTCAGGAGCGCCGCGGCCACGGGATCGCCACCGGCCGCGCACCGGGCCACCTCGGGTGCGAACGACGCCAGTACGGCCGGCCGGTCAGCCCGCGGGTAAAGATGCCCGGGCAGCCCGGCGACGGGACCGAACAGACCCTCGGCACGGGCCAGCAGCGCCGCCGAGCCGCCCGGTCTTCCGTCGTACGCGCGCAGGGCCGCCTCGAGGCCCGCGCGGCCGATCCAGGCGCCGCTGCCGCAGTCGCCCAGCAGGTGCCCCCAGCCGTCCGCACGGCGCCACCCGGTCAGATCGGTTCCGAGCGCGATCATTCCGGTGCCGGCCGCGACCACGGCTCCGGGCCGCTGCCCGAGAGCCCCGGCGTAGGCCGTCACGGCGTCGGCGGCCAGCGCGAGCCGTCGCACGCCGAACGCGCGCGCCAGCGCCGAGGGCAGACGGGCGCGCAGATCGTCGCCGAGCGTGGCCATTCCCGCGGCCCCGACCGTCACCGCCGCGAGCGGCGTTTCACCCGCCGCGCCCGCCGCACCCGTACCGGCGCGGCTCAGCAGCCCCTCGACAGCCGGCAGCAGGCGCTCCAGCAGATGAGCGGCGTCGATCCCGGCGGCGCCGGTACGCACCGGCTCGCGGAACGCCACGGTCTCCACCGCCTCGCCCGACGCGGTGTCCGCGAGGGCGAGGCGCAGACCGGATCCGCCCGAGTCGACCCCGAGGACCCAGTGCCCCGCCCCGCTCACGCCCGGCTCCCCGCCACCGGCCGTACGGCGCCGGACGACGCGCGCGGCGTCACGGCAACTGCCAGTCCACCGGCTGCGCCCCCTGCCGGACCAGCAGGTCGTTGGCGCGGCTGAACGGACGCGAGCCGAAGAAACCGCGGTCCGCCGACATGGGGGACGGGTGGGCCGACTCGATTGCCGGAAGGTCCCCGAGCAGCGGGCGCAGATTGCGGGCGTCGCGTCCCCACAGCACCGACACCAGCGGCTTGCCGCGAGCGACGAGCGCCTTGATGGCCTGCTCGGTCACCTCCTCCCAACCCTTGCCGCGATGCGCCGCCGGCTTGCGGGGCGCCGTGGTGAGCGCCCTGTTGAGCAGCAGCACGCCCTGACGCGTCCAGGGCGTCAGATCACCGCTCGAGGGGCGCGACAGCCCCAGATCGGTGTGCAGCTCCCGGAAGATGTTCTCCAGGCTTCCCGGCAGCGGCCGCACCTCGGGGGCGACGGAGAAGCTCAGCCCCACCGCGTGACCCGGCGTCGGATACGGATCCTGGCCCACGATCAGCACCCGCACCTCGTCGAACGGCTGCTGGAACGCCCGCAGGACGTGCGCTCCGGCCGGAAGGTAGGTGCGTCCCGCGGCGATCTCCGTACGGAGGAAGTCGCCCATCGCGGCGATGCGTTCGGCCGCCGGGGCGAGCGCGTCGGCCCACCCCGACTCCACGATTTCTTTCAACGGTCTTGCCACGGGGCGTCACTCTACTGGTGCGGCCGGTGCGCGCCCGACCGGTGCGCTCAGCCGATGGCGGCGGCCCGCACGCAGAGTACGTCCGGCAGATGGGAGGCCAGCAGCTCCCAGCTGTCCCCGTCGTCGGCGCTCGCGTACACCTCGCCGTTGCGGTTCCCGAAGTACACCCCGGCGGGGTCGGAGTCGTCCGTGCACATGGCGTCCCGGAGGACCGTGCCGTAGTGGTCCCCGTCGGGCAGACCGGCCGAGAGCGCCTCCCAGGAGCGGCCCGCGTCGCCGGTCCGGTAGACCCGGCACCGGCGGCCGGCCGGGACCCGGTCGGCGTCGGCGTTGATCGGGAAGACATAGGCCACATCCGCCCGGTGCGGATGTGCGGCGACCGCGAAACCGAAGTCGGACGGCAGCCCTTCGCCGATGTCGGTCCAGGTGCCACCGGCGTCGTCGCTGCGGTACACGCCCCAGTGGTTCTGCAGATACAGCCGGTCCAGATCGCCCGCGTCCTGGGCGATCTTGTGTACGCACTGGCCGAACTCGGGGTGGGGATCGGGCAGGAACACCGCCGACACCCCGTCGTTGGAGGGGGCCCAGCTCGCCCCGCGGTCCGTGGAACGGAAGACGCCGGCCGTCGAAACGGCGACCGTCACCGCCTCGGGGTCGCGCCGGTCCGTGACCACGGTGTGCACGGCCTCACCGCCGCCGCCGGGCACCCACTGCGAGCGCGTCGGGTGCTCCCACAAGGGACGGACCAGCTCGAAGCTCTCGCCCCGGTCGACGGAGCGGAACAGCGCGGCCGGCTCGGTGCCCGCGTACACCACGTCCGGCTCCTGCGGGCCGGCGGGATGCAGCTGCCAGACGCGCTCCAGCGACGCCCCGGTGTCCTTGGGGAACCGGACAGCGGGCTCCTTCGGCTCGGTCCAGTGCGCGCCGAGATCGTCGGAGTGGAACACCGACGGACCCCAGTGCGCGCTGTCTCCGCCGACGAGCAGCCTCGGCACCTCACGGCGCGTGTCGATGGCGATCGAGTACACGGCCTGCGCGTTGAAGTGCGGGCCGTCGAGCGTCCATCGTCCGCCGCGCCTGCGGCCGATGAAGAGCCCTTTACGGGTACCTACCGTGAGCAGTACGTCGGTCATCGCCGACACCTCCAGGACGCCGTTGTCTCGGGTACGGGCCAGTCTGCACCCGCGCACTGACAACGGCCCCCGGGCTCGCCGTCCGCCCAGGTCAGGCCGTCCGCGCCCGGTGCGGCGGCATCGCGCCGCACCGGGCGCGGACGGTCAGATCGCCCAGGCGTACTGGTCCGGAGCCGGCGTCCCGGCCCCCAGTTCGCGCGCCGCCTGCCGGGCCCAGGAGGCGTTGCGCAGCAGCTCCCGGCCCAGCAGCACGGCGTCGGCCTCACCGTTCGCGACGATCTTCTCGGCGTGTTCCGGCTCGGTGATCAGGCCGACCGCGGCGACCGGCAGCCCGGTCTCGGCCCGTACGCGGGCCGCGAACGGCACCTGGTAGCCGGGCTTCACCGGGATCCTGGCCCGCCGGGCGTTGCCGCCGGAGGACACGTCGAGCAGGTCCACGCCGTGCTCCTTGAGCAGCGCGGCGAAGCGCACGGTGTCGTCGCCGGTCCAGCCCTGGTCCTCCAGCCAGTCCGTGGCGGAGATCCGGAAGAAGAGGGGCAACTCCTGCGGCCAGACCTCCCGCACGGCGTCGACGACCTCCAGCGCGAGCCGGGTGCGGTTCTCGAAGGAGCCGCCGTAGGCGTCGGTGCGGTGGTTGCTGAACGGGGAGAGGAACTCGCCGATCAGATAGCCGTGCGCGCCGTGGACTTCGAGCACCTCGAAGCCGGCGTCCAGGGCCCGTGCGGCCGCCGCCCCGAACTGCCCGACGATCTCGGCGATCTGAACTTCCGTCAGTTCGGTGGGCACCGGGTGCCCCTCGTCGAACGGCAGCGGGCTGGGGGCCACCGGCTGCCAGCCGTGCTCCTCGGCGCCCACCGGCCCGCCGCCCTCCCAGGGGCGCGCGGTCGACGCCTTCCGTCCGGCGTGCGCGATCTGGAGACCGGGCACCGTGCCGTGCTGCTTGAGGAAGTCGGCGATCCTGCGCAGCGCCGCGACCTGGGTGTCGTTCCAGATGCCGAGGTCGGCCGGGGTGATCCGGCCCTCGGGGGCGACGGCGGTCGCCTCGACCAGGATCAGGCCCGTGCCGCCGGTGGCGCGGGCGGCGTAGTGGGCGAAGTGCCAGTCGTGTGCCACGCCCGCGTTCGGGCCGAAGACCTCGGCGGAGTACTGGCACATCGGCGCCATCCACACGCGGTTGGGGATGGTCAGCGACCGCAGGGTGTAGGGCTCGAACAGTGCGCTCATGGCGGACTCCATTCACGTCGGACGTGGGCCGGTTCAACGCTTGTACGATACTCACCGTAGTACGCCATCTGTCAAACTACGAGGACTCTCGTACAATGAGCTTCCGGACCGAAGTGACGAACTGGAGACAGCCGTGAACGCCGTGACCACCGCGACCAGCCCTCGTGCGCTCGCGCACCCCGCTCGCGACGAGATCCGCCTGGAGAACGTCCTGCACGCGCTGTCCGACCCGGTGCGGCTGCAGGTGGTCAGCGAACTGGCCGTCGCGCGGGACGTACTGTCCTGTTCGCACTTCGACCTTCCGGTCACCAAGTCGACGACCACCCACCACTTCCGGGTCCTCCGGGAGTGCGGTGTGATCCAGCAGACCTACCGGGGCACCGCCAAGATGAACGGGCTGCGCCGCGACGATCTGGACGCACTCTTCCCGGGGCTCCTCGACAGTGTGCTGGCCGCCGCGGCCGGTGAGACGGACCGAAAGGGGACGGCCCCTCAGGGCTGACCGAGCGCCGCGTCCCGCAGACCCGCCCAGTCCGCGATCTTCACCGTGCGCCGGCCGAGCGCCCGCCCCAGCGCGGCCTCCGCCTCCTCGATGGACAGCCACCCCGGCCACTGCACCGGGCGGTGCCCCATCGCCCTCAGCTCGGCGACCGGGTCGTCCGCGACCACCCGCCCGGACAGCTCCACGGCGTCGGTGAGGAGCGAGGCGACCGTCTCCTTGGCGCAGGGCCGGTTGGTGCCGATGACCCCGGTCGGGCCGCGCTTGATCCAGCCCGCCACGTACTCGCCCGGGGACGGGGTCCCGCCGCGCAGCACCCGCCCGGCCGCGTGCGGCACCGTGCCGCGGGCCTCGTCGAAGGGCAGGCCCTGCAGCGGAACACCCCGGTAGCCGACCGCCCGCAGCACCAGCTGGGCCTCGATGTCCTCGTACGCGCCGGTGCCCCGCACGCCGCCCGCGCCGTCCGGGGCCGTGCGCTCGAACCGCACACCCGCCGCCCGGCCGTTCTCCTCCAGCACCTCCACCGGCCGCAGGAAGAACCGCAGGCGGATGAGGCGTTCGGCCTCCCGCGCCGTGTCCGGCTCCCGCCCGGCGCCGGCCGCCGCCCAACCGCGTACCACCTCCAGGTTGCGCCGGTTGACGGCGGGCAGCGCCGAGGGATCGTCGAAGGAGGGGTCGAGGGCGAGGTCCGCCGGGTCCACCTCGACCCTGGCCCCCGGCAGGGAACCGAGCTCCCGCAGCTCCTTGGTGGTGAACTTGGCCTGCCCGGGACCGCGCCTGCCGACCATGTGCACCGCGCGCACCCGGCTTCCGGCCAGCGCGGTGAGCGCGTCCTGCGGGACGTCGGTGGGCCGCAGTTCCTCCACGCCCCGGGCAAGGATCCGCGTCACGTCCACCGCCACGTTTCCGACGCCGATCACCACGGCCGAGCGCGCCCCGAGGGCGAACCCGTTGCCCGACGCGTCCGGGTGGGCGCTGTACCAGGAGACGAAGTCGGTGGCCGAGCAGCTGCCGGGCAGATCCTCTCCCGGGACACCGAGCCGCCGGTCGCGCGCGGCGCCGACGCAGTACACGACGGCGTGGTAGAGCCCGAGGAGCCGTTCCGGGGTCAGCCCCCGCGTGCCCACCTCGACATTGCCGACGAACCCGATCCGCTCGTGCTCGAGGACCGTGCGCAGGTTGTTCTGCAGGGATTTGATCTTCTCGTGGTCGGGAGCGACGCCGTAGCGCACCAACCCGTAGGGGCAGGGCAACCGGTCCAGTACGTCCACCTGGACCTCGGGCACCAGGCTCTGTTCGACCAGGGCCTGGGCGGTGTAGACCCCGCTCGGTCCGGAACCGACGACGGCGACACGCAGCACGGCCGTACTCCTTCCCGCCAGGGATTCCAGCATCGCACCGGTGCGCGCCCGAGCGGGAGAGGCGGGCGGGTGATGTCCGGGAAGAGTCCGGTGCGCCCGCCCGCGCGGGTCACATGGAGCGCATCCGGTTGATCTCCGCCGTCTGCTGCGCGACGACGTCGTTCGCCATCTCCTCGATCAGCGTGTTGTTGCCGTCGGAGAGGGCCTCGGCGGCCATCGTGACGGCGCCCTGGTGGTGGGTGATCATCAGCTTCAGGAAGAGGTCGTCGAACGCGGTGCCCTTGGCGTCGCGCAACTGCGCCAGCTGGGCCTCCGTCGCCATCCCTGGCATCGAACCGTGGTCGTGGCCGTCGCTCTTCCGGGGCCCGCCATTGGTTTTCAGCCAGCCCTCCATCGCGCTGATCTCCGGCTGCTGAGCCGCCGCTATCCGCGCCGCCAGCTTCTTCACCTGGGCCGATCCCGCTCGTTGCGGAGCGAGGGAGGCCATGGTGAGCGCCTGGCCGTGGTGCACGATCATCATCTGCGCGTAGGTGAAGTCCGCCGCATTGGGGGTGTCGTCCGGGACCGCGCGGGCCGCCTCCTGCGGAGAGAGGGTCCGCGCCGGCTCGCCCGGCTTGCCCGGAGCCAGTACCGAGGGTCCCTTTCCGCTCGTGGCCTGGGGCTTCCGCGCCGGGGGAGACTCGCAGGCGGCCAGGGCGAGGAGCGTGGCCGCCGACGCCACGGCGACGGCCGACCGGCGGATGCGCGCGGCTCTGCGACGGTTCAACACAGCGGCCTCCTGGGGTTTTTCGGTGAAGTTCGGTGGTTGCTGACCGTTCCTAGCACGCTTCTTGACGTGAGTGATCAAAAACTTTCATTACGGCTGTGTTGCCATCTGTTGAGATGTGCATGCAAAGGAAGATACTGCCGAGGTCCGTGACCCCCGATCAACTACCAACGGATGCAAGGGAGAACGCAGTGACCTCGTTGCGAACCACGCACGTGCGGCGCAGACGTCTGGGCGTGGCGGCAGCCGCCGCCGGACTGCTGGCCACGCTGCTGGCGGCAGGACCCGCGGCCGCCACACCCGACCCCGGAGACGCGCCCGTATCCAGGGGCGCGGTCTCCGCGGAGCAGGCGGCCGAAGCGAGGGCCGCCATCCAGGAGGGCGAGATACCCGGCGTGGACGAGATCGTCCACAGTGCCAACATCACCCATGTGGCGAACGTCCCGAAGGAAGCCCTTCCCGGCTACAACTCCGACCTGGCGTTCCAGGGCGCGTACGCCTTCGCCGGAAACTACGACGGCTTCCGCATCTTCGACATCAGCGACCCGAAGTCACCGAAGACCGTGGCCCAGGTCCTGTGCCCCGGATCGCAGAACGACATCTCGGTGTCCGGGAACCTGCTCTTCCTGTCGACCGACTCCTCCCGGAGCGACAACTCCTGCGCGAGCACCAGCCAGCCCGCGACGGAGAAGTCCTCCTGGGAGGGCATGAAGATCTTCGACATCAGCGACATCAGCAACCCGAAGTACGTCGCCGCCGTCGAGACCGCCTGCGGCTCCCACACCCACACGCTGGTGCCGGAGCGCAAGAACGTCTACATCTACGTCTCCTCCTACTCGCCCAACGTCGCCTTCCCCGACTGCCAGCCGCCGCACGACGGCATCTCGGTCATCAAGGTGCCGCGCCAGGCTCCGGAGAAGTCCGCCATCGTGAACTTCCCGGTGCTCTTCCCCGGCGACGGCCCCGACGGCGGCGGCAACCCGGGCGGACCCACCAACCCCGGCGTCTCCAAGACCACGGGCTGCCACGACATCACCGTGCTGCCGTCGAAGGACCTGGCGGCGGGTGCCTGCATGGGCGACGGCATCCTCTTCTCCATCGCGGACCCCGAGCACCCCAGGGTGATCGACCGGGTCCAGGACAACGTCAACTTCGCCTTCTGGCACTCCGCGACCTTCAACCAGAGGGCCAACAAGGTCGTCTTCACCGACGAGCTCGGCGGCGGCAGCGGAGCCACCTGCAACGAGGCCACCGGCCCCCAGCGCGGCGCCGACGGCATCTACGACATCACCGGCCGCGGCGACCACCGCAAGCTGGTCTTCCGCAGCTACTTCAAGATCCCGCGCCACCAGGCGAACACCGAGAACTGTGTCGCCCACAACGGCTCGCTGATCCCCGTCAAGGGCAGGGACCTGATGGTCCAGGCCTGGTACCAGGGCGGCGTCTCGGTATGGGACTTCACCGACTCCAGCAAGCCCAGGGAGATCGGCTACTTCGAGCGCGGGCCGGTCTCGGCGACGACCCTCAGCACGGCCGGCTCCTGGTCGGCGTACTACTACAACGGCCACATCTTCTCCAACGACATCATCAAGGGCTTCGACGTCCTGAAGCTCGACGACCGCCGTACGGACCCGGCGAAGCTGATCCGGATGGACCGGCTCAACGTGCAGACGCAGCCGGACTACTTCGACGACTTCGACGACTGAACGGACAACTGAACCGACAGCGTGCCGCCGGGCGCCTCCCGCTCCGGCGGCACGCCCAGTTCCCACTCCAGCCCGTACCGCTGGAACAGCTCCGCCCTCAGCCGCGACCGCGGCATGGGAGCCCCCGGCAACAGCACCGCGAAGACCGCGCCCATCAGCAGCGCCCGCAACAGCGGATAGTCGGTGTCCACCTGGTCGGAGCCGTAGCGGACCACCGTGTCCCGCAGAAGGAACGCCAGCCGCTGCTGCTCCGGACACTGCACGAAGCCCTCGGCCTGCAGGATTCCGGCCATGTGCGTCCGCATCAGGACGGGATGCTCGACAGCCAGGCCCAGGATGGCGTCGATGGCCCGGGCCAGCCGTTCCCGGCCGTCCTCGGTCCGCGGCTCGCGCTCCAGCGCCGCCTGCAGGGTCTGGTGCATCAGCCGGTGCACCGCCGACTGCAGCAGCTGCCGCTTGCCCGGGAAGTAGTACGAGATCAGCCCGCGCGCCGCCCCCGCCCGGTCCGCGATGTCGCCCAGGGTCGTCGCCTCGTAGCCGCGCTCCCCGACCAGCTCCACGGTCGCCTGGAGGAGCCGCTCGCGGGAACGCCGCCTCAGCTCTTCATTGACCGATGGGCTCCGCGGGGACATGCTTAACTCCTGCGTTGACTGGCTCGCAGCCAATATACTCAGCGCGTCTCGGTGCGACGCCCTTCGTGGCTGGTCAGCGGGATGGACGCCTGTTCTGGGCGACACGGGGGATCGTCCAGAGCAGGCGCTTCCGCCTGCCCTGGATCCACGGCGGATCCGTCACCCTCATCCTCCTCTCCTGTCGTACGTGAGCACAGCCAGGGCCACCGCGAGCGCTCCCAGCAGCCAGCCGGCCGCCACGTCCGTCGCCCAGTGCACCCCCAGATACATCCGGGTCAGACCCACTCCCACCACGCACACGGCGGCGAGCGCCACGGCCGCCCGCCAGACGCGGCGGGAGGTGCCGCGCCGGGACAGCAGCCACAGCAGCAGCCCGCAGGTGACCGTCGCCGTCATCGCATGGCCCGAGGGGTACGCGGAGAAGTGCGCGGAGTCGATCGGGTCGGGCCAGAGCGGGCGGTCGCGGCCCACGGCGAGCTTGAGACCCTGCTGGACGGCCGTCCCGAGGACGCTCGTCAGCCCCACCCACAGCGCGAGCCGCCGCTGCCGACGCCACCACAGCGTGACGACGGTCACGGCGATCAGCGCCCGCATCGTCCAGGGGTCCCACACCCAGTCGGACAGGATCCGGTTGGTCTGAGCGAGGTCGGGGTCGGCGACGGCGTCCCGGTGCAGGCCCCGTGCGATCTCGCGGTCGAAGGAGACCAGCGGCTCCCAGCGGACGGCGACCAGAACCAGCAGGAGGACCGACAGGGCCCCGGTCCAGAGCGCGCAGCGACGTGCGGAGGGACGGTGTGCCGGAAGAGGCGTGGCGCCGAGGGTGGGGGAGCGCATGGGGAGATCTTCCCCGACGGCCGGCGGGACGGGCTAACCCAGCGCGCTGAGGCCGGGGACGAACGCCACCAGCAGCGGTACGACCGGGACGAGCGCCGCGGCGGCGGTGAGCCGCAGCCGTCGCCCCGCGGTGAGCCGGGGCGCGGCGGTCAGCAGCCGGTTCACCCGCTGCGGCAGCTCGGCGCCCGGGGTGGGACAGGGCCCGAACACCCCACGGTGCTCGTTGAGTTCGACCAGGGCCAGGGCGATCGTCAACCGGCCGAAGCGCCTCGACGCCACATCGTCGGCGGCCAGCTCCACCAGGCGGTGCATCTCCCCGCGGAACGCCGCGAAGACCGGAATCCCCGGGAAGCCGCCCGCGAGCGCGGCCGAACAGTGCAGGATCCAGTCGTGCCGGGCCCGCGCGTGTCCCTGCTCATGGGCGAGTACGGCATCCAGCTGGCGGCCCTTCAGCCGCCGCAAGGCGGCGGTGGTGATGACCAGTTGGGGTGCGGCCGCCGGCAGCCACCAGGCGTCGGGGCGCTCACCCTCCAGGACGACCAGCGGTTCGGTGCCGGGCTTCTCGCCGGGCAACAGGGGGGATTGTACGAGCAGTTCGTCCCGGCTCCGCCTGCGCCGGGCCCTCGCGCGACGGATCTCGCGGGTGAGCATCGCACCGGTCCACAGGCCTCCGCTCGCCAGGAGCACGGCGAGCGCCGCCGACCAGGGCTGGTCGGTACCCAGGGCGTAGGCCTCCATCACTCCGCGCGGGGCGGGCGCGAACACCTGTCCCCGGACCGCCTGCCAGGCGGCCGCCGCACTGATGGTCATCGACAGCGCGAAGCTCAGCAGGACCCCGGCCACCACGCACTGCCACATCCACAGCGCCACCACCGGCTCGCGTTCCGCCCAGTCGGACCGCGCCAGAAACCGTGGAGCGACAACGGCCGTCAGAGTGCCGAGCGCGAGCAGCGCGAGGGAGACAACCATGGCGCCAGCCTATGAGTGAGGGGCTACTCCCGGGTATGGCCTCGGGTGGCAAGTGACGCACGCCACGGTCGCGTCGGCGGCCCTCTCGGACGGCGCGCACCGCGCCCCGGACCCGTCCGTCACAGCGTGACCAGCATCGCGACCATCGCCAGCCCCATGGACAGCCGGCAGACCAGGGTCAGCTCCGGCCTCACGGCCCAGGACAGGGTTGGCCCCCCGGCGGGCGCCGCGCCGACGGGGGCCAGCCGCGCCCCGGTGCGCAGGACGTACGCCGTGTAGTAGACGAGCAGCCCGCCGGTCACCAGCGGCACTCCGGACGCCACCGCTCCGGCTCCATGGCCCGTGTGCGCGCCGCCCGCGCCCCCCGCCCCGGTCATCGCGACCGCCATGTAGACCATCGCGAGCGACCCCGTCAGATGGTGCAGATGGTGCCCGCCGCCTCGTGTCGCCGCCCCCAGCGCCCGCAGCGCCGCTGCCCCGAAGACCGTCGCGTACACGATCCAGGCCCAACCCGGCGGCGCGAGCACCGAGGCGGGCACCGCCATCGTCGCCATTCCGAACCCCATCACGGCCTCGGCGCCCGCCGCCCTGCGCTCCTCGCCGGAACAGCCGCGCCTGCGCAGCAGGCAGTACGACCCCGCCGCCGTGCACAGGGCCACCAGTAGCCAGCCGGACATCGCCGGTCCGTGCACGGGCCCACCTCCCGTTCGACGGTGTCGACGGGTCCATGCCCGCCGGGCGTCACGCGCACGCGGGCGCAGGGGTGTACGGGGGGAGCGCGTCGGGCGCCCGCACGAGCCACCGGATCGCCGTCGGTGGGCCGGGATAGTCTCGTGGGGCATGTGAGCGCTCCGCGGACACCGGTTCACCGCCCGGCGGCCGAGCGGCGCACGGCCCAGCAGAGAACGGAGAGTTTCCGCATGGACACCGCACCGCCCCGTGATTCCGGGCAGCTGACCTTCCGCGATGCCGTCGAGGCCGATGTGCCCGTGCTCGTCCCCCTCATCGAGTCGGCCTACCGGGGCGAGTCCAGCCGGGCCGGCTGGACCACCGAGGCGGACATTCTGGAGGGCCAGCGGACCGACCCGGAAGGCGTCCGCGAGGTGATCACGGCCCCCGGCAGCTGCCTGATGGTGGTGGAGCGCGACGGCGAGCCGGTCGCCTGCTGCCAGCTCGAACACCGCGGCGAGGCCGCCTACTTCGGCATGTTCGCGGTCCGGCCCGATCTCCAGGGCGCGGGTCTCGGACGGCGGATCATCACCGAGGCGGAGCGCCGTGTGCGCGAGGTCTGGGGCGCCCGCGAGATGCACATGACCGTCATCTCGGTGCGCGAGGAACTGATCGCCTGGTACGAACGGCGCGGCTACCGCCGTACGGGAAGGATGACGCCCTTCCCGTACGGCGACGAGCGTTTCGGCCTCCCGCAGCGCGACGACCTCCAGTTCGAGCTGCTCGTGAAGGAGCTCGGCTGACGGCGCCGCGCTCCGGGCGCCCGGCGCTCAGGCGGTGAAGCGGCCGGTGCGGCGGATCTCCGGATAGTCGGTCGTGGCGCCGTCGAGCTCCAGCGCGCGCACCAGCCGCAGATGGTCCTGGGTGTTCACCACCCAGCCGATGACCCGGAGCCCCGCGTGGTGCGCCTGCTCGACGGTCTCCAGGGTGAGCCGGCGGATGTTCAGCGCGAGGGCGCCGGCGCCGACCGCCTGGGCGCGGTCCACGATGTCCGCGCCCCAGTGGCTGCCGATCAGCACCGTCCGTACGCCGGGCACCAGCCGGGAGATCTCGGCGATCGCCTCGTCGTGGAACGAGGACACCTCCACTCGGCCCACCAGATCGCGTCGGAGCAGCACCTCTGCGAGCGCCCGGGCCGCCGCCACATCTTTGATCTCGGCCTGGAGCGGCGCCCGCACGGCGTCCAGGACCTCCTCGAAGACCGGGATCCGCTCGCCCTGCCCGGCGTCGAGCTCCCGCAGCTCGGCGAGGGTCCGGTCGGCGATCGGTCCGGAGCCGTCGGTCGTACGGTCCACCTCCGCGTCGTGCATGACGACCAGGGCGCCGTCCTTGCTCAGATGCAGATCCAGCTCGATGGCATCCATGCCCGCGGCTTCCGCGCGGACGAAGGAGCGCAGGGTGTTCTCAGGTTCGACACCCATGACTCCGCGATGACCGATGGTGAGGAAACTCAAGATCTTCTCGCTTCCGTCGATGCTTCGGCTCGGGTCGCTTCAGGGGCGCGCCGCTCCCGTACGGCACTGGTACCCCACGCGGCACGGCCGCAGCCTAACGGCCCGCATCGACGATGTATCCGGTCCCGCGCGAGGGAACGGAGGCATCCGTCCGGGTTCCCGCCACCCCCAGGACAAGGCCGGTGAGAAGGGCTGCGACAAGGACGGCACGGGTGCTCATGGGCTGTTGCTCCGGGGGCGCGAGGCGGGGGCGGAGAGTCCGTCCTACCGCCGGCGGGCTGCTCGTGGCGAGCAGTTTCACCCGTGCGTGGGCGCGTCCCCCGGGCCTTGACGGAGCAGCTCCAGATCGTCGAGCATCGCCCGCGCCAGCTCCAGTTCGGCCAGCTGTCGCCGCTCGCTCCAGCGCAGCGCGACCTGCGGGTGGCCCCATGCGGCCACGCCCTCGGTCCGCGCCAGGGCGTCCCGTACCTCCTTGAGCTCGCCGCGCGTCCGCTCGATGTGCTCCTCGACCAGCGCGCGCAGCCGCTCGGGGGCGGCCAGATGCCCGAGCCAGACCCGCAGCACCAAGGGGTGCTTGAGCACGGCCGGTCCGCTGTCGCCGTCCTCGGCCCAGCCGGCGAGCGCGGCTCGGCCCTCCTCGGTGATCGTGTACCGGCGGGTGGCGCGCGGCTCCTCGGGACCGGAGCGCCGTGACGTGGCGTAGCCCAGCTCCTCCAGCCGTCGCAGCTCCGCGTAGATCTGGCTGATCGCAGGCGACCAGTAGAAGAAGCGCAGCGAGGCGTCGGCCCACTTCTTCAGGTCGTAGCCGGTGCGCTCGCCGGGGAAGGACAGCAGCCCGAGCACCGCCCAGGCGGTCGGCGGCAGTTCGGGCCCCTGCTCTTGCTTCTTCGAGATGTGACGACTAGTCATATGACTCATTGAAGTAAGGCCATCGCACGAACACAACCCCTGGGAGGGACCTTGAAGTTCTCCGTGATCTTCGAGGCGCAGCTGGCCGATCCGACCGTCGAGCGTGAGCACCAGCTCATCCACGACTGTGTCGAACAGGCGGTGTTCGCCGAGGAGATGGGGTTCGACCGGATCTGGGCGGTCGAGCACCACGCGCTGAAGTGGTACGCCCACATGTCCGCCCCCGAGATCTTTCTCAGCTGGGTGGCCGCGCGGACCTCGACGATCCGCATCGGCCACGGTGTCGTCTGCATGCCGTTCAACTTCAACCATCCGGTGCGGGTCGCCGAGCGCGCGGCCATGCTCGATCTGCTCTCCGGCGGACGGCTCGACCTCGGCGCGGGCCGGGGCGGTACGGAACAGGAGACCTCGCTGTGCGGTGTCGACCGGGACCGCACGGCCCAGGAGGTCGAGGAGGCCCTGCGGATCATCGGCAGCGCCTGGCAGAAGGACGAGCTGGAGTACGAGGGGGAGCTGCTCAGGATCGGTCCGCATCCGATCCTGCCGCGCCCCCGGCAGACCCCGCACCCGCCCCTCTTCCTGGCCTGCAGCCGCACGGAGACGCTCACCCAGGCCGCCGAGCTCGGTATCGGGGCGCTGGTGATGGGATTCGCCGGGCCCGAGTCGATCGCCGGGATGCGGGGCGCCTACGACGCGGCGCGCGCCGCGCGCACCGGGGAGCGGTTCGTGTCGACCGTCGTCAACGACCACTTCTCGGTGCTGTGCCCGACGATCGTGCTCGACGACCGGGCGGAGGCGCGGCGCACAGGCACACGTGGACAGCGCTTCTTCGCCCAGTCCATCGGGCACTGGTACGGCGGGGCGGGCATCCCGGACGAGGCGGTGGTCGAGGGCGCGGACGAGGCCGCCGCGATGCGCACGGCGGCCGAGCAGGTGGTCGCGCGCCTGAACGAACAGAACATTCCGGTCCGGCCGAGCTCCACGGCCACCTTCAACGCCGACCACGCCTATGGCACCGCCGAGGACGCCATCGCGTACGTGGAACGCCTCCGCGACGCCGGAGCCGACGAGATCATGTGTCTGGTGCAGATGGGCACGGTGCCGCAGGAGGCCTGCATGGAGACCCTGCGGCAGTGGGGCGAGAAGGTCATTCCCCACTTCCGGGGCCCGGGGACGCGACCCGCGGGGGAGTCGCGGTGACCGCGCGCCTGACCGAGGCCCTGCCCGCCGACGAGCCCGGCGCCGTGCCCGGGCGCGACCGGCTCGACCCGGCCGCCAGGCCGTACATGGAGGCGCTCGCCGCCTTCTTCCCCGACGTCGGCGGCACCGTCACCGACGCCGCCGAGGCCCGGCGCGTCCTCGCCGCCGCGCCCCGGCCGCCCGCCGGGCCGCCCCCGGTCGGCTCGGTCGAGGACCGCACGGTGCCCGGTCCCGAAGGCGCGCCGCCGGTCCCCGTCCGGATCTACCGCCCGTCCGGTCCCGGGCCGCATCCGACGGTGGTCTTCCTCCACGGCGGCGGCTGGGTGCTGTGTGGTCTGGACACCCACGACCGGACCTGCCGCGGCCTCTGCCGGGCGGCCTCGGCCGTGATCGTCTCTGTCGGCTACCGGCTGGCTCCCGAGGTCCGCTTCCCCGCGCCGGTGGAGGACGCCTACGCGGCCCTGCGCTGGGCCGGGGCCCACATCGCCGAGCTCGGCGGCGAGCCGTCGGCGCTCACGGTCGCCGGCGACAGCGCCGGGGGGAACCTCGCGGCCGCGGCCGCGCTGCTCGCCCGGGACAGGGGCGGCCCGGCGCTCGCCCGCCAGGTGCTGATCTATCCGGCCACCGACGCGGGCCAGGACACCGCTTCGTACCGGACCAACGCCGAGGGCTACTACCTCACGGCGGCGCACGTGCGCTGGTTCTGGGAGCAGTACCTCGGGCCCGAGGGCGACGGTGGCCATCCGCTTGCCTCGCCGCTGCGGGCCGACCTCGCCGGGCTGCCTCCCGCCCATGTGGTCACGGCCGGCTGCGACCCCCTCCGCGACGAGGGCAGGGCCTACGCCAAGGCTCTGCGGGCCGCCGGCGTGGAGGTCACCGAGGGACACCATCCTGGGATGTTCCACGGTTTCCTGGCGCTCGCCGAGCACCTGGACGAGGCGGCGCTGGCGCTCGGCGCCGCAGCGGATGCGATTGTCACAACCCTCCGTGACAGGAAAAACAGCGGTGACCATGGGGGTCGCACAGGATAATTTCTCCTGCCCCCTCTTGTCTGGGAGAACCTCGCACCTATACGGTGTCTTGACGCGAGGTTCTCCTGTGGAGGAAGTGGCATGACGGAAATTCTTGTGCAGGACGTGGTGGGCGGGGACATAGCCGCCTCCAGGGCTGTCGAACACCCTGCCTGGCCCGAGCTCAAGAATGTGGTGGAGCAGATCCGCCCGTGGCAGTCCAAGGACGGCTCCATCGACTTCGAGGCCGACGGCGCGCCCTCCCGTGCGCTCGCCGAGGCCACGGTCGACCGGATGATCGCCGCGGTCGAGCAGCTCTCCCCGCTGCTCCCGCACGACGCCGCCTACCACGAGGCCCTCACCAAGGACCTGCGCGCCTGGGCCGACGGCGGCTTCGCGGTCCCGGACTTCCTGGACTCGCTGCTCGCCTTCCACCCCGCGGCCAACCGCGTGGACGGCCTCCAGCACCTCGTCCTCTTCCCGATGTACACGCAGAACGGCAACCCGAACCGCAACTTCGAAGCGGTCGTCCTGCGCATGGTCTGGCCGGAGTGGCTCTCCGAGCTGGAGCGCACCCGCTACGACAACCCGCTCTTCTGCGGCATCACCTTCGAGGACTTCACCGCGGGGTACGACACCCACTCGGCCGTGCTCTTCCCGGAGACCATCGCCGTGCGCGAGGCTCCCGAGCGCTTCACCTGGGGCGGCATCTTCTGCGACCGCGAGGCCGCCCGCTTCCGTGCCGTCACCGAGGAGTCCGTCCGCATCCTGGGTCTCGAACTGCCCGACGACATCCGCGAGATGGTCGGCGACCAGGACCGTTGCGAGAAGGCCTTCGTGCTCTGGGACATGGTCCACGACCGCACCCACAGCCACGGCGACCTGCCGTTCGACCCTTTCATGATCAAGCAGCGCCAGCCGTTCTGGATGTACGGCCTGGAGGAGCTGCGCTGCGACCTCACCGCCTTCAAGGAGGCCGTGAAGCTCGAGGCCGAGGGCAACGCGCACGGCCGGGACGTCCAGTACGCCGTGCTGTTCGACCGGATGTTCCGCTTCCCCGTCTCCGGCGACCGCAACCGCAACTACGACGGTCTCGGCGGCCAGCTGCTCTTCGCGTACCTGCACAAGCACGACGTGGTGCGCTGGACCGACAACACGCTCAAGATCGACTGGCAGCGGGCCCCCGAGGTCACCAACCAGCTCTGCGCCGAGATCGAGAAGCTGTACCGCGACGGCATCGACCGGCCGAAGCTGGTCCACTGGTTCGCCGCTTACGACCTGGTCTCCAGCTACCTCGCCCCGCACCCCGGATCGCGCTGGGCCAAGGGTCCCGACGCCCTGGACCTGACCCAGCCGCCGCGCAAACTCGTCGACGACGTGCTTCCGGACGAGTTTCCGCTCAGCATGTTCTATGAGGCGCTCTCCAAGAAGCTGAAGGACGTGATCGCCTCCACCAAGGGCATCACCGCCTCCGACGTTTCTCGGACCGAGCAGGCTGCAGCGTGAACTCTCGCACGGAGAACCCGGAGGAGACGACCATGAACGGCAACGGGAACGGCGGACCGCTGGAAGGCGCCGTCATCGCGGTCGCCGGCGCGGCAGGCCCCGCGGGCCGCGCCACGCTGCTGAGGCTGGCGGAGGCGGGCGCGATCGTCGTCGGAGCCGATGCCGACGCGGCCCGGCTCGCCGAGGCCGTCGACGCCGCCCGCTACGCCCACGGCGGAGCCACCGTCATCGGTGACACGGTCGACCTCCTCGACGTCGGAGCCGCCCGCGACTGGGCGGACAAGACCGAGAAGGAGTTCGGCCGGATCGACGGCCTGGTCCACCTCGTCGGCGGCTGGCGCGGCAGCGCCACCTTCGCCGAGACCGACCTGGCCGACTGGCAGCTGCTCGAGAAGCTGCTGATCCGTACGGTCCAGACCACCTCGCTCGCCTTCCACGAGCCGCTGATGCGCAGCGACCGCGGCCGGTACGTGCTGATCAGCGCCGCCGGGGCGTCCCAGCCCACCGCGGGCAACGCCGCCTACGCGGCCGCCAAGGCCGCCGCCGAGGCCTGGACCCTCGCGCTCGGCGACTCCTTCCGCAAGGCGGGGGGCGAGGACGGGCCGAAGGCCGCGGCTGCGATCCTGGTGATCAAGGCACTGGTGCACGACGCCATGCGCGCCGAGCGCCCCAATGCGAAGTTCGCGGGCTTCACGGACGTCAAGGAACTGGCCGAGGCCATTGCCGGAGTCTGGGACCGGCCCGCACGTGAAGTGAATGGACAGCGCCTGTGGCTGACCCCCAAGCCGTGATCCCGAAGAACACCGACGCACGTCGTCACCACGACCCCTCGGTCCGCGGATTCGCCAGCGACAACTACGCCGGCGTCCACCCGGAGATCCTCGCCGCGCTCGCCCTCGCCAACGGCGGTCATCAGATCGCCTACGGCGAGGACGAGTACACCGATCACCTCCAGCGGGTCATGCACAGCCACTTCGGCCCCACCGCGGAGGCCTTCCCGGTCTTCAACGGCACGGGAGCCAATGTCACGGCGCTCCAGGCCCTCACCGACCGATGGGGCGCGGTGATCTGCGCCGAGTCCGCGCACATCAACGTGGACGAGGGCGGCGCGCCGGAGCGGATGGCCGGCCTCAAGCTGCTCACCGTGCCGACGCCCGACGGCAAGCTCACGCCCGAGCTCATCGACCGGCAGGCGTGGGGCTGGGAGGACGAGCACCGCGCGATGCCGCAGGTCGTGTCGATCACCCAGAACACCGAGCTGGGAACGGTCTACACGCCGGACGAGATCCGGGCCATCGTGGAGCACGCGCACGCCCGGAACATGAAGGTCCACCTCGACGGCGCCCGGATAGCCAACGCCGCCGCGTCGCTGAACGTGCCGATGCGCGCGTTCACGAACGCGGTGGGCGTGGACGTCCTGTCGTACGGCGGCACCAAGAACGGCATGATGTTCGGCGAGGCGATCGTCGTTCTCAACCCGGACGCCGTCCGGCATATGAAGCACGTGCGCAAGATGTCCATGCAGCTCGCCTCCAAGATGCGGTTCGTGTCGGTGCAGCTGGAAGCGTTGCTCGCGAAGGACCTGTGGCTGCGCAACGCGCGGCACGGCAACGCGATGGCGCAGCGGCTGGCCGAGGGCGTGCGCGCGGTCGACGGCGTGGAGATCCTCCATCCCGTACAGGCCAACGCGGTCTTCGCCCGGCTGCCCCACGACGTCAGCGCCCGGCTGCAGAAGCGTTTCCGCTTCTACTTCTGGGACGAGGCGGCCGGAGACGTCCGCTGGATGTGTTCCTTCGACACCACCGAGGACGACGTGGACGCGTTCCTGCAGGCGCTGAAGGAAGAGATGGCGCGCTAGGCGGCAGCGATCGCGCTGTATAAATATTCGACCGACCGGAAAGTTATTGACTTCCGGTCGGTCGTTTTCGTAGAGTTCAGTGATATGGAGCTGATCCAGCAAGCGCCCCAACTGGCCGCCTACCTCGCCGCGGACGAGACCATCAACCACGAGCACCCGCTAGTGATCAAGACGGCCGCCCAGCTGCGGTCCGACCACCGCGACGCATACGCATACGCCAGGGCGGCCTATGAATTCGTCCGCGACTCCATCTCCCACTCCGAGGACGCCGGCGCCCTGCAGGTGACCTGGCGGGCCTCGGACGTCCTCGCCGAAGGCACCGGCGTCTGCTATGCCAAGTCCCACGCGCTGGCGGCGCTGCTACGGGCCGAGTCCATCCCGACGGCCCTGTGCTACCAGCGGCTCGCCGACGACGACGGTGGCAATCCCGTCGTCCACGGCCTGGTCGCGGTCAAGCTGCCCGGCGAGAAGGCGTGGGCGCGGCAGGACCCGCGGGGTAACAAGGCGGGCGTGGATGCCCAGTTCTCCCTGGACGGCGAGAAGCTGGCCTTTCCCGTGCGGCCGGAGCTCGGTGAGGTGGACTATCCGGTCCTCTACGCGGAACCGCACCCTGTCGTGCTCAGCGCCCTGCGGTCCGCCCCGGACCGGGCGTATCTCTGGAAGACGCTTCCCACGGACCTCTGAGGGAAGGAGCCGGACGCGTGCACGGGTGCGCGCGTCCGTGGGCCGACCTCCGGGGCACGGACTGAGCCCGTACCCCGGAGAGACGTTTCAGCCCCGCTCGCGGACCTCGGCCGGCGTCGGAGCCGTACCCCCGAGGTGCGCGGGCACCCACCAGGTGTCGCCCGCGTCCTTGGGGCGCACGGGATAGGCGCGCTGCGCGGCCTCCAGGAGCTCCTGCACCCGCTCGCGCAGCCGCCGGGTGATCGCACCCGCGTACTGGTCGGTCGGCGCCTCCATGGGCTTGCCGACCCGGATCGTCACCGGGATGTGGCTGCGCTTGAAGTTGCGCGGACGCCCCTTGGTCCAGACCCGCTGCGTGCCCCAGAGGGCCATCGGGATCAGCGGGACGCCGGCCTCCTGCGCCAGGCGCGCGGCGCCCGACTTGAAGCTCTTGAGCGTGAACGACTGGGAGATCGTCGCCTCGGGGAAGATGCCCACGATCTCGCCGGCCCGCAGCGAGTCCAGAGCGTGCTGATACGACGCCTCACCCTGCGTGCGGTCCACCGGGATGTGCTTCATGCCCCGCATCAGGGGACCGGAGATCTTGTGCCGGAAGACCGAGTCCTTGGCCATGAAGCGCACCAGGCGCTTCTGCGGCAGCGCCGCCAGGCCCGAGAAGATGAAGTCCAGATAGCTGATGTGGTTGCTGACCAACACCGCTCCGCCCTGACGGGGGATGTGTTCCGAACCCTGTGTGTCGATCTTCAGGTCGAGCGCCTTGAACATCGTGAGAGCGGCGCCGATGACCGGCCGATAGACGAGTTCTGCCATCTGGTGGGGACCCTTCTTGTGTGCCTTGGGAGGGTTCTCCCGGCGGAAGTTACGCGGCCGTAGGTTCGGCATTGGAGCAGATCGTGCCCCATACGCGCCGCGCTGGCCAGTCCTGGGGCTTTCCGCCGGGGAGATTGAGGGGAGATCCTCATCACGCCCGGTGGGTGCAAACCGGCCTGTCAGAGGCCTACCCGGCTCTGTACGGGGAATGCGCGGCCGGGGAATCAACGGGCGCTGTGCCACGCTGCACAGGGCGTCGAGGTCACGGGACGTGACGCGAAGTAACGATAGGACAGGAGGCCCCCGGTGCGTGAGGGTGACAGTGGCGGCGGCCGGCCGGCCGCGGCCGACGGGCGCGAGCGGCGGCTCGGAGCCGCCGAACTGGGCGCGGAGCTGGGCCGGCGGGCGACGCTCGTGCAGTTCTCCAGCGCCTTCTGTCAGCCGTGCCGGGCGACCCGCCGGACCCTGGCCGAGGTCGCGGCCATGATCGACGGCGTCGGACATGTGGAGATCGATGCCGAGGAACGGCTCGGGCTGGTGCGCGAGCTGGAGATCGTGAAGACCCCCACGGTCCTGGTGCTGGACGCCTCGGGGCGGATCGTCCGCAGGGCCGCCGGACAGCCCCGCAGGGCCGATGTCATCGCCGCGCTCGGCCGGGCGGTCTGACGTCGTGACGCATCTCCCAGATCCCGGTACGCACTTGACTGTGCCTGCCAACCATCGTCAGGCTGGCGCGGTGCCCCAAGAAATCCTTCTCTACGGCCGCGTGCACGTGGACCTGGCCCGCAACGCGAGCGCTCGCTGTCCGGGTGTCTGAGCAACCACGGACCCGTACGCATCCCTTGCAGAAGGACAATTCCATGACGGTATCGCCCGAGCTCCGCATACCTCGGCAAGTCACCTCAGATGTGTTCCGCTCCGTCTTCCGGCAGCACGCCGCCGGTGTCGCGGTCATCACCGCACAGGGGGAGCGCCCCGTCGGTTTCACCGCCACCTCACTCAACTCCGTAGCCGCCGAGCCGCCGTTGGTCTCCTTCGGCGTGGGCACCTCCTCCTCCAGCTGGCCGGTCATCTCCGAGGCCGAGTACATCGGCGTCCACATACTCGGCGAGCACCAGAGCGAGCTGGCCGCCACCTTCGCGCGCAGCGGCGCCGACCGCTTCGGCGCGCCGACGCGCTGGCACAGCGGCCCGGAGGGCGTTCCCCTGCTCGACGGCGTACTGGCCTGGCTGGTGTGCCGGGTCGTCGCCCGCGTACCCGCGGGGGACCACCGCATCGTCATCGCCCAGGCAGTTCACGGGGACCCCGACGGCGTGGGCCGTCCGCTGCTCTATCACCAGGGACGCTTCAACGCTCTGCGGGACTGAGAGTTCCTGATTACGGAGCGTTGTGAAGGTCACAGTTACGAGCGCTTGCTTACCGGGAACGTACTGGGTGTACTGATGAGTAATATTTCGGTCGGGGCGCCCGCCGCCCCAACCGGAAACCGTCCCTTCAGGCGCCTATGCTGCGTGCAACAAGGCAGCCCAGTAATGACGATGCAGTAGGAGAGCCGGCGTGAGCTTGAGGATCGTAGTAGCTGTGAAGTACGTGCCCGACGCCACCGGCGACCGGCACTTCGCCGATGACCTGACGGTGGACCGGGACGACGTCGACGGCCTGCTGTCCGAGCTGGACGAGTACGCGGTCGAGCAGGCGCTGCAGATCGCCGAAGAGGCGGACGACGCCGAGATCACCGTGCTGACCGTCGGTCCCGAGGACGCCAAGGACGCGCTGCGCAAGGCGCTGTCCATGGGCGCCGACAAGGCCGTCCACGTCGAGGACGACGACCTCCACGGCTCCGACGTCATGGCGACCTCCCTGGTGCTCGCCAAGGCCATCGAGAAGACCGGGTACGACCTGGTCATCTGCGGCATGGCGTCCACCGACGGCACCATGGGTGTGCTGCCGGCCATCCTCGCCGAGCGTCTGGGCGTCCCGCAGGTCACGCTGCTGTCCGAGGTCAAGATCGAGGACGGCACCGTCAAGGGCCGTCGCGACGGCGACAGCGCCTCCGAGCAGCTCGAGGCCTCCCTGCCGGCCCTCGTGTCCGTGACGGACCAGTCCGGCGAGGCCCGCTACCCGTCCTTCAAGGGCATCATGGCCGCCAAGAAGAAGCCGGTCGAGTCCCTGGACCTCGAGGACCTGGAGCTCGACGCCGACGAGGTCGGCCTCGAGGGCTCCTGGACCAAGGTCGACTCGGCCGCGGAGCGTCCGGCCCGCACCGCCGGCACGATCGTCAAGGACGAGGGCGAGGGCGGCAAGCAGCTGGCCGAGTTCCTCGCGAGCCAGAAGTTCATCTAGGGCTTCAGCCCACCCCACGCCCGCAGATTCTTCGTTCGCAGGAGATTGAAGTCCCATGGCTGAAGTTCTCGTCTACGTCGACCACGTGGACGGCGCCGTCCGCAAGCCCACCCTGGAGCTGCTGACCCTCGCCCGCCGCATCGGCGAGCCCGTCGCCGTCGCCCTCGGCGCCGGCGCCGAGGCCACCGCCCCGGCCCTCGCCGAGCACGGCGCCGTGAAGGTCCTCACGGCCGACGCGCCCGAGTTCGCCGACTACCTCGTCGTACCGAAGGTCGACGCGCTCCAGGCCGCGTACGAGGCGGTCTCGCCGGTCGCCGTGCTCGTCCCCTCCTCCGCCGAGGCCAAGGAGATCGCGGCCCGCCTCGCGGTCCGCATCGGCTCCGGCATCATCACCGACGCCGTCGACCTCGAGGCCGGTGACGAGGGTCCGGTCGCGACGCAGTCCGCGTTCGCCGCCTCCTTCACCACCAAGTCCCGTGTCTCCAAGGGCACCCCGGTCATCACGGTCAAGCCGAACTCGGCCGCCGTCGAGGCCGCCCCGGCCGCGGGCACCGTCGAGGCCCTCACGGTCTCCTTCTCCGAGAAGGCCACCGGCACCAAGGTCGTCGGGCGCACCCCGCGCGAGTCGACCGGCCGCCCCGAGCTGACCGAGGCCGCGATCGTGGTCTCCGGCGGCCGTGGCGTCAACGGCGCCGAGAACTTCTCGATCATCGAGGCGCTCGCCGACTCGCTCGGTGCCGCCGTCGGCGCTTCGCGCGCCGCCGTGGACGCCGGCTGGTACCCGCACTCCAACCAGGTCGGCCAGACCGGCAAGTCGGTCTCGCCGCAGCTGTACATCGCTTCCGGCATCTCCGGTGCGATCCAGCACCGCGCCGGTATGCAGACCTCGAAGACGATCGTGGCGATCAACAAGGACGCCGAGGCCCCGATCTTCGACCTGGTCGACTACGGCGTGGTCGGCGACCTCTTCGACGTCGTCCCGCAGCTGACCCAGGAAGTTCAGTCCCGCAAGGGCTGACCTGCGCTTCTGCTGGGCCCGGGGGCCGTACGGTGATCTTCACCGTGCGGCCCCCGGTCGTTTCGGACAACCATTGACTCAGGCCCGGAGAGACTACTAACTTCGCTATACGGATTATTGATTCCGTGAAGCGGAAAAGAGAAGGGTATGGGAATGGGTCAGCAGGAGAAGGTGGCAACGAGCCTCGCCGGCGGCGTCAGCGAGGCCATCAGCGCCTCCCTCGAAGCGGTGGACGCGGAGCTCGCCCGCCGCTACCCCGGAGACCCCGGCACCCGCCAGCCCGTCCACACCGTCTACGTCCCCGGTGACGTCTTCGAGGCCGGCACCATCCGCTCCTGGGGCGACCAGGCCCTCGCCGCCCTCGACGAGCACGCCCCGGACGCCGCCTCCCTCGCGTCCGTCCTCGGCCTCTCCGACGAGCTCGCCGGGCCCGTCCACGACCGCGTGCGGGCCAAGCTGGAGCGCGAGCCCATCGAGGACCTCCGCGTCGACTTCGAGGACGGCTACAGCGGCAGCGACGAGGACGCCGACGCCGCCCGCGCCGCCCGCCTGATCTCGGAGGCGTACGCCGCGGGCACCGCCGCCCCGTACATGGGCATCCGCATGAAGTGCATGGAGGCCGCCGTCCGCGACCGCGGCATCCGCACCACGGACATCTTCCTCACCGGCCTCATGGAGCACGGTGGGCTCCCCGACGGTCTCGTCCTCACCCTTCCCAAGGTCACCTACCCCGAGCAGGTCACCGCCTTCGTCCGGCTGCTCGAGGCCTTCGAGAAGGCCCACGGCCTGGACGCCGGCCGCCTCGGCTTCGAGATCCAGATCGAGACCAGCCAGTCGATCCTGGCCGCCGACGGCACCGCCGCCGTCGCCCGCATGATCGACGCCGCCGAGGGCCGCGCCACCGGTCTGCACTACGGCACCTTCGACTACAGCGCCTGCCTCGGCGTCTCCGCCGCCTACCAGGCCAGCGACCACCCCGCCGCCGACCACGCCAAGGCGATCATGCAGGTCGCCGCCGCGGGCACCGGCGTACGCGTCTCCGACGGCTCCACCAACGTCCTGCCGGTCGGCAGCACCGAGCACGTCCACGAGGCCTGGCGCCTGCACTACGGCCTCACCCGCCGCGCGCTGGCCCGTGCCTACTACCAGGGCTGGGACATGCACCCGGGCCACATCCCGACCCGCTACGCCGCCGTGTTCGCGTTCTACCGCGAGGGCTTCCGGGCCGCGGCCGCCCGCCTCGCCGCCTACGCCAACCACGCCGGTGGCGACGTCATGGACGAGCCCGCCACCGCCAAGGCCCTCAGCTCCTACCTGCTGCGCGGCATCGACTGCGGCGCCCTGGACACCGACGAGGTCGCCGCCATCACCGGGCTCTCCCGGGCCGACCTCGACCGCTTCGCTTCCCCGCGCCGCGGGGACCTGACGGCCACCGCCCAGTAGGCGAACGGGCGTCAGGACAGGCATCGCTGCCCCGTACTCTGTACGCGTTCGGACGGGAACACGACACAGGGAACGGGGCAGCGGTGTCTTCGGGGGAGAACGAACTGATCGCGGGGCGCTACCGGGTCGTCCGGCAGCTCGGCCGCGGTGGCATGGGCGTCGTCTGGCGCGCGCTCGACGAAGTGCTCGGCCGCGAAGTGGCCGTGAAGGAGCTGCGCACCTACACGGACTCGGCCGGACACGAACTCGCCGACCTGCGGCTGCGCATGCAGCGCGAGGCCCGGGCAGCCGCGCGGGTGCGCCACCCCGGGGTCATCTCCGTCCACGACGTGACGGACCACCAGGGCCGCCCCGTCATCGTCATGGAGCTCATCGACGGCCCCTCCCTCGACGACGTCCTCGGCGAGCGCGGCGTCATGGACCCCCTCGAGGCCGCGCGGGTCGGCGCCAAGGTGCTGGAGGCCCTCGCCGCGGCGCACGAGGTCGGCGTCCTCCACCGCGACGTCAAGCCCGGCAACGTCCTGCTGGACCGGGGAGGCCGGGTCGTCCTCACCGACTTCGGGATCGCCACCATGGACGACCCCGGCGACGGCTCCACCACCCACCTCACCCGCAGCGGCGAGATCGTCGGCTCGCTGGACTACCTGGCGCCCGAGCGCGCCCAGGGGCAGGACCCGGGACCGGCGTCCGACGTATGGGCCCTCGGCGCCACGCTGTACGCGGCCGTGGAGGGCGCCTCACCCTTCCGGCGTACCTCGACCTGGTCGACGCTCACGGCGATCGTCGGGGAGCCGCTGCCGGAGCCGCGCAGGGCCGGTCCGCTCGCGCCCGTACTCCAGCAGCTGATGCACAAGGACCCGGCCCAGCGGCCCGACGCCGCCACGGCGGCGCGTCTCCTGACCGCCGTGGCCGACGGCCAGGACACCGGTCCGACGATGCCCCTGGGGCCGCCCGCGCACACCCGCGTACCGACCGAACGGAACATGGCGCCCCATCAGCCGGACGGCTTCGGCCCCGCCCAGCCCCAGCCGGACGGCTTCGGTCCCGCTCCGCACGGCTCCGGCGGTCTCGGCGCGCCGGTGCCCCGGGCCGACGGATTCGGCCCGGCCGCGCCGCACCCGGTCACCCCGGCGCCCGCGCACCGCACCGCCCCCTCCACGCCCCGCAGGAGCCGCTCCACGGCCCTGGTGGCCGCCACGGTGGCCGCCGTCGTCCTGGCCGGCGGCGGAGTGACGTACGCCCTCATGGACCACGGGCAGACCACCGAGCGGGAGCAGCTGGCCGGCGGCCAGGCACCCACCCCCGAGGCGAGCCCCGGCCACGTCCTCGAGCCCGGCGCCGACACGTCGGTCACGGGCACCCCCAGCGCCACCCCCTCGAAGCCGGGCGCCAGGCCGTCGCCGTCGCCGTCGCGCAAGGCACCCGTGCCCGGCGGGGCGACCGGCGGCAAGGGATCCGGCGGCAGCGACGGTGGAGCGAGCACCGACGGAGGCTCGACCACGACGGGCGGCAGTGCCACCGGGGGAAGCGGCGGAACCACCGGCGGCTCGACGACGGGCGGCTCCACCACGACCACCGGCGGCGCCTCCGACCCGGCTCCCGCCCCCGTCTGTCACTCCATCGGCGGCGGAAAGTACAACTGCGACGTCTGGCGCACCGAGAAGACCTACAGCCACTCGGGCGGCGAGATGGGGATCCTCAACGCCGGCACCAACTACTTCTACTGCCAGGTCGACCTGGGCCGCCGCGAGACCTACGGCAAGTGGACCAACACCTGGTGGGCCAGGACCGACGACGACAGCGGCAACACGAACGTCTACTTCAGCGTCGTCTACGTCAAGGGCGGTGACAACAACGCGCCGGTCCCCGGACTGCCGGTCTGCTGACCGGGAACCAGCCGCGCCTCGTGTTCAGGTCGTCCTCCGCTATGTCGGGCGTCACGACCACATTGGCCGGCGCCCGAGCCGCTCCCGCCGGATCCGCGGCACCTGGGCGTTCTGCACGATCACATGGTCGGGGTTCCCCAGTCCGGCGGCCATCGCCGGGGACATGCGCACCACCCCCGAACCGCGCTGGTCGAACAGGTCGGGTGCGCTCCCCGTGCGAGAGGCGCCCTCGGGCAGGGGATCGGCCGGGTGCAGGTCGTCGTAGATGGTCGTGGCGGGCCGCTCGGGGACGTACTGCTCCAGGCCGGACCGGGCTACCCGGTTCTCGTCGGCGAAGAGCCGGGTGCCCTTCTCGCACAGTTGCTCGTTGCCGCGCGCCCGGGAACTGAACTCCTCGGGGGTGTCCCCGAACCACTCGCGCAACTGCCGTGACTCCGACAGCAGATCGGTCAGCAGCGGGCGCTCCCCGGGATGCCGGCGCGGTGCGCCCGAGCCGTCGTGAATCACTCCGTACCGGTGGACGTACGCGTACACGCCCCCGAGCAGCTCCCCGGACGGCATCTCGACGCGGAAGTCCTCGGGCGGCAGCAGTACACGGTCGTACTCGCCGCCGGGCGTGAAGATGCCCTCGCTGGCGTCCACGATCTCCAGCTGGGAGGCGTCCAGCCAGGTCACGAACAGGTCCCGGGTGAACCCCGGTACATGGAACGGCGAGGACGAGACATAACCCAGCGGGCTGACATTCGCGGATACGCCCACCTCGATGCCGGTGGTCCGGACCTTCACCATAGGAACGGTCGACGAGGCCCCGACGCCGCGCATCTTGTGCACCAACTGCGCGGGACAGGCGTTGGATCCGACCGACAGCACCGGGAAACGCTCTCCGACCAGGGGCTCATTGACGCACATCAGCGCATGGTCGAGCGGTACGGGTCCCGCCTCGTCCACCACGGGGAACCCCCCGGGCGGCTGCTCCACCAGCCACTTCGAGAGCCTGCGCTCGCTCTCGGGGCGCAGCCGCAGAAAGTTGTTCCCGTGGAGGAGGCCCGACTCGACCGGCCAGGCCCCGGGGTAGATCAGCGGATTCTCCCTCGGCGCGTCGGCGAGCCCGAGCGCCTCGAGCGTACGGTCGTCCACCAGTACCCGGCCTCCCCCGCTGACCCCCGGACGGGGGCACGATGCTCGATCCACATCGTAGAGAAGGCGTACCTCCGCTGACAGGGGGCGAGTTCGGCCGCGCACGCGATATCACCCGGCTTGCAGAGCGCGCGTTCAGGCCGGTGCGATCTCTCCCGAGCCCCGCGGGATCAGCGAGGTCGTCAGTTCGACCCGCGCGGGCTCGTCGTCGCTGCCGTCCAGACGGCGGAAGAGCCGCTCAGCCGCCGTGCGTCCCAGGGCGGCGGCGTCCTGGGCTATGACGGTGATCCCGAGCAGGTCCGCCAGCTCGATGTCGTCGAAGCCGACCAGGGCGACCGGGCGCTCCCGACCCGCCAGGGTGCGGACCGCCGTGACGGTCACCCGGTTGTTGCCGGCGAAGAGCGCGGTGACCGGTTCCGGACCCGTCAGCATCGCCGTGACCGCCCCACGGACCCGCTCCGGGTCCGTGGGGCCGAGCGAGACCCAGGAGTCGTCCACGGGCAGCCCGGCGTCCTCCATGGCAGCGCGGTAGCCGCGCAGGCGCTCCGTGGCGGTGTGGATGCGCGGCTGGTCGCCGATGAATCCGATGCGGCGGTGCCCATGGGCGATCAGGTGGGCGACGCCTTCGCGGGCACCGCCGAAGCTGTCCGACAGGACGACGTCCGCGTCGATCCGGCCGGCCGGACGGTCCACGAAGACGGTGGCGATGCCGGCCTTGATCTCGGGCTCCAGATAGCGGTGGTCGGTGCCCGCCGGGATCACGATCAGGCCGTCGACGCGACGGGCGCACAGGGCGAGCACCAGCTCCTGTTCCCGGTCCGGGTCCTCGGCGCTGGAACCGTTGATGAGCAGCGCGCCATGGGCACGGGCGACTTCCTCCACGGCGCGGCTGAGCGGCCCGTAGAACGGATCGGCCAGGTCCTCCAGGACGAGTCCCACGGAGGCGGTACGACCCTTGCGCAGGACACGGGCGCTGTCATTGCGGCGGAAACCGAGCGCCTCGATGGCCTCCGTGACCCGGCGCTCGGTGTCGGGCGTGACGCCGGGTTCGCCGTTGACCACCCGGGAGACCGTCTTGAGGCCGACTCCGGCCCGGGCGGCGACGTCCTTCATCGTCGGCCGGATGCCGTAGCGGTTCTCGGTGCGGCGGGCGGTGTCGGCCACAGTGCGCTGTCCTGTTCGTCTCGTCCGGCGTCAGGTCCGGGGCTGTCGGGTGACTGTTCGGGGTCTGTCCGAAGTCCGTCCGGATGTCGGTCCGGTGCCGGTTCGGCCTGTGGGAGGCTGTGGCGTCGAGCATAGGCCCTGGACAACGTTGTCAGGGGAATGGAGACTGTTCATCGAATCCACTGGTCCGACCGCCCACCTGGAGATACCGCGCCCATGCATACCGACCTCGTCGCAGCGCTCGACATCGGCGGCACCAAGATCGCCGGCGCGTTGGTGGACGCTCGCGGGAGGATTCACGTACGGGCGCAGCGGCCCACCCCGGCGCGTGAGGACGGCGAGACGGTGATGGGCGCGGTCGAGGCGGTCCTCGCCGAGCTCTCCACCTCCCCCCGCTGGGACGCGGCCGGCGCGGTGGGCATCGGCAGCGCGGGCCCGGTCGACGCGTCGGCGGGCACGGTCAGCCCGGTCAATGTGCCCGGCTGGCGGGACTACCCGCTGGTCGAGCGGGTACGGCGGGCCACCGGAGGCCGTCCCGTCACCCTGGTGGGCGACGGCGTCGCCATGACCGCCGCGGAGCACTGGCAGGGCGCCGCCCGCGGCTACGACAACGCCCTGTGCATGGTCGTCTCCACCGGCGTCGGCGGTGGCCTGGTGCTGGGAGGCAAGCTCCACCCCGGCCCCACCGGCAACGCCGGTCACATCGGGCACATCAGCGTGGATCTCGACGGCGATCCGTGCCCGTGCGGGGCGCGCGGATGTGTGGAGCGGCTCGCCAGTGGCCCCAACATCGCCCGCAGGGCGCTGGAGAACGGCTGGCTGCCCGGCCCCGACGGCGACACCACGGCGGCGGCCGTGGCCGCCGCCGCCCGGGCGGGGGACCCGGTGGCGGTGGCGTCGTTCGAGCGCGCTGCCCAGGCCCTCGCGGCCGGTATCGCGGCGACCGCGACCCTGGTCGAGATCGAGATCGCCGTCATCGGCGGGGGAGTGGCGGGCGCGGGCGACGTCCTGTTCGCACCCTTGCGGCGCGCCCTGCGCGACTACGCCACGCTGTCCTTCGTCCAGCGGCTGACGGTCGCTCCGGCGATGACGGGGACGGACGCCGGACTGCTGGGGGCGGCCGCGGCCGCCTCGCCGCGCAGGACGACCGGGACGGCGGCGACGCTCAGCGGCTGAGACGGGCCGTGCGGGAACCCCGCGGACATGGCGGGCGCGAGCCGGCCCGCCCGGTCAGTGGGGCGAGTCCGTTCTCTGTTCCACGATCACCAGGAACGCGTCCGATTCCAGGTCCATGACCACCTCCGCGGCCTGTCCCTCGTCCCGCAGCGTGCGTGCGAGCTCCTCGGCGGGCCAACTCCCGCGAGGACCGCCCGCGGGAAACTTCTCCAGCACTGTACGGCGCATTCCGTACCCCCTCGTCATCGCCGGATCCAACGACGTTCCGTCCTGAAGTGTTACGGCTCCATGGACACGTCAGTTCGTGAAGTGGGACGTCTCACATGTGCCCCGTGGTGGCGCCGGCAGCGCAACAGCCCGGCCACAGTTGTGTACGGGACGCCGCGCCGGTTCCGGACGCGGGTTTCCGTGGCAGGGTGTTGCGGGCAAGCCACAGGGGGCTACGGCAGAGGGGGAACCGTGATTGTCTGGATCAACGGTGCGATCAGTGCGGGCAAGACCAGCGCCGCGCGCGAACTGATCGATCTGATCCCGCACAGCACCTTGTACGACCCCGAACTCACCGGCGCCGCGCTGCGCGACCTGCTGCCGCAGAAGCGTCTCGCCGAGGTGAACGACCTCCAGGACCTGCCGGTCTGGCGCCGGATGGTCGTCGACACGGCCGCGGCGCTGCTCGCCGACGTGGGTGGAGTGCTGGTGGTGCCCATGACGCTGCTGCGCCAGGAGTACCGGGACGAGATCTTCGGTGGCCTCGCCTCCCGGCGCATTCAGGTGCGCCATGTGCTCCTCGCCCCGGACGAAACGATCCTGCGCGAGCGGATGGAGAGGCACGAGGAGTACGTGGCCGACGGAGCGGACGAGCACGTACGCCCCTGGCCCTACGACCCTCTGGAGCCCTACCGCACCGCCCTCGGCTGGCTCTCCGCCGACGCCCACGTCGTCGACAACTCCGCCCTGAGCCCTGCCGAGGCCGCCCGGGCCATCGCCGAAGCCGTGCGCACCGGCGAGGCCCGCTCCTGCGGGATCGTGCAGACCCCGGAGCCCACCGGCGAGACCCTCGCCGCCGGGGTGCTGCTCTTCGACGAACAGGACCGCGTGCTCCTCGTCGACCCCACCTACAAACCCGGGTGGGAGTTTCCCGGCGGCGTGGTCGAGTCCGGTGAGCCGCCCGCCCGCGCCGGAATGCGTGAGGTCGCCGAGGAGATAGGCCTGCGGCTCGACACCGTGCCACGGCTGCTGGTCGTCGACTGGGAAGCGCCCAGGCCCCCCGCGTACGGCGGTCTCCGGCTGCTCTTCGACGGCGGACGTCTCGCCGCCGACGTGGCCGAGCGCCTGCTGCTGCCCGGGGCCGAGCTGCGGGGCTGGCGCTTCGTCACCGAGGAGGAGGCGGCGGACCTGCTGCCTCCGGTCCGCTACCAGCGGCTGCGCTGGGCGCTGCGGGCCCGGGAACGCTCCACCGTGCTCAACCTGGAGGCGGGCGTGCCGGTGTAGGCCATGTCCGTGCCCGGCGGGCGGCGGCCCTGTCCGATGAGCGGCGCTTCGGGGCCGCGTCCCATCCGGGGGGGCGTCCCCGTTCGGTCAGCGGCCCGGCCAGGGAGCGGCGGCGTCTACTCCGTGGCGTCCGAGGACGCGGCGTCGCGGGCCGCCGCCGCGCTCAGGGTCGCCGCCGCGTCGACGGTCAGCGGTTCACCGTGCCCGAAGCAGACCGTCGTCGGCGCGAGCCCGGCCAGCCGGCGCATCGACGCCTTGGCCGCCTCCCGGTCCACATGGAACACACCCAGCGTCACCCCCTGTACGGCGGCCACCGTGTCACCCGTGAACAGCACACCGTGTGCGGGCAGATGGACCGCGAGCGAACCGTCCGTGTGCCCGGGGGTGTGCACCACCCGGGCCCCGTCGCCGAACCCGAGTTCGTCACCGTCCTCCAGCTCCCGGTCCACCCGGGTCGGCGGCGCCTCGGGGACGGTGAGCCCGTGCTCGTACAGCGGGACCTCCCAGTCCAGCAGTACGGGATCGGGGACCGGCGCCTCGCCGCGGATCACCGGCGCGTCCAGGCGGTGGGCCAGCACCTCGGCGCCGTACCGGTCCGCGAGTTCACCGGCCGCGCCCACGTGGTCGCGATGACAGTGCGTCAGCACGACGCGCCGGATGTCCTCGGGCCGCAGGCCCGCCTTCCGTATCGCCTGCTCGACCTCGTCGGCGGCGTCGACCCAGCCGGCGTCGACGAGCGTCAGCTCGTCCGAGTCACCGGCGCGGTCGCGCCACAGATAGGCCTGTCCGATGGAGAAGCGCAGCATGTGCAGTCGGTGAGGGAGTACCTCGATGAAGTCCATGCGGCGAACGTACGTGCCGCGCACGCCCGCCGCCCGGAACTACGCTGACCGCGATCTTCGCCGAAAGCTCAATCGCGCTTGGACCGCGCGTAGTTCAGCAGGAAGTGCGCCTCGGCCACCGAGAGCTGTTCCAGCTCCCTCGGCGAGACCGACTCGTTCACGGCGTGGATCTGCGCCTCCGGGTCGCTCAGCCCGATCAGCAGGATCTCCGCCTCGGGGTAGAGAGCGGCCAGCGTGTTGCACAGCGGGATCGAGCCGCCCATCCCCGACGCCTGCATCTCCTCGCCCGGGTAGGCGATCCGCATGGCCTCGGCCATCGACGTGTACGCCGGGCTGCCGATGTCCGCGCGGAACGCCTGGCCCTGGCCGACCTGTTCGAAGGAGACCCGCGCGTTCCACGGCACCCGCTTGGCGATGTGCGCGTACAGCAGCTCGGTCGCCTCGGCGGCGTCCTGGCCGGGCGGCACACGCAGGCTGATCTGCGCGCGGGCCGTGGAGGGGATCGACGGGGTGGCGCCGGCGACCGGGTGGCAGTCGATGCCGATGACCGTCACCGCCGGACGCGCCCAGATCCGGTCGGCGACCGTACCGCTGCCGGGCAGGTCGACGCCGTCGAGGACCCTCGCGTCCTTGCGGAAGTCCTCCTCCGGGTACTGCAGGCCGTCCCACGAGGCGTCCGACGCGAGCCCGTCGATGACCGTCGAGCCGTCCTCGGCCCGCAGCGTGTCCAGTACGCGGATCAGCGCGGCCAGCGCGTCGGGAGCGGCGCCACCGAACTGGCCGGAATGCAGGTTGCCTTCGAGGGTGTCGATCCGCACCCGGATCATCGTCATCCCGCGCAGGGTCGCCGTGACCGTCGGCAGACCGACCCGGAAGTTCCCGGTGTCGCCGATGACGATCGCGTCGGCGGTGAGCAGGTCGGGGTGCGCCTCGGCGTACCGCTCCAGACCGCCGGTGCCCTGCTCCTCCGACCCCTCGACGATCACCTTCACCGTGACCGGGACGCCGCCGTTCGCCTTGAGGGCGCGCAGCGCGAGGAGATGCATGATGAAGCCGCCCTTGCAGTCGGCCGCGCCGCGGCCGTACCACCGGCCGTCCCGCTCGGTGAGCTCGAACGGCGGAGTCACCCACGCCGACTCGTCGAGCTTCGGCTGGACGTCGTAGTGCGCGTACAAGAGGACGGTCGGCGCGCCCTCCGGCCCGGGCAGGACGCCGTACACCGACTGCGAGCCGTCGGGGGTGTCGAGGAGCGCCACCTCCTGGAAGTCCTCCGCGCGCAGCGCGTCGGCGACCCAGTGGGCGGCCGCCTCGCACTCGCTCTTCGGCGCCACCGCCTCGTCCGCCACCGACTCGAAGGCCACCAGTTCCGCGAGCTCCGCCTTTGCGCGGGGCAGCAGGGATGCGACGGTCTCGGCGATCGGATTCACGGTCATGGGCACGCTCCTCGTGGGTGCGACGTTATGAGTACGTAGGAAGTGACGTAAGGAGTGTCGCCGTACGTGAGGTCTGTACAGCGAACACCCGGGCGATCCTCCCACAGCGGGCCGTCGGGGCCCGCGCCGTAGGATGCCGTGAAGAGCATGGACCACTGGTCGGATCAGGAGCAGAAGCACATCGTGAGCAGCGAGAACGCAGACGCCGGAAGCCAGCAGCCCGAGTCGGTCTGGGACGTCGTGGTGGTCGGGGCGGGGCCCGCGGGTGCCTCGGCCGCGCATGCGGCGGCCACGGCCGGCCGCCGGGTGCTGTTGCTGGAGAAGGCGGAGCTGCCCCGCTACAAGACGTGCGGCGGGGGCATCATCGGGCCCTCGCGTGACGCGCTGCCGCCCGGCTTCGAACTGCCGCTGCGGGACCGGGTGCACGCCGTCACCTTCTCGATGAACGGCAGGTTCGCCCGTACCCGCCGCTCGAAGCGGATGCTCTTCGGGCTCATCAACCGGCCCGAGTTCGACGCCGGTCTGGTCGAGCACGCGCAGAAGGCGGGCGCCGAACTGCGCACCGGCGTGGCCGTGTCGCGGGTCGAGCAGCACGGTGCGGCCGTGCCGGACCGGCGGACGGTGGCGATCGTCCTCGCGGACGGGGACACGATCCTCGCGCGGGCGGTCGTGGGCGCCGACGGCAGCGCCGGGCGCATAGGAGCACATGTCGGGGTGAAGCTCGACCAGGTGGACCTCGGCCTGGAGGCGGAGATTCCCGTGCCGCCGACGGTCGCGGAGGACTGGGCGGGGCGGGTCCTCATCGACTGGGGACCCATGCCGGGCAGTTACGGCTGGGTCTTCCCCAAGGGGGACACGCTCACCGTGGGCGTGATTTCGGCGCGCGGCGAGGGAGCGGCCACCAAGCGGTATCTGGAGGACTTCATCGCCCGGCTGGGGCTGGCGGGATTCGAGCCGGAGATCTCCTCGGGCCATCTGACGCGGTGCCGCAGCGACGATTCGCCGCTGTCCCGGGGCCGGGTGCTGGTCTGCGGTGACGCGGCCGGTCTGCTGGAGCCGTGGACCCGGGAGGGGATCTCCTTCGCCCTGCGGTCGGGGCGGCTGGCGGGTGAGTGGGCGGTGCGGATCGCGGAGGCGAACGACGCCGTGGACGCCCGGCGGCAGGCCCTCAACTACGCGTTCGCCATCAGGGCCGGCCTCGGCGTGGAAATGGCGGTCGGACGCCGGATGCTGGCGCTCTTCGAGCGGCAGCCGGGGCTGCTGCACGCGGCGATCACGGGCCTGCGGCCCGTGTGGAGGGCGTTCGCGGACATCACGCGCGGCGCGACGACCCTGGCGGGTCTGGTGCGCTCCCACTCGTTCATCCGGAAGGCCCTGGACGTACTGGACCGGCGGATGGGGGACACGGCGCTGACCGGCGCCGGGATGGAGCGGAGCACGGCGGGCGCCGAAGGCGCCGCCGACGGCGAAGCTGCCGGAGGCCCCGAGACGGCGGCCCGCTCGGGCGAGCGGGGCGCGAACGACGGGGTGTGAGGGAGGCTCTGGCGAGCGGGGCGTGAACGACGCGGTGTGAGGGAGGCTCGGGCGAGCGGGGCGGCGTCAGGGCGTCGTGCTGATGCGGAACACCGGGTGCTTCGGGGCGATCGCCCGCAGTTCCTCGTCGGACGAGTCGGGGCCGACGCCCCCGAAGAACACACCGACCTCCGCCTTCCACCGCTTCAGGTAGGCGCGCAGCAGGACCGGCTTCTCGTCGTCGGACAGCTCGACGGCCGTGAAGGGCTGCGCCTGCTTGCCCAGATGCAGCTCGCCGCCGCCCGCCGCCCGCATGTTGTGCGTCCACTGGACGTGGCCGCGAGGGGCCACCAGATACCGCTCCCCGTCCACCGTCAACAGGTTGACCGGCGTACGGCGCCACTCGCCGCTCTTGCGGCCGCGGACGGCGAGGATGCGCGAGCCCCAGACACTGATGCCGCGACGCGTCATCCAGGTGACGGCACGGTTGAGGACGTTGATGGTGAACCAGCCGGGCTTCATGACGTGTGCGGCGGCGCTCATGGTGTTCCTCCGGGGAGCGATCCAAACCGAGAGCACTGCTCTCGCTTGAGAACAGTGTGCATGGATCGGCGTTCCGAAGCAAGAGCAGTGCTCTCTATTCAGTGCACTGCTCCAATCAATGGCAGACTGCCCCCATGACACGCGTTCAGGGAGCCAGGGCCCGCGCCCGCGTCGAGATCACCACCGCCATCAAGGACGAGGCCCGCGTCCAGCTCGCGGCCGAAGGCGCCGCCAAGCTCTCGCTGCGAGCCGTCGCCCGGGAGCTCGGCATGGTGTCGTCCGCGCTCTACCGCTACTTCCCGAGCCGCGACGACCTGCTCACCGCCTTGATCGTCGACGCGTACGACGCCGTCGGCGCCGCCGCCGAGCGCGCCCTCGCCGCGGCCGACGCTGCCGACCCCCCGGCACGCTGGACCGCCGTCTGCACCGCGGTCCGGGCCTGGGCTCTCGCCCACCCCCACGAGTACGCCCTCATCTACGGCTCCCCGGTGCCCGGCTACACGGCCCCGAGGGACACCGTCGGGCCCGCCTCCCGCGTAGGCCTCGCCCTCATCTCCCTCGCGCGCGACGCCCACCGGTCCGACGGCGTCGCGCTCCCGCCGCTCGCCGAGGAGCTCCGCCCCGAGGCCCACCGGCTGACCGCCGACATCGCCCCCGACCTCCCCCCGGCGCTGGTCGTCTCCCTGGTCGCGGCCTGGTCCCAGCTGTTCGGGATGGTGTCCTTCGAGGTGTTCGGCCAGTTCAACCGGGTCGTCGAGGACCGCGACGCCTTCTTCGCCGCCGCCGCCGACCGCCTCGCCCGGGAGGTCGGCCTGCTCCGACCCGGGCGCCCCGCCCCGCCCGCGAGGCCGTCCTGAACCACCCGCACCCGGCCCTCGCGCGGACCGTGGGACGGCGGCTCGGCCGGCGCTCGTGCGGCGCACCGGAGCGGCACCGCCCTGGAGGGAGCCCCGGCTCGTGCGTTCCACCGGAGCGGCACACGCCCTGGAGGGCGCCCGGAAGGCCGATGTACTCCCCCGGGAGTAGGGGTGACCACCCCGCCCGGCCGACGCCGCGCGGCACCCGCCACGGTTAGCGTGGCGGACATGGACGAGCAGCGGACATATGGCGGCGGAGGCCCGCCCTGGGCACGCGGCCCGGCAAGGCGCGCCGGGGGAGGGCCTCCGTGGCCGAGGCACTGGCCCGCGGGCGGGCCCGACAGCGGACTGCCATGGCGGTCCACCCTCCTGCTCGCCGTGTTCGTCCTCATCGGCTCCGGCTTCGCGGCGAGGAGCCAGCCCGACCGGGAGTCACTGGACGCCCTCGGCCGGGCGCTGCTGCTCGCCGGATCGGCACTGCTCCTGCTCCGGCACCGGTACCCCGTGGCCGTCGTCCTCTCCGTCGCGTCGGTCACGCTGGTCTACTTCGGCGCCGGATATCCGTACGGTCCCGTCTTCCTCACCGTGGCCGTCGCCTGCTTCGCCGCGGTCGTCCACGGCCACCGCCGGGCGGCCTGGTGGGCGCTGGGCCTGCTCTGGGCGGGTCATCTGCTGATCGCGCACTGGCTCTACGCCCATCTGCCGCCCGGCGACGACGGCCCCGGCCCGTGGGGCGAGGAAATCCCCGTCGCCGCCTTCGTGGTCGCCATCCTCGCCGCCGCCGAGCTGGCACGTGTCCGCCGGGAGCAGTGGGCACAGCAGCGGGCCGAGCGGGCCGCCGCCGAGAAGCGGCGCGCCGACGAGGAGCGGCTGCGCATCGCCCGGGAGCTGCACGACGTACTCGCCCACTCCATCTCGGTCATCAACGTCCAGGCCGGTGTGGGACTCGCGCTGCTCGACACCGACCCCGAGCAGGCGCGGGCCGCCCTCACCACGATCAAGGCGGCCAGCAAGGAGGCGCTGGGAGAGGTGCGTCAGGTCCTCCACGCCCTGCGCGCCCCCGGCGAGGCCCCGCGCGCCCCGGCCCCGGGCCTCGACCGGCTTCCGGAGCTCGTCGAACAGGCCGCGAGCGCCGGTCTGACGGTCGACATGGAGACCGTGGGGGCGCGCGCCGAGCTGCCGCCCGGTACCGATCTCGCCGCCTTCCGGATCGTCCAGGAGGCGCTCACGAACGTGGTGCGCCACTCCGGTTCGCGTACCGCGCGCGTACGGATCGCCTACGCGCCGGACCATATGGAGCTGCGGATCGACGACGACGGGCCCGCCACCGGCACGGACGCCGGAGGCAGCGGCAACGGCCTCGCGGGCATGCGTGAGCGGGCGGCCGCGCTCGGTGGCACGATCGAGGCGGGCACGCGCCCTGACGGCGGGTTCCGGGTCCGCGCGACGCTTCCCCCGCGTCCGCCGAACACCGCGGACGACACCCCGAACACGGCCCCGACCGCTCCGGCCCCGGCCGGGACGAGCGGTCGCGGGGATCCACGGGATCCGATGGACGAGATGGATGAGGAGACGCCGTGATCCGTGTGCTGCTCGCGGACGACCAACTGCTGGTCCGGGCCGGCTTCCGGGCGCTGCTCGACGCCCAGCCGGACATCGAGGTCGTCGGAGAGGCGGCCGACGGCGAGGAGGCGGTCGCCCTGGTCCGTGAACTGCGGCCGGACGTCGTCCTGATGGACATCAGGATGCCCGTGGTCGACGGCCTCGTGGCGACCCGCCGGATCACCGGCGACGAGAGCCTCGCGGGAGTGAAGGTGGTGATGCTGACCACCTTCGAGATGGACGAGTACGTCTTCGATGCGATCCGCTCCGGCGCCTCCGGCTTCCTGGTCAAGGACACCGAACCGGAGGAACTGCTGCGCGCGGTACGGGCCGTGGTGGAGGGGGACGCGCTGCTCTCGCCGGGCGTGACGCGCCGCCTCATCGCCGAGTTCGCGGCCCGCTCCAAGGCCCCCGCCGACGCGCGGGGCCTCGCCGAACTCACTGAGAGGGAACGGGAGGTGATGGCCCTCGTCGGCATCGGTCTGTCCAACGCGGAGATCGCCCGCCGTCTGGTGGTCAGCCCCCTCACGGCGAAGACCCACGTCAGCCGCACCATGGTGAAACTGGGCGCCCGCGACCGGGCCCAACTGGTCGTGTTCGCCTACGAGTCCGGGCTCGTACGGCCCGGCTGGCTGGGCTGACTCAGTCGCCGGAGCGGCGGGGGAAGCGCCACAGCACGCGGACCACCCGCGCCACGAAGGCGACTCCCGCGAGAGCCACCCCCGCGACCGGCATCGCCCGCCGGGCGGCGTCCGGCAGACCGGGCAGCAGCAGGGGGGCGCAGACGAGCGCCAGTACCGCCGCCGCGGCGAAGACCGCCGTCACCACCGCGTATCCGATCTCGACCGTGATCGCGTCCCGCTGCGCCTGACTGCGTGTCCCCATGAACGGCAGTCTCACAAGCGCGCGGCCGGTGGGCAAGCAAGCCACCGGCCGCGCGTCCCCGGGCCCTGGGTCCCCGGGTCCCGTTCTGTTCGCGTTCAGTCCCGTACGGGCACGGGCTCGGAGGTCTCGGCCGCCTGCCTGGGTGCCGAGGTGGCCACCACCAGCGACGGCTGCGGACGGTCGGCGCGGCGCCGGAGTCCCGGCAGCGTGACCAGCAGGCCGGCCAGCGCGATCACGGTGACGACGGCCAGGCCGGGCCGGTAGTGGTCGAGGACCACCTGCGGGGAGCCGCCCGCCTCGCCGCCGCCCGCCGTGATCACAGCGGTCACGACGGCCAGGAAGATCGCGCCCCCGACCTGGATCGAGGTGTTCAGCAGACCCGACACCATGCCCTGCTCGTCGTCGTCCACTCCACTGGTGGCCTGGATGTTCAGGGAGGGGAAGACCAGCGCGCAGGCCGCGCCCAGCAGCAGCATCGACGGCAGGATCACGGCCGCGTACTGGGGAGTGAGGCTGACCCGGAGGAAGAGCGCGTAGCCGATGACCAGCAGGGTGAAGCCGGTCGCGATGACCTTCGGCGTGCCGAACCGGTCCACCACATCACCGATCTTCGTGGAGGAGAGCGCCACCAGGACGCCGGCGGGCAGGAACGCCAGCGCGGTCTGGAGCGCCGACCAGCCGAGCAGCGACTGCATGTACTGGGTCACGATGAACTGGAAGGCGACGTACGAGCCGAAGAAGGCCATGGCCCCCAGCTGCGCCCGTATCTGCGAGCCGGAGCGGAGTACTCCGAGGCGGATCAGAGGATGTGCGCTGCGCCGCTCGATGGTGACGAACGCGGCGAGCAGCGCGGCCGCCACGAGGAACGACAGCAGGGTCCGGGCGGACGCCCAGCCGGCCTCCGGGGCCTGGACCACGGTGAAGACGAGGAGCAGCATCGCGGCCGTGCCGGTGACGGCGCCCGGCAGGTCGTAGCCGCGCCGGGTGGTGTCGCGCTCGCTGTGCGGGATGAGCTTCATGCCGGCGAGCAGCGCGAGCAGGGCGACGGGGGCGGGCAGCAGCATGGTCCAGCGCCAGCTCAGTTCGGTGAGCAGTCCGGAGAGGACCAGGCCCATGGAGAAGCCGGTGGCGGCGCAGGTCGTGTAGATCGACAGGGCCCGGTTGCGCTGCGGCCCCTCCTTGAACGTCGTGGTGATGATCGAGAGACCGGCGGGCGCGGTGAACGCGGCGCTCAGGCCCTTGATGAAGCGGCTCGCGATCAGCAGCGGGCCGGAGTCGACGAGGCCGCCGAGCAGGGACGCGACGGCGAAGACCGCGAGGGCGATCAGGAAGACGCGGCGGCGGCCGAGGAGATCGGCCGCGCGGCCGCCGAGGAGGAGCAGTCCCCCGTAGCCGAGGATGTAGCCGCTGACGATCCACTGCAGGGTCGAGGTGGTGAGATCGAGGTCCGCGGCGATGGACGGCAGGGCGACGCCGACCATGGAGACGTCGAGAGCATCCAGGAACATCGCGGCGCAGAGCACCAGCAGGGTGCCCCAGAGCCGCGCGCTCCAGCGCTCTTGGGGGGCGGGGGCGTTGAGCGGAGAGGTCATGCGGAGCACAGTACATGCACATGCATTGAATGCAAGTGCATTTAATTCCGATGCAACAAAGCCGCTTTCTCTGCTACCGTGCGGACATGGCGACGAAGAAGTCCGAGCGTGCGCTCGTACAGGAGTGGCGGGACGTCCTCGCGCTGCACGCCCGTACGATGTGCGAGCTCGACCGGGAGCTCCATCGCCATGGGCTCGGCGCCAGCGACTTCGAGGTCCTCGACGTGTTGGCCGAGGCGTCGCCGGAGGACGGCGGCTGTTCGTACCGCGTACAGGAGTTGGCGTCCCGGGTGCACCTGAGTCAGAGCGCGCTGTCGCGCCTCGTGGGCCGGCTGGAGAAGAGCGGTCTTGTGGTGCGCGGTATGTGCGGCGAGGACCGGCGCGGAGTGCGCGTCGCGCTCACGGACGCGGGCAAGGAGCGGCACGCCGAGGTCAAGCCGGTCCAGCGGGCCGTACTGACACGGATGCTGGACGAGCGGTCCGCCTGAGCGCGGGGGCTCGACGGGCGTGCGGCCCGCGAGGCCGACACACCGTCAGCAGGCAGTCCCACGCCCGGTGGACCACCCCGCCATTCGGACGCTCGGACGGCCGGCCAGGTGGTCGATGGGGTGGCCGGTCAGGGCATCGGTCAGGTGATCGCCGACGTCTCCTGCCACAGTCGAGCGAGTGACGGGTCACCGGCCACCGTGACCTCGCCCCCGCCGGGCGAGCGGCGGTTCCACAGAGTGAGGTAGAGCGCTCCGGCCGGGCCGCTCAGCTCGCAGTCGGCTGGTCCCTCGTCCGTGCGTGTGGCCCGCGGCGCGTCCGGCGACAGCCGCACCGTCCATACGTCACCGGTGTCCGTCGCCCGTACGCGCAGCGTCCGCGGCCCCGGTGTGCGCACCCGGCTGTTCGAGCGGGAATGGAAGGCGCACAGCAACTCGTCGATCCCGTCCGCCCCCAGGACCGGCTCGACCGGGCCGGGACCCGTGCCGAGGGCCGATTCGGCGTCCACGCGGTGGACCGCCGTCTCGTGCGCCTGCCGCCGCGCCCAGAAGGCAAGCGCCGAGGGCGCGGGCAGGAACGTCCAGCACTCCAGCGTCTCCGGGGCCGCGTGCAGCGCGGCGACCAACAGGGCGTGGCCCTCACGGAACCACTCGACCAGCGCGTCGCCGTCGAGATCGGGCTCATCGGCCCCGGGCTCGTAGGAGTGGATGCCGTCCGTGACGAAACGGGCCGCCCATCGGTGCACCGTTCCCGTGTGGCGCAGGAGGTCCCGCACCTGCCATTCCGGACAGGTCGGTACGGGCGCGAGCGGGCCCCCCTTCGCCGCGGCGTCGGCCAGTGACCTGCCCTCCCTGTCGAGAGAGGCGATGTGCTCAGAGATCTTCACGCAGTGGATTCTGCCAGCGCGGGCCGGGCCGCAGGGGGTCATTCTCGTGACGCCCGCGCGCACCGCGGACGAGTCGCCTCAGGCAGCCGATGACGAACGCCTGGAAGACGTACGGCACCGTGAACAGCGCGGGGACGAACCCGTCGCTCTCCGCCCAGTCGCCGAGCCCCTGCTGCGGGGTGAACAGCGCCGCGCTGGTCGGGGCGGACAGCAGGGGGCCCGGGGACGGCTACTCGGCAGGCCTGGGTGCCGACGCGTTGCGGGCCGCGTACCCGATCAGCGCCGCGCCCGCCGCCAGGACCGCCACGGTCGTCAGCGCGACGGGCAGCGAGAACCAGTCGGCGAGAAACCCGATCGCGGGCGGACCGAGGAGCATGCCGCCGTAGCCCAACGTGGAGGCCGCGGCCACCCCTCCGGGGCCGGCCAGGGCGCCTGCCCGGGCGACTGCCACGGGGAAGATGTTGGCGAGGCCGAGACCGGTCACCGCGAAACCGAGCAGTGCGAGCCACACCGTGGGCGCAAGGGCGCCGAGCAGCATGCCGACCGCCGCGGTCGCGCCGCCCGCGACGAGGGTCCGGGTCTGGCCGAGCCGCTCCAGCAGCGCCGTACCGGACAGCCGGCCGGCGGTCATGGCCAGGGCGAACAGCGAGTAACCGGCGGCCGCGAGACCCGAATGCGCCCGCAGGTCCTGTTCCAGGTGCAGTGCGCCCCAGTCGGCCAGCGCGCCTTCGCCGTACGCCGTGCACAGCGCGATCACCCCGAACACCGCGACGAGACGGCGGGACCGCGCGGTCGGCCGCTGCGCCGCTCCGGGGTTCCGGGCCGTGTCGCGGGGCGCGGCCCGGGTCGGGGCGGGGGGCGGCTCGCGCAGGAGTACGGGACCGGCGACGGCGGTCATCAGCAGCCCCGCCCCGGTGAGTCCGAGCAGATGCGCGGCGGGGGAGAGGCCCCCGGCGACGAGCCCCCCGGCCCCTGCTCCGACCATGCCGCCGAGGCTGAACGCCGCGTGGAAGGTGGGCATCACGGGCCTGCGGAGGGCGGCGACCAGATCGACGGCGGCGCTGTTCATGGCCACGTTGATGCCGCCGTACGCGGCGCCGAAGACCAGCAGGACGATCCCCAGGGCGAGCGCCGAGTGCGTCAGGGCGGGCAGCGCGATGCTCAAGGACATCAGGACGGCGGCGACGACGGTCACGACGTGGCTGCCGAAGCGCCGGCACAGCCGTCCGGTCAGCGTCATGGTGATCACCGCTCCGGCGGAGACGCCGAGCAGCGCCAGCCCGAGATCACTGGCCGAGGAGCCGGTCTGCTGCTTGATGGCCGGGATGCGGACCACCCAGCCGGCGAACAGGAATCCGTCGAGGGCGAAGAAGAGGGTCAGGGCGGTGCGGAGGCGCGACAGAGAGGCGACGGCGGTGTCTCCGCCTTGGCCCCCCGGAACGGCCGTCCGTAGTTTGTTTAGAAGCGGCACAAAGTCAGAGTAGGGGGGTGGGGCGGGTGAACACAAGGCGAGGGGGCGGCCTGGCGGGGGCCGGGCGCGGACGGTGAGACCCCCGGGGGCGGCCGGTTGCCGTGGTCCGTGGCCGAGGCGACTGCGGGCCGGCGGCTTGGCGCGCAGTCCCGCGCGGCCGGTCACGGGACGTGGTGGCGAGCCCGCGCCGGCCTGGTCGACCCACGCTCGGGCGGATGGCCGGGACTTCCCCGCACCGGCTTGTTGGGAGCCGGGGGAGCCGGGGGAGCCGGGCGCTTGGCGCTGGCTTCGGCCGTGGCCCGGCGGCCGGCGGCCCGGCGGTGCACCGCGTACTGCGTACCGCGTACGGCGCCTGGGCGAGGGCGGGGAGCGGCGTGCGTGGCCCGGCGGCCCGGCCCGGTGCACCGCCTACCGCCTACGGCGTACGGCTGACCGCGTACGGCGCCCGGGCGAGGGCGGGGAGCGGCGCCAGTGTGCGGCGGTGCCTGACGGCGGTGCTGGTGCGCGGCGCCTGACGGCGGCGCCTGGGCGAGGGGGGAGCGGCGCCAGTGTGCGGCGGTGCCTGACGGCGGTGCCTGACGGCGGCGCTACTGCGCGGCGGCGGTGCGGGCAGGGCGCGCGGGCTTGGGACGCCCCGGGCCGAGGCCGTGGCGGCGTGGGCTGCGGGCCCGGGCGGCGTCCTCGTCGGGGCGGGCGGGGTCCGGGGACGGGGATCATGGGAGACTCGCACCCATGAACGGCAAGGCGACGACTACCCGGACACGTCTGGACAGAGGGCGCGGCGCACTCGGCCCCGCGCTCGAACTGGTTCACACGGGCCGGGCGCCCACCCGTGCCGTACTCACCGCCGAACTCGGCGTCACCCGCGCCACCGCCGGCGCCGTCGCCGCCGAGCTCGAAGCCCTCGGTCTGATCCGGGTCGACTCCAGGCCCGGCGCCGCCGCCGGCTCCCAGGGGCGCCCCTCGCACCGCCTCGCCGTCGACGACAAGGGCCCGGTCGTGCTGGCCGCCCAGGTCCACGCCGACGGCTTCCGCGCCGCGCTCGTCGGCCTCGGCGGCCGGATCGTGGCGACCGCTCCGGGCTGCGTGACGGTCTCCGCGGACCCGGCGCAGGTACTCGGCGCGGTCGTGGACGCGGGTGCCGCGCTCCTGCGCGAAAGCGGGCGCCGGTGCGTCGGGGCCGGTCTCGCCGCGCCCTCCGCCGTCGCCGAGCCCGAAGGCACGGCCCTCAATCCGCTCCACCTCGCCTGGCCCGCGGGCGCGCCGGTGCGCCAGATCTTCGCCGACTGCGTGCGGGCCGCCGGCATCGAGGGCCCGGCGTTCACCGGCAACGACGTGAACCTCGCCGCCCTCGCCGAGCACCGCCACGGCGCCGGCCGGGGCGCCCAGCACCTGCTTTGCGTCGCCACCGGACACCGCGGTGTCGGCGGGGCCCTCGTGCTCGACGGCCGCCTGCACACCGGCAGTTCGGGCCTCGCTCTCGAAGTCGGCCATCTCACGGTCAACCCGGAGGGGCGGCCCTGCTACTGCGGCAGCCGCGGCTGCCTCGACGTCGAGGCCGACCCGCTCGCCTTCCTCACCGCGGCGGGCCGCGACCCCGGCCCCGAGGTCTCCCTGCTCCAGCAGTCCCGCGTCCTGCTCCGGACCCGGCTGGACGATCCGGCGGTACGGGCAGCGGCCGAGGAACTCATCGACCGGCTCGGCCTCGGTCTCGCCGGGCTCGTGAACATCCTCAACCCGGACCGGATCATCCTGGGTGGCCTCCACCGCGAACTCCTCGACGCCGATCCGGGACGGCTGCGCGCGGTCGTCGCCGACCGCAGCCTGTGGGGCCGCAGCGGCGGGGTGCCGATCCTGCCGTGCACCCTCGATCACAACAGCCTGGTGGGAGCGGCGGAGTTGGCCTGGCAGCCGGTCCTCGACGACCCGCTCGCCGCGCTCGGCCCCGCGGTCGTCTGAACGTACGGTCCGGGCAGCGGGCGACGGCCCGAGGGCCAACCGGGCCGGGCGCCCGGTGTCTCGGCCGCCACCGCCCACCGCCCCGCCCAGGAGCCCTCCACCAGGCGGCGAAAATCCCTGTTCACCCACCTCACCCCGGGCTACCGTTCCGCCCCATGACCGCCAATGATCTTCCTCCGCGCCTCACCCACCTCACCTTCCACGGACCGCTGTCCGAAGCCCGTGTCGAGCGGATGATCGGGCGGCTCGCGGACACGGACCCCGAAAGGGTCCTCGACATCGGCAGCGGCTGGGGCGAGTTGCTCCTGCGCGTTCTGGAGGCCGCGCCCGGCGCGCGCGGGATCGGGATCGACATCAACGCCAACGACCTGGCCAGGGGCAAGGACCTGGCCAAGGAGCGGGGGCTCGCCGAACGGGTCGAGTTCGTCGAGGAGTCCGCTCTCGGCACGGACCGCGGCCCGGCCGACGTCGTGCTGTGCCTCGGGTCGAGCCAGGCCCTCTGCGACCCCGACGGACCCCACGACCCCGCCGCCGCGCTCAAGGAGCTGCGCCGGCTCGTCCGCCCCGGCGGGCGGGTCGTACTCGGCGAGGGCTTCTGGCAGCGCGTCCCCACCGACGAGGAACTCGCGGGGATGTGGCCGGGCGCCCACACCGGCGATCATCTGCTCCTCGGCCCGCTCGTCGACCTGGCGATCGAGGCCGGCTTCAGGCCCGCGCGGATCGAGACCGCGAGCGTCGACGAGTGGGAGGAGTTCGAGTCGGCCTATCGCGAGGGCGTCGAGGTCTGGCTCGCGGAGCACCCGGACCACCCGCTGGCCGCCGAGACGCGCGAACGGGTCGACCGCCAGCGCTCGAACTGGCTGAACGGCTACCGCCAGGTCCTCGGCATGGTCTACCTCACGCTGATTCCGGTGGGATGACCCCCTCCGAGCCGCCGAAGGCGAACGCCCGCGCCGGATTCTCCCCGAGGATCAGCTCCACCACCTCGTGGTCCAGGGTGAGTTCGAGGCGCGGGCGCAGACCGCCGAGCAGAAACGGCATCCCCGGTGTCCCCGGCATCGTGGTGTCCCCGCCGAGGAGCAGCCGGTCCACGAAACCCGCCTCCACCAGCGCCGCCAACTCGTGGGGCAACTGCCAGTCGGTGGCGTGATGGGCACGCGAGGGGCCGTCGAACGCCAGATACGCCCCCGCCCGCGCCGCCTCCCGCTGCACGACCCGGTCGGGGGAACGGCCCAGGTGCCCCAGGATCACCTTCTCCGGCGGGACCTCCTCCTCTCCGCACAGCAGATCCAGTACGGCACGCGCGCCGGTCCCCAGTTCCAGGTGGACGGCGACGGGCGCGCCCGTACGGTGGTGGGCGCGGGCAGCCGCCGACAGGGTGCGGCGCGCATGGGCGCCGACGCCGTGGAAGTCGCCCGCCACCTTGACCAGTCCGGCCCGTACGCCCGTGCCCGCGATGCCCTCGGTCAGTTCGGCCGTGAAGAGATCGGCCAGATCCTCCGGGAGCGAGTCCAGGAGCTCCGGGGCATAGTGCTGAGCCTGGTGCAGCCCCGTCGCGGCGACCACATGCACGCCGTGCGCCCGGGAGAGCGCGGCCAGGTCCGCCACCCGGCGGCCCATGCCGTACGGAGTCCACTGCACCACCGTCCGCCCCCCGAGAGCCGCGAAGTCACGAAGCCGGAGCCCCGCCTCGGCGACGTCGTCGAGTTCCTCGCCGGGCAGCCGCGGCGTCCGCAGGAAGAGGTGGTCGTGGGCGTCGCAGAGACCCAGCTCCGAAGCGGGTACGTCACCGAGGACCGTACGGACCCGGCTCACCACTGCCGGCCCCGGGGAAGTTTCGATCTGTCCGGTGTGCAGAGGCGCAGCACCCGGAAGCGCTCGCCGCCGCCCCCGGGCGTCGGCTCGAGCGTGTGCCCTGGCGCGTCCTCGATCGCCTCCGCGGGTGCCTCCCCGGCCCAGAGCGTGAAGTGCAGCAGCTCCCAGCGCCGGGGATCGACGGCCACGGCCGCCGCGACCACGCCCGGTGCCGCCGCGGCCGGCCGGTGCTCCGCCAGGGCCCGCCGAACCGCGTCCGCCGGCGTCTCGTGCTCCAGGAGGCGCTCCCGGCGGCGGGTCGCGAGCGTTGCCACGGACCCGGCCGCCGGGCCGTCCTCGTAGCCGAGTCCCGTCCAGTGCTGCACCTGAGGGCGTCCGAAGTCGTTGACGATTCCCTGGAAACCGGGACCCCACAGGAAGGAGCTCATGCCCTCCTGCGTGGCCCAGAGATAGAACGGCGCGTACTGGTTCACCGGCGATCCGTCCGCGCGTTCACGGATGAGATATGCCTTGATGCCGAGGCCGGGGAAGTCGTCGAGCAGGTGCCCCTTCGTCGCCACCCGGTCGTGGATGATCCTCATGTCGTAGTCGGCGGGCAGGGTGATCTCGTACTGCATGGCGTGCACGAGGGGCTCCTCAGGCGGGGTACGCGTCGGTGACGTGGGCGTCCCAGTCGGTCGTGGTGCCGTCGGCGGCGGCCTCGACCACCGCGAGGTGGGTCATGAAGGTGCGCGGTGCGGCGCCGTGCCAGTGCCACTCGCCCGGCTCGATCCAGACCGTGTCGCCCGCCCGGACGGGCTCGACCGGGCCGCCCCTGCGCTGTACCAGCCCCTCGCCCTCGGTGACATGGAGGACCTGGCCGTGCGGGTGGCGGTGCCAGGCCGTGTGGGCGCCGGGCGTGAAGTGGACGCTGAACATCCGCAGTCTGGAGGGAGATCGCGGCGACGCTATCTCGTCGAGCCACACCGAGCCGGTGAAGTGCTCGGCCGGTCCCGGCAGGCTCTCGGGGCGGGTGCGGGTGATGTGCATGCGGGCGGACTCCCTTGTCAGGTACGGGGTGCGAGCAGGGCGAGCAGTCCCCTGACGGCGGTGTCGAAAGGGACCGTCGAGCCGGAGGCGCGGGCGAGGACGTACCCGCCCTGCACGGTCGCCACGATCGCGGCCGCCGTCTCCGCGGGGACGAGTGGCGTGGTGAACTCGCCCGCGTCCAGGCCCTCCTGGACGATTCCGGCGAGCCGTCCCCGCAGCCAGTCGAGCGTCTCGTCCACCGGTGCGCGCAGTTCGTCGCTCGCGATGATGTCCGGGTCCATGGTCAGACGGCCGACCGGGCAGCCGCGCAGCACGTCGCGCTCGCGCAGCAGATAGGCGCGGATGCGGTCGTGGGCCGACCCCTCGCCGCCGAGGACCGCTTCGGCCGCCGCGCGCATCTCCTCGGCCGTGCGCCGGATCGCCGCCAGCGCCAGGTCGGGCTTGCCGGCGAAGTGGTGGTACATGCTGCCCTGCCCCGCGCCGGCCTGCTGCTGGATCGCCTTGGGGCTGGTGCCCACGTAGCCGCGCTCCCACAGAAGCTCGCGGGTCGCCTCGATCAGTCGCTCCGGAGTGCTCATGAGCGCACTGTACATACTAGTAGGTACAGAAGTCGAGTGGCGCCGAGGGTTGCCGGGGGAGGAGCCCCGCGGGATCCGTGTACTTCTCCCGTGGTAGGCGAACAGCCGCCGGCCGTACGACGACTCCGACCCCCTGCGCGCGCGAGTCTCGGAGGAGCGAAACGCCACCAGGGCCACCATCACCACCGGAGGAGCTGAACCGAGATGAACACCCTCGCCCACGAAGGACCCGGACCGTGGGTCCTGTTCTTCCCGCTGATCTGGGCGGCCGTCATCTTCACCGTCGTCACCGTGCTGCGCCGCGCCGGCCTGCGCGGGCGCAGGGGGCCCCGGCCCGTCGTCGACGACCAGTCGCCCATCGCCCTGCTCGGCCACCGCTTCGCGGCGGGCGAGATCGACGAGGACGAGTACTGGCGCCGGCTGTCGGTGCTGGACGAGCAGTTCGGCCGGCACGCCACGGGCAAGGGAGGTGCTTCGGCATGACGGGACCGGCCGGTTCCACGGGCGGCCCGCCCGGCTGAATGCCGGCCTCCCGGCCGGTGCGACCGGGCGGGAGGAGGGCGCCGGACCGTCCCGGGCGATCAAGCCGCCCGGGGGTCAGCCCGCGACGGCGGACCGGGCGGCAGTCGGGGTCGGGGCCGCGTCGTCCACCGCGCCGAACGGCACACCGCCGATCTCCAGGAAGTGTCCCTGCCCCGCGAACGGCCCGTCGGTCGTCGCACCGGGGACAGCGTGCGGGCGCGGGGCCACGGCCACGAGGTGCGGAGGGGCGGGGAGGGTGAACCAGACGACCTTTCCGCCGTCGCCCTCCGGCCGTACGCCCCAGCTCTCGCTGACCGCCTCGATGAGCGCGAGTCCTCGCCCCGAGGTCGAGGAGGTCGACAGGGTCCTGGCGTCGTTGAGCGACGGGAGGCGGGGGTCGTGGTCGTGGACGGAGACGGTCAGGCGGTCGAGCAGCAGCTCGAGCTCCACGATGCACGTCTTGTCGGGCTGGGCATGCCGGTGGACGTTGGTCAGCAGTTCGGTGACGCCGAGCGCCGCCTGGTCTATCAAGGCATCGAGATGCCAGTAGCGCAGGTGCGCAGAAACGATTCTGCGGACCTGACCGATCCGCGACGGCAGGGCTTGCAGCTCCACCGTGCAGTGTCTGCTTGGTTCGCTGATCACGGCTGCGACTCCCCGAATAGGTCCGGAAGAAGACGAAGGATCGGATCCTGCAGTTGGCTGACTGCTGTCGTGCGCCGACGGGCGTTGAAGCGCTGGGGCGCAGCGTAACCGCCGGCAAACCCTGAGTGACGTGTGTGTACAGCGTGAACCAGTCGTTACGGTCACGCAACTCGCGGGGACCGGACGACCGTCACATCGGGGCGCTGTCCAGGGTGCTGTCGACTCACTTCTCGGCGCTCGTCGCGCGCCGCACCGCCTCGAGGAAACGGCCCGCCCGGACCGCCGCCTCCGGCTCGTCGCCGCTGTCGGCGCTCTCCTCGTGCCGGCCCATGGTCAGCCGATAACGCTTGCCGTTCACCGTCGCGACGGTCGCGTCCTTGCCCGCGAACCAGGGGCGGCCCGCCTTCACCGCCTGTACCGGCGCGCTGTCGATCTCGCTGCCGTAGCTGGTCAACAGCTCCAGCCTGCCGTCCTTGATCACGACCTCGCCCGCCCTGGTCAGTGAACGCGGCCACCGCTCGATCTGCACGCCCGTGGCGCTGAACTCGGGCTCCGACATGCCTTTCCGCCCCCTTCGCACCGGTCTCTTCTCGCCAGTCTGCCCATCAACGCCCCGGTGCACCAGGGTGCGTACCCGACCTGTCCGGTATCCGACCCATCCCCGGCCGACCGGGCCCCCAAGACCCTCCTATGGACCCCCAAAGGGAACGTTTGTGCAGGTGAGGGGGCTATTGTCGGCAGTGGGGGCCGTAGTGGGAACAGACGAGGAGGCGGGCGGATGAGCACCGCTGAAAAGGCCGGAAGCATCACGCCGGGCGAGGCCATGGCGACCATCGACGTGGACCGGAGCGACGCCGCCTACCGGGCATGGCTGAAGGAGGCCGTGCGCAAGGTCCAGGCCGACGCGAACCGCTCCGCCGACACTCATCTGCTGCGCTTCCCGCTCCCCGAGCAGTGGGGGATCGATCTCTATCTGAAGGACGAGTCCACCCACCCCACCGGCAGCCTCAAGCACCGCCTGGCCCGCTCGCTCTTCCTCTACGGGCTGTGCAACGGCTGGATCCGGCCGGGCAAGCCCGTCATCGAGGCGTCCAGCGGCTCGACCGCCGTCTCCGAGGCGTACTTCGCCAAGCTGATCGGCGTGCCGTTCATCGCCGTCATGCCGCGCACCACCAGCGCGGAGAAGTGCCGCCTCATCGAATTCCATGGCGGCCAGTGCCATTTCGTCGACGACTCGCGCAAGATCTACGAGGAGTCCGCCGCCCTGGCCGAGCGGACCGGCGGCCACTACATGGACCAGTTCACCTACGCCGAGCGGGCGACCGACTGGCGCGGCAACAACAACATCGCCGAATCGATGTACCAGCAGCTCAGGTTGGAGCGCTACCCGGAGCCGGCCTGGATCGTCGCCACGGCCGGGACCGGCGGCACCTCGGCGACCATCGCCCGCTATGTGCACTACATGCAGCACGACACCCGCATCTGTGTGGCCGACCCGGAGAACTCGTGCTTCTTCGACGGCTGGACCCGCAACGACCCGCTCGCCAGTAGCGATTGCGGCTCGCGTATCGAGGGGATCGGCCGCCCCCGCATGGAGCCGAGCTTCGTCCCGGGCGCCATCGACCGGATGATGAAGGTGCCGGACGCGGCGAGCGTGGCCGCCGTCCGCGCGCTCGAGGCCGCCATCGGCCGCAAGGCCGGCGGCTCGACGGGGACCGGACTGTGGAGCGCGCTGAAGATCGTCGCCGAGATGGTCGCGGAGGGCCGCACGGGCAGTGTGGTCACCCTGCTCTGCGACCCGGGCGACCGCTACCTGGACAAGTACTACTCCGACGCCTGGCTCGCGGAACAGGGCCTGGACATCGCTCCGTACGCCGCCGCCATCGAGCGATTCCTGGCCACCGGCGCCTGGCCGCGGTGACCCGCGCGGCCGCCGGTGCGTGGCGCATGCGCCCGGCAGCGGGTGACCTGCGACGCCCCGACGGCGAGCCGGGCGCCCGCCGGTGGGATCCATGTGCCCGACCGTGAACGGCGCCCCCGGGCGGAACTACGCGGCGGACGGAGGCTTCTGCGCGGCCTCGGCCGTGAGGCGCCGTTCGAGGCCCCGCACCGCGCCCCGGAAGGAGCGCCCGACCCCCGGGCGCGCCAGTCGCATCGTGAGCCGGAACAGTGCGCCGCCGTCCGCCGCCATCGTCCAGCGCACCCGGGTGCCCCCGGCTGTCGGCGTCAGCCTCCAGTCCTCCACCATGGCCCGCACGCCGGGGGCGTTGGTCTCGTCCACGCGATAGGCGTAACGCCCACCGGACTCCCGGGCCATGATCGTCTCCTGGAAGCGGGTGCCGCCCTTGAGGAGGACCTCGCGGCCCGCACCCCCGTCCGTGGGCCGGGCCCTCGTGACGGCCGCGAACCAGGCGGGCCAGCTCTCGACGTCATCGGCCAGCGCGCGGTAGACGGCCTCGTGCGGAGCGGCCACCTCCGCGGTGAACGCCAGTCGCAACGGTGCCGTCTCGACGAAGTCGAGCTCCACGGGCCTCAGTCGGCGTGCCATGGGACAGTTCCTCCGGGGCAGGGGGTCACGGGCCCGCACACCATAACTGTCGATCCGTCAGATGTCTGTGCCGGGCGGCGACTTCAGCAAGCCGTCCAGGGCCCGGCCGAACATCACCCGCCCGGCACGCGCCAGTACGGGATCGAACCACCGGGGCAGCCCGCGTACGCGCAGCTCCTCCACCCACACCACCCGGGCACCCCGCCCCGTCCCGTGCACCTCGATCTCGGCCCACCCGAGCACCCACCGGCCGTACTTCTCCAGACGGCAGCGCCCGGGAGCGCTACCGGACGGAGGCTCCCAGCGGACGACCTCCATCGGATCGTCGACGGTCAGCCGCCCCACACCGGTCCGCGCGACGAAGCTGGTTCCGGGGCCCGTCGTCCCCGAGGTCAGCACACGGGACCTGGTCAGCGGGACCTGCGCGCCATGAGCGGGCCAGTCCGTGACCCGGCGCCAGGCCTCGCCGACGGGCAGAGCCGTGTCACGTTCGATTCGCAGGACGCTCATCGCGCGATCGTAGGGCCGACGCCCGGCGCGGCGACGCACCGAGCGGCGCGACACCCTCGTGGACACCGCTCGACGCGCTCCGCCGCCTGCCCGGCCCCGAGGGCTCCCGCGACCAGCCACCGTCCGCTCAGGCGTCCTCGCCCGCGATCAGCAGCCCCGGCAGATGCTCCGCCATCTCCGCCCGGGTCTCGTCCGACAACCCCGCATCCGTCACCAGGGTGTCCACGTCCTCCAGCCGGGCGAAGGAACTCAGGCCCACGGTCCCCCACTTGGTGTGGTCGGCGACCACCACGACCCGTCGCGCCGAGTGCACCAGACGCCGGTTCGTCTCCGCCTCCGCCAGGTTCGGCGTCGAGAGACCCGCCTCGACGGAGACCCCGTGCACGCCGAGGAAGAGCACGTCGAAGTGGAGCGAGCCGATCGCCTGATCGGCCACCGGGCCGACCAGCGCGTCCGACGGGGTGCGCACGCCGCCGGTGAGGACCACCGTCGCCGCCCCCGGCCGCTGACCGCCCGAAGGCCCGTGTCCCTGAGCGGCGTGGAAGACGTCCGCGACCCGCACGGAGTTGGTCACCACCGTCAGGTCGGGCACCTCCAGCAGATGGTGGGCCAGCGCGTAGGTGGTGGTTCCCCCGGACAGGGCGATGGCGCTGCCCGGCACCGCCATCGCCGCGGCAGCTCGCGCGATGTCCTCCTTCGCGGTCGGCTCCAGCGACGACTTCGCCTCGAATCCGGGCTCGTGCGTCCGCGGTTCGACCACCGGCACGGCGCCACCGTGCACCTTCTCGACGACGCCCTGACGGGCCAGCGCGTCCAGGTCCCGGCGCACCGTCATGTCCGAGACGCTGAGCCGGCGGGTCAGCTCATTGACCCGCACGCCGCCGCGCCGCCGCACCTCGTCGAGGATCAGGGCACGCCGCTGCTCCGCGAGGAGGTTCTGATTGTCACTCACCGCCGTGGCCGGTCCTTCCAGATCGTCGTCGCCGCCGTCACCGCAGGCCGCGGGGGCTCATCCTCGCACGGCGCGTCGGTGGTGAACGGGCGGGGCAGATTCCGTGAGAGACCCTGCGGACACGCACGGTGATCCGCGATGGTTGTTCCTGCCTTGACCCTCCCCGCACGAGAGCGAGTCACCGACGTGTCCCCTGCCCCACCGGCCCCGAGAAGTGGTGGCGCCGCGCTGGAACTGCTGGTCCACGGCGTCGGCGGAGCCACCCCTCAGGCCATGCTCGACGACCCCCGCACCGTGAGGGTCACCGGTGACGCCACCGCCGCCATGCACCGCCGCGCCGACGACCTGGACGCCGAGGGCCACCCCGAGCGGTACGAGGAACGCCCGGTGCCGGAGGCGTACTGCTGGTCCAACCTCACCTCGGGCAACGGCGCGCGGGCCCTGTGGCTCCTCCTGCTGCCGTTCATGGTCGCCAATCTCGCGCACTGGATGCGCCCGCCGACCCGGGGCCGCAAGGGCCTGATCCGGCTGTACGGAGTGCTGGTGCGGCTGGTCGCCCTCACCCTCACCGTGCTGCTCACCGCCGCCGCCTGCGAGGTGGCCCTCGACCTGACCGCCTGGCAGTGCGCCGGCGTCACCGCCTGCGCGGACGAGCGGTCCTGGCTCGGGTTCCTCTCCGCGGGCCGGGGCGGCTGGTGGTCCCAGCCCGGCCGCCGCCTCGGGCTGGCCGCCGTCGTCCCGGCCGCCCTGGTGGGACTGCTCTGGTACCTCTCCAACCGGACCTGGAGCGCGTACGAGGCCCAGCGCCCGCCCACCGGCTACGACGAGGTGACGCCCGCCCCGGGCGCACCGCAGGACACCCCTGCCGAGGTCCGCCCGCCTCTCGGCCGCCCCGGTTTCTGGTACGGCCGCCGGCTCGTCGCCCGGCTGCGCGCCGCGCACACCGCCGCCGGTTTCCTCACCGTCGCCGCCGCCGTCTGCGGTGCGGCCGCCCGCCACGACCGCGCCGGCACCGGGACGAGCCTTCCCGAAGTCCTCGGCTGGCTCCTGGAGGCGACCATCGCCGCCCTCGTGGCCGTCGTCGTATGGGTCGTCTGCCGGCGCGGCCGCAGCGAACGCCGCCTCGACCGGTACGTCGAACGCGCCACCGTCTCCTGGCTGCCCTGCGCCGCCCTGACCGTGCTCATCCTCGCCGTCCTCTACGCGGGCTGGTCGCGCCCGGTCTGGCGCTCCGCCGGCACCCTGCCCGGTGACGTCACCTTCCGCGTACTGGCCCTCGCCCAGGGCGCCCTCGTGGTCGCCCTCGCCGTCGTCGCCCTGCTGCTGCACCGGCCTCACCGGGACCCGCGCACGGCGGTGTACGGACTCGGCGGTCCCGCCGTCGCCACGCTCGCCTGCGCCCTCGGCGGTGTGATGACCGGCGGCGTCGCCCAGCGCGTCGCCGACTGGCTCGACGGCCCCGCCACCCCCGGCATGGGCCAAGGCCCCATCATCGGCCCGCCCGTCCTGCTGAGCTGGCAGGCCTCCGTCATTCCTGTGCTGCTCCTGGTCCTGCTGCTGCCCGGGGCGTTCCTCGCCCTCCGGACCACCCGCGCCGCCCGCCGCCTCGCGGCCGCCGTCGAGACCGACTACGGCACCGAGGACCCGGACCCCGTCCGTACCCGCAAGATCGCCTCCACCCGGGCGCGCGCCGGGCTCACCGACTCGGCCCCGGCCATCATCGGCATCGTCTCCGGCGCCACGCTCCTGCTCGGCGCCGGAGCCGTCGCCGGGGCGTGGGTCAGCGAAAAGGTCCCCGGGCGGGCCTTCGAGGGGGCCCCGCCGGTCATCGCCTCGACGGCCGACACCGCCCAGGCCATCGGCTCCTGGATGGTCGGCTTCGGATTCCTGCTCTTCGTCACCTGGGGCCGGCGCGCCTACAAGGACGCCTCCGCGCGACGCACCATCGGCATCCTGTGGGACGTCGGCACCTTCTGGCCGCGCGCCGCGCACCCCTTCGCCCCGCCCTGCTACGCAGAGCGGGCCGTCCCCGACCTCACCTGGCGCATGCGCTCCTGGACCCGTCGCACCGGCGGCCGGTTGGTCATCTCCGGGCACTCCCAAGGCAGTGTGCTCGCGGCGGCCGCGGTCTGGCAGCTGCCCCCCGCCACGCGCAAGCGGGTCGCGCTGCTCACCTACGGCTCCCCGCTGGAGCGGCTCTACGGCCGCTGGTTCCCCGCCTACTTCGGACCCGAGGCCCTGCGCGGGCTGCACCGCACCGTGCACTGCTGGACCAACCTGTGGCGCGCCACCGACCCGATAGGCGGCCCCGTGCGAGTGCCCGCCGAGGGCGACAGGCCGGCCGTGGACTGCGACGTCCTGCTCGACCCCGTGGTCTACGGCCGCACCCATGAACACCCGCTGCCGGAACCGATCCTCGGCCACTCCGACTACCAGGCCGACCCGGTGTTCGCCACCGAACGCACCGGACTCCTGGACCGGCTGCCCCCGGCGCTGCCCCGTCAGCGCGCCGACGAGCAGACCGCTCAGGGCAGTTCGGGCACGTCCTCCGGATAGAGCAGGGTCAGGTCGTCCGTGCTCGCGTCCGCGAGCGCGGCGACCCGGCCGGCGTGCCGCTCCACCATCGACTCGAACGTCTGCCGCGCGGTACGGCCGTTGCCGAACGCCGGCCCCTTGGGCAGCTCGGTGAAGTACTTCAGGAGTGCTTCGGCCGCGCCCGTACCCAGCCGGTACTCGTGCTCCTCGGCCTGCTGCTCCACGATCCGCAGCAGCTCCTCGGGCACGTAGTCGCTGAAGGTGATGGTCCGTGAGAAGCGCGACGCCACCCCGGGGTTGACGGTCAGGAAGCGCTCCATCTCGGCCGTGTAGCCGGCGACGATCACCACCACCGCGTCCCGGTGGTCCTCCATCAGCTTCACCAGCGTGTCGATCGCCTCGCGGCCGAAGTCCCGACCCGAGTCCTCGGGCGACAGCGCGTACGCCTCGTCGACGAAGAGCACCCCGCCGCGCGCCCGGTCGAAGGCCTCCTGGGTGCGGATCGCCGTCGAGCCGATGTGTTCGCCGACCAGGTCGACCCGGGACACCTCGACCAGATGACCCCGCTCCAGCACGCCCAGCGACGCGAGGATCTCCCCGTAGAGCCGGGCGACGGTCGTCTTGCCGGTGCCGGGGGAGCCGGTGAAGACCAGATGGCGGCGGACCGACGCGGCCTTGAGCCCCGCCTCCTGCCGCTTCCTGCCGACCTCGATCATGTTGGTGAGGGTGCGGACCTCGTGCTTGACGCTGTCCAGGCCCACCAGGGCGTCGAGTTCGCCGAGCACGTCCTGGGAGGTGCGGGCCGGTTCCGTCACCACCTCGGCCACCGGCGCGGCCGGCTGCTGCACCGGCAGAGTGGAGAGCAGCCCCGCGGTCTGGGTCGCCGTCAGCACCGCGGGCCCCGGTCCCCGCGCCGGCGCGGCCCGCACCCCGCTCTCGTCGCTGGTGCAGTCCTCGGCCTGCGGACCGTCCTCCGGGAACTCGTACCCGCCGCGCGCACACCGCTCCGTACGGCAGGCGCGCAGCGTCGAACGGCACCCGTCCATCACATGGAAGCCGTAGCCGCCGCTGCCGGTCACCCGGCAGCCCTGGAACGATCCGCGGCCCTCCGCCGAGACATAGAAGCCGGCTTCGGCGGACGCGGTGACGGTGACCCGTTCGATGGACGGGTCGGCGCCCTTGGTGACGATCACACCGGTCTGGACGGAGTCGATCAGACAGTTCGCCAGCGTGCCCCCGCTGCCGTGGTCGCGGAACCACGCCCCCGTCGACGCCTCCCGGATCCGGCAGTCGTCGAGCTGCGCGGTCGCGCCGTCGCTCACCGACACGGCCGTGTTGCGCACCTGCGTCAGATCGCTGTCGACCACATCGACCCGGGAACCGCGGTCGAGGACGAACAGGGCGTCCGGCACGTCGTGCACCCGGCAGGCGTCGAGGACGGCGGTCGCGCCGTCGCTGACCCACACCGCCGGATAATCGCCCGTACTGTCATGGATCTCGCACTGGTTGGCGTCGACCCGGGTGCCCGGGTCCCAGACCGACAGACCGTTGCGGCCGAACCGTCGGACCGTCGAGCGGGTCAGCGTCAGCACCGAACGGGACCGCAGATCGACCGCGTTCTCCGGGATGTCGTGGATGTCGCAGTCGGAGAGCGTCAGTACGGCGTCGGTGTCCAGGGTGATCCCGTCCGCCGACGTGCGGTGCACGGACGAGTCGGTGAGATGCGCCGTGGCCCGCGAGGCGATCTGCACGCCCGTGCCCTTGATCTCGTACACCTCGCAGCCCACCGCCTCCAGGCCGCTGCCCTCGCCGGTCACCGACAGCCCGGCGCCGGAGGCGTGGTGCACCCGGCAGCGTTCCAGCCGGGGATGCGCGCCGCCCCGGACGGAGACGCCCGACTGGCCCGCCGCGACGACCTCGCAGTCCTCGAACACCCCACCGGCGCCGTCGAGTACGCCGATCCCCACCCCGGCCGGATTGTCGACGGTGCAGCGCCGGACGACCGGTCGCGCGGAGCCGCGTACTTCGAGACCGGCCGCCGAGCGGGTGACGATCCGCAGATCCAGCAGCTCGGGGGTGCCGTCCTCGACGAGCAGCGCGGGCGCCGACGAGTCCTGGCCCTCGACGTGCAGATCCTGGACGACGGCGGAGGCCCGTACGGTGAGCGGCACCCCGTCGGCAGGCGCGATCCGGACCGAACCGACCGTGCCCTCCGGTCCGCGCAGGGTGACGGCCCGCCGCAGGACGAGGTTCTCCCGATAGGTTCCGGGCGCGACGGTGAGGATGTCGCCGTCCGCGGCGGCCTCCAGGGCCGCGGCCAGGGAGGCGTACTCGCCCGTGCGGCGCCGCCACCTCGATGTGCCGGTGTGCGTCACCTGGACCGTGCCCTGTGCCATCGTGCTGCTCGTCCCCCACCTCGTGCGATCGACCGCCGGTGATCCGATCGCACCACCGTAGCGCGCGCGGGGCGCGCGAGTTGACCGGTCAGCTGCCCGTGCCGGCGCGGCCCCAGTCGGGACCGGCCTGGGCCCACGCACGGTCGAGACGCGCATACCGACGGCGTACCAGCCGCCATACGACCAGCCTCCGCGCCCCCTCGACGACTCCGCCCGCGGCGAGGGCGGCGGCGACCCCGCCGAGGACGGCGTGCGCACGGGCGGCCTCCGCGTCCATCGGAGCACCCACCACCCGCCCCCGGTCGTCCGTCCAGACCCGGAAGGTGTCCCCGGCATCGGCCAGTTCGGGCGTCGTCGCGACGGTACCCGTGCGAGCCGTGCCGTCGGGCGCGGTCCAGGTGGCCACCACGGACCGTCGCGCGTGCTGCGTGCGGGCCGACTCGGGATCCCGTACGGAATGGGCCGCGCGTTCGGCGGGACGCAGCACCCGGGCCGTGCCCGGATGCCGCTGCTCGTGCTGGGCCCGTACCGCGCGCCGCAGCGAGTCGTCGATCACCCCGCCGCAGACCCAGCCGACGGCGGGCGCGGCGCAGCACATCAGGAGGAGGGCGACGAGGGCCACCCACGCCTCGGCCAGATCCGTGGACCGGCGCAGCGGGTTGCGCCGCCAGCGCCAGAGTCCGGTGACAGCTCGCACGGTCCCGCACCCCCTTCCGTGACCGTGATAACCCGGTACGGCGCGCGGTACGCGCGGGACGCGTGAAGAGAGAGCAAGCTCACCCCGGCGGGGGGCCGTTCGCGCGGATGGCCGTCGAACCCCTACTCGATGATCTTGACGGCGTCGCCGACGCGCAGGGTGCCGCTGGTCTCGGGGACCAGGTTCTGTCCGAAGACCAGACGGCTGCCGAAACGCCGATGGCGCGAAAGGGTGCGCAGCGGCTCCTTGCCGCGTTCCGCGGTGCGCTGGTCGGTGGTGGTGACGACACAGCGGCCGCAGGGCTTGGCGACCCGGAAGGTGACCTCTCCGATCGCGAGCCGTGTCCAGCCGTCCTCCGCCCAGGGGGCGGTGCCCTCGATGACCGCGTTCGGCCGGAACCGGTTCATGGGAAGGGGCCCCTCGTCGGGGTGGTCGCCCTGGGCGATGAGCGAGTTGAGGGCGTCGAGCGAGGCGCTGGTGGTGACCAGCAGCGGATATCCGTCCGCGAAGGAGACGGTCTCACCGGGCAGGGCGTACTCGGGGTCGATGGGCCGGCGGCGCGCCGGGTCGTCCATGTGCACCAGCCGCACCTCCGCGCCGAGGTACTCGCTGAACCAGGCGTCCACCGGTCCGCCCACCGGCACCGCGTCGACCGCGGTCTCGAAGACCTCCACCGAGACCGTGGCCGCGGGATCGGGGACGGCGACCGTCATGGTCTCGCGCCCGGGCGCGGACAGCCGGATCCCGCCGTCCGCCAGCAACTCCGCCGAGGCCAACGCCATGAGCGGGTGCCGCCGTTGGGTCACCACCTTCGACGAGGCGTCGACCAGCGTCCAACGACGGTCTCCGGCGAGCCCCCACGGCTCCACATCCACCTCGGCAGGGGCGAATCCCCCGATCGCCTTCACCGGATGGACATGGACGGAGCGCAGTACAGGATTCGGCATACAACCATCCTGCCAGCCGCGAACGCGTCCTGACGGGTCAGTACCCTCCGCCCTGGTACGGGCGGTTGTACGGGTCCTCGTACGGCGAGGGAGCGGGGACGGGACGCGGCGCGGCGGGGCGCATCGCCTCGTACCCGGTGGCGACCGGACGCGGCTGCTGCATCGGCTGGGCGACGCCCGGGTACCCACGGGGACCGGCCGGCTGCTGCGGAATGTACGGCGCGGGCGCGTGCTGCAGCGGCATGGGCTGCTGCGCCTGCTGCGGATATCCGTACGAGCCGCCGTAGGAAGGGGTGGGATAGCTGGGACCCGCCGGCAGGGCGGGAAGAGCCGCGGGGAGCGCCGGCAGATAGCTGCCGGGGGTGTCGTACGCGGCCGGGACTCGGATCGGCGCGATCTGAGGCGTGCCCCGCTCCGCTACGAGCGAGTCGTAGATCGGGGTGTCGGGGAACGACGGCGCGGTGTAGTAACCGCCGCCGTAGGTGGCGCGGGGGGAGGTCATGGCACATAAGTTAAGCCCACGATGTGCTGGTTGGGGAGCCCGATAAGAGGGTTGTTTTACGGGGTCCCAGAGGCCGTGGATCCCCAATAGGAGCGAACATGGGAAAAACGGTCGCCAACCAGGGCTTCGATCTTGTAAAGGGCAAGCTCGGGAGGGGTTACCGGCGGGTCTCCCGAGGCAAGCCGGAACGCGCCGGGATTAGGTTGGCACTACACAAATCTCCGTGACGGAGTCGCGATGGGGGCGAGCATGTCCATGCTTAAAGGAGCCAATGTTCCGGTGGCCGCGCGGAGTGTCCGCGTGGAATTCGGATGGCGTTCAGGAGCCGGGATCCCGGACGTCGACGCCTCCGCGCTACTCCTCGTGTCGGGCAAAGTGCGCTCCGACGCGGACTTCGTGTTCTACAACCAGCCCGCGCACGCGTCGGGCGCGGTCCGGCACGAGGGAAAGCGCACGGCGGCCGACGCGGTGACCGACAGCCTCGCCGTGGACCTCACGGGAGTGGAGCCGTCCATCGAGCGGATCGTGCTGGCGGCTTCGGCGGACGGAGGCAGCTTCGGACGCGTGCCGGGACTGTACGTACGTGTGCTGGACGCGACGGAAGGCACAGAACTCGCGCGGTACGACAGCCAGGACGCCACCGTCGAGACGGCCTTCATCCTCGGCGAGCTCTATCGCCGCCAGGGCGCCTGGAAGTTCCGCGCCGTGGGCCAGGGATACAGCAGCGGGCTCGAAGGCCTGGCCACCGACTTCGGGATCACGGTCGACAAGCCGCAGCGGGCCACCCCGCCGCCCCCGCCCGCGCCGCCGGCCCCCGTCCCCGCCCCGACCGCCCCCGCACGGCCCGCGTCCTCGCCCGCTCCCGCGCGGGAACCCGCCGCCGCGCCCGTACGGCTCTCCAAGGTGACGCTCACCAAGGAAGCCCCGACCGTCTCCCTCGCCAAACAGGGCGGCACATCGGGCGCCCTGCGCGTCAACCTCAACTGGGAGGTGCGCAAGCAGTTCCAGGGCTGGGGCGCCAAACTCGGCCGGGCCGTCGCCCAGCACGCCGACCTCGACCTCGACCTGTGCGCCCTGTACGAACTCGCCGACGGCCGCAAGGGAGTCGTCCAGTCCCTCGGCAACGCCTTCGGTGCCCTGCACCAGCCGCCGTACATCCACCTCGACGGCGACGACCGCACCGGAGCCCTGGCCACCGGCGAGAACCTGACCGTCAACCTCGACCACAAGGACCGGCTCCGCCGCGTCCTCATCTTCGTCACCATCTACGAGGGCGCCCGCAGCTTCGCCGATCTGCACGCCACCGTCACCCTGCGCCCGCAGCACGGAGCGCCCGTCGACTTCTCCCTCGACGAGTGCACCGTCCCCTCGACGGTCTGCGCCCTCGCGCTGCTCACCGTGGAGGGCGGCGACCTCGTCGTGCGGCGCGAGGCCCGCTACCTGGTCCCCGCGCGCGGCGTCAGCCCGCAGCGCACCATCGACCAGGCCTACGGGTGGGGCATGAACTGGACGCCCGGCAGGAAGTAGCCTCCGCCCCGCACCCGTGCCGACCGCGCGGGTGCGGATGCGCGCCGGATCGCTCAGGGCGCCGCTTCGGGGCGGGCGTACGTACGCCCCTTCCACGCGGCGCCCCGGCCCCGGTAGTGCTGCACCGCCGAGTCCACCGTCATCAGCAGATAGAGCAGGGCCGTGAACGGCAGCAGCGGAGCGAGCCAGAGCGACTGCCGGTAGTAGCGCAGCATCGGGACGTACGTGCCGGCCATCACCGCCCACGCCGCCCCGCCCGCCCAGCCCGCGGCCGTGTCCCCCCGGAAAATCCCCGCGGCCACCGCCAGCGGCGGTGCCAGATACACCACCGCGAGTCCGGCCACGGTCCCCGTCAGCACCAGAGCGTTGTGCCGCAGCTGCGCGTACGCGCTCCGCGACACCATCCGCCACAGGTCGCCGAGGTGCGGATACGGCCGCACGCTGTCCACCCGCTCCGCGAGGCCCAGCCAGATCCGCCCGCCGCTGCGCCGCACCGCCCGTGCCAGCGACACGTCGTCGATCACGGCCTGCCGGATCGCCTCCGGCACACCGGCCCGGTCCGCCGCCGCGGTACGCAGCAGCACACAGCCGCCCGCGGCCGCCGCCGTCCGGGCGCCGTGCTTGTTGATCCAGCGAAAGGGATACAGCTGGGAGAAGAAGTAGACGAAGGCCGGCACGACGAGCCGCTCCCAGCCGCTCGCCACCCGCAGCCGCGCCATCTGCGACACGAGATCCAGATCGTTCGACACGGCCGCCGCCACGAGCTCCCGCAGACTGTCCGGCTCGTGCGCGATGTCGGCGTCCGTGAGCAGCAGGAACTCGGGCGCGTCCGGCCCGTCCTCCCGCGCCAGCCGGATCCCGTGCCGGAGCGCCCACAACTTCCCGGTCCAGCCCGGCTCCGGCTCACCGGGATGCGCCACCGTCAGCGCGAGGCCGCCGCACTCGTCGGACAGCGCCCGCGCGAGCGCGCCCGTACCGTCCGTACTGCCGTCGTCGACGAGCACGATCTCGGCCTCGCCCGGATAGTCCTGCGCCAGCAGCGACGGAAGACTCACCGGGAGCACCCGTGCCTCGTCCCGCGCCGGCACGACCACGGCGACCCTGGGCCACACCGCCGGGCGGGCACGCCGGGGCAGCCGCTGATCGGTGAGCCAGAAGAACCCCTGACCCAGCAACAGCCACCCCCAGGCGGCCAGCGAACCCACAGCGATCCAGGCAATGGCGCTCATTCGCCGCAGTCTGCCCCAGATCGGCGGGAGCGCAAGGCCCGTCGGCTAGGGTGACCGGGTGAAGATCGCGCTCATGGACTCCGGAATCGGCCTGCTCGCGGCCGCCGTCGCGGTACGCCGGCTGCGGCCTGACGCGGATCTCGTCCTGTCCTCGGACCCCGACGGCATGCCGTGGGGCCCCCGGACGGTGGAAGACCTCGCCACGCGCGCCCTCGCGGTGGCGCGAGCCGCGGCCGCCCACCGCCCCGACGCGCTGATCGTCGCCTGCAACACGGCGTCGGTGCACGCCCTGCCCGCGCTCCGGGCGGAGCTCGAGCCCGCCATCCCCGTCATCGGGACGGTCCCCGCGATCAAGCCGGCCGCGGCGAGCGGAGGCCCCGTCGCCATCTGGGCGACCCCGGCCACCACCGGCAGCCCGTACCAGCGCGGCCTGATCCGCGACTTCGCCGGCTCCGTCGAGGTCACCGAGGTGCCCTGCCCCGGCCTCGCCGACGCCGTCGAGCACGCCGACCAGGGCGCCATCGACGCCGCCATCGCGGCCGCGGCCGCCCTCACCCCGGACGATGTGCGGGCCGTGGTCCTCGGATGCACGCACTACGAACTGGTCGAGGACCGTATCCGCGCGGCCGTACAGCCGCCCGGCCTCCCGCCGGTGGTTTTCCACGGCTCGGCGGGGGCAGTCGCCGCACAGGCCCTGCGCCGTATCGGTGCCGAGCCCGCGCCCACCGCGGAACCGAGCACCGGCCTGACCGTGCTGCTCAGCGGGCGGGCGTCGGAAGTCCCGGCTGCCGCGCTGAGCTACGCGGAAGGCCGACTGCTCGGAGCGGTCGTCCCTGCCCGCTGACGCCGACCGGGTGCCCGTGAGCGGAACGTGAGTACGCTGTTACACATGAGGGACCATTCCCGTCACGCGCTCCACCCCGACGAGCCGCTGCCCGAGGTGTGGACCGGCCGTGCGACCAATCGCATGCAGTGGGTGCTCGCGGCGGGTGGCGCCGCCTGCATCGCCCTGGGCGTCGAGCTCGCGGTGGACTCCACGTGGAACTCTGGCATCGCGCCCCTCCTCATGTCCGTGATCGGCTGCGTGGCGGCGGGGCTGCTGATGCTCTTCGGCACCCTCGCCTTCGTCCATGTGGCGGTCACCGTCGACCACCACGCGATGGAGGTCCGCTGCGGCCACATAGGCGTGCCGCGCCGCCGGATCCTCCTCGACCATGTCGTGGGCGCCGAATTCGACCCCAAGGTCACCCCACGGCAGTGGGGCGGCTGGGGCTACCGCTGGCGGCCGGAGCGGGGCACGGCGGTGATCGTGCGCCGGGGCGAGGGCGTGGTCCTGACACTGTGGGACGGCCGCAGCTTCACGGTGACCGTCGACGACGCCGAGGCGGCGGTACGGATCATCCGCGAGCGCCTGGCCACACCGCGGCCCCCGAGCGCGCCCGCGCAGGCCTGAGCCACCTCTTCCTCCCGCTTCCCGCTATCGCGGGATCGTCCGCGAGTCATCTCCGGGAATCGCGGGGGCCTCCGGCCGTATCGGGCGTCCGCGGCGCCTCTGTCCGTTCGGGCACGCGGTCCGGGGCCGGTCGGCGGGCCGTCGCGAGACCCGCCAGCAGGCCCGCGCCCGCGGTCACCGGGGTGAAACTCAGGGCGTTTCCGACAGCCGCCAGGAGCGCCAGCGCCGTGAGGGTGACGGCCGCCGCCAGAACCACCGCCGTGGAGCGGGCCGACCGCCGCAGGCCATGGAGCAGCCAGCAGAAGGCCGCCCCGAGCAGTACGACCCCCACCACACCCTGCTCGGCGGCCTGCTGCAGCGGCGCCGAGTGCGGCGTCCCGTCGGAGACCGGCGCCGCCTGCGCGGTGGGGCTCACCGCGCCGAACCGGTCGGGGCCGACGCCGACCAGGGGGTTCTCCTCGGCGAGCGCGATCGCGTCGTGCCAGAGCAGGACGCGATCATGGGTCAGGCGGGCCTCCAGGGCGGTGGACATGCGGCTCGGCAGAGCCTCGGCGGCGACCGCCCAGCAGGCACCCACGACGAGAGCGGTGATCAGGGCGAGCCCCACCACAGCCGGCAGCCGGCGTCGCGTCCGGGCGGCCGCGAGCGAGCAGACCAGGACTCCGAGGGCGCCCACGCTCCCCGTCACCGAGCCGAGCGCCGTCGCCGTGCCCGCCACGGCGAGAGCCAGCAACCACAGGGCCCGCCGGCCGGCGGGCGGGGCCGCCGCCGCGGCGGCACAGCAGGCGGCCCCCGCCGCCAGCACCAACAGCGCCGCGCAGGCGCCGCTGTGTCCGGACGGCATCGACGACGTGGCGCCCGGCACGCCCTGCCGGGAGGCCAGGGCCAGCGCGACAGCCGCGAGGGACATGACCGTGGCGGCGGCCACCGGCAGCAGGCTCCCGGAGATACGGCCACAGGCGTACCCGGCGGCAAGGGCGAGCACCGCGAGCAGTACGCCTTCCGGGCGCGCGTCCCGGCCGGCGGCGCTGACCAGCGACCACATCGCACAGGCGCCGAGGACGACGACCCCGGTGACATCGGTGCCGCGACCGGGCTCGTGCGAGGTCCCGTCGGCGTCCACCGGCCCCGCGTCCTGCCCGGCCTCTCGTCCGGTGGAACGGTCCACCGCGGCAGCAGCCATCCCGCCGACCCCCCGACCCGTGACGGACCCCGACCGCCGCGGCCCGGCGGACCCGGCGGCGAGGCCGGCGGACACCGTAACGGCAAGGGTGAGACTTTGTGGAGAGATTGCGCAGAAACGATGCGGCAGGAGGTTGCGGAGCGATGTCTTCCGACGGCGAGCGGGGGACGGGCCGACCTGCCCCCGGCGCAGCGGCTCACCGTAGACTCCGCCACGTGAGCACCACCATCACCCCCGTCGACGCGTCCGACGCCTCCGAGCCCGCCGCCGCCCCGGGACGCACCCGGCTCCTCCGGCGCCTCGCACGCCCGGGCGGAGCCGCGCTGAGCGGGGTGCTCCTCTATCTGAGCTTCCCGCCCCGGCCCCTGTGGTGGCTCGCGCTGCCGGCCTTCGCGCTCCTCGGCTGGACCCTCAGGGGCCGTCGGCCCAGGGGCGCCTTCGGGCTCGGCTATCTCGCCGGGCTCGCGTTCCTGATGCCGCTCCTCGTCTGGACCGGCTCCGCCGTCGGCCCGGTGCCGTGGCTGGCCCTGGTCGCCGCCGAGGCGCTCTTCGTCGGCGCGACGGGGCTCGGCGTCGCCGCCGTCTCCCGACTGCCCGCCTGGCCGCTCTGGGCCGCGGCCGTGTGGATCGCGGGCGAGGCCGCCCGCGCGCGGGTTCCCTTCGGCGGCTTCCCTTGGGGCAAGATCGCCTTCGGCCAGGCGGACGGCGTCTTCCTGCCACTTGCCGCGGTCGGCGGGACGCCCGTACTCGGCTTCGCGGTGGCCCTGTGCGGCTTCGGGCTCTACGAAGCCGTGCGCCGCGTGCGCGCGTACCGGGCGACCGGCGAGCTGCCGCGCGGACCCCTCGCGGCAGCCGCGCTCGCGGTCCTCGCCCCGGTCGCGGGGGCGTTCGCCGCGCTGCCCCTCGTCGACGACTCGGCGCAGGACGGCACCGCGACCGTCGCCGCGATCCAGGGCAACGTGCCACGTCTCGGCCTCGACTTCAACGCCCAGCGTCGCGCGGTCCTCGACAACCACGCCCGGCGCACCGAACAGCTCGCGGCCGACGTCGCGGCGGGCAAGGAACCCAGGCCCGACTTCGTTCTGTGGCCGGAGAACTCCTCCGACATCGATCCCTACGCCAACGACGACGCGCGGCTCGTCATCGACCGGGCGGTCAAGGCGATCGGGGCGCCGACGGTGATCGGCGCCGTCGTCGCGCCCGCGACCGGGAACCTGCGCAACACGCTCATCGACTGGGAGCCCGGGCGAGGTCCCGTCGCCACCTACGACAAGCGGCATGTGCAGCCGTTCGGTGAGTACATCCCCATGCGCGCGGTGGTACGGCTCTTCAACAAGGACGTCGACCGTGTCAGCCGGGACTTCGGGCCGGGCAACGAGGTGGGTGTGTTCGACCTCGCCGGTACCAGGGTCGGCCTCGCCACCTGCTACGAGGCGGCGTTCGACTGGGCGGTCCGGGACACCGTGACCCATGGGGCCCAGCTCATCACCGTCCCCAGTAACAACGCCACCTTCGGGCGCAGCGAGATGACCTACCAGCAGCTCGCGATGTCGCGGGTCCGGGCGGTCGAGCACAGCCGGTCCGTCGTCGTCCCGGTGACCAGCGGCGTCAGCGCGATCATCGAACCGGACGGCCGGATCGTCGACCAGAGCGCCATGTTCACTCCGGACGCACTGGTCGCCGAGGTGCCCCTGCGCTCCTCGCGGACGCCCGCGACCCGGTGGGGGACGCTGCCCGAGGCCGCGCTGGTGGCCCTCGCCCTGTTCGGCATCGGCTGGTCGGCCACCCGCGGCGTACGGGTCCGCCGGAGCGCGGGCGACGCCTGAGGCACGGGCACAGTTCTTCGCGCACGGCGCCTGAGCCTCCACCCGGGCCACTTCGCGCACGGCGCCCGGACCCGGAGGGGCCCGTCGCCCGCGGCTATCGTCGGGGGATGGGCACTCCTGACTTCATCCGCGCCATCCGGGCCACCGCCGGCCACCAGTTGCTGTTCCTGCCGGGCGTCAGCGCCGTCGTCTTCGACGACGAGGGTCGGGTCCTGCTCGGGCGGCGCAGTGACACCGGCAACTGGTCGATCATCGGCGGGATCGTGGAGCCGGGGGAGCAGCCCGCCGCGGCGGCCCTGCGTGAGGTGTATGAGGAGACCGCCGTGCGCTGCGAGATCGAGCGGGTCGTCCTCGTCCAGACCCTGGGCGCACCCATCACCTATCCCAACGGCGACCAGTGCCAGTTCATGGACATCACGTTCCGGTGCCGGGCCGTCGGAGGGGTGGCGCGGGTGAACGACGACGAGTCCACAGAGGTGGGCTGGTTTCCGGTCGACGCGCTCCCCGAGCTCCTGGAGTTCTCCCGCTTCCGGATCAAGCAGGCGCTCACCGATGAACCCACATGGTTCGACACCACCCCCCTGGGCTGAAGTATGGGTTCGGAGCACATCGGTTGCCGCCGATGTGCTCCATAGGGTGCGGAGCATGACCGCCCTCACCCCTTCTGGTCCTGCCTCCGAGCCCCACTCCGTCACCGTCGACCTGGGCGGGCGCGTCGCGCTCGTCACCGGCGCCGCCGGAGGGATCGGCCGCGCCTGTGCGCTGCGGCTCGCCGCCGCCGGAGCCACGGTGCGCGCCGTGGACCGGGCGGCCGACGGCCTGGAGGCGCTGGTCGAGCAGGCCGCCGGGCTCGCGGGCACCATCGAGGCGCAGCCGCTCGACCTCACCGATCTCGACGCCGCGGAGGCGGCCGCCGCGGGCACGGACATCCTCGTGAACAACGCCGGCCTCCAGATGGTCCGGCCCATCGAGGACTTCCCCCCGGAGGTCTTCCACACGGTCCTGACCGTGATGCTGGAGGCCCCGTTCCGGCTGATCAGGGGCGCGCTGCCGCACATGTACGGCCAGCGCTGGGGTCGTATCGTCAACCTCTCCTCCGTACACGGGCTGCGCGCCTCCGCGTACAAGTCCGCCTATGTGGCGGCCAAACACGGTCTGGAGGGGCTCTCCAAGACCGCGGCCCTCGAAGGCGCCCCGCACGGGGTCACGTCCAACTGCGTCAACCCCGGTTATGTGCGCACCCCCCTGGTCGAGCGGCAGATCGAGGACCAGGCGGCGGCGCACTCCATCCCCCGTGAGCGCGTCCTGACCGATGTCCTGCTCAAGGACTCCGCCGTCAAGCGGCTCATCGAACCGGGGGAGGTCGCCGAGGCCGTCCTCTACCTCTGCACCCCACAGGCATCGTTCATCACCGGCACGTCACTGGCCCTCGACGGCGGCTGGACCGCGCACTGACGGTCCGCGAGTTGTCCACAGGGCTGGTGCGCACACCCGTACGGCAGGTATCCCTGTGACCATGTCCCACGAACAGGCCTCCTACCTGGAACTCCTCGCACGCCGAGCGCCGGCGGAGGCATACGACAGGCCCGTACTGCTCGCCAGGGCGAGCGGCGCGGGCCCGGACGAGCTCGCCGAACTGGAGCGCGCCAAGCAGCTCGCGCTGCGCGTGCGCGCCGATCTCGAAGGCCGCCGCCGTCGCGAGGCGGAGCTGTCCGCCCTGTTCGCCACCGCCCACGACCTCGCGGGCCTGCGCGACCTGGACGCCGTCCTGAGGGCGATCGTCCAGCGGGCCCGCTCGCTGCTCGATACCGAGGTCGCCTACCTCAGCCTCAACGACCCCGCCGCCGGTGACACCTATATGCGGGTCACCGAAGGGTCCGTCTCGGCGCGCTTCCAGCAGTTGCGGCTCGGCATGGGCGAGGGACTCGGCGGGCTCGTCGCCCAGACCGCCCGCCCCTACGTCACCGACAGCTACTTCGACGACGCCCGCTTCCAGCACACCCACGCCATCGACTCGGGAGTCCGCGACGAGGGCCTCGTCGCGATCCTCGGCGTCCCCCTGATGCTGGGCAGCCAGGTCATCGGCGTGCTCTTCGCCGCCGACCGCCGTGCCAGGGTCTTCGCCCGCGAACAGGTCGCGCTGCTCGGCTCGTTCGCCGCCCATGCGGCCGTCGCCATCGACACCGCCAATCTCCTGGCCGAGACGCGCTCGGCGCTCGCCGAACTGGAGCGCGCGAACGAGATCATCCGCGACCACAGCGGAGTCATCGAGCGGGCCTCCGAGGTCCACGACCGTCTCAGCGAACTCGTCCTGCGCGGCGGCGGCGTCCACGACGTGGCCGGCGCCCTGTCCGAAGTGCTGGACGGCACGGTCGAGTTCACCGACGCCGAGCCGCCGCACCCGCACCCGCAGCCGCACGCGGACGGCCGTGCCGTGCGGCGGGGCGAGGACTGGGTCGCGGCCGTCTCGGCGGGCGGTGAGGTCTTCGGCGCGCTCGTCCTGCGCGGCCACCCGGACCTGGACCCCGTCGACCAGCGCACCCTGGAGCGCGCCGCCCTGGTGACCTCGCTGCTCCTGCTCGCCCGCCGATCCGCCGGCGAGGCCGAGCAGCGCGTACGGGGAGAGCTCCTCGACGACCTCCTCGACGCCCCGGACCGCGACCCACGGCTGCTGCGGGAGCGCGCGGCCCGGCTGCGGACCGACGTCGACGCGCCGCATGTGGTGCTCGCCGCCCGGATCGACCGGCCGGCCTCCGGCACGGAGACCGCCGTCGACGGGCGCGAGAGCGCGGACCGGCAGCGCCTGTGGTCCGCGGCCTCGCACCTGGCGGCCACCCGGCACGGCTTGGCCTCGGCGCGGGACGGGGGCACCGTCCTGCTGCTGCCGCTCGGTCCCGGAGACTCCGCCGCCGACCTCGCCCGCCAGACCGCCAAACACCTGGGCGGCGCCCTGCGCGAACCCGTGACCGTCGGAGCGTCCGCGCCCGTCGAGGCGCCCGCCGCCCGGCCCGGAGCCATCGCCACGGCCTACGACGAAGCCCGCCGCTGCCTCGCCGCGCTGCGGCTGCTGAACCGCTCCGGTGAGGGCGCTGCCGCGCAGGACCTGGGCTTCCTCGGGCTGTTGCTGGCCGACACGCGGGACATCGAGGGGTTCGTCGGGCGGACGATCGGCGTGGTCGTCGCCTACGACGAGCGGCGCGGCACGGACCTGGTGCGCACGATGGACGCCTACTTCGCGAGCGGCATGAGCCCGGCCCGTACGAAGGACGCGCTGCACGTCCATGTGAACACGGTCGCCCAGCGCGTCGAACGCGTCGGCCGGCTGCTCGGCCCGGACTGGCAGGAGCCGGCGCGGGCACTGGAGATCCAGCTGGCGCTGCGGCTGCACGCGATGTCGGCGGCGGTGGCGCGCTGACAAGCCGGAACGCCGAGGGGGCGGGCCGCATGGCCCGCCCCCTCGGCGTACGCGTGCCTCAGACGGTACGGGCGTCCGCCGTCCCCGCCGCCGGCTCACGCGGCCCGGAGACCGGCTCGGCGTCGACGGCCTCCAGGTCCTGGTCGCGGGTCTCCCGGGCACAGGCGATGGCGACGACCGTGAGCGCCGCGGCCGCGATCACGTACAGCGCGATGGGCGTCGACGAGCCGTAGTCGGCGAGCAGCGCGGTCGCGATGAGCGGCGCCGGAGCCCCGGCCGCAACCGAGGAGAACTGCGCGCCGATCGACGCCCCCGAGTAGCGCATCCGGGTCGCGAACATCTCCGAGAAGAAGGCCGCCTGCGGCGCGTACATCGCCCCGTGCAGGACGAGCCCCACGGTCACCGCGAGCAGCAGACTCCCGAAGCTCTTGGAGTCGATCAGCGCGAAGAAGGGGAACATCCAGGCGCCGACGCCGACGGCCCCGATCAGATACACCGGCCGGCGGCCGATACGGTCCGAGAGGGCGCCCCAGGCGGGGATGACCGCGAAGTGCACCGCGGACGCGATCAGTACGGCGTTCAGAGCGGTCTGCTTGCTCAGGCCGGTCGACGTCGTGGCGTAGACGAGGATGAACGCGGTGATCACGTAGTAGCTGATGTTCTCGGCCATCCGCGCGCCCATGGCCACCAGGACATCGCGCCAGTGATGGCGCAACACGGCCACGAGCGGCGTCTTCTCGGCCTGCCCGGCGGCCCTGCGTGCCTCGGACTGCGCCAACGCCGCCTTGAACACGGGCGATTCATCGACAGAGAGACGAATCCACAGTCCGACGATCACGAGCACTCCGGAGAGCAGGAACGGAATCCGCCACCCCCACGACGTGAACGCCGCGTCCGACAGCAGCGCGGTGAGCGCCGAGAGGACCCCGGTGGCCAGCAACTGCCCGGCCGGCGCTCCCGTCTGCGGCCATGACGCCCAGAATCCGCGACGTCCGGCGTCCCCGTGCTCCGACACCAGCAGGACGGCCCCGCCCCACTCACCGCCGAGCGCGAAGCCCTGGATCAGCCGCAGCGCGGTCAGCAGCACGGGGGCGGCGGTCCCGACGGTGGCATGGGTGGGAAGCAGCCCGATGGCGAACGTGGCCCCGCCCATCAGCAGCAGGCTGAGGACCAGCAGCTTCTTGCGCCCGAGCCGGTCCCCGTAGTGCCCGAACACCAGCGCCCCGAGCGGACGCGCGGCGAACCCGACGGCGTAGGTCAGGAACGACAGCAGCGTGCCGACGAGCGGATCGGAGCCGGGGAAGAACAGCTTGTTGAAGACCAGCGCGGCGGCCGACCCGTAGAGGAAGAAGTCGTACCACTCGATGGTGGTGCCGATGAGGCTCGCGGCGACGATGCGCCTGAGGTTGGAGGCGGGCGGGGGAGCGGTAGCGGGGGCGGCCATGAACACCACTTCCGGGCAGTTGGCGGGGACGTTTGCGTGTCGCCACACCGTAGGAAGGGGCAGGTCAGCGGCGTATGTGGTGGGACACCATAGTTCTGGGGGCCGGAGTGCGCGTGCCCACCATGCCGGGCCGGAACGACGTGGCGCGAGAGGTCCCTCACGGACCGGCGTCCGACGTCCTCCTCGGGGCCCCGGCGGGACGGGGAGCCGCCGGTCTACCCGTCGCGCCCCAGAGCGCGGAGTGCCTTTCGCCGGTGGCTCAGGGCGAGGTTCACCGCGTCGGGGCTGCCGGAGGCGCGCAAGTGGTCGGCTGCCTGCTGGTTGACGGCGACGGCCTCCTCGTACCGCCCCACGTCCACCAGGAGGCCGCCGAGGAGGAGCAGGGCCATGCCTTCTCCTTTACGGTCCGAGATCTCCCGGCAGATCACCAGATACCGTTCGAACGCGGGGACGGAGTCCTCGTACTGGCGGAGTTCCACGGTCACGACGCCGAGCCGGAACAGCGCCTGACCTTCGTTGACGCGGTCATGCCTGGCGTTGAAGAGATCCGCAGCGCGTCTGTAGGCGGCGACGGCGTCCGCGGCCCGGCCCGTCTTCTCCAGCAACTGGGCGAGGTGGAAGTGGACCTGCGACTCCCTCTCGCGGTCGTCCGTTCGGGAGTAGACGGTGGCAGCCCGCGGGTAGACGGTGACGGCTTCCTCGTTCCGGCCCAGTGCCCGCAGGGCGCGGCACAGGTTGAGGAGCGCGGACCCCTCCAGGTCGGGGAGGTCGAGCTCCTCGAAGAGCGCGGCAGTCCGCTGGTAGGTGGCGACGGCCTTCTCGAACCGGCCCTCCTCCATGTAGCCCTCGCCCAGGCGATAGAGGGCCAGGCCCTCGCCGCGCTGGTCGCCCGACTCCCGCGAACGGACGGCGGCCTGTTCCACGACGGCGACGGACTCCGCCTCCCGGCCCGCAGCGGAGAGGGCGCTGCCGAGATGGCGCAGCGCTTCGGCCTCGCCGCGGCCGTCGCCGGTCCCGCGGAAGAGCTCGACGGCCTCCGTGCAGAGGGCGATGGCCTTCTTCGGCTTTCCCCGCCCCTTCAGGCCGCGGCCGATGACGGTGAGCGCGTGCGCCTCCCGGTTGCGGTCGCCGGACCGCCGGTGGACCTCGGCGGCGCGTCGGCCGGCGGCGATGGCTTCCGCGTGCCGCCCCAACCGGACCAAACATTCACCCAGTTCGCCGTACGCCGTTCCTTCGCCCTGTACGTCACCCGCGGCACGGAATGCCGTGACGGCCCGCTCGCGGGCCGCGACGGATTCCTCGAGGCGCCCCAACTCCATCAGCACGGACCCGAGCCGGTCGAGCGATTCGCCCTCGCGGCCCCGGTCGCCGGCCTCGCGGTAGCCGGAAGCCGCCTGCTCGCAGACAGGTATGGCCTCGGCGTACCGGCCCTCGTACACGAGAACGAGGGAGAGACTGTGCAACGCCGCCCGCTCACCGCCGCGGTCACCGATCTCCTGACAGACCCGGAGCTCCTGCTGGTACGCGGTGATCGCCTCGGCGGACCGGTGCGCCTGGAAGAGATGGGTGCCGAGGCTGTGCAGCATCACGCGCTCACGTTCGCGGTTGCCCGCCGTGCGGTAACCGGCGGCGGCCTGTTCGCAGGCGGTGACGGCCTCCTCGTACCGCCCCGCTCTGGCGAGGGCCTCGCTGCGGTTGGCCAGAGCGTGGGCCTCGCGCTCGTGGTCGCCGGTCTCCCGCAGCAGGGCGGCGGCCTTTCCGCAGGCGGTGGCGGCCTCCGCGTAGCGGTTCGTCTCCGTACAGGCGTTGCCGAGGTTGATCAGCGCCGAGGCCTCACCGGTGCGGTCGCCGAGCTCGCGGAAGAGTGCGGCCGCCTGTTGTGTGGCGGTGACCGCCTCGTCGTAGCGCCGCGTACGCAGCAGGGTGGTGCCGAGCCGGCTGCGGACCCGGGCTTCCTTGCCAGGGTCATCGGTCTGGTGGAAGAGCGCGGCCGAACGCTGGTAGGCGGTGATCGCCTCGTCGAGCCGGGCCGTCTCGTACAGGGCGTCGGCGAGGTTGCTGAGGGAATCCGCTTCGCGGTGGTGGCTGCCCTTCGCGCGGTAGATGGCCGCGGCCTGCCGCGTGGGCTCGATGGACTCCTCGTACCGCCCCTGGCTGAGGAGGGCGTTGCCGAGGTTGTGCAGCGGTGGGCCCTCGCCGCCGCCGTCGCCGATCTCGTCGGAGAGAGCGGCGGCGCGGCGGCTGACCTCGGCGGCTTCGGCGAACCGCTGCGCGGACGTGAGCGCATTGCTCAGATTGCTGAGCGTCGCGACCTCGAGCAGCCTCTCGCCGGCACCCCGGAAGGCGGCCGCGGCCCGCTCGCAGGCGGCGATGGCCTCGCCGGAGCGGCCCTCGTCGGCCAGGGCGGTGCCGAGGTTGGTCAGCGCGGCGCCTTCCAGGCTGAGGTCACCGGTCCGGCGGAAATGGCCGGCCGCCCGCTCGAAGAGGGTGGCCGCGTCCTTGGTGCGCCGCATGCCCATCAGGGCGTGACCTGATTCGAGGAGCAGCTCGGCCGCGCGCCGGCGGTCACCGGTCTCGACGTGGACGTCCGCGGCCCGCTCCGCGGCGGTGACGGCTTCCTCGAAACGCCCGAGCCGGGCCAGGGTCTGGCCGGCCTTCCCCAACGACGCCGCCAGATTGGCGAGTTCGACACCGGAGGACGTCTCGTCCAGCTGCCGGTACAGCTCGGTCGCCTCACGCGTGGCGGCCAGGGCCTCTTCCCGGACGCGGCTCGGGGCCTGTGCCAGCCGGTGGCGTACGTACGCGTGTTCGGGGAGGTCGACCGTGGGGTGGGCGAGCGCCAGCCGCCGGTACAGGTCGTCGGCCTCCCGCGTGACCGCGAGGGCCCGCTCCTCATGGCCCAGAGCGAGGAGCCGGGTGCCGAGGTTGTTCAGGACCTTGGCCAGGTCGAGGCAGTGGGCGGCGAAGTCGGTGTCGGCCAACCGCCGTTGGATGACCACGGCCTCCTCGACCGGGCCAAGGGCCTCCTCCCCGCGACCCAGGTCCGCGAGGAAGGCCCCGAGGTTGGTCAGCGCGGTCGTCAGGTCGGGCTGGTGGGCGGCCGGGTTGGCGTCCGCCAGTTGGCGGTACAGGTCGGTGGCCACCTCCGTGATCTCAAGACCCTCCTCGGAGCGGCCCGAAGCACGCAGCGCGACCCCGAGGTTGGCGAGCGCCATGGCGAAGTGGTGCCGCTCGGCCTCGGGGTCGGCGTCGGACAGGCGCCGGTACAGCTCGACCGCCTCTTCAGCGGTGGCCAGACCCTCCTCGGTGCGGCCCGCGTCGACCAGGCGCAGACCCAGGTTGTTGAGCAGCCCGGCCAGATCGGGCCGGTACACGGGGTCGGCGTCGGCGAGGCGCCGGTACAGCTCGGCCGCCTCCTGGGTGACGGCCAGGGCCTCCTCGGCCCGGCCGTGCCGGGCGAGCCGGTTGCCGAGCCCCGTCAGCGAGTCCGCCAGACGGTCCTGATGGGCGGCGCGGTCGGAGTCGGCCAGACGGCGGCTGATCGCCACGGATTCCTCGGCGAAGAACAGCGCCTCCTCCCAGCGGCCCGCGGCGGACAGCCGGTCGCCGAGTGCGCTGAGGGAGTTCGCCAGATGAGGAAGGTGGGCGGGGTCGCTCGCCGCGAGCCGACGATGCAGGCGCACGGCCTCCTCGGCGGGGGCAACCGCCTGCTCCCGGCGGCCGGCGTTGGCCCGGCGCCACGCCAATGTGCCGTACAGCCACGCGCGTTGGCCCAGATCCGTGGTCGTGGCCAGACGGTGTGCGATCAGCGTCTCGACGACCGCGAGGATTCCGCTGTCCAGGTCCGCGTGGCGGCCCGAGGGCAGCTGCGCTTCGACGGCCTCCAGGACCGCGAGGAGGGAGGGGCCGACGTGCTTCCCGGCCGCGCCGTCCGTGTCGGCGAGGGCGGCGAGCGCGGTCAGGGCGGGACTGCCGGCGGCGATCGCGAGGCCGGGTTCGGCGCGCAGCAGGGGGTAGAGCACCCGCTCACCGATGTGTGCCCAGCGGTCGGCGGCGGACGCCAGGAACGTCACGGCCCGCGGGGCCACGGTCTGCCCCAGTTCGCCGTCCAGCAGCGTGGCCGGGACACCACTCGCCCATGGATCCGGGTCGTACGCGCTGATGTCGTGCCCGGGGGTGAGCAGGCCGAGGAAGTCCTCGGCGAGCCGGTCGGGGTAGAGCGGCTCCAGGACCAGCTCGCGGTCGGAGGGCGGGTAGCAGAACCGGTGGTCGAGGAGGAGGTCCTGCGGGTGGCCGGGAAGGTCGAGGGCGCGCAGCGCCCGCGTCCCGGCGTCGTGGCTCACCGCACCGGTGAGGGCGGCGGTGAACACCGTCTTGGCCATGACCGCGGGGCGGGTGCGGTAGTCCTGCCCGTGACCACCGGCGTCGAACAGCCGCTGCCACGCGCGGAATTCGCGGTCCAGGAGGTACGCCGACAGCTCGTGCGGCTCCGCGAGGGACAGTCGTTCACCGCGCGCGTGGGCGTCGACGGAGACCAGGGCGGCCATGTGCAGGTTCAGCGTCAGGCCGAAGTCACGGCGGTCCAGGGAAGCGGGCGGTTCGACGTCTTCCGTGTCCGGCAGGTCGTACAAGTCGCTTGCGCCGTAGCGGTCCCTGGCGGCGGTGAACATCCGCGGACGGTCCGCGTCCAGGGAGGGAAGCAGCAGGTCGCCGACGGCGGCGCGGCGGTCGGCGAGCTCGCCGCGAAGGGCGGCGAACCAGCGGACGGTGCGGCCGATCAGGAGGACACGCGTGGGCCGCTGCTGGTGCAGGACGGGTTCGGACAGCAGGCGTTCCAGCTCGCTGTACGCCCAGCGGTCGGCGTAGTCGACGACGAGCAGCACGCCGGCCCCCTCCTCGGGCGAGGCAGCCGCGTGGTCCCGGGGCGAGGCCCCGCCCCGGAAACCCGCTTGCAGGACCTGCCAGCGCTGGGCCGCCGGCAGGTCCGGGGTCCGGGACCGTTCGGCGAACTCCGTGGCGAGCCGTGTCTTGCCCTGCCCGCCGGGGCCGTGGAGCAGCAGCACCGAAAGCCGCGCGTCCCGCGCGTCCCGCCACTGCCGCAGCAACTCCAGCTCGGTCGTCCGGCCGATGAAGGGGACGACGTGGCTGCGCGCGTCGAGGAGGCGGCTGGGCTGGGCCATCAGCCACGCGGTGTCCGGGGCGGCCGGGCCGGGTAACGCGTCGATCGTGGGCTGCCGCGTGCCGTAGTAGTGGTTGACGGTCGCGGTCGCGTTGGGGCCCTGTGCCGCCACCGCGCCTGCGGCGAGGTGTTGTTCGTAGCGCGGCTCGGTCAAGACTCACCGCTGGGCGCCTGGGCCGGCGAACCACCGGGCCCGTAATGGTGGTTGTTGATGGTCACGCTGGCTCCCTGGCCCTGCGCGCCCGCGCCACCACTGTGGATCACCTGGCTGTAGACGCCGCCGGTTCCTGGCCCGCGCAGCGCCTCCCGGAGGGCTCGGATCTCGCCGTCGGCGCCGGGCTGCCCGGCGATCAGTTCGCGCAGCAGCCGCTCGTACTCGGCCGAGCGGTCGGCGTTCGCCTCCAGGGCCGCCCCGAGCCTGACCGCCCACTCGTCGTGCGCCGCGCCCAGGGCCGACTCGTCGCCCCGCTCGTAGGCGGCGAGAACGGTCTCCCGGGCCTGTTCCAACTCCGCCTCGGCCCCGGCGCCTTCGTCGGCCCGGCCAAGCCCGAGCAGGCGGGTGAAGCCCCGCTTGGTGTGCCCCCACGCGTCCGTCGTCATCGCGGTGACGAGCGTGGTCGCGGCGGTGGCGGCGACAGCCGCGACAGCAGGATCCAAGACGATCTCCCCCTCCAGAGGCATTCAGCCGCTCCGAGAGCACAAGTGTGCCATCGGGCGCACCGCTCATGGCTTCGTTCACCGCAAGCGGTGGGGCTCAAGTGCCGTGGCGCGGAAGCAACCCGCGACGACTGCACACGGCAACTGTCACCTTGCGAGTCATCCGCTAGTTGTTCAAGGCAGCCCGCGGCCCGGGGAGCTCACAGCCCGGCGACCTTGGAGCTTGCCGACAGTTCGTAGACCAGGGTGACCGTACGGCGGCTGCCGGGTGGGAGGCTGATGTCCCAGCGGGCGATGCCTTCGGCGTCGAGCCTGTCGGGCGCCGGGGAGCAGGCTTCCTCGCGCAGCCGTACCTCCACCGCGGAGACCTCGGAGACCGGAATCCGCTCCCGGAGGGCGACCACCCGTTCGCCGTGCTCGCCGGGAGCGGAGAACCGGGACAGGTGCAGCCGGACCGTGCGAGTGACCACGGTCCGCTGGGTGATTCCGGTGGTCTCGCGGGACTCCTCGGCATGCCGGACCACCCGATGGTCGTCGCAGCTGCCGAAGGCGAGCTCGACGGGCGCGCCGGGGGCGGCGAAGTCCAGCGTGCCGCTGCCGCTGAAACCACCGCCGCGCACCAGGTCCACGGGCCCGGCGAGCAGCGCGTGCCCGGACAGGTTGTCGAACCGCGTCACCTGGGTGACCAGCGGGGACAGCTCGGGTGAGCAGGCGTACTCGCTGCTCGCGGCCGTGGTGAAGGCGGAGAGCGGCACCCGGTGGGCTCGGCCGTCCCCGGGCACCGAGACCGGCCCGGGGGAGTGCAGCACCCGCGCCTCGCCGCCGTCGTCCACTCCCGGCAGGCCGAGCACCGGGACCGGGCCGAGGTCCCCGATCTCCTCCTCGCGCAGCTCGACGTCGACCGTGCGGCGCTCCGCGGCGGAGCGGTCCTTGAGCGTCAGCCGGTCCTCAACCAACCGCGGAGGATCGCCGGCCAGCGCCGACCGGGCCGTCGACAACGTCAGCCGTACGTCCGACCAGTCCTCGCCGGTGCGCTGCCAGACCATCGCGTCGGTCTCCAGCGTCAGGGAGTCCCCGTCGAGCTCGGCCCGGTAGGCGGGCCGCCACAGCGCACACGGGGTGAGGTGGCTGAGGCGCAGCCCGACCGGGCCGGCGATCGCGGACTCCACGGTCAGCTCGATGTGGCCGATCAGCTCGGTGGGCTCCCCCTCGGAGAGGTCCATGGCCCGCTGGGTCTCCCCGAGTTCGGCGGCGAGGCCGGTCAGCCGGGCCTCCACGACGCGGAGTCGCTCGCCGTACGCGTCGCGCTCGCCGTCCACGCGGTCCAGTTCGCGGGCCCAGCGCGGGCCTTCGGCCTCCCCGGAGCCGGCGCCTTCGCCGATCTCCCGCAGCAGATCGGCGGCGAGGCGGCCGAGCAGGTCGAGGCGGGCACGCAGCCGGTCGCGCTGCCGCCCAAGGGCGAGCCGCTCCTCCTCGAGGGTGTGCACGCGGTGGCGCAGGGCGGAGTCGTCGTCGGCGCGCGGGAGCGGCCCGCGCGGCGTCCAGCTGCGCACGATCCGCACGTCGAGCACGGTCGCGGGGTGATCGGCGGTCAGCTCGGCATGGAGGGTACGGTCGACGGCCAGCGCACTGACCGGCCCGAGGCGCAGCCGCTGGATCCCGGCTTCCAGGTCGAGCACGATGGCGCGCTCGACGTGGGCGCGATCCTCCAGGCAGGTGACGGCGGTGACGGGGAGAGCGATCGGATGCGAGGCCGTGGACATGGCGTGTGTCAGCTCCTGCGGTTGCCGTCGACCAGGGCCTTGCCGGCCGGGATGCGGATCTCGTAGCCGCCGTCGAGGGCGGCGGTGCCGCCGGCGGGCAGGTCCACCCGCCAGACGCGCGTGCCCGGGGCATGGTGCTCGGGCCCCGCGCCGTCCTCGGGTGTCGTCCAGTCGGCCCGTTCCTCGATCCGGACGTCCGGTTCGGAGGTGACCGGGACCCGCTCGCGGACCTCGACGGTGACGGGCTTCGCGAGACGGTTGGCCAGCTCCACGTGGACGCGGTGGTCGAGCACGGTGGTGCTGTTGCGCAGGCCCGAGGTCGACTCCCGCAGGTTCGTACGGCGGGTGACCCGGATGCCCTCGGCCGGCCCGAGCCCCACCCGGCGGACGCCGCCGGGGGCGAGCGTGGGCAGTGCGGCGGTCAGCAGGAAGTCGTCGTCGACGGTGACTTCCACCGCGCCGGCCAGCAGCGCCTGGTCGGTGGCGTTGGAGAGGACCAGCGTCGCGTACACCGTCTGCTCCACGGACGGCACGCAGAGGTACTCGGTGCGCAGACCGACCGGGATCTCGCCGACGGTGACGGTGTGCCAGGTGCCGTCCGACGGGATGTCGGCGCGGGCGGTGGCGTCGAAGCGGTGGTCGAAGGAACCCGCCGACTCGCGGGGGCGCACGGCGTGCCCGGGCAGCGGCAGCGCGGCCACCGCTTCGGCGCGGCGGCGGTACTCGTCCGCCACCGGGTCGAAGGGAGAGTCCGGAAACAGTCGGCCTCTGCGACCGCCCTGCTCGTCGGGGCCGCACAGGACGAGGGCGGCGTAGTCGAGCTCGGCGCCGCTCGGCCGCGGCGGACCGGACACCGGTGCCGGGGGCGGTTGGGGTGGCGGCGCAGCCCGGCCGGGAGCCGCGGGTGCCATGGCCGCGGGGGCCGCGACGGGCCTGCCGCCGGTACGCGGCCTGCCGCTGCCGGGGGGCGACGGGGCCGGCTGCCGGAGGTCGGTCGTCCCGCCGCCGAAGGCCGGGAAGGCGCCGTCCGTCCCGCCGGGCACGGGGAGCGGGGCTGGCGGCCCGCCGTAGCCCTGTGTTGCCGGCGGAAGTGGCGGCGGCGGCAGTGGAACGGGACCGGAGGGTGCGGCCCCGGGCGCGGAACCGAACCCGACGGCCGCGGGTGCGGCGCCTGTGGCAGGGCGGGGCCCCGCGGCGTCGTACCCGGCGAACAGGTCGGCGAGCCCCGCAGGGGGCTCGCGCCAGCCGGAAGGCGCGGGGGCGGGCTGACGGCGTCCGATCCGGATCGAGCGGAGCTTCGGCAGGTCGGTGCGGCGCCGCAGGTCGGCCGTGGCCAGGGCGATGCGCACGCCCGTCCAGTCCTCGCCGGTGCGCTGGGCGACCGAGGCGCGCAGCATCAGACGGCCGCTGTCGTCGCCCTGACGGTGGGTGAGACGGTAGGCCGGCACCCAGACGGCGCCCGGCACCCCGTACTCCAGCTCCAGCTCGACCTCCGCGCCGCCGGGGCCGTCGAGGGTCAGCATCGCGGACACCGTGATCTCCACGTGCGCTGACGGTGCGTCGCTGGAGGCGCGGGCGAGCCTGTCCTCGGCGACGGTGTACTCGTGCTCGGCGCGGCGCAGCGCCTCCTCCAGTTCGACGAGGCGGGTGTGCAGTCCCGTCAGCCGCTCGTCGACGAAGTCGGCGAGCTCCAGCCACGCGTCGACCGGCGTGCGGCGGTGCGGGTCCTCGCGCCTGCGGGTCGGTGGAATCGGGTGCAGAGCCCTGACCTCCTCGATCAGGCTCAGCTGTCGGTCCCGGCGTCCCGCTGCCGCCGCGTACTCGTCGCGCAGCCGCTCGACCTCGCGCCGCAACTCGTCGGGCGCGCCCGTGCCGTGCGGTTCGGCCTCGACCCGCACGCGTGCCTCGGTGACGCGCACCCCGGGGGCGCGCAGGACACGGGCCCGCAGTGAGCCCGGGTCCAGCGAGCGGGGCAGCCCGGTCACCCGTACCCGGCCGTCCGGCGGCACGTCACCCCGGACCAGTCGGCGGCAGATCGCTCCTTGCGCGTACACCACGACCGAGTCGAGGGTCGACTCCCACCTCTGTGCTGTGCCAGCCGTCATGTGCTCCGCCCCCCGCAGCGTCCGTGCTGAGCGAAGCCTACGCGCGAGGAGTCCGCGCGCACACGTCGATCACCGATGTCAGTGGCCTGTCGTACGGTCGCGGGGTGTGCACTTCCGACGAAGTCCGTGAACTCGCCCTCGCCCTGCCGGAGACGGCCGAGAAGGAGGCCTGGTCCATGCCCACTTTCCGCGTCCGCGGGAAGATGTTCCTGACGCTGCCCGACGAGGAGACGTCGATGGCCGTGCGCTGCCCGAAGGAGGAGCGCGACGAACTGGTCCTCGCCGAGCCCGAGAAGTTCTGGGTCGCGGACCACGAGGCCGCCTTCGCCTGGGTGCGGGTGCGTCTGGCCGCCCTCGACGACGCGGACGAGCTCCGTGCGATCGTCGTCGACTCATGGCGCCAGGCGGCTCCGCCCGGACTGCTGCAGGCCCACCCCGAACTGACGCCCCCGGCGTAGAGGGGTCTCCGCCGTGTGGCGGCCGACGCCTCGGAGTCCGGATGTCCGGCCGCCGGGGGAGCGGCGTCGAGATCCGCCACGGCGCAGGACGGGTCATCGGGGAGCGGGGCTACGGCTCCATGGGGTCCCCTGCCGGGGACTCGGCGGATTGGTTCAACTCGGCCCAGACCGTCTTGCCGTGTCGGGCGTGGCGCGTTCCCCAGCGCTCGGAGAGCTGGGCGACCAGGAGCAGGCCGCGGCCGCCCTCGTCGTAGACGCGGGCCCGGCGCAGGTGGGGGGTGGTGCTGCTGGTGTCGGAGACCTCGCACATGAGGGTGCGGTCACGGATGAGGCGCAGGCGGATGGGGGGTCGGCCATAGCGGATGGCATTGGTGACCAGTTCGCTGACCACCAGTTCGGCGGTGAAATCGATCTCCCGCAGCCCCCAGGTGCTGAGTTGCGCGGAAACGCTCGCCCGGGCCCGGGAGACGGCGGCGGGGTCGGCGTCCAGGTCCCAGGTGGCGACCTGGTCGGCGCCGAGGGCGTGGGTGCGGGCCAGGAGGAGGGCGACGTCGTCGTCCGGCCGGGCCGGCAGCAGAGCGGCGAGTACGGTGTCGCAGGCGGCTTCCAGGGAGGCGGCGGGCCGGGCCAGGGCCTCGCGCAACAGGGCGAGAGCGGCGTCGACGTCGTGTCCGCGGGCCGCGATCAGGCCGTCGGTGTAGAGGGCGAGGAGGCTGCCTTCGGGCAGGTCCACCTCCGCCGCTTCGAACGGCAGGCCGCCCAGGCCCAGCGGCGGGCCCGGGGGCAGGTCGAGGAGGTCCACCGTTCCGTTCCGGGTGGCCACGGCGGGTAGCACATGCCCCGCTCGGGCGAGGGCGCACCGGCGGGAGACGGGGTCGTAGACGGCGTACAGGCAGGTGGCACCGATGTTCCCGGCGGCATCCGGATCGGGGGCGGCGGAGGCTTCGGCGGACAGGCGGATGACGACGTCGTCGAGGTACGTGAGGAGTTCTTCGGGGGGCAGGTCGATGTCGGCGAGGGTGCGTACGGCGGTCCGCAGCCGGCCCATGGTGGCGGCGGCGTGGATGCCGTGGCCGACCACGTCTCCCACGACGAGGGCGACCCGGGCGCCGGACAGCGGGATGACGTCGTACCAGTCGCCGCCCACACCGGCCTCGCCGCCGGCGGGCAGATAACGGCAGGCGACCTCCACGGCCGACTGCTCCGCGGTGTGCTGGGGGAGCAGACTGCGTTGCAGGGTGAGGGCGGCGGCTCGTGCGTGCGTGTACCGGCGGGCGTTGTCGACGGCGACCGCCGCCCTGGCGGCGATCTCCTGGGCGAGGAGCAGATCCTCGTCGTCGAAGAGGTCGGGGGTGCGGTGGCGGATGAACTGCGCGACGCCCAGGGTGCGGCCCCTGGCGCGCAGCGGCACCACCAGGGTCGAGTGGATCCGGTCGGTGTCGGCGGTGCGGCCCCCATTCGGGGGCGCAGCCGAACCGCCGTCGAAGTGGTGCCGGGAGGGCTGACCGGTGAGCAGTGCGAGAGCCGGCGGGGAACCGCCGGGAAAGGTGTGGAGCTGCTGCGGCCGGATCGCCGTTTCCGAGTCGTCGTCCACCGCTGACCGCCGGGCGGCCCGCCGAAGGACGAGAGGACCGTCCACCGAGGAGCCGTCGACCGCGGTGCCGTCCGCCTGGGCGCTGTCCAGCGGGGCGCCCTCTACCGAGGAGTCGTCGACGGGCGTGCCGTCCCCCGGGGCGCCCTCGCCGCGGAGCGCCGAGTCGAGCAGGTCGACGGTGACGAGGTCGGCGAAGTGCGCGGCGGCGAGGTCCGCCAGCTCCTGGGTGGTGCGGGCGATGTCCAGCGTGGTGCCGATGCGCATGCTCGCCTCGTTCACGATCGACAGCCGCCACTGCAGCCGCCGGTCCCGCTCCTTCTGGTAGGCCACCAAGCCGTGCTCCGACATGCTGTCGACGTACCCGGCAGCCGTCGCGGTCAGCTCGCGCGCGGCCACGCTGATCAGTTCGGCATCGCTGGTCAGCCGGGGCATCTCCTGGAGCACCCGGTCGACGATGACCCCCTGCGCGATCCGGAAGGCCCGCAGCATCACGCTGACGGGCGTCCCGTGCCGAGCGAGCCGACGCGCGCGCTCCAGGGCGGCGGCCGGCGTCTCGACCCGGCTCGGCTCGATGCCGCGTTCGAGTCCGGCCAGGGCGGCGAGCACATGCTCGGCGATGTTCTCCGCTGTCATGCGGGTGATGTCCGAGTCTTCCCCCACTGCGGGGACCCCACGCCGCAGGGACTGCTGCACGTCATGGATCAGCTGATCAGCTCGCAGGCTGACCTCACGCGCGGCACGGGACACCAGACTCTCCGCAGTGAAGTCCACAAGGACGACGTTACGCCGCGCCGGCGCGAGCGCATCGCCGGAACGCGCGCAGGCCGACGCACTGGGGACACCTCCTTCGGCGCGGATCCAGGGGCGGTCCCGGCCTCGTCAATCGAGGTCGGGCAGCGGGCGCCGGGCGACCTCGCGGGCATCGTCCGGTGGAACGCCCAGCATGCGCAGGACCATCTCGGCCAGGTTCGCCGCCGCCTCGTCGCCGTCCAGGTCGGGGCGGGCGAACCTCAGCTCCACCAAGGACAGCAGCGCCCCGCCGAGCGCCGACAGGGCCACGGTCCGGTCGATCGGAGCGAAGCGGCCGGAGGCGACGCCGACGTCCAGATCGCGCCGTGCCCGGGGAGCGAGGCCCCGGTCGGCGTGGATGTGGCCGAGTCCGCGGTGGCGCAGTACCTGCATGAGTTCCGGATGGGAGTCCGCCATCCGGGCGCTCAGCCGGAAGCCTGCCGCCAAGAGTTCCGCCGGGTCGTCGATCCCGCCGAGGAGCGTGTCGAAGGCCTGGCCGAACTCCTCCAGCGCGTCCGTCACCGCCGCGTCGAACAGCTCCGTCTTCGACTCGAAGTGGTTGTAGAAGGAGCCGAAGCCGACGTCCGCGCGCTCCGCGATGGCTTGGATGCTGGCGCTGGTGTCCCCCGTCTCGGCGAGGATCTGCCGGGCCGCGCGGACGAGCGCCTGGCGGGTCTCGGCGCGACGCCGCTCGAACCGGTTGCTGGGCGGGGCTGACGTAGGCATGCGAAGAGTCTAGACGCGGGGACGACGCGGATCGCAGTTCTGATGATTCCATCAATTAGCCCGGGGAGCCCTTGACCGTGCGGCCATCAAAGTTGATGATTTCGTCATTGACGGCACTGTCGCTCGGAGGGCACATGTCTGAAACCCGCGACGGTATCGCCGTCGCCACGCCTCACCAGGACCTTCACAGTGACCAGGGCGCCCTGCGCGGTGAGCACCCGGGCCGGTCGCGGAATCCCGTGATCAAGGTGGCGGACCTGGCCTGGCTGGAGTTCGAGAAACCAGATCTGGCCCGGGCCGAGGTCTTCGCCCGCGACTTCGGGTTCGGAATCGTCTCCCGCACCGAGCGGGAGCTGTGGCTGCGAGGCACCTTCGCCGGCTCGCCCTGCATGGTGATCCGCAGGGGGCGTACGTCCCGCTTCGTCGGCCCTGCGTTCCGCGCGGCCGAGCGGGCCGACCTCGACCGCCTGGCACGCTCCACCGGCACGTCCGTACGCGACGCCGACGTCCCCGGCGGGGGCCGTGTGATCGACCTGCTCGACCCCTCGGGCTTTCCGGTCCGGGTCGTGCACTGCGGTGAACCGCTGCCGGCGCTGCCGGAACAGCAGCCGCTGGTGCTGAACTCCGGCACGGATCACCGTCGTACGAACGCCGTGCAGCGCCCGCCGCGCGAGCCGTCCCGCATCCAGCGCCTGGGACATGTGGTGCTGGAGACCCGGGTCTTCGCCCGCGCCCTGGACTGGTACCTCGACACGCTCGGCATGATCGTGTCCGACTTCCTGTTCCTGGACGGGCAGCGCGAGCGCGGCCCGACGATGGCGTTCATCCGCTGCGACCAGGGCGCCTCGGCCGTCGACCACCACACCCTGGCCATGCACCTGGGGCCGGGCACCGGCTACGTCCACTCCGCCTACCAGGTCACCGATCTCGACGCGATCGCCGCCGGCGGCGCGTACCTGGGCGAGCGGGGCTACGAGCGCAGCTGGGGGATCGGCCGGCACCTCCAGGGCAGCCAGCTCTTCGACTACTGGCGTGACACGGACCGCTTCATGCTGGAGCACTTCGCGGACGGCGACCTCTTCTCCAGCGACGTCGAGCCGGGCTGGGCGCCGATGTCGGCGAGCGGCCTGGCCCAGTGGGGGCCGCCGGTCACCCGCGACTTCCTCGGCGCCCGTCCGTCCCCCGCCAAGGTCCGCGAGGTCGTGAAGGCCCTGCGCGGCGAGAACGAACTCGATCCCGCCCGACTGCTGGGCCTGATGAAAGCGATGAACTCATGAGCACCAATGTCCTGCGCACCGCGGACGGCTGGTGGGTGGTGCGCGAGGAGCGCGCCGTACCCGTCGACACCAAGGCCGTCACCACCGCCGGCCTTCTCACCGACCGGGGCGCCGTGCGGGAGGCCGCCGTCTCCACGCAGACGGGTACGCCCGTCGCCGATCTGGTCGCGCTCTCCCCGGTGACCACGCCCTGCCGGGTGGTGGCGCAGATGGTCAACTACCGTAGTCACGCCCGCGATTCCGGCTTCACCGGTGACATCCCGCCCGCCTTCTTCCGCAAGGCGTCCGGCTCGGTCACCGGAGCGGCCGACTTCCTCGTCCGTCCGCCCCACGTGAAGTTCCTGGACTACGAGATCGAACTCGGCCTGGTCATGGGCGCGTCGCTGCCCGTCGGCACCGTCGTCGGGGAGCAGGACCTGCCCTCGTACGTCGCCGGGCTCGTCATCACCAATGACGTCAGCGCCCGCGACATCCAGCTGACCAGGACGCAGTTCTACGAGAGCAAGTCCTACCCGACCTTCACGCCGACCGGGCCCTACCTGGCCCTGCTGGAGCCGGAGGACTTCGTCCATTTCCTCGACCTGCGGCTGACGTTGTCGGTCAACGGGGAGCTGCGCCAGGACCGCACGGTGGCCGACATGATCGTCCGACCGGCTCAGGCGCTGACCCTGCTCGCCCGGTTCCAGCGGCTCGACGCGGGTGACCTGCTGCTGACCGGCACCCCCGGCGGCACGGCCCTGAAGGCCCCGCCCAAGCCGGTCGAGAAGATCGCCGGACTGCTCCCGCCCGCCGTGAAGTGGAGGGCGTTCTTCAAGAGCCAGGCCAAGAACCCGCACTACCTCCACGAGGGCGATGTCGTGACCGCGACCATCGCCACGCCGGACGGACGGATCGACCTGGGCCGCCAGCGCACGCCCGTCTCCGGCCCCGAACCGATCCGAGAGGTGGGCCGCCCGTGACCACGGCACCACGGAACACTGCGTCCGAGTCCGCGCAGCGGGTACCCGTCGTGATCATCGGAGCCGGACCCGTCGGGGTCGCCGCCGCCCTCCTCCTCGCCCGCCGCGGAGTCCGTACCGTCGTCCTCGAACGCCACCGGGACGTGTACCCCCTGCCGCGTGCCGTCGCCATGGACGACGAGGCGCGCCGGATCCTCCAAGCCGCGGGAGTCCACGAGGAGTTCGCCGCGGTCACCCGAGCCGCCAAGGGCCTGCGGCTGCTCGACGCCCGGCATCGCGTGTTCGCCGAATTCCAGCGCTCCCCGCAGGGACACCACGGCTTCCCCGAGACCAGCATGTTCGACCAACCCGAGCTGGAGCGGCTGCTTCGCGCTGCTCTGGCCCGGCGTCCTGAGTGCGAGCTGCGGGGCGGGGTCGAAGTGACCGGCGTCGAGCAGGACGCCGGCGGCCCCGCCCGTGTGACCTACCGCGACGACGACGGTGAGCACGTGCTGTCGGCTGACGCGGTCCTCGGCTGCGACGGCGCGGGCAGCCGCACCCGCGATGCCATCGGCGCCATGTGGGAGGACCTGCGCTTCGAGGAGCACTGGACCGTCGTCGACGTGCGCACCAGCGCGCCGGTCCGTTGCTGGGAGGGCGTCGACCAGGTCTGCGATCCGTACCGGCCGGCCACCTTCATGCGCATCGGCGAGGACCGCTACCGCTGGGAGTTCCGGCTGCGGGAGACGGAGGAGCTCGATGACGAGCGACTGCGTGAACTGGTCGCCCCTTGGGTGGACACCTCACACGGCGACTTCCACGTGATCCGGCAGGCCAGGTACACGTTCCGGGCCCGTGTCGCCGACCGCTGGCGCCGGGGCCGGATCTTCCTGCTCGGCGACGCCGCGCACCTCACCCCGCCGTTCGTGGGGCAGGGGCTCTGCTCAGGTCTGCGCGACGCCTACAACCTGACCTGGAAGCTGGCCCGCGTCCTCCAACAGGGCGCCAATGAGGGCCTGTTGGACAACTACGAGAGCGAACGCAAGCCGCACGCACGTCAGGTGATCCGCCTCGCGGTCGCGACCGGCTGGGCCATGACCGGTGGCCAGGACGGCGCCGCCGCACTGCGCCGCACGGCCGTGGGCGCGGCCTGCCGGATACCCGGCGTGACGCGTCTGGCGGGCCGCGACCTCAGCCGTGCGCTGTCCCCCGGCCCACTGGTACGGCGCAGTCGCCTGGGAGGCACGCTCTGTCCGCAGCCCTGGGTCACAGCGGGCGGGAGACGGGTCCGTCTGGACGACATCCTCGGCGATTCCTTCGCCGTCCTGACCGCCGTACCCCTCACGCCTTCGCTGCGCGCGCTCGCAGCGGGACTCGGAGCCCGGGTGGTGGATGTGCGGGAGGTCGGCGACGACGGCACTCTCGCCGCCTGGTTGCGCCGAGGCCGTGCGGACGCGGCGCTGCTGCGCCCCGACCGCGTCGTCGTGGACGTCCTTCCCACGGGGGGCGGCGACTTCGAGGGCACCGCTGCCTGGGCGCCCCTGCTGTGCACGACCCGCCGTCCCGCGGCCGCCCCGCCGACGGGCCGGACCACGTCCCCCCGTTGACGAGGCCACACGAGCCCTCCCGGGGCCTCGGTTCCGGAGGGTGTTCCCCGCGGGGGGAGGCTGACCGCGGGGCAGTACTCCGATGCCCGCACGCGCTCGCGTCACGGCCCGATTCGCTCGACCTCGTTCGGATCGATGCGCAGGGCTGATCCGCTTTCGAAGGGCGTATCGGATGCCAGTAGGCCGACGACGACCTCCGCCACTCGGTCGGGCGAGGTGACCTGTCGGCTCGGACAGATCATCTCGGCGAGTGCTGTCTTGGGGGCGCCTGCCATCTGCGAGATACGGTCGATCATGGGGGTGTCGACAACGGCCGGACAGATGGCGAAGACCGAGATCCCCTGCTCGGCAAGTTCGGCGGCCGCCGAACGGGCGAGGCTCACCAGGGCAGCCTTGCTGGCCGCGTAGGGTGCGGCGCCAGGCATGGGAATCATCCCGAGCCAGGAGCTGCTGTTCACGATCACCGACCCGGACGCCATGCGTGGCGCGGCGTGTTTCATACACAGGAACGCGCCTTTGACGTTCACGTCCAGCACCGCATCGACGACGTCGGCGGACCAGGCGGCCATCGGCCCCGCAGTGCCCTCGATCCCGGCGTTGTTGAAGAGGAAGTCCAGACGCCCGAAGCGTTGGACGGTGGCCTCGACGACCGCCTCGACCGAGGGCTCCTCGGTCACGTCCATGTGGTGGAACGCGGCTCGCGCGCCGCCGAGACCGGCAACGACGTCCTCGCCCCGTTCCCGGTTTCTGGACGCCATCATGACGCTGCAGCCCTCGGCCAGCAGCCGCCGAACCGTGGCGAGCCCGATGCCGGTGGCGCCGCCGGTCACCAGGGCGACCTTCGATTGGAGCCTGTTGTCCATCTCAGCCCTCACAGTCCGGTGCCGGTGCCGGTGCCGGTGCCGGCAGGAGTGACGCTCGGCCGCACCGTCCGCTCGTCGGCTCAGGTCCGTTAGCGGGCCCCATCCGGGCTCGGATCGGCGGAGCGCACGCCGCAGGCTGCTCACGACTCACTATTGAGCCGCGCCACGGCTCCCGCGACCCGGGAGCCCGCGCCCGGCAGCCATCCGGAGTAGGCAGGTCAACAGACCGTGCGGTACGGGTCCGGCTGGATGGTGAGGAGCATCCGAGTCGAACGGTCGTCCACCGCGCTCCTGCGTGCGCCTCCGGCGGCCGGTGCGGCCGCCGGATCTCGTTACTGGCCCACCCGTCCGTCGATGCACTCGCGCAACAGGTCGGCGTGCCCGCAGTGACGGGCGTACTCCTCGATCCTGTGCACCATCAACTCCCGCACCGCGATCCCCTCCTTGCCCAGGCGCTCGCTCAGATCCGGGTGCTCGGCCAGCGCGGCGTCGGTCGCGGCCTGCTCGCGCGCCAGAGCGGAGTACGCGGCGTCGACCACGGCCTGGTCGGCGACAGCTCCTTCGAAGTCCCCGTCATTCTCGCCGTACAGCTTCGGTAGCGGATCACCGTCACTGATCCAGTTCTGCCAGTCCCGCTCCACTTCGACGAGGTGCCGAAGCAGGCCGAGCAGCGACATCGTCGACGGCGGAACCGACCGACGGGCCAGTTGCTCCGCGTCCAGGCCCTCGCACTTCATCCGCAGGGTCATGCGGTAGTCCGTCAGGAAGTCCAGCAGCGTCGCCAGCTCGCCGTCCGGACTGTTTCCTCCGCTGTTGCGGGGGTCGTCGTCCGGGTCGGCCCACATGTCGGGGTAGACGCTTGCCTGGGTCCATCGTGCGGGTTGGTCGCTCATGGGTCGCATGGTCGTCCGTGAGGGCCCGAACCTGCCAGCGATTTTCCATCCGTTGAGCAGGTCAGGCGCGATTACTCGTCCTGGTGAACCAGCTCGTGCAACTGCCTACCGGTCGCCACATCCCATACCCGAGCCCTTCCGTCGTCCCCCGCGCTCGCGGCGGTCTTCCCGTCGGGGCTGAACGCCACGGCTTGGACATCGTCCGTGTGACGACCGAGTACGCGCAGCTGTTTGCCGGATCGGGGATCCCACAGCCGCACCGTGTGGTCGTGGCCGCCGCTGAGCAGAAGGCCGTCCTTGCTGAAACCTACGGTGTTCACCCAGGTGGTGTGCCCCACCAGTTTGCGGTACGGCTTGAGGGTGCCCGTTTCCCACAGCCGAATCTCGTTGCCAATGCTGGCGATGGCGAGAAGCTTCCCATCCGGACTGAAAGTCACCTGGAGCGGAAACATGACCTTCAGGTTGTAGGCCGCTCTTCCCGTGGTCAGGTCGGAGACCTGGACGATGTCCTTCTCGTCCCCTCCCGCGCTCGCGAACAGCTTTCCGTTCGGACTGAACGCCACGCTCATGACCTCGCCGACATGGCCCTTGAGGTTGGTCAGGTGCTGCCGGGTTTCCGCGTTCCACAGCTGCACTGTGCCGTTGTCGCCACCTGTGGCGAGCCTCTTGGAATCAAGGCTCAGCGCCGCGGCGTTGACGTTCTCGTCGCTGATGTGCGGAAGATCGCTGCCCATAGTGCCTTTCAGCACGTCTCCGAATTGCACGCCGGAGTCGTCGAGTCCGATGACGGCCCTTCCACCGGGGCCGAACGCCAGGCACTCAGAGGGACATTCCGAGCTGGACTCGGGCTTGGTGTTCGAGCCCGCGCGGGAAAGGTTCCATCGCCATACTTTGCCGTATGTGCTGGTGAACAGGGTCTTCCCATCGGCGCTGAAGGCCACGAGCCTCACCGAGGGGTACTCGGGTTCGGACGCCGGCTCGACCTTTGCCGCGCCCACCGGGGGGCCACTTCCCGCCGCGGTCAGGAGTAAGGGCAGGAGCACGGCGGCAAGCCGGGCGCGGGGACCCCGGCGCAGGCGCCTTCGGAGAGACACCAGGTGCCGGAGCTGAGGCCGGCGCAGACGCCGACGCGCGGGCACGGGGGCAGGAGCGGGGGCGGTAGCCAGGTCCGTGCCGGGACCGCTGTCACTCCCGTCGGGACCGCCGTCACCCCCGTCGGGATGGGCCAGGAGGAGGGCACGCGCGGCCTGGGCCACCGCGGGGGTGTCCTCATCGGCGACTTGCGCGAGCGTCTTCCGGGCGGTGACGGCGCGGGACGGATCTCCGCCCGCCAGCCACTCACCCAGGGCAGCCACCGCGCCCTTCCGGATGGCCGGGTACGGGCTGTCCAGGCCGATGCGCACCGATTCCGGCAGGGGTGCCGGGACGACGGGCGCCGGCGTGAAGGCGGCGTTGCGTGCGAAGGCCATCCGGCCCACGCGATTGCGGTCCAGGGACTGCGGCTCGGGCCGCCCCCGGCTCATCAGCAGACCGTGCAGGCGCTGGTAGACGGTGTCCAGATCCAGCAGCTCGGCCGCGTCGGCGACACCCGTGCGCAGGACGTCCGTGAGTGCCGTGGTGAAGGCGGTGAGCGGATCCCCCGGAGGGGCGAGGGCCACCGCGGTCTCGGCGGCGGCAGCGATGACGAATGTGCCGTCGACTTCCGCGAGATCGACGACCTTGCCCGACTGAGGGCCGAAGGCGCGGGCGCTGTAGCAGCAGTCGAGGATCACGATCCTTCGGCCGGCCGGGCTGTCCCGCACCGCACGCCTGATCCACTCGTACGGGACGGCCGTGTCGTACACGGATGCCGGATCGCTGTCCGGTACCGCCACGTAGAGGCTTCCACGGGGACCGAGCAGCCCGTGTCCGGCGTAGTACACCAGCAGGGTGTCGGTGGCGGCCGCCGCGGACTCGCGCACCAGCTTGGAAGCGGCTCCTGGGGTGGCGGGGTTCAGTAGCTCCTTGCAGTTCTCCCGCGGCATGCCCCATTGGGACGCGAGCAGTCCGGCGAGGGCGCTCATGTTGCCGTTCACGGCGGGGAGATCTTCGAGGGAGGTGAACCGACTGGCGCCGATGAGTACGGCGCGGGAACGTGACGGGTCCGGAAGCCTGTCCAGGGCCATAGGCGACTTCTTCAGGACTCGGGGTCGATCAGCCGCCGCAGCAGCCGCTGTGCCTGTTCCGGATCGGTTCCGGAGATGGTCACCTTCGTACCGTCGGGGCGTTCGACGGTGACGGCCGGCCGCCGCGGGCCCGTCGCCCGCCAGGTGGCCAGGCTCACTCCGAGGGACGCCGTGCTGAAGCCGCTGCTCAGCACGAGGGAGACGATGTCGACGACCGCGGACTGCTGGCCGGCGGCCGGGGTCTTCCTCGAGGCGAGTTGCGGGAGCGCCGTCCGCCGGATCGACCTGTCGGCGGTCAACCAGGCGTGCAGGGAGCGGAGTTCTTCCTCGTCCGGCTCGTCTCCCACACTCATTGTCAAGCGCATGCGTCCCCCTGGGTGTTCGTGGTGACTGGCACCAAGAAGTCCCCCAGCGTAGAGGCTTGGCCATGGCCGAAGGTAGCGGTTCGTCGCAACGGGTAGTGGCGAACTGGTGTGTCGCCGCGGCCCGTTCGGGGTGTGACGGCCGTCCGCCCGTCATGGGGCCGCCGCCTTGGTTCTCGCCGGCCGCGTCGGCCGTGGATGCTGTGGTCGGAGCCCGTCCCGGGCGGGACGGGGCTCCGACCGAAGAGCCGCGAGGGCTCGTCCCGTGACCCGCTACGCGGGCTTCCGGCGTCGCGCGCCGAGGAACCGCCGACGGCGCCCTGGCTGGTCGGGGAGCCAGCCGAAGGCCAGCGAGCTGCCCACGAGCCCGAGGAGCATCCCGACGAAGAACCCGCCGAGGTTCGAGGTGACCCAGCTCGCGAGTGAGGCCAGTACGGCGATGATCGAGTAGAACAGCCGCTGGCGTGGGTTGAGGACGATGAGTCCCCCGCACACGATCATGACCACCGGCAGGACATAGCCCACCAGACTGTCGGCCCCCGCCGTCAGGATCACGGAGACGCTCGCCCGCTGTGTGAGGAGGATCTCCGCGCCGCCGAGGATGATTACGAGACCGGCACCGAACGGGCGGCGGTGACGCCATCGGCGGAACGCTCTCCCGGAGCGCCGGCCGCCGGAGGGTGACTGGACGGCTTCCGCCCGTTCGGCAGGCCCGTCGGGTCGGCTCGTCCGGCCTTCCGCCCCGCCCGCGCCGACCGCCTCGCCCGTCCCGGAGGCCATGGTCAGCAGCCCTCGGAGCTGAAGCTCATGTGCAGGTCGGGCAGCGTGAACCGGGTGGCGGTGGTGGCGTAGTTGGTCTGACGTACGTTCTTGATGGTGACGGTGTCGGCCTGCTGGCCGAAGACGCCGAGCGGACCCTTGACGGGAGGTTTCTCGAAGGTACTGGCGTCTCCGCCGATCTCGATGTTGTCGAACGCGGCCAGCTTGCCGGAGATCTCGGTGGAGTCGGTGGTCAGGCCCGACGCCTTGACCGATGTGCCCTTGTTGCCCGCGGTGATGTGCAGGAAGGTGCCGCCGAGCTCCACGCTCTGGCACAGGTTGGTCAGCTTCGCCTCTCGGATCGCGGTGACGATGACCAGGACCTGCCCGCCGGTGTCACCGGCGTTCGGGCTGCCCTCGGCCATGTTGTCGAGCGCTCCGAACTGGCCGAAGCCCCGCCCCTCCAGGGTGTCGGCGGTCACGGTGAACGGCATTCCGGAGATGGCGAACTGGGCGGCGAGAGCCCCCTGGGCGGTGAGGACGACGAGTGTCGCGGCGAGGGCGAAGGCGGGCGCGCCCATCAGGGCGGCGCGACGGTAGCGGACTCGTCCTCTGCGCCCGGCATCGTCGTCCGCGGCTGAGGAAGAGGTGGTGCCTGCGGGTCCTTCGGACAGGGCCATGAGGTGCTCCTGACATAAGTGAGGAAACAGACCTGTGGCGGCGATGTCCTGGCGCGGACGGTTCCCCAAGCTGCCTGGGTCTTCCTCGACTCACGCCGAGGCGGCCGTGCCGCAGGGAACTCCCTGGAACGTACGCCCGTCGTTACTGCCCGGTCAACTACCGTGCGGTAGAAGGATGTTGCGGCACGGTAAGCACTGGTCACGGCCGTGAGAACGGCGATACCACGATGTGCACCAGGACACCCAGCAGCTGAGGAAGCTCCCGAGTTCGGCCTTCGTCGACCGCGCGGTGCACCGCCGCGTGTACGGCCCCGACGACGGTGTCCACCAGTTCCCCCTTCGGCACCCCGGGCGGTGCGGGCGGGGCATCGGCGAAGAAGCGGCGGAATCTGGCCAGAAGTGCGGCGCGGGCCCGGCGCCCGGCGGGACCCATCGACTCGATCTCGACGACCAGGGTCGCGAACGCGGGAGTCTCCGACAGCAGCGCGAGCATCACCCGCAGCCCTGCCCGCACGGCCGCCGGCCAGGCCGTGGCGCCGCCGGCCGTGTCGTACGCCTGCTGCATGGCCCGGACGACCACCTGGGTGCCGCCGTGATAGGCGGCCAGTACCGCGTCCTCCTTGCCGGTGAACAGCGTGTAGAACACCGGCCGGGTCACCCCCGCGGCACGGCAGATGTCGCTGATCCGGGCTCCGCCGTAGCCATTGGCCGCGACGGTGCGGGCCACGCCGTCCAGCAGCCGGTCCCGCTGCCGGGATGCCACCTGTTCGGGCGTCAGCCGACGCGGCCCCGGACGCAGTGAGCGTTCCGGCTCGCGGCCCGTGCGGGCGCCCGGCAGGATCTGCCTCTCCTCGGCCGGGTGAGCACCCTTCATCGGCCACATCCTCCCAGGGCTGTTGACGTCACATACTCGACAGGTTTACAACCCTGATGGGTTTTCCTCTCACGTGTTCGATGGTGCGGCTCCCAGGGACGGGGCCCGAACCACCGCGCACGGCACCGAGTATCACGCTCATCAGTGTCCCGCGACACCGCTACCGCTGATCCGTGGCGCCGGATCGGCCCCTCGGCGGTTGCGCACTGCCTCGACCCTCGCGCGAGCCGTTCCCCGTTGTCATCACCCCACGCCCGTCGGCCTCCAGCGGCGGACGTCGCTGGGCGCTGCCCGGGCGATGCGTCCCACATCACCCGGGCCGAGTCGACTTCTCCCCACCCTCACCGCCGGACGAAAGGAACCCCCACCATGAACAAGCGTGCCCTCTTAGCCACTGCCGGTGCCGCGCTCGCCGCCGTACTGGCGACCACGTCCTCGGCCACTGCCGCCGGCAGCGTCCTCACCACCGGCAGCGCGGGTGGCACGGCCGTCGGTGTCGGCGACGTGCTGACCGCCTCCCTGACCTCGGGCAGTACGGCCAAGATCGCCACCACCTCCGGTGGAAGCACCGGCATCACCTGCAACTCCTCGGCGTTCTCGGCCACCGTCACCGCCAACCCGGCGGCGCCCGGCACCGCCACGGAGACGCTCACGTCCCACACGCTGACCAACTGCACCACCAACATCTTCGGGGCGACCGGGGTGCAGAGCATCACGGTCAACAACCTCCCGTACGCCACGGCCGTCAGCTCCGGAGGCAGCCTCACGGTGACGGCTGGCAGCGCCGGACCCATCCAGACCACGCTGAAGATCAACACCATCCTGGGCGTGACGACCTGCGTGTACCGGGCCGGCAGCCTGACCGCTTCCGCGTCCAACGCGGACAACTCGGTCGCCTTCGCCAACCAGCTGTTCACCAAGGCCAGCGGCCCGGGCACCTGTCCGGCCAACGGCTACTTCACGGCGAAGTACGCCCCCGTGAAGGACTCGACGCAGGCCGGCCGGCCGGTCTTCGTCAACTGAGCGAACTCCACGGCACGCGCTTCCCGGACCGGTCCCGGCACCGAGGAGCGCGTGCGGTGGATGCTTCCACCTCGACGCTCCTCGCGCCATCGGACTTACTCGCCTCGACGCTCCATCCCGGCGCGGCGTCGCTCACTCGCCGGACCCCTCGGAAGGGCGCCCTCCGGAACCCCCGCCCCGTGTCAGGAACCGATCTCGCACGTTGGCACTCATGATCCATGGGTCCGGGGGACGGCACGCAAGGGCGGCCGAGCCTTCCGGGGAGTCCTCACGGCTCAGCACAGACCGTGCGCCGTGTCGAACCACTCGAGGAAGAAGTCGAGGAATCAACGTGTCCCTGTCGTCACACCGACGCCTGGCCGTGAGCGCGCTGTTGGTCGCCGCACTCGCCAGCGGTGTCGCCCCCGCCACCAGCGCGTTCGCCGCAACGGCCGGCCCCTCCGCCCCCTCCGCTCCTGTCGCCGCTTCCGCTCCCGCCCCGGACATGGAGGGCGTGACCGCCGCGCTGAACGCCGCCATGGCCAACGGCGCACCGGGCGCCATGGCCCGGTACTACGGCCCCGGTGGCGTGCGGACGCGGGCCGTCGGAGTCCGCGACCGCGTCTCGGGAGCGGCGATGGACACCCGGGCGCGCTTCCGGATCGGCAGCGTCAGCAAGACCTTCTCCACCGTGGTGCTCCTTCAGCTCGTGCAGGAGGGCAAGGTGGAGCTCGACGCTCCGGTGAACCGCTACCTGCCCGGTCTGCTGCCCGACGAGCGCATCACGGTGCGCCATCTGCTCACCCACCGCAGCGGGTTGGCGGACTACACCGACGCCATGTTCGCCCAGACGGTGCCCGGCTTCGAGGCCGTACGGAACCGCGTGTTCAGCTATCAGGAGCTGGTGAAGCTCTCCCTGAGCGAGCCGCGTACGACCGAGCCCGGCGTGGCCTACAAGTACTCGAACGCCAACTTCGTGGTGGTCGGGATGCTCATCGAGAAGACCACCGGCAGGCCGGTGGCCAAGGAGTACCAGCGCCGCATCTTCAAGCCGCTGGGGCTGCGGAACACGTCGTACGTGCATCCCGACACCCGGATCAAGGGACTGCACGTACGCGGCTATCTGCACCCCGACGAGGAGGGCGCGCCGCTCGTGGACTCCACCGAGCAGACCGTGTCCTGGGCGCAGTCCGCCGGGGCCGTCATCTCCAGTCAGGCCGATCTGAACAAGTTCATGACCGCGTTGATGAAGGGGAAGCTGCTGTCGCCGGCGATGCTCGACGCCATGACCACGGTCACCCCGACGGACGCCACCAACACCCGCTTCTACGGGCTCGGCCTGCGCCGCTACAACTTGTCCTGCGGCACGCAGGTATACGGTCACACCGGCACCGTGCAGGGGTTCTACACCTACGCCTTCTCGACCCGGGACGGCCGGCGTAGCCTCTCCGCGATGGCGAACACCTCGAACCACGGTGCCGCCAACACGGCGCTCGGCGGAACGCTGGAGGCCGCGTTCTGCGGCAAGAAGCCCGCCGTGGCACCGTCGTCGCCCGCGGCGCGCGGGTTCTCGGCTCTGCCGGCGGAGGCCGACCTGCCCGAGCGCCGCTGACGAGTCCCGCGTAACGAGACCTGGGTGGGGCTCGCCGCCACGAGCCTCACCCCCTCCCACGCGGTCCAACTGACCGTGCCCTCAGCGGGTACACGGGCGCCATGAGTGGGACTGGCGCGATGGGCGAGATTCGGATCGGTACGTGTTCCTGGACCGACAAGGCACTTGTGGGCAGCGGGTGGTACCCGCCGGAGCGGCGCGACGCCGAGGGACGCCTGCGGTACTACGCCGAGCGGTTCTCCGTCGTGGAGGTCGACGCGACCTACTACGCGCTCCCCAGCCTGCGGAACAGCTCGCTGTGGGTGGAACGCACCCCGCCCGGCTTCCGCTTCGACGTCAAGGCGTTCTCCGCGCTGACGGGCCACCCCACGCGGGCGGCCGCCCTGCCCGCCGACCTCCGGGGTCACGGCAGCGGCGATCCGGGCTTCCTCGACGAGGTCTGGCACCGTTTCAGCGGCGCCCTGCGGCCGTTGCGGGAGGGGGACCGGTTGGGCACCCTGCTGTTCCAGTTCCCTCCGTGGTTCGCCCCCGGCGCCCGGGCGGAAACTTTCCTCCACCGCACCAGGAAACGCGCCGCAGAGTGGCCCGTGGCCGTGGAGTTCAGGCACCCGGACTGGTGGCGGGCGGACCAGCGGGACCGTACGACCGCCCTGGTGAAGGACCTGGACGCCACCGCCGTGGCCGTTGACATGACCCAGACGCTGCCGACCTCCATACCCCCGGTCACGCCGGTCGCCTCCGAAGAGCTCGCGGTGGTGCGCTTCCACGGCCGCAGCATCGCCTGGGGGACCGGAAGCAAGGAGGACCGCTTCCGTCACACGTACACCGAGGAGGAGTTGAAGGAATGGCTGCCTCGTCTGGGCTCCCTGGCGGAACAGGTCGACCAGCTGCACGTCCTGTTCAACAACTGCTGTGCCGATGCCGCCGTACGCGCCGCCGGGACCCTGCGGCACCTGATGGCTCCTGACGGGCATCGGCGGGGCGTGGCGTGAGCGGGCCCGCAGGCTGATCGGCCGCCCGCGCGGGCGCCGGTGGAGGTGCCGGAAGCCGTGCCACGCCGGGGAAGGGACTCACACGCCGGATCGAGCCGCTCGCCAGCGTGTGTAGGCGGGGCTTGCGGCGCATGTGTCCCGGTGTCCCTCCGCGACGCGGCGCAGGATCTCGCGACTGTGGGCCGCCAGAGGCCCGTCCCGGTGCCAGGCCAGGATGTGGCGGTACCACAGGGGGTTTCCGGCCAGCGGGCGGACCGCGACGCCGGGGACCTCGATGAAGGTGGCCTGGCAGAGGCTGACCGCCAGGCCGGCCCGCACGATTTCGATCAGGGGGCGCCCCTCCGCTTCGTAGGGAGCGCACGGGCGGCGGTCCGCCAGGCTGTCACAGGCGGATGACCAGTATTCGCGGGTGCGGTCGGTGTCGGGCCGGGGGACCGCCCAGTCCTCGTCCAGGAGTTGCGCCAGGGACACCTCCTCCTGGGCGGCGAGCGGGTGCGTGGCGGGCAGCAGGGCGAACACCGGTTCCGTGGCGACCGGGTGAAGCACCAGCCCCTTGGGTGGCGGCAGTTCCTGGTCCGGGTGGTCGCCCAGCACCGCCGCCTCCAGCCGGCCGGCCGCGAGGTCCTCGAGCAGGGTGGCGGGGGAGTACTGGCAGCGTGAGGTCACTTCGGCACCGGCCAGCGACTCCTTCACGGCCAGGAGGAGATGACCGAGCAGAGGGGCGCCGACCGAGCCGATCCGGATGTGGTCGGCGGCCGATGTCCGGCGGGCGGCCCGGGCAGTGTCGGCGAGCAGCTCGTCGATGCCCGGCAGGATCGCGCGGGCCCGGGCGAGGACCAGCTCACCGAAGGGAGTGGGCAGGGCGCCGGCCTGCCTGCGGTCGAACAGGACCCCGCCCAGCATGGTCTCGATGCGGCGCAGTTGCGTGCTGAGCCCCGGTTGGGTCATGCCGAGCGAGGCGGCGGCGCGCGTGAGGCTGCCCGTCTCGGCGACCGCGCACACCACCCGCAGATGCCGTACCTCCAGGTCCATGCGCGGATGTTATGGACCGGTGACAGCTTTCGGCCAGAGCCCGGTGTCCCCGATCTTATGTGAAATGTCACACGCCACACAGAGAGAGGACATACGTCCGTGCTACCGCATCCCCCTTCGCGGCCCATCCGTCGCACGCTCCTGGTGCCACCCCTGCTCACCGCCCTGCTCCTGCTCCTGCTCGGCGCGCCGGCCGCCCGGGCGGCGGACGCCCCCTCCGCCTGCGCCCTGCGCGGCACCACCGGCTGGACGGACGAGGGACACGACACGGACTACTCCGTGTTCAAACGGCCCCTCGGAACCGTCAAGGTCGGCATGATCTTCGTGGACTTCCCCGACGCGCCCGCCACGGAGACCCCGGCCGCCGACGCCGCGCAGATCACGCCCGGCGCGGACTGGCTCTGGCACGCCTCGTACGGCAAGACCTGGCTCGCCATCAGCCAGCACCAGCAGTGGGTGCGCATGCCCCACCGGTCCACGGACTACGGCTTCGCCCGGGGCCTGACGCACGAGACGCACGAGGCGTACCTCGAGGACGCCGTCGCGGCGGCCGATCCGTACGTGGACTTCTCGCGGTACGACATGGTGTACGTCGTCGCGACAAGGAACGCGCCGGCGATCTCCTTCACACCCACCTATGTGTACGAGCCCGGAACGGCGGGCGTCGTCGCCGACGGCAGCCGGGTCAAGTGGGCCGTGACCTTCGGCCAGGACATGTGGCACTGGGGGCCCAAGCTGGTGGCCCATGAGACCGGGCACACCTTCGGTCTGCCCGACCTCTACGCGTTCGACACGGGAACCGACACCCACCGCTTCGTCGGCGGCTGGGACGTGATGGGCCTGATCGGCGGCGCCGGACCGCAGTACTTCGCCTGGCAGTCCTGGAAGCTCGGCTGGACGAGCGACAGCCAGGTCGTCTGCCGGGCCTCGAAGGGCAGCGACACCGTGTACCTGACCGCCGTCGAGTACGGCAGCGGCACCAAGATGGCGGTGGTACGCACCGGACCCACGACCGCCTACGTGGTCGAATCGAGACGGGCGGTCCAGGGGGACACGGGTCTCTGCTCGACCGGAGCGCTGATCTACCGGATCGACACGTCCGTGGCGACCGGCCAGGGACCCGTGCGGGTGATGGACGCCAAGCCCTCCGCCGCACCGGCCGGCGGATGCCGCCCGCTGGACGACGCTCCGTACTGGGCCGGTGAGTCGTTCACCGACCCGGCGGCCGGTGTGCGGATCGACGTGCTCCGGGCCGACGGATACGGAGAGACCGTGCGGATCACCAAGTCATGACCCCGGCCGACGGTTGCGCCCCGGATCCCGCCGCGGATCCGGGGCGCGACCCCGTTCAGTCGCCCTCGGGAAAGTGGCAGGCCACCTGCCGCGTCTCGCCCGGGGCGGCGATCCGCAGCAGTGGCGCCTCGGTGCGGCAGACCAGCTGTGCCTTGGGGCAGCGCGGGTGGAAGGTGCAGCCGGACGGCGGAGCCGCCGGGCTCGGCGGCTCGCCGAGCAGGGTGATCCGCTCCCGGGCTCGTTCCGCGGCCGGGTCGGGCAGCGGGACGGCCGACAGGAGCGCCCGTGTGTAGGGGTGGGCGGGCGCCGCGTAGACCCGTTCCTTGGGGCCCATCTCGACGATCCGGCCCAGGTACATCACGGCGACGCGGTCGCACACCCGCTTGACCACCGACAGGTCGTGGGCGATGAAGAGGTAGGCGAGGCCGAGTTCCCTCTGGAGACGCTCCATCAGATTGACGATCTGGGCCTGTACGGAGACGTCGAGCGCGGAGACCGGTTCGTCGGCGACGACGAGACGCGGGCCGGTGGCCAGCGAGCGGGCGATGCCGATGCGCTGGGCCTGTCCGCCGGAGAACTCGTGCGGGTAGCGGTCGATGTGCTCCGGGATCAGCCCGACCAGATCCATGAGTTCGGCCGCCCGCTCGCGCGCCTCGGCCGCGGAACTCCCGCGCACCATCAGCGGGTCGGAGATGATCCGCGCCACCGTCTGGCGGGGGTTGAGGGAGGAGTGCGGATCCTGGAAGACCATGTGCAGGTCCTTGCGCAGCGGCTTCAGCTCCCGCTGCGACAGATGGCTGATGTCACGCCCGTCGAAGGTGACGGAACCGCCGGTGGGTTCCAGCAGGCGGACGATCGTGCGGCCGGTGGTGGACTTGCCGCAACCGGACTCTCCGACGAGACCCAGGGTCTCGCCCGCCGCCACGTCGAAGCTGATGCCGTCGACGGCCCGCACGGGTGGCGCGGCGCGGCGTCGCCCGGGAAAGGTCATGGTCAGGTCGCGTACGGACAGCAAAGGTGCGGTGGTCGTCATGAGGCGAGGCCTTCGCGCGCGGGGAAGTGGCAGGCGGCCGGGTGCCCGGCAGGCCCGCTGAGCAGGGGACGCTCCGTCCGGCAGCGGGACCGCTCCTGGGCCGCCGGACCGGTGGACAGCATGGGGCAGCGTGGTGCGAACGCGCAGCCGGGAGCGGGCGTGAGCAGGGACGGAGGGCTGCCGGGAATCACCCGCAGCGGTTCGTCGTCACAGTCGTCGAGCCGGGGCAGGGAGTCGAGCAGGGCCCGGGTGTAGGGGTGCGCCGGGGACGCGAACAAGGCGTCCACCGGCGCCTGTTCGGCGGCTCGGCCGCCGTACATCACCAGGACGTCGTGGGCGACGCGGGCGACCACTCCCAGATCATGCGTGATCATGATGACGGCGAGGCCGCGCTCCTGCTGGAGACGGGCGATCAGCTCCAGGATCTGGGCCTGGACGGTGACGTCCAGGGCCGTGGTCGGCTCGTCCGCGATGAGCAGGTCGGGTTCACAGGCCAGCGCCATGGCGATCATGACGCGCTGGCGCATGCCGCCGGAGAACTGGTGCGGGTACTCGCCCGCCCGGCGGCGGGGCTCGGGGATGCCGACCTCGCCGAGCGCCTCGACGGCCCGTTCCCGGGCGGCCCTTCGGCCGCTGCCGATGTGGACCCGGTGGTGCTCGGCTATCTGCTCACCGACGGTGTAGTAGGGGTGGAGGCTGGAGAGCGGGTCCTGGAAGATCATCGCCATCTTCCGGCCGCGCAGCCCGTTCAGCTCGCGCTCGGGCATCGCGACCAGTTCCCGTCCGTCGAGGGCGATTGATCCGGTGACCTCGGCGCTCGTGTGCAGACCCATCACGGCCATGGAGGTGACGGACTTGCCGGAGCCCGACTCGCCCACGATGCCGAGGGTCCGCCCCTGCCGCACCTCGAAGGCAAGGGAGTCCACGGCCCGCACGGGACCGTGCCGGGTCGGGAAGGTCACGGTCAGATCCCGTACGGACAGCAGGGGCTGGGGGCCGGCCATCAGTACCTCACCCTCGGGTCGACGACGGCGTACAGAAGGTCGACCACCAGGTTGGCGACGACGATGAAGGCGGCGGCGAGCAGGGTGACACCGAGGATGACCGGCTGGTCGCCGGTGGCGAGGGCACCGTAGAAGAGCCGTCCGACGCCCGGGAGCCCGAAGATGGACTCGGTGATCACCGCGCCCGCGAGCAGTCCGCCCAGGTCCATCCCGAAGATCGTGAGGATCGGTGTCATGCCCGCGCGCAGCCCGTGTTTGACGACGACCGTGCGACGGGGCAGGCCCTTCGCGCGGGCGGTGCGGATGTACGGCTCCGCCATGGTCTCGATCATCGAACTCCGGCTCTGCCGGGCGTACATGGCGGCGTACAGAACGGCCAGGGCGAGCCAGGGCAGCAACAGGTTCGAGGCCCACTCGACGGGGTTCGTCCCGAACGCCACGTACTGCGGATACGGCAGCAGACCGGTCACCCGGATCAGACCGTAGATCAGCATCACCGAGGTGAAGTAGACGGGCAGGGACGCGCCGGCGACCGCGCCGACCATCAGGGCCCGGTCGGTGAGGGTGTCCTTGCGCAGCGCGGCCGCGACTCCCGTGGAGAGCCCGAGCGCCAGCCAGATCACCGCGGCGCCCAGCGCCAGGGAGGCGGAGACGGGCAATCGGTCCAGCAGCAGGTCCCAGACGGCGTTGCTGTTCTCGTAGGAGTACCCAAGGCACGGGAAGTCGCAGTGCAGCGCGTACGGGCCGCTGCCCATGGTGCGGCCGGTGAAGACGCCGGTGACGAAGTCCGCGAACTGCCGCCACACCGGCTGGTCCAGGCCCATGTGCGCGCGGATCGCCTCCAGCCGTTCGGCGCTGCACGACTTGCCGCAGGCCGCGGCGGCCGGGTCGGAGGGAAGGACGTAGAAGATGGTGAAGGTGACGGCGGCGATGGCGAGGAGGACGCCGGCGACGCCGAGCAGCCGGCGGCCGAGGTGGAGCATCATGTGCGGCTGCCTCTCGGGTCGAGGACGTCGCGGAGGGCGTCGCCGAGAAGGGTGAAGGCGAGCACCGTGAGAAAGAGACAGAGGCTCGGGATGAGGAAGTACATGGGGTCCGTGTCGTAGAAGGCGACGCTCTCGGCGATCATCTGGCCCCAGGACGGGGTGGGCGGGCGGACGCCGACGCCCAGATAGCTGAGTGCCGCCTCGGTGGCGATCATCCCGGGGATGATCAGGGTGGTGTACGCGATGACGGGGCCGGCGACGCCCGGGAGGATGTCGCGGGTGAGGATGCGCCAGGGCCCGGCGCCGCCCACCCGCGCGGCCTCGACGTACTCGCGGTGTTTGAGCGAGAGGGTCTGGCCGCGCACGACGCGGGCGATGCCGGGCCAGCCGAACAGCCCGATGACGGCCGTCATCAACACGATCCGGTTGACGTCCCGGGCCACCGACATCATCGCGATCATGAAGATGAGCGAGGGGAAGGACATGGTGAGGTCCATCAGGCGGGAGAGCACCGTGTCGGTTCGGCCGCCGAAGTAACCGGCCGCGACGCCCGCCGCCGTCCCGGCGGCGACGACGATCGCCGTCGCGGCGAAGGCGATGAGCAGGGACACCTGGGCGCCGTGCACGACCCGGGCGAACAGGTCCCGGCCCGTGACGGGTTCGACGCCGAGCCAGTGGTCCGCGCCGACGCCGCCGAGCGGGCCGATGGGCAGTCCGCCCAGGTAGGGGTCGACGGCGGACTTGTCGAACTCGTCGGGTCCCCAGCCGCCCAGGGCGCCGAGCAGCGGAGCGGCCGCCGCCATGACCGCGAAGAGCGCGACGACGACGAGGGAGATCCTCACGGACGGACGACGGCGAAGTTCCGCGCGGGCGAGCTGCCACGGGCCGCTGCCGGAGGGACCGGGTGTGGTGGTGGACATGAGGTGACGTTCCCTCAGCTTCCGCTCTTCGCAGGGTCCTTGAGGCCGATGGTCGCGTAGTCGATCTGTCCGCCGAAGGACGTGTGCCCGAAGGCGCCCGCGATGTTGCCACCGAGCAGCAACGGCATGCGCTCGACGACGGCGGGGGCCGTCGGGGCCTTGGCGAGGATCTGGCCGTCCAGCTCCCGCCATGCCGTGTTCGCCCGGCCTGCGTCGGTCATCGCCGCGATCTCGTCCATCCGCTTCATGGTCGCCTCGTCGCGGAAGAGCGAGTGGTTGCCCGAGTTGCCCTTCTCCTTGATGTAACGGCCGTCGAAGACGAACGGCAGGAAGGTGGAACCGGAGGGATAGTCCGGGCACCAGCCGGTGTAGACGAGATCCGTACGGTTCTTGGTGTCGCCGATGGTGTCGTAGAAGGCCGACGGGTCGACGGTCTCGATGGTGACCTTGATCCCGGCCCGGCCGAGGGACTGCTGGACGGCCTCGCCGACTCCCTTGTCACCGTTGGAAACGGTGATGCTGGTGGAGAAGCCGGCCGCCTTCCCGGCCTCCTTGAGCAGCTGCTTCGCCTTCTCCACATCACCCGTGGCCGGGATCCTCAGCGTGTCGGGCTGCTTGCCGCCGAAGAGCGGACCGGGCATGAGGGCCGTGGCCACGTCGTTGAGGGCGGGACCGCCGGAGGCGGTCAGGATCGCCTCCCGGTCGAGCGCGTACTGCACGGCCTGGCGGACCTTGACGTTGTCGAACGGAGCACGGCCCGTGTGCATCTGCACCATCTCCGTGCAGTTGGAGGACTCGGCGAGCAGTCGGGACTTCACGTCGGTCCTGGTGAGCACCTTGGGAGTGCTCTCCGGGCGCAGCTTGCCCCAGGACACCGACGACGCGTCCCGGCCGGACCCGGCGATGAGCCGGTCGTCGATCTGGTTGGCCTTGAGGCCCATCGTCACGACCACCTTGTCGGGGTACGCCTTGCGGACACTGTCGGTCCGCGCGTCCCAGTGGCTGTTGCGGACCAGCACCAGCTGCTTGTCCCGGGCGTAGGACTCGATCTTGTACGGCCCCGAGGAGAACGGCCGGTTGTCGTACTGGGGCCCTTTGTCCCGGGCCTTGGGAACCGGGGCGAAGGTGGGCAGGACGGTCGCGTAGGGGAACTCCGCGAAGGGCTTGCGGAGTTCGAAGACGATCGTGCGGGCGTCGGGTGTCCTGACGGAGTCGAGGTGCTTGCCATGGGCCGGGCCCTGGTAGCCCTCGGCGCCGGCCAGATAGCGGGCCGCGTAGTCGGGGCCGCCCGGCAGGTCGGGCGAGAAGGACCGCTCGACGTTGTACTTGACGTCCTGGGCGGTGATGGGCGAGCCGTCCTCGAACTTCAGCCCCTTCTTGAGCGTGAAGGTCCAGGTCCGGGCTCCGTTGGAGGAGGTGCCGAGGTTCTCGGCGAGGTCGGGGACCAGCTCCCCGCCCTTGGTGCCGGGTTCCGCCCGGTAGGTCACAAGGGTGCGGTAGAGCAGTCGCGTCCCGAAGTCCATGTCGCCCATCACCCAGTTGCGGGCGGGGTCGAGGTGGGTGAAGTCCTGGTTGGACAGGACGGTGAGGGTGCCGCCCCGCTGCGGCGTGCCGCCGACCACCGTTCCGTTGGTGGCCGCCACCGGGTTCTTCCCTCCCCGGTCGTTGCTCGCCTGCTTCCCGCCGGAACAGCCGGTCACGCCAAGGGTCAGGGCGGCCGCGAGGGTGGCGGCGAGGGCGAGGGTGGTGCGCTTGTTCATCAGGGGTCACTCCGAGAGCGTCGGGCAGCCGGTGAGCTGACTGGAATGTGACCCGTAACATAGTAATGTGAAATTGCACTGACAAGAAGTCACCAGGTCCGTTATCCAGCTGTGTCCGAGGGGCGCCTCGAGGGGGAGGGCGCCGACCCCTCTTGGCAGCTGGTGTGCAATGTGAAATATTACTGTGGTGCTCACGGGGTTGCTGCCCACGAGCCCTACGCCCAGCGAGATGTCACATCACAGAGAGGCTCCGTCGAGATGACCGCCACCACCTGGAACAGTGCCCGCCCCTGGCGCGGGGTCATGGTCGCGACCACCCTGCCCCTGCGTGACGATCTGTCCGTCGACTACGACGCCTACGCCGAGCACGTCCGCCGGCTGATCGACAACGGCTGCGACGGTGTCGTGCCCAACGGCTCACTCGGCGAGTACCAGACCCTCACCGACGAGGAGCGGGCCCGTGTGGTGCGTACCGCCGTCGAGGCGGCGGGCGACGGGGCCCGGGTCATGCCCGGGGTCGCCGCCTACGGCAGCGCGGAGTCCCGCCGCTGGGCGGAGCAGGCCGCCGAGGCGGGCTGCGGCTCGGTGCTGCTCCTGCCGCCCAACGCCTACCGGGCCGACGAGCCGGCCGTGCGCGCCCACTACGCCGAGGTGGCCGGGGCCGGGATTCCGGTCGTGGCGTACAACAACCCCATCGACACCAAGGTCGACCTCACCCCCTCTCTGCTCGCCGCTCTGCACCGCAGCGGAAGCATCGTCGCCGTCAAGGAGTTCACCGGCGACGTACGCCGCGCCTACGAGATCGCCGAACTCGCGCCGGACCTCGACCTCCTGATCGGCGCGGACGACGTTCTGCTCGAGCTGGCCCTCGCCGGTGCCGTCGGCTGGATCGCCGGATACCCCAACGCCTTCCCGGCGACCTGCGCGGAGCTGTACCACGCGGCGGTCGCGGGCGATCTGGCCACAGCCCTGCCGCTCTACCGGTCCCTTCACTCGCTGCTGCGCTGGGACTCGAAGACCGAGTTCGTCCAGTCCATCAAGCTGTCCATGGACATCGTGGGCCACCGCGGCGGACCCACCCGGCCGCCGCGTCTGCCGCTCGGTGGGGAGATCGAGGCCGGGGTGCGGACGGCCACCGAGAAGGCCGTCGCAGACGGACACCACTGACCACGTCCCGACCACCCGGCCGGCCCGTTCACTGCGTCCCGCTGTGCCCGGCCGTCGAGTTCACCGCCCGGCCGGCTCCCGCCGCGCCCGCGCCCCGTCGGCCGCCCCGGGCCCCCGCCGGCCGTGCCAGGACCCCCGCACCTCCCCGAACCGTACTTCCCGAACCGGCCGACCCCTTCCCGGAGGCTTCCTCCCATGACCACCGCCGTCGCGTCCGTCATCTCCCGAAATCCGGCCGCCCCGGACGACGTCCTCCTGCGCGTCCCCGCACCCGGGGCCTTCGCGGCGGCCGACGCCGTGGAGCGGGCCCGGGCCGGACAGCCGGACTGGCTGCTCCGCGGGGCGGCCGCCCGCTCCGCCGCGCTCGACGCGGTCGCCACCGCCATCGACGCGGCCGCGGCCGAACTGGCCGCACTCGCCGTACGCGAGGTCGGCAAGCCTCTGGCCGAGGCCAACGCCGAAGTCGCGCGCACCGCCGCGATCTGGCGCTACTACGCCCAGGCCCCCTACGAGCCCACGGGCGCGGTCCATGAGACCGCCTCGGGGCCGGGACTGCTTCTGACCCGCCGCCGCCCGCATGGCGTGGCGGGGCTGATCACACCGTGGAACTTCCCCTTCGCCATTCCGAGTTGGAAGGCCGCCCCCGCCCTCGCCGTCGGCAACACGGTCGTCCTCAAGCCGGCCCCCGAGGCGACCGCCTGCGCCCAGCGCCTCGCCGAGATCGTGCGGCAGACCCTGCCCGCCGGGGTGTTCACCGTCCTGCCCGGTGGTGCGACCGAGGGCAACGCCGTGGTCTCCGCCGCCGATGTCGTCTCCTTCACCGGTTCCACCGTCGTCGGCCAGGCCGTCGTCCGCACCGCCACGACCCGGGGCATCCCGGTCCAGGCCGAGATGGGCGGCCTGAACGCGGCGATCGTTCTGCCGGACGCCGGCATCGAGCAGGCGGCGGCGCACATCGCCGCCGCCATCGCCGGATACGCCGGCCAGAAGTGCACCGCCACCAGTCGCGTGATCGCGGTCGGGTCCGCCTTCGGGCCCCTGCGCGAGGCGCTCTCCGAGGCGCTTCGTGCCGTGCCGGTCGGCGACCCGGCCGACGCGGCCACCGTGTGCGGACCGCTCATCGACGAGCGGGCCCGCGACCGGGTGGGCGACGCCTGGCAGGGGCTGCCCACACTGGCGGGCGGCACCGTGCCCGGAGGTCCCGGCTGGTACGCGGCCCCGACCCTGGTCGAGAAGGTCGCCCCGGAACACCGGCTGCTGCGGGAGGAGGTCTTCGGACCCGTCGCCGCCCTGCTGCCCGCCGACGACCTCGCCCACGCGATCCGGCTCACCAATTCCGTGCCGTACGGTCTTGTCACGTCGGTCCACACGGCCGATCTCGACACGGCCCTGCGCGGACTGGACGGACTCGACACCGGAATGGTCCGGATCAACGCTCCGTCCACCGGCGTCGACTTCCATCTGCCGTTCGGTGGCGCCAAGATGTCCAGCCACGGACCGCGCGAACAGGGCCGGGCGGCTCTGGACTTCTATACCTCCGGGCGCACCTACACCCTGTCACCGGCTGAAACAACGTGACATTGTACGGTGGTGATCGAAACTGGAACGAAGGGATCACCACCGTCATGGGGCATCTGACCCGCCGCGACCTCAACGCCTCCCGGGAGCGGCTGCGCGACCAGGTCCTCCATGCCCTGCGGGCGGCCCTGATCTCCGGCGAGCTGCGGCCGGGCATGGTGTACTCCGCGCCCACGCTGGCCGAGGACTTCGGCATCTCCGCCACCCCGGTCCGCGAGGCGATGCTCGACCTGGTCCGGGAGGGTCTGGTCGAGCCCGTCCGCAACAAGGGGTTCCGCGTCACCGAGGTCGACGAGCGCGACCTCGACCAGTACAGCGAGATCCGCGCGCTCATCGAGATCCCCATGGTCGGCCGGATCACCCGCAGTGCCTCCCGCGAGGAACTGGAGGCGCTGCGTCCCATCGCCGAGGACATCGTGCGCGCGGCCCGTGAGCACGATCTCATCGGGTATCTGGAAGCCGATCGCAAGTTCCATCTGACGCTGCTAGGTCTCGGTGGGAACGACCGTCTCGTCGAGACCGTCGGTGAGCTGCGCAAGCGGTCCCGCCTCTACGGGCTCACCGCGCTGGACGAGCGTGGCGAACTGCTTCCGTCGGCCGAGGAGCACCTGGAGCTCCTCGACCTCATGCTCGCGGGGGATCGAAAAGGCGCGGAGAAGTGCATGACCAAGCACTTGGGCCATGTCCGCTCCCTGTGGGCCAAGAACGAGGGCTCCCGTGTCGCCGAGGGCGGCCGCGCGGCCCGGTCATAACGCGGCCTTATACCGACGCGAGGGCTCCCGGAGATCCGGGAACCCCAGCAGACTGACCTTGCCATGTCACACCGCGCCTGCGGTGTCCCGCCCGACACCGCGCCCGACGGCCGGACAGCCCGACGGCCGCACGGCCCGCCGGGCGCGAGGTGACCGGCGGCAGCCGCCCGGACGTGAAAGGGACCCATGAACCCGGCGTACGCGACGGTCGACCACGTCTTCAGCGTTCCCCTCGATCACCGGGCCCCCGACGGCCCCGCCATCGAGGTCTTCGCCCGCGAGGTCGCCGACCCCGCTCGCCGCGGCGAGCAACTGCCCTGGCTGCTCTATCTCCAGGGCGGCCCGGGCGGCAAGTCGCCGCGCCCGTCCGCCGGATCCCCCGGCTGGCTGCCCCAGGCGCTCAAGACCCACCGGGTACTCCTGCTCGACCAGCGCGGCACCGGTCGCTCCACGCCGGTGACCGCACGGTCCGTCTCCGGTTTCTCCTCGGCAGCCCAACTGGCCGATCACCTCGGTCACTTCCGTGCCGACGCCATCGTGCGAGACGCGGAACTGATCCGCCGCAGGCTGTGCGGTGACACCCCCTGGGAGACCCTCGGCCAGAGCTATGGCGGCTTCATCACCCTCACCTACCTCTCCCTGGCCCCCGAGGGCCTTCGCTCCTGTTATGTGACCGGCGGCCTGCCCGGCCTCACCGCCACCGCCGACGACGTGTACGCCCGCACCTACCCCCGGGTCCGCGACCGGGTCCTCGACTTCTACGCCCGCTACCCCGAGGACGCCCCCCGTCTCCGCAAGATCGCCGACATCCTCGCGGCCGGTGACGTCCGACTGCCCAACGGTGACCGCCTCACCACCCGCCGGCTGCGCACCCTCGGACTGGCCCTCGGCATGGGCGACGGGTTCGAGCGGCTCCACTGGCTGCTGGACGAGGCCATCGGCGCCGACGGGCAGCCGACCGACACCTTCCTCCACCAGGTGACGGCGCTCACCGGGTTCATCGACAATCCGCTCTTCGCCGGGATGCAGGAGACGCTCTACGGCCAGGGCGCCGGGCCGTCCGACTGGGCGGCCGCACGCGCCCTCGCCCACTTCCCCGAGTTCGCCGACGACGCGGACCCGCTCCTCCTCACCGGTGAAATGATCTATCCCTGGATGTTCCAGGAGATCGCGGGCCTGCGCCCCTTCGCGGACGCCGCGGACCTGTTGGCCCGGCGCGCCGACTGGCCCCCGCTGTACGACCTGGACCGCCTCGCCTCCAACGAGGTTCCGCTCGCCGCGATCGTCTACCACGACGACATGTATGTGGACGCCGGACTCTCGCTGCGTACCGCACGCGCCATCGGCGCCACCCGCACATGGGTCACCAACGAGTGGGAGCACGACGGCGTCAGCGCCTCGGGCGGCCGCGTACTCGAACGTCTGATGGCACTGGCCGCAGGGCGCGCGTAGTCCCTCCCGCCGGGCCCGACGTGTCGACGCCACGATCCGGACCGGCCATGGGCCGGTCCGGATCGTGGACGCCGATTCTTCGGTGCCGCACTCCTGACCTCGCGTCAGGAGGAGGGTGACGAGGAGGCCGGCGGGCCGGTCGGCCGGGCGGGGGTGACCGGCAGGTTGTACACGTGCTTCGGAGTCACGATCTCGGTGATCGCCTGGCCGAACCGGGTACTCGGCTCGATCTCGTCCTGCAGGATGTCCGTGTTGAGCATGACGACCAGCGTCGCCTTCGACTCCGGCAGGTACATCGTCAGGGTCTCGTACCCGGGCAGCGAGCCGTTGTGGCCGGTCCACCCCTGCACGTCGAAGATGCCCAGGCCGTAGTTGGCGCCCGGAATGCCCGTCGGGAGGGTCTTGAGCCGCTGCGCCTGGGTTTCGGGGGTCAGCAGCGAGCCGGTGGCGAGCACGCGGGCCCACGTGCGCAGGTCCTGGAGGTTGGAGATCATCGCGCCGGCGGCCCAGCCCCAGGAGGGGTTCCAGTTCGTCGAGTCCTCGACCTTCCCGCTGATCGTCTGGTTGGTGTAGCCGTGCGGGTGCGGGTTCGGGAACGCGGCGTCGGTGGGGAAGATCGTGTTCCGCAGCCCGGCGGGCTTCGTGACGTTCTGCTCGATGAACTCGGGGAGCGGCATTCCGCCGATCTTCTCCACGACCAGCCCCAGCAGGATCAGGTTGGTGTTGCAGTAGAAGAACTTCTCGCCCGGCTGGGACAGCACCGGGTGCTTGAACGCGTAGTCCAGCAACTGCTGTGGAGTGAACGGCCGATCGGGGTCGGTGAGCAGCGCCTTGACGAAGCCGTCGTCCATCGAGTAACTGAACAGCCCGCTGCGCATCTCCGCGAGGTTCCGCAGCGTGATCCGATCCCCGTTGGGGACCCCGTCGATGTACTTCCCGATCGGGTCGTCCAGGCCCACCTTGCCCTGATCGACCAGTTCGAGCAGCGCGGTCACGGTGAAGGTCTTGGTCTCGCTGCCGATCCGAATGTTCATGTCGGGGGCCATCTTGGCGCCGGTGGCCTTGTCGGCGACGCCGAACGACCGGATGTACGTTCCCTTGCCCGGCGCCGAGAGCGCGACGACCACGCCCGGTACCCCGGCGTCGCGCAGGACCTTCTGGATCGCGGTGTCCAGGCGCGCGGTGACGGCGGGGCTGAGTTGGGTGAAGTCGTCGTCCGAGGAAGGCGACGACGTGAGGGTCGGTTCCGGGGAGGGAGCGCCGTAGGCGCCTCCCGCGGTCACCGGTACCACCAGCAGAGTTCCCGCTGCCAGACCGACGCACGCCTTGCGCCAGGGGATCGAGTACCTCATGGCAGTCCTCCTGCCGGACGAGGGAAAAACTCCCGTCTCAGGCTAGGCCCGCACAAGTGATCCCGCATGACGGCGCGGAGGGACCGCGGTGGACGGCGGCCGTCACGGGAGTGACCATGGAGGTCGTTCGGGGGTGTCCCGGGGGGCTTCCCACCAGGAGAGACGCCCATGGCGCACAGTGAATCGCCGGATGTGCTGGTGACGGGCGCGGGGCCGGTCGGGCTGACGGCGGCCGCGGAGTTGCGGCGCCGCGGGATCGCCTGCCGGATCATCGACCGGCTCCCGGCCAGGCTTCCGTTCGCCAAGGCGGTGGGCATCCAGCCGCGCACGCTGGAGGTCTGGGACCGGATGGGTCTCGTACGGGCGGCGCTGGACGCGGCTGTGCCGCTGCGCGGCCAGTTGACGTATGTCAACGGCGCCGAGCAGCCCAGGACGGACCTCGTACTGCCCCGGGTCGTTCCGTACGGCTTCGCCGCGCTGCCCCAGTACGAGACCGAGCGCATCCTGGAGGAGTTCCTCGCCCGCTTCGGAACCCGGATCGAGCGCGGCACCGAGCTCATGGGCTTCACCCAGGACGTTCAGGGCGTGACCGCCCGGCTCGTCCACGCTTCCGGTGAACAGGAGGAGGTCCGCTCGCGGTTCCTGGTGGGGTGCGACGGCGCGCACAGCACGGTACGCAAGGCACTCGGGCTCACCTTCGAGGGGGGCGCCTTCCCGGAGGAGTACATGCTGGCCGATGTGGAGGTCGACTGGGACCTTCCGCGCGGTTACGGCGTGCGCGCCACGCACCGGGACGCCGACGGCGCCGTCGACGACGTGCTGGTGTGCATCCCGCTGCCCGGCTCGGGCCGCTACCGGATGTCCATGCTGGTGCCGCCGGAACTCTCCACCACCCGGCAGGCCGAGAGCGCCGGCAGGGGAGCGGAAGGGGTGGCGCACGGCCTGGAGGGGGGACGCGCCCCCGCGCTCGAGCACATCCAGGCGGTCCTGGACCGGCTCTCGCCGCGACCGACCACCGCGTCCGCCATGCGCTGGTCGTCGGTCTTCCGGATCAGCCACCGGCTCGTCGACCGGTACGGAGAGGGCCGGGTGTTCGTCGCCGGGGACGCGGCGCACATCCACCCGCCGACGGGAGCGCAGGGCATGAACACCGGTATCCAGGACGCCTTCAACCTGGCGTGGAAGATCGCCCTCACCGTCGAAGGCGCCGCGCAGCCGAGCCTGCTCGCGAGTTACGACGCCGAGCGGCGGCCGGTGGGGGAGGAGGTCGTGGGCCGTACGGTCCGGCACGCCACCGAGGGCGTCCAGGCCGATCCGGCGGACCCGGAGACCCTGATGCTGCGCGAGGCACAACTGTTGGTCGCCTATCCCGACAGCCCCATCGTGGGCCGCCCGGACCACGCGGGCGACGGATCCGGCCCCCAGCCGGGGGAGCGGGCACCGGACTGCGGTCGTCTCACCGACGACATCGCCGCCTACCCCCTGCGGCTGTACGACCTGTTGCGCGACCGTGGACATGTGCTGCTGCTGTACGGAAGCGGCACGGCGGGCGAGGAGTTCGACGCCGGATTCGACGACGGGTTCGACGACATCGCCACCGTTGCACGGGAGCTGTCGGGGAACGCGGTGGAGGTCTGTGCCGTCCTCGCCGACGGAACACCGGCCGGCACGAGGGCGTATGGAGGCCCGCTGCCCGTGTACCGCGACAGCGGGGGCGAGTTCGCCCGGATGTACGGCGTCGACAGTGCCACCGCGCTCCTGATACGCCCCGACGGCTATCTGAGCGCCCGGCTCCGCCCTCCGTCCGCCCGGGATCTGGCCACCCACCTCGAGCGCGTCTTCCGGACACCCGAGGCCGCTCCGGCGACCCCCCGCGCCTGAGGACGCACACCGTCACTGGCACCGACGACCGGTCGCACGCCCGGCAGGCGTGCGACCGGCCCGACCGCGTCAGCGCCCGAGCAGCTTCTTCAGGCGCTTGCCCTCGGGGGACTCGGCGAGCGTGCTCCACAGCTTGGCGGAGCTGGTCGAGGCGTAGACGCCGGGCGCGCCCTGCTCGGCGCAGCCCTCGCCGTACGACACGATGCCGATCTGGTACGTCCGGCCGGACACCTTGCGGAAGAGCGGGCCACCGCTGTCACCCTGGCAGGAGTCCTTGCCCTCGACGCCCGCGCAGACGTTGACGGCCTTGTTGTAGCCCGGGTAGGTCGCCTTGCACTCGGTGTGCGACACGATCGGCACCTGCACGCCGCGCAGCCGGTCGGCGTAGTGAGGCAGCTCGGTGTCGGTGTTGCCCCAGCCGATGACCGTGGCCTTGGCGCCGGGGCGGAGCAGGGCATCGGTGCCCACGGTCGGCAGCTTGACCGGGACGATGTCGGTGACCGGCTTGGCCAGCTCCAGCAGGGCCAGGTCGTACGCCGCGTCACCGTTGAGGTAACGGGGGTGCGTCACGATGCCGCGCACCGAACGAAGCTGACCCTGCTTCTTGTTGGACAGGACGGTCCGGCCGACGGTGACCTCCAGCTGCTTCGCCTTGGCGCCCTCCACGCAGTGAGCGGCCGTCATGACGACATCGCTGCTGACCAGGCTGGCGCCGCAGAACTGGCGGTCCGTCGCGCTGCCCGTGCCCTTGGCCAGCAGGGCGGCCATCCACGGGTAGGCGGAGTCGGGCTGTTCCACGCCGCCGATGATGTTGACGACGGGCTTGCCCCGCTCATCGGGCGCGGCGGCGTGAGCGGTGGCGGCGGTGGCCGCCGACGCGACGAGCGCGAGAGCGGCACTCGAGGCCAGGCCGACGGAGGTTATCCGGCGCGCACGGCCGCGAAGGGTGAATCGCATGGGGGGTTGATCTCCACTTCATCGAGGGAGTGCCAAAGGTCCCGACCTCTCGGATCGTTGGTCCTTCGGCGCATGACGTGATACGAGACCGGAGATCAGCGCCGGAGGTTCACTCCTGGCCGGAAATGTGGCGTGGTTCTGCCGTCCGCCCACCCCTCGTGAGCCGAGGAGGACCGGCGCCCGTGCTGTCCCCGTGAGGCGCAGGAGGCCGACGCGGGCGCGTGACGCCCGAGGGCACCCGGAGTTCACCTCCGCCGCCCTCCGCGTCCGTCTGGTGATCGGACGCGGGTCGCCCGGATCAGCGGTAATGGCCGTCGTGCCCGTGAGGTGAGAGGCCGACGGGACCGCGCGCGTCCGCGCGCCGTGCGACACACCCCGGAGGACGCGTGCCCCCTGCCGTCGACGCCGAGCCCGGACAGGGCGGGCGGCCCCCGATCGCGGCCGTGCGCGCCGCCACCATGAGCGCCGCCCTGCTGACCTGCGCGGTCTTCTGTCTCGGCGGACTGTTGGCCGGCAGCCACCCCTACGGGCCCACGACCCGCAACATCGTCGACCTGGGAAACCAGTACCTGCCGTACCACGCCTACTGGCGCAGGCTGCTCCTCGGCGAGGCGGACGGGGACATGTTCCTGAACTGGACCTCGGGCTTCGGCTCCAATTTCCTCGGTGACTTCGGGACGTATCTGAGCAGCCCGTTCGACGTGATGGTCCTGCTCTTCCCGGCGGACCGGATCGAGCTGGCCCTCTACGTCATCACCGCGACGAAGATCACCGCCGCCGGCGCCGCGATGGCGGCTCTGCTGCTGAAGCTGCGTCGGGGTCCCTGGCCGGTGGCCGCCGTGCTGGGCGCGGCGTACGCACTGTCGGGCTGGACGTTCAACTACGGGGCCTACGTGCCGATGTGGCTGGACGGCCTGCTCGCCCTTCCGCTGCTGTGCCTGGTCGGCGAGTGGGCGCGGGCCGGCCGGCGACCGGTGCTGGGCCCGCTGATCGTGGCGCTGGCATGGGTCGCGAACTTCTACACCGCGTACATGGCGACCCTGGGCGCCGCCGTCGTGCTCGTGGTCCGGCTGCTCACGGCCGAGGACGCCGACTGTGGTCGGACGGCGGGCCTGCTCCGGGCCGTCCGAGCCGTCGCCGTGGGCGTCGGCCTCGCCGCACCGGTCGTCGTGGTCGTCTACGCCGCCACCCGGGTCGCCGACCCGACACCCGAGGTGTCCTTCACCGCCGTCGCCTGGTCCGAGGTGTTCGCCCGGCTCCTGCCGGCCACGTCGAGCGTGGCGACGCCCGCCCTCTTCATCGGCACACCGGCACTCGCCCTGGCCCTGACGCTTCCCTTCAACACCGCCGTCGCCCCCCGGGTCCGGGTCGCCTGGACGGCCGCCGTCTGCCTGGTGGCGCTCTCCACCCAGTGGGAGCCCACCCATCTGCTCTGGCACGCGGGCGCCTCACCCAACGGCATTCCCTACCGCCAGTCCTTCGTCCTCTGCGCCCTGCTGCTCATCGCCGCCTGGCTGTCCACGGCCGGGGGGCTGCCACGGTGGCCCGCCTTGCTCGGCGGCGGCACGCTGCTCGCCGCCATGGCGTTCGCGGCCCGCGACACGACCGTCATCGACCGGTGGACCTACCCCGCCTTCGCCGTCGCGTCGCTGCTCGCCGTCCTGTCCGTCGCGGCCCTCCTGCTCGCCGGGAAGTACGCCGTCGGCGCCCGGGCTCTCCCCGTGGTCGCCGTCGCCCTTCTCGTCGTCGCCCAAGCCGGGGAGACGGCCCTGTCCGGGGCGCGCGTCGAGCGGGAGCAGCTGCGGCAGGTCTCCTGGTCACCCCGGCTCGGCCCCTGGCACGAGGAAATGGCACGAGCCACCGGGCGCAAGGACGCCTGGCCGCGCCGCCGCACGGATCCGGGGGAGGTTCCGGGCGGCAATGACGTCATGGTCGTCGGCGGGCAGGGCGCCGACTACTACAGCAGCCTGACCGCGGAGGTTTACTCCGCGACCCTCTCCTCCCTGGGTTTCGGCTTCTTCGCCAAGGGACGGCATCCGGTCTCCCTGGACCATCCGGTGACCGACGCGATCTTCTCGATCGGAAGCCGGATGCGCTCGTCGTCCACGTCGCCGCCACGCGTCGACCGCCTCCCCACCGCCACGGTCACCAGCACCGACACGGCCGTGCCTCCGCTGGTGACCGTCCGCCCCGGCCTGCGGCTTCCCGCGCCCGGCGCCCGCTTCGGCGACTCCGCCTTCGCCAACCAGGAGTTGCTGCTCGGCGCCACGGTGTACGACATGCCGGGTGACCTCGCTCGTGGCGGTCGGTCGGGGGACACGGTCACGCTGACCGCCACGTGCCCCGCGGGATCACAGGTCTACTTCTGGGCACCCGGGTACCGGGGCACCGCGGCGCTGCGGGGCCACCAGCCCGTCGCCCTCCTCGGGAAGCCACCCGCCGTGCGGGCCCCCATGCAGGCGCTGGGCACCGTGCCCGCCTCCCGCTCCGTACGGATCGAGCTGCGCTCCCCGGCCGCGCCGGTCCTGCCCCGGCAGCCGGTCGGCTGTCTGGTCCGCGACCGGCTGGACGCGGCTGTGCGGCAGCTGAGGGAAACCGGCGCGACCCGCGTCACCGTCTCCGGGCACGCGCTGTCCGCCGAGCTTCCGGCCGGCAGCACCGGAACGGCCGTCATCGCAGCCCCCCGGATCTCCGGGTGGACCTGCGCCGCGGGCGACGCGGCCCCCGCGCCCGCCCAGCGGTACCTCGGGCTCCTCGCCGTCCCGCTGGACGGCCGGGCCACGTCGGTCAGTTGTACGTTCCGGCCGCCGGGCCTTCGGCTGGGCGGAGCGGTCGGAGTCGTCGCCCTGCTGGCCCTGGCGGCCCTCGCACTGCGGCACCGACGCCCATGGCGACGGCCCCTGCCGACGGGCGACCGCTGAAGCCGCCCCCGGTTCGCCCGCACGACGGAAAGTCTTCACCTGGAGTGCAATCAGGGCTCGTTGGGACGGTCAACAGGATCGTTATTCTGCCGAACAGACTGGCGTTCGAGGGTTGGGAATACGTGTGCCGAAATTGTCCGTCGTCGTGCCGTTCCACAATGTCGGGACCTACGCTCCCGACACTCTGCGCAGCCTTGCCGAAAACGCGGACCCGGATTATGAGTTCCTGCTCGTCGACGACTGCTCGACGGACGCGACACCACACATTCTCGACCACTGGCAGACCAGGATTCCGAACGCCACGGTGATCCGACACGAGACGAACCAGGGCGTGGCGCGGGCGCGCAACACCGGTCTGGACACGGCGGCCGGCGACTATGTCACCTTCCTCGACGGCGACGACTGGTACGCCCCCGGCAACCTGCGCGCCCTGGTGCGCGGCATCGAGACGCTGGGCTGCGACTTCGCCCGTACCGACCATGTGCAGGCGACCGGCACGTCCCGCCACATCCGCTACGCGCCGGCCAGGCTGCGCGACACCGTGATGGACCCGCGGGACGGCATCGCCCCGGCGAGCATGGTCACGATGGTGGACTATCCCTTCGTCCCCTTCGGGGTCTACAGCGGCCGTCTCTTCGCCGACGGCGCCTCGCGGTTCGAGACGAACCTGCGCACCGCGGAGGACCGGCTCTGGATCTGGCGCCTGCACCTGAAGGCCAGGTCGTACGCGGCTCTCGCCCTGCACGGAGTCTTCTACCGGCGTGGCGTGACCACGTCCCTCACGCAGATCAAGGACAACCGCCAGCTGGACTTCATCCCCTCCTACGACCTCCTGCTCCACGAAGTGGCCCAGGACCCGGAGGCGGACAGGTTCCTCCCCAAAGCGGTACGCACCTACTGCGCCATGATCGCCTTCCATGTCGGCAAGGCGGACCAGTACCAGACGGCCGTGGCCAGGCGACTGGGGCGCGAGGTGACCGACGCGCTGCGGCGGATGCCCCAGCGGGTACTGGACGAGACCCTGGCCACGATGGACACCGAGCGCGCCACCCTGCTCCGCCGGCTGCGCGACACCCGAAGGGCCGCCTGACCGATGGAACCGACAGCCCCCATGGACACGCACCGGCGGACCCAGATCTTCCAGGTGTCGACGCTCTACGGCGCGGCCACCGTCGCCGCGGCGCTCGATGCCGGACAGTTCGGCGCGCCCGAGAACGTCCGGCGGCTCCTGCTGGTCTCGAACAACGCCGAAATCCCGGAAATGGCGCTACGGCTCGACGAGATGATCGGCTACGACCGGATAGCCGCCCGGTTCGACGACGTGATCGACTGGAACGACGCCATCCGTCCTCACCACCCCGGCTCCTGGGGCCCCCGCCCCGAGGAGGTCCCGCTGTGGCAGCGGGCGTTCAGGACGGCGTGGGGACTGGGCACCGGCCCGGTCGAGATGATCCTCGAGTCCATCCAGGTCAACCCCGCCCGGGCGCTCGCGGCCTTCTTCGCCGAGAGCCCTGTCCATGTGTACGCCGACGGCCTCATGAGCTACGGGCCCACTCGTGACGTACTGCCACAGCAGATCGGGTGCCGCGTGCGGCGGCTCCTCCACCTCGACCTCGTCCCGGGACTGAGGCCCCTGTTGCTGTCCGAGTACGGCGTTCCGGCCGAACTCGTACCGGACGGCGCCTTCCGGGGAGTACTGGCGGAGATCGCGGAAGCGGCCGAGGGGGATCCTCGGGTGACGGCGGCCGTCGCCGCCGCTCCCGGCGCCCTGCTGCTGGGCCAGTACCTCGCCGCCCTCGGCATCCTCACCGCCGACGAGGAGGAGGACCTGCACGTCCGGATGGTGCGCGGGGCCGTGGCCGCCGGACACCGGTCCGTGCTCTTCAAGCCGCACCCGACCGCGCCCGACCGCTACTCACGGGCCCTGGACCGGGCGGCGGCGGAAGCCGGCGCGGAGCTGACCGTGCTGGACGGGCCGCTGCTCGCCGAGACCCTCTACGAACACTGCCGTCCGCGCCTCGTGATCGGATGCTTCTCCACGGCCCTGCTCACCGCCGCCGTGTACTACGACGTCCCCGTCGCGCGCGTGGGCACCGAGCGGGTCCTCGAGCGGCTCACTCCGTACGAGAACAGCAACCGGATACCGCTGGTCGTGGTCGACCATCTGGTGCCCGACCTGGAAGGGGGAGCGCCCCCCGTCGTACCCGGCGCCGCCCCGGCCACGCTGGAGCCACTGGTCCGGGCCGTGGGCCACTGCATGCAGCCGAAGATCCATCCCGGCCTGCGGGACGAGACGGCCCGGCTGCTGGACCAGGACGACAGCGCCAGGCGTCATGTCACGGCCGGGCGGCTGACCGAACTCGGTCTGCCCGGCGGCGCGGCCCCGGGCCCGGCGTTCCGGCCGCGCCGAAATCCGGTGCGGCGCCTGGGCCGACGCCTGGGCCGACAGAAATATCTCCCACGGCCGACGGAGAAATAGCGGTCGCGGTGGCAAAGAATTATCCGGCCGCGCTCTTCCGGAGTGCGGCCGGAGCGACAGGAATCCTGTACACCGCCCACCAGCGCGTGCTACCTTCAATATCAGTTGCAGTTGTGGTTCCCAAAGACTTCAAGTGCCCCTCCCGGCCTCCAGTGCCAGTAGGAGCACTTTTTTATTTCCGGTGTATTTCCGGACGGGGTAATCATCGCGGCGACGCCGGGTCCGCACAGTGCGGACCCAGGGCACTGCCCCGTCAAAGGAGATATGACATGGCTACTGGCACCGTGAAGTGGTTCAACGCGGAAAAGGGCTTCGGCTTCATCGAGCAGGACGGCGGCGGCGCCGACGTCTTCGCCCACTACTCGAACATCGCCACCTCCGGCTTCCGTGAGCTCCAGGAAGGCCAGAAGGTGAGCTTCGACGTCACGCAGGGCCAGAAGGGCCCGCAGGCGGAGAACATCGTTCCCGCCTAAGGCTGACGCCGACGCGTTCCACGTAGCTGGGGCCCGCACCATGGGTGCGGGCCCCAGCTCGTTCTGTTTCCGGCTCGTTCTTGCGAAGCTCCGTGCGGCCCCCCGCTGCCGGAATCCTCGATACGCGCCGCATCGAGGAGGTTCCGCATGAACCGCGCCACCCGCACGACCCGCACGGCCCCGAGTCGCACCGCTCGGACGAATGACCGCTACTCCCGCACCCGCTCCGGCGGCAACGGCGGCAACGGCGGCTACGGGCGCCGCTCCGCCGCGCCGAAGGGCGAGTTCGCCCTGCCGGTGACCCACACGCCCGCCCTGCCCCCCGCCGCGGCCTTCGCGGACCTCGACATGCCCGCTCCGCTGCTGGCCGCCCTGGTCGCCGAAGGCATGAGCGTGCCGTTCCCGATCCAGGCGGCGACGCTGCCGAACTCCCTCGCCGGCCGTGACGTGCTGGGCCGGGGCCGTACCGGCTCCGGAAAGACCCTCGCCTTCGGCCTCGCGCTGCTGGCACGCACCACCGGACAGCGCGCGGAACCCCGACAGCCGCTGGCCCTGGTCCTCGTCCCCACCCGGGAACTGGCCCAGCAGGTCACCGACGCGCTCACCCCCTACGCCCGGTCGCTGAGGTTGCGCCTGGCCACGGTGGTCGGCGGGATGTCGATCGGCCGCCAGGCGAGCGCGCTGCGCGGCGGCGCCGAAGTCGTCGTCGCCACGCCGGGACGGCTCAAGGACCTCATCGACCGAGGCGACTGCCGTCTGAACCAGGTCGCCATCACGGTGCTGGACGAGGCCGACCAGATGGCCGACATGGGCTTCATGCCGCAGGTCACGGCCCTACTCGACCAGGTGCGCCCCGAGGGCCAGCGGATGCTGTTCTCCGCGACCCTGGACCGCAATGTCGACCTCCTCGTCCGCCGCTATCTGACCGATCCGGTGGTCCACTCGGTCGACCCCTCGGCGGGCGCGGTCACCACCATGGAGCACCACGTGCTCCACGTCCACGGCACGGACAAGCACGCGACGACCAAGGAGATCGCGGCGCGCGACGGCCGGGTGATCATGTTCCTGGACACCAAGCACGCGGTCGACCGGCTGACCGAGGATCTCCTCGCCGTCGGTGTACGCGCCTCGGCGCTGCACGGCGGCAAGTCCCAGCCGCAGCGGACCCGTACGCTCGCGCAGTTCAAGACCGGGCACGTGACCGTACTGGTCGCCACCAACGTCGCGGCGCGTGGCATCCACGTCGACAACCTCGACCTCGTCGTGAACGTCGACCCGCCGAGCGACCACAAGGACTATCTGCACCGGGGCGGACGCACCGCCCGGGCCGGGGAGTCCGGCAGCGTCGTCACCCTGGTCACCCCCAACCAGCGCCGTGACATGGCCCGCCTCATGATGGACGCCGGAATCACGCCGCAGATCACCCAGGTCCGCTCCGGCGAGGCCGAGCTGAGCCGGATCACCGGCGCCCAGGCCCCCTCGGGCGTGCCCGTCACCATCACCGCGCCGGTGACCGACCGCCCCAAGCGCAGTGGGTCCTCGTCCCGTGGCCGCCGCAGCCGTCCCGCCCAGGCGCGGCGCTCCGGCGGCTCGGCGCGGACGGGGACCGCCGCCTCGGACCGACGGGGTCTCGACACCGTCGCGTAACCCCACGGGGTGTACGCCAGTACCCACGCAGTGATCAGGGCCCGACCGGTATCCGGTCGGGCCCTTGGTGTTGTCCCCGCGCGGTACGGGGCTACGGAACGGGGTCGCGGTCAGCGGTCGGAGTAGCTGACGTCTCCGACCGTCCAGGCGCTGACGTCCCTGAGGGCGATGCGGTACATGCCGCCGGTCTCGGGGATGCCCAGACTGCCCTGGAGGATCCGCGCGACATGGAAGTGCAGATGTGTGGGTGGCTCGTGGTGCCGGCGCGCCCGGCTCTCCGCTTCGGTGGGCACGAAGACGGTGGCGAAGGCCCCCAGCCGGTCGGAGTCCTTGAGGACCTCCGCCACGCGCTGTCTCCAGAGGGCCTCGGGGGCCAGCCGTCCTGTGATGACGGCACCGGGCACGACCACGGTGAGGGACATCTGATTGCTGTGCTCCGACTCCACCCGTGCGGCGATGTCGACGAGCAGTTCATCAGGGTTCGACATGAGCGCTGAGTCTACTGCCGGGGCGGCCCTGGTGGGACCCGGGGAGGGCACGCGCGAGCAGGCCGGGCAGCCCGTCGAACCCCTCGCGTGCGCCGCCGAATATCTACCCTGGCGGAGGTAGACATTCGCCTCCTCGATTACTAGAGTTCCTCACGTAACCAAGAAGTCCGCACGACGGCACGGCAGCGGAGTCCTGGGGCCGGGAAGTGTGTGAAGGTCCCACGGCTGGTTGCCGGGCCGGGTCGCCCGACGGGGCGGCCGCGCAGTATCGAAGAATGCAGTACACCCGAGAAGTTGAGTGAATGAGAGGAGTGCACGCCATCAGGATCGCCCGAGCGAGGTCAGCTCCGCTCGGGTACCGCAGACCCCGGATTGGAAGGTGGTCCCCGGTCAAGCATCCACGAACCCCGCACCCCCGTCCCTCGGGGCGGCCGTGCGGAAGACGAAGCCCGGCGCGCGGCGCCGGTAGATGGTGTTGAAACCCCTCGGGGCCCCGGTGCCGTACGGCACCGGGGCCCCTCGACGCGTCCCAGAAGAGGTGCAAATGCCCCAAGAATCCACCCAGTCCGCCACCGACCGGTTCGACGATGACGATTACCCCGCCTACACCATGGGCCGAGCCGCCGAGATGATCGGCGCCACGCCCGGCTTCCTCCGGGCGATCGGCGAAGCCCGCCTCATCACCCCCCTGCGGTCCGAGGGCGGCCATCGCCGCTACTCCCGCTACCAGCTGCGCATCGCCGCCCGGGCGCGCGAACTCGTCGACCAGGGCACGCCGGTCGACGCGGCCTGCCGGATCGTCATCCTGGAGGACCAGCTCGAAGAGGCCCTCGGCCTCAATGAGCAGCTGCGCCGTTCGGCGGCCGAGTCGAGCGGAGCCGCCGACTCCTGACCGCCCCCTCCGGTTCCGGCCCGGATGGTGTGACTGTACGTGCCTGATCGATTGCACCGTGCTACGGTTCGTCACAGTTGCAGTGTGGTTCCCAAAGACTTCATTCTTGTCGGCTTTTCTGCCGGGAAGTGCGTGTTTCTATCTCCGGTGCTTTTTCCGGACGGGGTAATCATCGCGGCGACGCGCGGTCCGCACGGTGCGGGCCCAGGGCACTGCCCCGTTCAAGGAGACAAGACATGGCTACTGGCACCGTGAAGTGGTTCAACGCCGAAAAGGGCTTCGGCTTCATCGAGCAGGAGGGCGGCGGCGCGGACGTCTTCGCCCACTACTCCAACATCGCGACCTCCGGCTTCCGTGAGCTCCAGGAGGGCCAGAAGGTCACCTTCGACGTCACGCAGGGCCAGAAGGGCCCGCAGGCGGAGAACATCGTCCCCGCCTAGGGCCGACGACGACGCCCGCGCTCCATGTGCTGGGGCCCGCACCTCCGGGTGCGGGCCCCAGCGCGTTGCGTCGTACGGGGGACGTTGCCCCCCGAAGTCGTGTCCTCTCCCCGCCCATCGGGCGTTGAGGGGGACGTGAGTACCTCAAACACAAGCCCGATACTGCCCCGCACCCCCGAGCACGACAGGGGCGCCGCCGCGGCGCCCGGCGACATAGTGGTCCACTCCTGCGTCCATCGTGGCGAGCACACGGTGGAAGTCCATCTGACCGGCGAGATCGACCACTTCAGCGCCCGTCCGCTGCGGTCCCTGCTCACCTCCGCGGCGGCAGCCGGCTGCACGGAGCTCGTTCTGGACGCCTCCCGGGTCTCCTTCTGCGACTCCGGATTCCTCCATGTCCTGGAGTGGTGGTCACGCCGGGGCCGCCGACTCCATCTGGGACGCCGCTCGCCCTCGGTCGAGCGGCTCCTGCACGCGGCGGCCGCCGCCGCGCGTCCGAAGGGCGCGGTGTAGGGACGCGGCCGGCGCTCCGGCTCCGGAGGGCCGGAGCGGGAACGCTTCCGCCCGGGCAGCGGGGGGCTGCCCGGGCGGATATGCCGGTGGACGAGGAATGCCCGACGATCAGACGTTGGTCGTCGCCCCGGCCGACTTCGTGCGTTGAGCCACGGCCGCGACCGCCAGGACGGCGACGACCACGGCGCTGATGACCACCACCGGCTTCGCCGCGCCGAACGAGTCGCCGAGACTGCTGCTGAGCAGATCGACCCCACGCGCGCTCGCGACCGCGTGGACCGCGATGAGCGCGATGGCGAGTCCCGCGGCGGCCGCCCAGGCGAGCACGGTGTCGCGCACGGCGAGCCATGCGCCGCACACCAGGCAGAGCACGGTGACGGCGACGGACAGCGCCTCGGGGAAGCCCCCCGAGCGCAGGCTCGCTGTCGGCAGGTGGAGGAGACCGCAGACGAAGAGCAGGATCGTGGCGGGGAAACGCAGCGTCGACCCCAGCGCCGCGGAGACGGTGTGACTGCCGGGCCCGGCGGCCAATGCGCCGTCCAGGGCCGACATGGGCCACGTCGCGGACCACTTCGAGCGCTTCGAGGTGGCGGTGTCCTCCTCTTTCTTCTCGAGGCGGTTACCGAGGAGGCGGTCCTCGTCGCCGGGCACCGGCCTGGGCTCCCGCGGTTCGATGGGGGGCGGACGCCAGTCGCTGCTGTCGGTGCCGAGGATGCTCACGAGTGCCACGACGTCGTCGATCGGTCGGCCCACGGCCGCGGCACGCAGCGTGGTCTCGGCCTGGTGGAGGTCGTAACCGGACTCGTTGAGCAGCGCGACCAGCTGCCGGACCTCGTCCAGCGGACGGGAGACGGCGGCGGCGCGCAGCGCCACGTCGGCGGGGCTGGACAGCTGGCCCGTCTGCTGGAGCCGGGCGACCAGGGCGGCCACCTCGGGCACCGGGCGCTCGGTGGCTGCCGTCCAGAGGAGGGTGTGTATCGGCTCCTCTCCGTTGTCCGCCACGGATGCGGCGATGAGAGCCGCCGTGACACCGGCCTCGTCCTTCGGCGTGGCCGGGGTGTCGCTCGCCTCTTCGCGCACCTCGGCCTTCTCGCGCTCCTCCTTCTCGCGCTTCTCCTGCTTCTCGTGCTCCTCGTGCTCAGAGACGCTTTCCCGGTCCGACTCCTTCGCCAGTTCCCTCTCCAGCTCCTGGTCCAGCTCCTGGTCCAGCTCCGACCTGGTGTCCGCCTGCGTGTCCGGCTCCAGCTGGGTGACCTGGCCGGCGTCCGGGGCGCTGTAGGGGGTGGAGTACGGCGACGGGCCCTGGGAGTACGGCGACGGGTCCGCGGCGGGCTCCTGTCGCGCCGGGGTGTCGTTCCAGCTCTGCGGCGTCCACGCGGGGTACGTCTCGGCGGGCCGGTCGCGGACCAGCTCGTCCGGGTGGTCGGGTCCGGCCGGGGCGGCCGCCACGAGCGGGATACGCGGCACGCTGGGAGGCGCGGCCGGCGGCGGAGGGGTGTACGGCGCGGGCGCGGGCGCGGCCGCCGTCGGGTCGGCCGGAACGCCGTACGCCGGGTCCGGCGGGGGCACCGGGGGCGCCGCCGCCGGGTAGGCGGGTACCGCGTGGGCCGGGTCCGGCGGCGGGACGGCGGGTGCCGACGCCGCGTACGGGTTGTACGCCGGGTCCGGTGGCGGGACGGGGGGCGCCGCCGCCGGGTAGCCGGGTACGGCGAACGCCGGGTCCTGCGGAGGGGCGGGCCTGGCGGGGTGCTCTGGGTCGTATTCGGCCGGGTCGGCCTTGAAGGGATCGGGGGTCATGGCGCGGGCTCCGTTCGTGGAACATCCGGTAGGCGTTCACCATGTGTCTGCCTTGTGCTGCGCCGGAAAGCGCACACTTGGGTACAACTAGTGCGCAGTTCGGAGCAGTGCGCACTCCGGAGACGTTCCCGATGGGCCGACGGGGCGACAAGGACGGTCCGAGCGCAGTAGTACGGGCCCCCGCGGCGCGTCCCGCCCCTTCCGCCGCATACGCGTCGGACATATGAGGCGGCCTTGGTGACCGAGGTGCTTTCGGGGGCGGCGCGGTGGGCGTCGGAGCACTCCATGCCGTACAGTCCGCGCGCGCCTCGGCGGCGAACAGCGCGCCGTCCCCGGTGTTCACATGGCCGCCGACCTCCTGTCCGCTCGCCGTGAGCGCCCCGAGCGGCGGCCGGCCCGCCGCCGCCTCGAGGGCGTCCGTGGTGAGCGAGAGCGCGTTCAGACGGTCCGTCCTCCGGTATCGGCGGGCTGGGCGAACCGGTTGGCGGGCCGGGGCAGGCCGTAGTGGTCGCGCAGAGTGCGCCCGCTGTACTCCGTACGGAAGAGACCCCGGCGCCGCAGTTCCGGCACCACGTGGTCGACGAAGTCCTCCAGGCCGCCCGGCAGATGCGGCGGCATGATGTTGAAGCCGTCCGCCGCCCCCTGGGTGAACCACTGCTCCAGCTGGTCCGCGATCTGCTCGGGTGTGCCCGCGAACACGCGATGGCCACGGCCGCCGCCGAGCCGGGCGATCAGCTGCCGCAGGGTGAGGCCGTCGCGCCGGGCGAGCTCGGCGACCAGGGTGAAGCGGCTCTTGTTGCCGTTGATGTCCCGCTCCTCGGGCAGTTCCGGCAGCGGGCCGTCCAGCGGCAGCCCGCTCAGGTCCACGCCGACCATGCCGGACAGCTGAGCCAGCCCGTACTCGGTGACCTGAAGCGCCGTCAGCTGTTCTTCCAGGGCGCGGGCCTCCGCCTCGGTGGAGCCGATGACGGGGCAGATCCCGGGGAGGACCTTCAGTGCCTCCTCGGTCCTGCCGTACCCGGCCAGCCGGGACTTGAGGTCCTTGTAGAAGGCCTGTCCGTCGGCGAGGGTCTGCTGTGCGGTGAACACGGCCTCCGCGTACTGCGCGGCGAACTCCTTGCCGTCCTCCGAGGAGCCGGCCTGGACGAGCAGCGGGTGGCCCTGCGGGGTGCGCGGCACATTGAGCGGCCCCTGGACGCCGAAGTGCTCGCCGCGGTGGTCGATCCGGCGCACCTTGTCGGTGTCGGCGTAGATCCCGCTCTCGCGGTCGAGGACGATGGCGTCGTCCTCCCAGCTGTCCCACAGCTTGGTCGCCACGTCGACGAACTCCCTTGCCCGCTCGTAGCGCAGGGCGTGTTCCACGTGCTCCTCCAGGCCGAAGTTACGGGCCTCGTCGACGCTGCCGGAGGTGACGATGTTCCAGCCGGCCCTGCCGCCGCTCAGATGGTCGAGGGAAGCGAACTTCCGGGCGGTGTGGAACGGTTCGTTGAAGGTGGTGGAGACGGTGGCGATCAGGCCGACGCGCTCGGTCACCGCCGCCAGCGCGGACAGCAGCGTGAGCGGCTCGAAGCCGCCGAGCGCGTTGTGCCGGACCTTGCCCCACAGGGCCAGACCGTCGGCGAAGAAGATCGAGTCGAGCTTGCCGCGCTCGGCGGTCTGCGCCAGCTGCTGGAAGTAGCGCAGATCGGTGACGCGCTCCGGCTGGGTGCGGGGATGGCGCCAGGCAGCGTCATGGTGGCCGGCGCCCATCAGGAAGGCGTTGAGGTGGAGCTGGCGGGGGTGCGACGTCATGGCAGTCCTCAGGAGGAGCAGGAGGGGAGGCAGGAGAGGGTGGGACACGGGATCAGTCCGCGGTCGGCACCCGCCAGGAGCTCAGTCGCCGCTCGACGGAGACCAGCACCTGGTTGAAGATCACGCCGATGGCGGAGATCGTGACGATGCCCGCGTACATCTGGGGGATCGCGAAGTTGTACTGCGAGTTGTTGATCAGATATCCGAGCCCCGCCTTGGCGCCGATCATCTCGGCGGCCACCAGCACCAGGATCGACACGGCGCCGGCCAGCCGGATGCCGGTGAAGATGGCCGGTACCGACGACGGCAGGATCACCTTCTGGAACAACCGGGGTGCGGACAGGTCCATGGACCTCGCCAGCTTCACCAGGGTCGGATCGGCGTTGCGGACCGCGCTGATCGTGTTGAGGAGAATCGGCCAGGCGCAGGCGTACACCACGATGGAGATCTTGGAGGTCTCGCCGATCCCCAGCAGCAGGACGAAGACCGGAAGCAGAGCGAGCGCCGCGGTGTTGCGGAACACCTCCAGCAGCGGTCCGAGCAGGTCCGCGACCGGCCTGTACCAGCCGATCAGCAACCCGAGCGGGACGGCGGCGACGACGGCCAGACCGAATCCGCTGAACGAGCGCACCAGGCTCGCGGCGGTGTTGTCGGCGAGCTGTCCGTCGAGCGCCAACTCCCACCAGGCGGTGGCCACGTCACTGAACGGCGGTAGGAAGATCGGGTCGACCAGGCCCAGCCGGGGCGCCGCTTCCCACACGACCAGCAGCGCCACGATCGCGGCGGACCTGGTGGCCGCGGTCAGCAGGAACCGGGCCGTCCGGCGCAGCGCCCCTCGCACCCGGTGCGCGGCCGCCCGCGCGACCGGATGCCCGGCGCCGGGCGTCAACTGGGAGTCCCTCCCCGGTCCCGGCGCGGCGCCCGCGCCCGTTGTCCCCGGATCGACGTCCTTCCCCGGAGCGCCCGCAACCTCCTGAGCGACGGACTCTCGCGGGGCCGTGCTCTCCGGCCGGTCGGGACCCTTCTCCAGGGCCCGGACGGCCGCGGTGGCGCGGCCGGTCGTCGTCCTCGCATCCGTTCCGGTACTCACGCGGCAACGCCTTCCTTCTCCAACTGCTGGGCTCGTGCCACCTCGTCGTGCAGAAGGCCCCAGATCCGGTGGCGGTACCGCGCGAATTCGGGGCTCGACCGCAGATCGTCCGTCGCCGCGCGGGAGGCGAACGTGATGGGCACGACCTCCTTGACACGGCCCGGGCGGGACGTCATGACCGCCACCCGCTGCCCCAGGTAGACCGCCTCCTCGATGCCGTGGGTGATGAAGACGATCGTCTTGCCGGTGCGCTGCCAGATCCGCAGGAGTTCGTCCTGCAGGGACTCCCGGGTCTGCGCGTCGAGCGCCGCGAAGGGCTCGTCCATCAGCAGCACGTCCGGGTCGTAGGCGAGGCTGCGGGCGATGGCGACCCGCTGCCGCATACCGCCGGACAGCTCGTGCGGATGCCGGTCCTCGAAGCCGGACAGTCCGACCAGCTCCAGATGGGCTCTGGCCCGCTCCGAGCGTTCCCGGCGCGGCACGCCGATCGCCTCGAGACCGAACTCGACGTTGCCCTGCGCCGTACGCCAGGGAAGCAGCGCGTACTGCTGGAAGACGATGCCCCGGTCGACGCCGGGCCCGGTGACCGGTTCGCCGTCCAGCAGGATCCGTCCCGACGTGACCCGGGTGAGGCCGCCCAGCAGGTCGAGGAGCGTCGACTTGCCGCATCCGCTGGGGCCGACGACGACCACGAACTCGCCCGCGGTGATCGTGAGATCGATCCCGTCGAGCGCGGTGAAGTCACCTCCCGACCGGGCGGCTCCGCGCTCCCTGACCGGGAACGTCTTGCGGACCCGGTCGAAAACGATCTTCGGTGTGGAGGACTCGGTCATGGTTCAGCTCCCGCTTCCCGTGCCGTACCCGTTGAATGCGTTGGTGTAGAGGTCGGACGCCTTGATCCGGTCCTTCTTGATGTCACCGCGCTCGTCCAGCCAGTCGATCCACAGCTGGAACTCCTTGTCCGTGATGCGGCCGGCCGTCTCGGCGACGCCGAAGGAACGCCAGTACGCGAGAGTCGCCGTGTCCTCGTTGCGCCCACGTTTGTGGACGATGTCGGTCATCCGGGCCACGACGTCCTTCCGCGGAGTCGTGCGGGCCCACTCGATCGCCTTGGCGACACCCGTGACGAAGGTGCGGGCCGTGTCCGGGTTGCGCTTGAGAAACCGATCGGTCATGAGATAGGTCCCCGCGCTGAACGTGCCGAGCAGCTGGTGATCGGTGAACAGGGGCCGGATGCCGCCGGTCGCGAGCGCCTTGTCGCGCAGGATGCCGCTGAGCACCGCCACGTCGATCTGCTCGCGGCGCAGCGACTGCTCCGTGTTGACCGGGGGCACGACCAGTGACTGGACCTTGTCGATCTCGCTCCGGGACAGACCGTTGCGCTGGAGGTAGAGCGTGAGCATCGCCTCGGCGTGGGCGCCCAGGGTGTTCATCCCGACCTTCTTGCCGACGAGGTCGCGGGCCGTGCGGATCGGGCTGTCCTCCCGTACGTAGTAGCCGCTGAAGGCGTACTGGTCCGAGCCGTAGTAGCTGATGACGGCCTTGACGGGCGCCTTGCCGGCGGCCAGTTTGACCACCGCGCCGTTGAACGCGCCGCCGAAGTCCGTCTGGCCGGTGGCGGCGGCCTGGATGTCCTGCGGCCCGCTGATCGTGTTGCCGATCCACTCCAGCCTTACGTCCCCGAAGTACCCGAGGTTCTCGGCCAGTTCGGGAAGGGTGACCTGCCCCGCCCAGCCCTGGTACTTGAGGGTCTTCGTCTGTGCCGAAGGGGATGCGCCTCCCCCCGCGGCGGCCCGGCCGCAGCTCACCGCGGCCGCCGAGACTCCGAGCAGGGTGAGGAAATGGCGTCGGGACGTGCCGGTCAACGTGGGCATGGTGGTGGTTCCTTCTCGGGAGGGGCAGGGGTGCGGAGGTACAGGGGACGCGTGGGAGGTGGGGGAGCGGGGCGCCGGGGTGCCACCCGGCGGGGACACCCCGGGCGAGCCGGGCTCAGGCGCGGGTAGAGGCCCCCGAGGCGATACCGAAGGCGGGTTCCGGCACGGTCTCCGGCGACAGCAGCTGAGAGGCGTGGCCGTCCACCCCGACCGGTACGTCGCCGTCGATGGTCACGCGGCGCAGCTTGCGCTCGTGGTCGTCGGAGTCGTCCACGCCGTAGTGCTGGGTGGCGCGGTTGTCCCAGATCGCGACGTCACCGGTCTGCCACTGCCAGCGCACGGTGTTCTCCGGACGCTCGATGTGCGACTGGAAGAGAGCCACCAGCGCGCGGGAGTCGGCGCCGGACAGTCCGCTGACGCGCTGGACGAAGTTGCCGAGCAGCAGAGCGCGTTCGCCGGTCTCCGGGTGTACGCGCACCACCGGGTGCTCGGTACGGAACGCGGTGGAGGTGAAGACCTCGCGGTAGTGGGCGAGTGCCTCCGGCAGGGCGTCGGGGCGCAGCGCCACATAGTCGTACGCGTTGGAGTGCACGGCGCGCAGGGCATCGGCCAGGGTCCGCAGCGGCCGTGGAAGGTGTTCGTAGGCCGCGGCGGTGTTGGCCCACAGGGTGTCGCCGCCGTGGGGCGGGATGGTCACGGCGCGCAGCACGGAGAACGCCGGATAGGCGGGCACGAAGGTGACGTCCGTGTGCCACTCGTTGGCCCGCACGCCGTGCTCGGAATCGATGCCGAGCGAGTAACGTCCGTCCGCCGAAGGGACGGTGGGGTGGGCGACGGGGGTCCCCAGCAGCCGGGCGAACGCCTCGTGGCTGTCTTCGTCCAGGTGGTCCTGGGCCCGGAAGAAGACGACCTTGTGCTCCAGCAGCGCGGCCCGCACGGTGGCCACGGTGTCGGCGGGAAGGTCGCCGCCGAGCCGGACGCCGGAGATCACGGCGCCGATCCGCCCCCCGATCCGCCGCACCGCCGGACCGGCGACGGATGCATCGGTCGGGGTGCGGTCGGACGTCACCTGGTCGGTGGGAACGTGGCCGGTGGTCGAGAGCGTCGATGTCATGATGCTTGTCCTTTCGGCCGCCCTCCCGGCGGCCCGGCGCGTGTGGGCAGCGGGCGGCGAGGAGGCGGCGCTCGTGAGCACGGCGGGATGTCTTTTCGCGGCGGACGCATGGGGTCCGAGGTCGTTCCAGGGGGCCGGAGCGGTGACGGGCCCGGACGGGCCCGGTCCGGAGAGGCCCCCGAGCAGGGGTGCGGAGCGCGTGTCAGGCGTACGGCAGCGCTGTACAGCGGCTCGTACACGCCTCCGGCGCGAGAGGCCGGTACCGGTCGTGGAGCCGCGCGGCGGAAACGCTCGTCACGGACATGGCCCGGAGAGTGGCAGTGTCCTGCCACCACGGTCAAGGCAGGTCGAGCGCCTGGCGAGCGGGGGGCACCGGGGTGGATCGGGGGTGGGGAGGCGCACCTCGGAACACTGCGGCGGGCCCTGGAGACCGCCTGCGAACTGCGGTTTTCCACGGCCGTACGGACATGCGCACCGATCGATTCCGGCCACCGGCGGCTCGCAGCTCCGACCCCGGCGATTTCATGGCACCGCAACGTCCCTGCCACGACACGTCATGGAGAGGAAGGAAGCCCGTGACACTCGCCCTTCCGGCCCCCGCGCGACGGGCGACAGGGCGCGCCGGCGCGGCCCGTGTCATCCGCACGGTCTCCCGCACGGTCCTCGAACGCGACCGGGCCGGCTGTTCTGCCGGTGGCCGCGGGGACGGTTCTGTTGAACGCGTGTTCAGGGACCCGGCGCGGATGGCGGAGGCGCTCCGGACGAGGAACCGGCTCCGACTCCTGGCCGCGCGCCGCCGCCGCCGGTGGCGTGCCGCAGCCACGCCCTTGTCGCTTCGGGAAGTTCGCCGGACAGTACCGGCATGGCGAACGTTGTGCTGGTGGGCACCCTGGACACCAAAGGGCTGGAGTACGGATGGCTGCGGGAGCGGTTGCTGCGGCGTGGTGTCTCCGTCCTGGTCGTCGACGCGGGGGTGATCGGCGTCCCGCGGATACCCGCCGACGTGACGCGGGCCGAGGTGGCCCGCGCCGCCGGAGCCGACCTGGAGCGCTTACGGGCCGAAGGCGACCGGGGCGCGGCCGTGACGGCGATGGCCCGGGGTGCGGCCGAGACCGTGCTGCGCCTGCACCGGGAGGGCCGGGTGCACGGCGTTCCGGCCCTGGGCGGCAGTGGCGGCACGTCCATCGCGACGCGGGCCATGCGGGAACTGCCGCTCGGAGTACCGAAGGTGATGGTCTCCTCCATGGCCTCCGGTGATGTCTCGGCCTACGTCGGCTCCAGCGACATCACCATGATGTACAGCGTGGTCGACATCGCCGGAATCAATCGGCTGTCGGCGCCGGTCCTCGCCAACGCCGTCCATGCCGTCGCGGGGATGGCGAGAGGGTTCGCCGCCGCGGCCCGCGTCTCACGCCCGGTCCAACCGGGCTGCCCCGAACGGCCGTTGATCGCCGCCAGCATGGCGGGAGTGACGACACCGGGAGTCGACGCGGCCCGCGAGCGAATGACGGACCACGGTTACGAGGTCCTCGTCTTCCACGCCAGCGGCGCCGGAGGCCGCACCCTCGAAGCGCTCGCCGGACAGGGGCTGTTCGCGGGCGTACTGGACCTGACCCTCAGCGAGCTCGCCGACGACCTCTGCGGCGGCGTCCTCAGCGCCGGACCGGACCGGCTCCTCGCCGCCGGGCGCCGGGGGCTCCCGCAGGTGGTGAGCCCCGGGGCGCTGGACATGGTGAAGTTCGGGCCCGCCGACACCGTGCCCGCCCGGGTCCGTGACCGTCAGCCGCGCGTGCACAACCCCTCCATCACGGTCGTCCGCACCACGGCGAAGGAGTGCGCGGAGCTCGGCAGGCGCGTCGCGGCGAAACTCCTGGCCGCCACCGGACCGGCCGCCGTGTGCCTGCCCCTGCGCGGGCTGTCCACGCTGGGCGCGCCCGGGGGCCCGTACCACGACCCGGTGGCGGACGAGGCACTGTTCACCGCCGTACGGGAGGGCCTGCGGGGCAGCGACGTCGCGGTGGTCGAGATCGACACGCACATCAACGACCCCTCGTTCGGCCGCGCGGCTTCGGATCTGCTGCATCGGATGATCGCCTGTCGATCACCGGTGGCGGACCCCGGCAGGGGACAGCCGAGAGGCCATGAGTGACTCGCTCCCGGGCGGGTACCCGCTTTCCGAGGCGCCGCCCGCGGAGTGACCCGGGGAACGCGGCCCCGTACGCGGCATGAACCGAGGAGATGTCGGCCGTGGACACGGTGACACACACAGAGCCGATGGAACGTCAGATACCGGAGCGGGAGCGTGTACGCACCTGCCGTCCCGCGATCGTGAGGAAGGGCGAGGGGCCCGGTGGCCCCCACACCGAGGCGAACACCGAGGGGAACATCGTCCGCAGCGACGACTAGAAGTACCGCGGCGTGGAGGGGAACCCCAGCCACGACCGGTGCGGCACCGGGGCGTCGCGCAGGACGCCCCCGCCGTACGCTCGCGGCCCGGCGAGGCCCGGCAGGGAGCCCTGCCGGGCCGCGAGGCTCTCAGTACGCGGCAACGAGGGGGTGATCGGCCCCCGCACGGGCGCGGGCGCCCGCCGCCGGGGCCCGGGGCCGGCGGATGACGGTCATGACCGGCCCACATCCGGACCCTCAGTCCCCGAGGGCCCGCGTGTAACGGATCCCCGGCCGACCGTCCACCACGATCTCGCCGACGGGCACGAACCCGGTCCGGGCCAGCACCGTCTGCGAACCGGGGTTGTCGGTCGTCGTCTCGGCCGTCAGCGTGCGCAGGCCGTAGTCGGCGGCGGCCACCGTGCACACCTGGCGCACGGCGCGCGTGGCCAGCCCCCGGCCCGCGGCGCGCTTGGCGATCCGGTACCCCAGCTCCGCCGAACCGGCTTCGACGTCGACCAGGTTGACCCGCCCGAGGATCTCGCCCTCGCTGTCCACCAGCACGTGGAAGTGACACACCCCGGCCTCCTGCTCCGCGAGCAGCGCGGCGTGCCGCGCGTCGAACGACGCGAAGTAGTCGTCCCCGCGGTCCGGAACCGACTCGGCGAAGTAGGCGCGGTTCTCCTGCTCGAAGGCGAGAAGAGCCGGGGCGTGCTCGGGACGAAGACGCTGAAGTTCAGGCATGGGGCCAACCCTATGTACTGGATGCCGCGCGGGGCCGGTCACTGAGGAAGATCGGCCAGCCGCCGGCGGTCGAGAGGGGAGGCGCGGCGGTCGAGGCGTTCCTCCAGGAGGTGGCGGGCGGTGTCGCTGTGACCCGCCTCCACCAGTGCGTACAGCAGGGTCTCCTCGACGATCTCGCGCTGGGCCGCGCTTCCGCCGACCCGCCGCAGCGTGGGCAGCAGCGCGCGCAACACCTGGACGGCGGTGGCCCACTGTTCTTCCAGTACGGCTTCGAGGGCATGGCAGAGGGGGACGACGACGTCCTGTTGCACGGCGTCGGCCCGGGCCGCGTGGGCGCGCAGGCGGCGCAGCGCCGGAAGGTCACCGGCGGCGGTGAGGGCGACGGCGCTGTGCAGGGCGGTGAACGCCGTCGCGGGCCGCTCGACCAGATCGCGGGCCACCGCGTCGAGTACGTCCTCCACGGGCATCCGGCCCGTCCAGTTCTGGCAGATCCGCGCCCGCCAGAGCAGCGAACCCGAGTCCACCAGTGCCCGTACACCGTTGACCTGGCGCGGGGCGAGCTGCGCGAACCAGCGCCGGCGTACCGCCGCGGGATCGTCGAGGGCGAGTTCGTGGAGGGCGACGTGCCAGGAGAAGTGGGCGCGGTGGACCGCGCCGCGGCCCTGACCGGTGATCCAGCCGTCGAGCCAGTCCCGGCCCACGTGGTGCCGGCCCGATTCGTAGTGGACATGGGCGAGCGCGTGGACGGCGTGACCGGAGGCGGGTTCGCGGGCCAGCGCCTGCTGTGCGAGCGCGCCCGCCTCGTCGACGCGGCCCTGCTCCTGGCGCAGGAAGGCCAGCAGGGAGGTGTGGAACCAGTGGCCCTCGTACACGGGCGCCGTGCGCTCGACCAGCCGCTGCGCGAGCCGCCCGTCGAGATCGCCGACACCCGAGAAGGCGATGGTGGGCACCGCGGTACTGAGCGCGAGCGCGTCACCGGGGAAGCGGTCGAGGTGGCCGATGAGCGCCTTGTCCCCGTCTCCGCCGTTGCCGCCCGGGGCGTGGATCCGGCGGGTGATGACGTCCACGAAGGAGCGTTCCCGCTCGTCGCCGCGTTCGGCCGCGCTGCGCTGGGCCTCGGCGAGCGCCCGGGGCACGTCGACGTCCGCGCCGCACTCGTGGCCCAGCAGGGCGAGCGCGGCGTGCCCGAGGGCGAAGCCGGGGTCGAGTTCGGTGGCCCGCGTGAACGCGTCGGCCGCCTTCGCCCGTACGGTGACGACCCGGGCGAGGCCGGTGCGGAACGCGCCGGCGGCCGCCGCGTGCGTGGACAGCGGCAGCCCGAACTGGTCCGTGGGACGGCGGCGGGCGGTCCGGGGAGCGCCGGCGAGCGGGGCGAGGACCGCTTCGGCGACAGCCCTGGCCTGTGACCGGATCTCCGGGATCGCGGTGGTCTCCCACAGCTCGCCCCGGCGGGGCGAGCCCAGGGTGAACAGCTGCCGCTCGGCGCGCCCGCGGGCGTCGAGGAGCCGGCCGCCGTCGGTGGCGACGCCGAGGCCCAGCGGGCCCGGCACGGCGAGACCGTCGGCGAGCAGCCCGCTCCACAGTGGATCACCGCCGGCGTCGGCGCGGAGCCCGGGCCCGGTGCAGTCCACCACCCAGCCGACGCGCAGTTCCCGGCCGTCGGCGAGCAGCACGGCGAGTCCGCCGTCGTCGAGGGGCCGGGCCGACGCGACGCGGCCGGCGTGCACCCGCAGCCGGCGCGCGGAGCGTGCCCGGCCCACGGCCTCGGCGGTGGCCGGCGCCATCCGGTGCCGGTGCACGTTCCACAGCGTGGCGTCCCGGCCCAGGAACTCGGTGCGTTCGTCGTCGCTGAGGCCCTGCCACAGCCCGGCGATGTGGGGCCGCAGCCCGTCGAGCGCGGGGCGCCAGTCGCCGTGGTCGCGCACGGCGGCGGCCAGGTGCCGCCGCAGGACCGTACGGAGACGGGGGAGCGGCAGGTCCGCCAGGCCCGGCGGCGGGGGGACGGCCGGCAGAGGGGCGACCGCGTGGGGCCGCGGTACGAGCCCACTGCGGGAGAGCGCGTGCACCGTACGGCCGGGGCGGTCGAGGACGAGTGCCAGGTCGACGGCGGTCAGTCCGGTGCCGACCAGCAGGACGTCGTCGGTGTCCGGTACTCCGTCGAGCGCGCCCGGTGCCCAGGGCCGGGCGATGAACCGGTCGCTCGTACGCAGCTCCGCCGGTGCCCAGGCGGCGGTGCCGGCCGCCGGACCGGTGGCCAGCACCACGCTGTCCGCCGTGACCTGCCCGCCGTCGGCGAGGCCCAGGGCCGTCCGCCCGTCGGCCGTGGGCGCGCAGCTCGTCGCCGTGGTGCGCAGCCGCCGCACGACGACGGTGCCGTGGGCCGTGATGATGGCGCGCCCGAGGGTGTCGGCGAGGTAGGAGCCGAAGCGGTAACGGGAGGCGAAATCGGCCGCGGTGACCGTGGATTCGCCGTGGCGGCAGAGCCAGCGCTGGAAGTGACCGGGGTCGTCCGGGTAGCAACTCATCCCGCCCACCGGCACATTGAGCCGGTGCGCCGGGACCTCGGTGGAGTACGCCGTCCCGCGTCCGGCCTCCGCCGCCGGGTCGATCAGTACGAGATCGAACGGGGTGCGGCGTCGTGCCGCGGTCTCGCAGAGCTGAACGGCGACCAGGGCGCCGGCCGCCCCCGCCCCGACGACTGCGACGGTTGTGCGGGGCTGAGGGGGCACCACGGCTACCTCCGGTTCGAGAGCGGGCGTTGCGGGGGGAAGTTCACTATGTCGATGAACAATGTGAACGGACAATGCCGTTCTCGGACACCCCGATTCGGCCAACCCGCCTCGGCCACCCGTCCCGTCTGATCGTCCCCGCCCCGACCGTCCACCCCTCGGACCCGTCCCCCGCCGACCGGTCGTCCTCCCGCCACCCGTGAGACATTGAGGCCGTGAGGATCTCAGCGAGAACGGACTACGCCGTCCGGGCCATGGCCGAGCTGGCCTGTTCTTCGGACCGGCCGCTCAAGGCGGAGGACATCGCGGGGCGCCAGGACATCCCGGTCCGCTTTCTCTTCGTCGTCCTCAGTGAGTTGCGCCAGGCGCGGCTCGTGAGGAGCGTGCGCGGCCCCGACGGCGGCTACACCCTGACCCGGCCGCCGGCGGAGATCACCCTCGCCGATGTCATCCGGGCGATGGACGGCCCTCTGGTCAGCGTGCGCGACCTGAAGCTGACGGGTCTGGAGTACCAGGGAGCGGCGGCGCCGATGCCGGATGTGTGGCGCGCCGTGCGGGCGAGTCTGCGTCATGTTCTCGAAGGCACCACATTGGCGGATCTGGCGTCGGGACATCTTCCCGATCTGGTCAGGGAACGGGCCCGCGAGTACAACGACGACGTCCGGACCTATCCCTCGCATCCGCCCCAGCAGTGAAACACCTTCGCCATGCGGTCATGTTTCCCTCTCGGGGCATCGGGTTTCTTTCCCTCGGAGAACCGGGCGAATGCGACGTCCCGCTACCGGCGCCCAATCTGCACACCGAATGCGCAGGCGGCACACCGTCTCCCAAGGGCAGGGCCGGTGATGGCCGTTCCCCGGGCAGGGCCATGGCCCCTCTGCGCCGGAATGTCTCATTCCAGATCAGGGGCGTGCCCGCGCCGCGGAGTCGAGTCGGGTGATCGTGTGAAGAAGATGGCACCCTCCTATGAACGCGTGTGCACACGACGGTAATTCGAGGGCCGGGATGTGCCCGTACAAGGAGTTGTCCGACTGGCTGCGCAATGCGCTGACGTGCTTTGATCCAGCGCACCGCGGAAATCCCGGCAAGGACGGGCAACGCCTGTCCGGCAAGGGAGTTCGCGGCTATTTCGGCATATCCATGTGAAGGGAAACTCACATCATGAACTTCATCCCCCAGGTTGAGACCCAGGAAATCTCCGACAGCGACCTGGACAACGTGTCCGGCGGTCTCCTCGGTGGCGTCGTCGGCAACGCGACCGCCGCGGCCGACGGCATCGTCCCGCTGGCCGGCCCGCTGGCCGCCACCGCCATCGGCACCGTCGAGGGCGTCACCGGCCTCAACACCGCGCCGATCGCGGGCCTCGCCACCGCCACGGTCGCCGGCGTCTGAGTCGCTCGTGTGCCGCGCCGCGGCACATCTCGAGTGGTGATCGCGGCCCGTCGGCGACCCCTCCTTGCCGACAAGGCAGCCGTGTCGTGTGCCCCGGAACCGTCCTGGTCCGGGGCACACGCCCCACCGCCTCCCTCGTGGAGGCCCAAGAGATCCATCTTTCATGGCAGTTGAGGGAAGAGTGTCGTGCAGTTCCGCCAACAGGCCCTTTCCAAACTGCAGTCCCCGGAGGACCTCGATCTTCCGGTGCGCTTCGCCCGCCCCCAGGGCTGGCTCGTTCTCACCGTCACGGTCCTCGTCATGATCGCCGCTTCCGCGTGGGCGGTCACCGGAACCGTGGCGTCCACCCTCTCCGCACCCGGCGTCCTCACGCACGCGCAGGGCAGTTACGTCCTGCAGAGCCCGGTCGCCGGGCAGGTCGTCGAGGTACTCGCCGAGGAGGGCGCGCGGGTGTCCGCCGGCATGCCGCTGCTGAAAGTCCGTACGGACAGGGGCAGCGCCGTCGTCCGCACCATCGCCGCGGGCCGTCTGACGGCTCTGGTCGCCGGGATCGGCACCGTGGTCACCACGGGTGCGGAAGTCGCGGCCGTGGAAAGGATCGACGACGCCGACGACCCCCTGATGGCCGTGCTGTACGTGCCGGGCGACAGCGGGGCGACCGTGCCCGTGGGCGCGGCGGTCGACCTCACCGTGCAGTCGGTGGCGTCCAGGCAGTACGGAGTGCTGCGCGGCCGGGTCAAGGCCGTCGGCCGCGCCGCCGAGTCCCGCCGCCGCATCACGGACTTCCTGGGCAGCGGCGAGCTCGGCGAACAGTTCTCACGGCAGGGCCGGCCCGTCGCGGTCCTCGTCCGGCTGGAGGCCTCGCCGCGCACGAAGTCCGGGTACGTGTGGTCGTCCGTCGACGGGCCGCCGTACACCGTCGACTCCATGACTCCGGTCAGCGGCGCCGTGCGCCTCGCCGAGCAGCACCCGATCGATTGGCTGCTTCCATGACCACACCGCAGCGCCAACTGCCCCCGGCCACCCGGGGACGGCACCGCCCGGAGAACGCCCCCAGCACCCGCCGGGCGGCCCGCGGGCGGCCCGCCCGTACCCCGGCCGCCAAGAGGCCCAGGGCCGTGCGCACCCCCACGACCCTCCAGATGGAGGCCGTGGAGTGCGGCGCCGCCGCCCTCGCCATGGTGCTCGCCCACTACGGCAGGCACGTACCGCTGGAGGAGCTGCGGATCGCCTGCGGTGTCTCGCGCGACGGGTCGCGCGCGAGCAATGTCCTGAAGGCGGCGCGCGCCTACGGCCTGCAGGCCAAGGGAATGCAGATGGAACCGGCGGCGCTCGCCGAGGTGCGGCCGCCGGCCATCCTCTTCTGGGAGTTCAACCACTACGTCGTCTACGACGGCACGGGGCGCAAGCTCGGGCGCCGCGGTGTGTACATCAACGACCCCGACAAGGGCCGCCGCTTCGTGACCGCGGAGGATTTCGACACCAGCTTCACGGGTGTCGCTCTGGTCTTCGAGCCCACCGCGTCCTTCCGGCCGGGCGGCCGCAAGCCGGGAGTGCTGCGCGCGATCCCCGCGCGCCTGCGGGGGACCACCGGGACCTTGCTCGCCACGCTCCTCGCCAGCCTCCTGCTGGTCGCCGTCGGCGCCGCGCTGCCCGCGCTCAGCCGCACGTACATCGACCTGTTCCTGATCGGCCGACAGACGTCGCTGCTCGGCCCGCTCTTCGCCTCGATGGCCGCGCTCCTGGCCCTCACCGCCGTGCTGACCGGGCTCCAGCAGGCGAACCTGCTGCGCGGACGCATCATCTCGTCCACCCTCAGCAGCGCCCGGTTCCTGCGCCATCTGATGAGGCTGCCCGTCACCTTCTTCGCCCAGCGCAGCCCGGCCGACCTGGTGCAGCGCCTCCAGTCGAACGACACCGTGGCCGAGACACTGGCACGCGACCTGGCCGCCGCGGGTGTGGACGGGGTGGTGGTGCTCCTCTACGCCGCGCTGCTGTGGACGTACGATCCCCAGCTGACCGTCGTCGGCGTGCTGATCGCCCTGCTCAACGTGGTGGCGATGCGCGTCGTGATCAGGCTGCGTGCCACCGGCACCCAGAAGCTGCGGGCGGACAGCGCCCGGCTGACCAACACGTCGTACACCGGCCTGTTGCTGATCGAGACGATGAAGGCCACCGGCGGTGAGAACGGCTTCTTCCGGCGCTGGGCCGGGCAGCACGCCACGACGCTGGAGGAGCAGCAGCGGCTGGGCGTGCCGAGCGCCGTCCTGGCCGTGGTCGCCCCCACTCTCGCCACGGTCAACAGCGCCCTGATCCTGTGGATCGGCGGTCTGCGGGCCGTCGAGGGGCACATCTCCATCGGTCTGCTCGTCGCCTTCCAGGCCCTGGTGACCCGCTTCACCGCTCCGATCACCCGGCTCAACGGCGTCGCGGGCAGGATCCAGGACTTCGCCGCGGACGTGGCCCGTCTCAAGGACGTCGAGAGCTTCCCCGTCGACACGCTGTACGGGCGCCCCGAACCTGACGCGGGCACCCGCAGGCTCAAGGGCCATGTGACCCTCGACAACATCACCTTCGGCTACAGCCCCCTGGACAAGCCGCTGCTCACCGGGTTCTCCCTGACGGTCGGGCCGGGCCGGCAGATCGCGCTCGTCGGCGGGTCCGGCAGCGGCAAGTCCACCGTGTCACGGCTGATCTCCGGGCTCTACAGCCCGTGGGAAGGGACGATCCGCATCGATGGGCAGCGGCTCGAGGACATTCCCCGCAGCGCGCTGGCCGCCTCCGTCTCCTTCGTCGACCAGGACGTCTTCCTCTTCGAGGGCACGGTCCGCGACAACGTGGCGCTGTGGGACCCGTCCATCCCGGACGAGGCCGTCGTCGCCGCCCTCCAGGACGCCGCCCTCCTCGACGTGATCGAGCGACGGCCCGAGGGCATCCACAGCCGGGTCGAGCAGGACGGCCGCAACTTCTCCGGCGGGCAGCGTCAGCGACTCGAGATCGCGCGGGCGCTGGTGCGGTGGCCCAGCATTCTGGTCCTCGACGAGGTCACCAGCGCCCTGGACGCCGAGACGGAGCGCCTCATCATCGACAATCTGCGGCGGCGCGGCTGCGCGTGCGTCGTCATCGCCCACCGGCTGACCACGGTCCGTGACAGCGACGAGATCCTGGTCCTCGACCACGGCACGGTCGTCGAACGCGGCCGGCACGAGGAACTGCTCGCCGCGGCCGGGCCGTACGCCGAGCTGGTCAAGGAGCATTGACGTGTCCTCCGTACACCCTTCCGCGGTCGTCGCGCAGGGCGGAACCGACGTGGTGATCGAGGCCCTCGGCGGTCTCGGCACGCCCGTCGACTGCGGGGGGCTGCGCAGCCTGTCGTTGGAGGGGCCGCATGTGCTGTGGCTCGTGACGGGCGGGACCCTGGACCTCTTCGCCGTGGACGCGGCGCAGCAGGGCGCGTGGCACTTCCTGGGCCGCCTGGAGACGGGCGCACTGCTCCTCGGACCGGTCGAGGGCCCTCAGCACACGCTGGTGGCCAGACCCTCGCAGGACTGCCTGCTGCGGCGGATCGCGCTGCGGGAGCTGTACCGGCCCGAGTACGACGAGTACTCCGCGTACGGCGGCGTGTACCAGGACCCCTACGCCGGCCAGTACACGGGGCAGTACGCCGGCCCGTACGGGGGCGGGCACGAGGCTGCCTACGCCGTCCCGCCGACCCCGCTGGAGCACGCCTTCGCGCTCGGCGTCGGACGGGGGCTCGGGGTCCTGTTCGAGGCGCCGATGGACGGCAGGCCCGCCGGTGAGGAGTTCGTCGCCGACGACGACGTCCTCTGGATGGACGTGCCGTCGGGCAGTGTCCAGTACGGCGCGTCCATCAGCGCCGAGGCGGCCGCGGACCTCCTGGTCGACGGCGCGATGTGGCAGGGGATGGTGAACCGGCAGCACCGGCTGCTGTCCGCCGTGGACCGCTGGATCGAGCGCCTGGAACGCGCCCACGAGGACCGTACGGCCCAGGGCCTCAAGGCCGGCGCGGACGTCCGGGCCCGCGCGGACGCCGCCCTGCTCGCTTCCATCGGCGGCCCCGACCGGGCCCGCCGGGGCAGCGGGGAGAGGGACCGGGACGCCGACGACGCGACCTACGCCGTCTGCCGCCACGTGGCCGCGGCAGCCGGCATCACGCTCTGCGAGCCCCCGAGGAGCGCCGCCGTGGACGACCGGGTGAGCCCGGTCGAGCGCATCGCGCTCAGCTCACGGATCCGCACCCGGGACGTCAGGCTCGACGGGCGCTGGTGGCGCACCGACTCCGGGCCGCTGGTGGGGCACCGGGCCGCCTCCGGAGCGCCGGTCGCCCTGCTGTGGCGGCGTGGCCGGTACGAAGCGGTGAACCCGTCCACCGGCCGGCGGACGCGCGTCGGCAAGGACAACGCGCAGGAGTTCGAGCCGCGAGCGGTGATGTTCTACCGGCCGCTGCCCGAGGGCCCCATGACGGCCCGGCGGCTGTTCCGCTTCAGCCTCCGCGGCACCGGCGCCGACCTGCGCAACCTTCTCCTCGGCACGCTGGTGACGGTCGGTCTCGGCGGGCTGGTGCCGATCGCCACCGGGCAGATCCTGGGCGTCTACGTACCGAACGCCGAGAGCGGTCTCATCGTCCAGGTCTCCCTCGCCGTCATGATCACCAGCGTGGTCACCGCCGCGTTCAGCCTGCTGCAGAACCTCACCATCCTGCGGATGGAGGGCCGCGTCGAGAGCGCGCTTCAACCCGCCGTGTGGGACCGGCTGCTGCGGCTGCCCACGGCGTTCTTCGCCGAGCGGTCCACCGGCGAGCTGGCGAGCGCGGCGCTCGGGATCGGTGCCGTCCGCCGGGTGCTGTCGGGGCTCGGCCCCGTGGTCGTCCAGGCGTGCACGGTCGGAGCGATGAACGTCGTCCTGCTGTTCTGGTACAGCGTGCCGCTGGCCCTCGTGGCGATCGGCCTGCTGCTCGCCTTCGGGGCGGTGTTCCTCGGGATGGGCCTGTGGCAGCTGCGCTGGCAGCGACGGCTGGTGGAGCTCGCCAACAAGCTCAACAACCAGGCCTTCCAGACCCTGCGCGGGCTGCCCAAACTGCGGGTCGCCGCGGCGGAGAGCTTCGCGTACGCCGCCTGGGCCCGCGAGTTCGCCCGCTCACGCGAACTGCAGCAGCGGGCCGGCCGGATCAGGAACCTGACGACGGTCCTCGACGCGCTCTGTCTGCCGCTCTGCTCGCTCCTGATGTTCATGCTGCTGGCGGGTCCGGCCAACGGCTCGATGTCCGCGGGCGCGTTCCTGACCTTCAGCACGGCCATGACCATGGTGCTGACCTCCGTCACCCAGCTCACAGGGGCGTTGGTCTCCGCCGCCGCCGTCATGCCCATGTTCGAGCAGATCAGGCCGGTCCTCGACGAGGCGCCGGAGGTCCGCGGCTCCGGCGCTCAGCCCGGAGCGCTGTCCGGCTCCGTCGAGGCCCGGAAAGTCTCCTTCCGGTACAGCGAGGAGGGCCCGCTGGTCCTCGACGACGTGTCGCTCCAGGTGCGGCCGGGGGAGTTCGTGGCCGTCGTCGGCCCCAGCGGCTGCGGCAAGTCGACGCTGCTGCGGTTGCTCATCGGGTTCGACCGGCCGGTCTCGGGCAGCGTGCTGTACGACGGCCAGGACCTCTCCGCGCTCGACCAGGCGGCCGTGCGCCGCCAGTGCGGGGTCGTCCTGCAGAACGCGCAGCCGCTGACCGGATCGATCCTGGACTGTATCTGCGGGGACGGGACCTTCACCCAGGACGAGGTGTGGGCGGCGGCCGAGATGGCCGGTCTGGCCGACGACATCAGACGGATGCCGATGGGGCTGCACACCATGATCGCGGGAGGTGGCGCCATCTCGGGCGGCCAGCGCCAGCGCCTGATGATCGCCCAGGCCCTCGTCCGGCGCCCCCGCGTCCTCTTCTTCGACGAGGCGACCAGCGCACTGGACAACGAGACCCAGCGGGTCGTGATCGACAGCACGCGCGGGCTGAACGCGACCCGGGTGGTGATCGCGCACCGGCTGTCCACGGTCATGGACGCCGACCGGGTCCTGGTCATGGCGGACGGCCGGATCGTCGAGCAGGGCCCGCCGGCCGCCCTGCTCTCCGACTCCGCGGGCCGTCTGCACGAACTGATGCGACGACAGATGGAAGGCTGAGTCGCCCGCAGTTGGTCCAGACCTATTGACGGATGGTCTGGACCACAAGACGCTGAACTCCTCGGAAAGAGACGGGAGTTCACCATGGCCGTTCCAGGATGGGTCCGGACGTTACGGCGGCTCGGGGTGGGCGTGGCGGTCGCCTGCGTCGTCGCGCCGCTGACCGCCGCGCTGCCCGGCGCCCCCCACGCCACCGCCGCCGCCAAGGAACCCAGGGCCGACGTCTGCGCCGTCAAGTCGCGGCCCTCGGGCAAGGTGCTGCAGGGCTACTGGGAGAACTGGGACGGTGCCTCGAACGGCGTCCACCCGCCGTTCGGCTGGACCCCGATCACCGACAGCCGTATCCGGGAACACGGCTACAACGTCCTCAACGCCGCCTTCCCGGTCATCCGCTCGGACGGCACCGTCCTGTGGGAGGACGGCATGGACTCCACGGTGAAGGTGCCGACCCCGGCAGAGATGTGCCAGGCCAAGGCCTCCGGGCTGACGCTGCTGATGTCCATCGGTGGCGCCGCGGCGGGCATCGACCTCAGCTCCCGCGCCGTCGCCGACCGCTTCGTCGCGACCGTCGTGCCCCTCCTCAAGAAGTACAACTTCGACGGCATCGACATCGACATCGAGACCGGCCTCGTCGGCAGCGGCTCCATCGCGCAGCTCTCCACCTCGCAGGCCAACCTGGTGCGCGTCATCGACGGCGTCCTCGCCCAGATGCCCGCCAACTTCGGCCTGACGATGGCTCCTGAGACGGCCTATGTCACCGGCGGCAGCGTGGCCTACGGCTCGATCTGGGGCGCGTACCTGCCCATCGTCAAGAAGTACGCGGACAACGGCCGGCTCTGGTGGCTCAACATGCAGTACTACAACGGCAGCATGTACGGCTGCTCCGGCGACTCGTACGCTGCCGGCACGGTCGCCGGGTTCACCGCACAGACGGACTGCCTCAACCGGGGACTCGTGGTCCAGGGGACCACGATCAAGGTGCCCTACGACAAGCAGGTCCCCGGCCTTCCGGCGCAACCGGGCGCCGGGGGCGGCCACATGGCCCCGAGCCTCGTCGCGCAGGCGTGGAACACCTATCGCAACGGCCTCAAGGGCCTCATGACCTGGTCCCTCAACTGGGACGGATCCAGGAACTGGACCTTCGGCGACAACGTCAAGGCGCTCCAGGGCCGCTGAGAACGCGGACGCGGCCCGCCGCCCTCGCGTGCCTATGATCAACTCGACGGCACGCGAGGGTGAAGGACCAACAGCCATGAAGGATCAGCGAGTTCTCCTTGTCACGGGCGGGGGAACGGGCATCGGAGCGGCCACCGCCCGGCTCCTGCGGAAGACCGGACACCAGGTCGTCGTCTCGGGGCGCCGGGAGGAACCGCTGCGGCGCCTCGCCGAGGAGACCGGGGCGCTGGCCCACACCTCCGACATCGGCGACCCCGACGCCGTGCGCGACCTGGTGGACACGGCCGTGACCGCGTACGGCCGGCTGGACGGTGTCGTCCTCAACGCCGGCGTGGGGCGCGGCGGAGGCGTGGGGGAGATGGCGCTCGAGGACTGGGAGCTGGTGATGCGGACCAATCTCACCGGCCCCTTCCATCTCCTTCGTGCCGCGCTCCCGCACCTCCTGGAGGCCCGAGGGTCCGTCGTCGCCGTCGCCTCCGTGTCCGCCCTGCGCAATGGCGTCGGCAACGCCGCCTACGCGACGTCGAAGGCCGCTCTGCTCCAGCTGTGCCGCTCCCTCGCCGTCGACTACGGCGGCCGGGGCCTGCGCGCGAACACCGTGTGTCCCAGCTGGATCCGTACAGAGATGGCCGATCGGCGCATGGCGCGCTTCGCCGAGGAGGCGGGACTCGGGGACGCCGGCGTGGAGCGCGGCGGCCTCGACGCCGCGTACCAGGAGGCGACGCGGCTGATTCCGCAGGGCCGGCCGGGCGAGCCGCACGAAGTGGCCGAGGCCATCGCCTGGCTGCTGTCGCCCGCCGCGTCCTTCGTCAACGGCGCGGTGCTCACGGTCGACGGGGGCGTGACGGCACTGGATCCCGGGACGGTCGCGTTCGACTTCCAGCTGGAACCGCGGAGCGCCCCCTCCTGAACTCCCCCGGTGAAAAAGGCCACGGGACGCACCGTTGCGGTCCGATAAGATCACCGCAATGCCCGGACGTAGCGCAGAGGCAGGCGCACCGCCATGGCATGGCGGGGGACGCCGGTTCGAATCCGGCCGTCCGGGCAGTTCGGGGGGCGAGGTCCCGTAGCGCAGAGGCAGGCGCGCCGCCTTCTCAGGGCGGGTACGCCGGTTCGAATCCGGCCGGGACCACGGCGCGGAGCGACGGGACGGGGCAGTGGAGCACATCAGCGAGGAAGAGCTCGCGGCCTTCGACCGCACGGTCGGCAAGCTGCGCGCGCTGCCCGTCGACGACCCGAGACGGCTGCGCGCCGAGCGCGTCGCCGGATCCTTCGCCCGCGACGGGCGGCTGCGGCGGCGCAGGACCCGCAACGACACCCGCGCCAGGGCGGACGCGGCCGTGGTGGCGGCCACCGCCACCGGGGCGCTCACCCGGCGCGAGGACGCGCCGCTGGCCGAGGCCGGCCGCGGCGGGGTCTACGAACGTCCCAGACGCTGCTATGTCTGCAAGACGTTCTATCGACAGGCCGACCCCTTCTACCACCTGCTCTGCCCCGCCTGCGCCGCCGACAACACCGCGCGGCGGAGCATGACCACAGACCTCTCGGGCCGTCGCGCGCTCCTCACCGGTGGCCGGGTGAAGATCGGCTTCCAGCTGGCGCTGATGATGCTCAGGGACGGCGTGGAACTCCTCGTCACGAGCCGTTTCCCGCACGACACCCTCAACCGCTTCCGGGCCCAGCCCGGCAGCGAGAAGTGGATCGACCGGCTGACCGTCGTCGCCGTGGACCTGCGTGACCCGAGGCAGGTACTGGGGCTGTGCGAACGGCTCCGCGAGGAGGGCGAGCCGCTGGACATCCTCGTCAACAACGCCGCCCAGACGGTCCGCCGCCCGCCCGAGTCCTACGCCCTGCTCGCCGCCGCTGAGCGTGCCGCGCTCCCCGCACAGGCCTGGAGCGCCCCCGGCTACGCACCGATGCGGGCCCTGGCCGGCTCCGCCGCCGGGGGAGCCCTCGCACTCGTGCTGACCGGTCCCGGAGCGGGGGCAGGAGCCGAGGTCGCGCCCGGCGTCGACGAGGCGGGACTGCTGCCCGACACCGCGCCCGTCAACTCCTGGTCGGCGCGGATCGGCGAGCTGGACCCGGCCGAGCTCCTGGAGACCCAACTCGTCAACGCGCTCGCCCCGGCCCTCCTCGTCGACCGGCTCCTGCCGCTGCTGCTCGCCTCACCCCGAGCCCACCGGTACATCGTGAACGTGACCGCGGTGGAGGGCCGGTTCGAGGTACGGCACAAGATGGCGGGCCACCCCCACACCAACATGGCGAAGGCCGCCCTCAACATGCTCACCCGCACCAGCGGTCCCGAACTGGCCGCCCACGGTGTGCACATGTGCAGCGTCGACACCGGCTGGATCACCGACGAGAACCCGCTGCCCAAGAAGGAACGGATCGCCGAGCAGGGGTTCCGTACCCCGTTGGACATCATTGACGGCGCGGCCCGGGTGTACGACCCCATCGTCCGGGGCGAGGCCGGAGACCCCCTGGCGGGCGTCTTCCTCAAGGATTACAGGGAAGCGGCATGGTGAGGGAACCGCACGCCGCGGCGGGCTCCGAACGGGCGTCCGCCGAGGGCCCGGGCGACGCCCCCGACGCGCCGTTCGCGGGAGTACCGCCCGTCCTGCCGCGCTCGATCGCCGAACTCGCGCCCCTCATCGCCTGGTTGCGAGACGGCCGGGAAGCGCGTCGGCGGCTGGACTTCCCCTCCGGGACCGCGATGCCCGACGGGCGGCTCGATCTGTGCAAGCAGGCGCTCGGCCCCGAGGGCGCCACGCTGATCGCCGACGCCCTGCGGGACAGCGCCGCGCGCGGCGAGGGCGCGCGGGGCGGCGCCTCTCCCGTACGGCATCTTCTGCTCGGCACCGACGGACTGGGCGACGAGGGCGCCGCCGCCGTCGCCCGCAGGACGGTGGACGCCGGCGTGGAGACGCTCTACCTGGGCTGCAACGGCATCACCGCCGGCGGTGCCTGCAGGATCGCCGACAATCTGCGGGCCTCCCAGCACGTCGTCACCGGAGTGTGGCTCAAGCGCAATCCGCTCGGGACGGGCGCCGGCCGGGCCGCCGCCGATCTCATCGGGGCCGCCTCCTCCCTGCGCACCCTCGATCTCGTCCAGACCGGGCTCGACCCGGCCGGACTCGTCGTTCTCGCCGAAGCGCTGCTGACCGCGGCCGCCGCCGGCCGCCGCATGGAGCGGGTCTTCGTCGGAGGCAACCCGCTCGGCCCCGCAGGTGCCGCTCCGCTGGCCGCGCTGCTCGCCGCCGGCGCCGTCGGCGAGCTGTACGCGCCGGCCGCCGGGCTCGGGGACAGGGGAGCTCTGCTGCTGGCCGACGCCCTGGAGCGGGCGCCGCACGGCGGTACGGCCCGGCTCTCCGTGGCCAGCAACGGCATCGGGCCCCGGGCCGCCGCCCGGCTGGTGGCCGCCGCGGCGGGCGCGGGCGTGGAACTGCTGGACCTGGGCCGGGTCCGGGCCGCCCGTACCCTCGGCGCCGACGACAACCGCCTGGACCTCGACGCGACCGGGGCCATCGGGGCGGCACTCGCGGAGCACGACCACCGGCTCACCCATCTGGTGCTCGCCCACACGGGGATGGGCAGCCGTGAGGCCCACCTCCTTCTGGACGCGGCGCCACGCGCCACCACCCCCACCCGTTTCATCCTCGGCAAGGGGATCGCGACGAGCGTCCGCCGCAGGCTGGACGCTTTCAGCGCGCGGCTGCCGATGCCCGCGGTGGCCGCCGACGTCGCCGCCGTACACAGTGTCCACCGCACGGCCCCGCCGGAGAACCGGCGGCATTAGGATCACGGCAAGGGCGGGGTCGTAGCGCAGAGGCAGACGCGCCGGTCTCCAAAACCGGAACACGCTGGTTCGATTCCAGCCGCCCCGCCCCCTTCTGCCCGCGCCACTCTCATCGGCGCCTCCCTTCTTTCCGTCCCCTCCTGGCGGCTCCTCCTCACGGCCCCCCTCGTGTCGGCAGACCACCCGTCGGCGCCGGCTCGGCGTGCGACCCGCCCGGCCAGGACGGACGATGAACTCGACGAGGACGAGTGGAGCCGCAGAGATCCAGGAAGGTGCCATGCCGGGCACGGACGACGCACTGGTCGTGCTGAAGAACGTCGACAAACACTTCGGCGCGCTCCATGTGCTGCAGGCCATCGATCTGACCATCGGCCGGGGCGAGGTCGTCGTCGTCATCGGCCCCTCGGGCTCGGGCAAGTCGACGTTGTGCCGCGCCATCAACCGCCTGGAGTCCATCGACTCGGGCGAGATCGTCATCGACGGCAAGCCGCTCCCGGCCGAGGGCAGGGAGCTGGCCGGCCTGCGGGCCGACGTCGGCATGGTCTTCCAGTCCTTCAACCTGTTCGCCCACAAGACCGTGCTGCAGAACGTGACGCTGGGACAGATCAAGGTCCGTAAGAAGGACAAGAAGGCCGCCGAGGAACGGGCCCGCGCACTTCTGGAGCGGGTGGGTGTCGCCTCCCAGGCGGACAAGTACCCCGCGCAGCTCTCCGGCGGCCAGCAGCAGCGCGTGGCGATCGCCCGGGCCCTGGCCATGGAACCGAAGGTGATGCTGTTCGACGAGCCGACCTCGGCACTCGACCCCGAGATGATCAACGAGGTCCTGGAGGTCATGCAGCAGCTCGCCCGCGACGGCATGACGATGGTCGTCGTCACGCACGAGATGGGCTTCGCCCGTTCGGCCGCGAACCGGGTGGTGTTCATGGCGGACGGCAGGATCGTGGAGGAGACCACACCCGACGAGTTCTTCAGCAACCCGCGCAGCGACCGGGCCAAGGACTTCCTGTCGAAGATCCTTCACCACTGAGCCCCCTCGGCCCACTGTGCCCCCCTCGGCCCAACGAGCCCCACTGAGTACAGCTGAGTCCCACGACGAGAAGCACCGCCCGACGAGACACCCCCCACTCCCCCCACGGAAATCCTCAGGGATGATCACCATGAACCCACGCAAGGCAGCCGCCGCGGCCGCCACCCTGCTCGCGCTGTCCCTGGCCGCCACCGCCTGCGGGTCCGACGACAGCGGTGGCTCGGCAAGTGATACCGACAAGGTCACCATCGGTATCAAGTTCGATCAGCCCGGCATCGGTCTGAAGACGCCGGACGGCAAGTACACGGGCTTCGACGTCGACGTGGCGACCTACATCGCCAAGGAACTCGGCCACAAGCCCGGCGACATCGTCTGGAAGGAAGCCAAGAGCGCTGACCGCGAGACGCTGCTCCAGCGCGGCGACGTCGACTTCATCGCGGCGTCCTACTCGATCAACCCGGAGCGGCAGAAGAAGGTCGACTTCGCCGGCCCCTACCTCCTGGCACACCAGGACGTACTGATCCGCGCGGACGACAACTCCATCACCAAGCCCTCCGACCTGAACAACAAGAAGCTGTGCTCGGTCACCGGGTCCACCTCCGCGCAGAACGTCAAGACGAAGCTCGCCCCCAAGGCGCAGCTGCAGGAGTACGGCGGCTACTCCGAGTGCCTGACCGGTCTGGAGAACAAGGTCATCGACGCCGTGACCACCGACGACTCGATCCTCGCGGGGTACGCCGCGCAGGAGCAGTTCAAGGGGAAGTTCAAGCTCGGCGGCTTCAAGATGAGCAACGAGAACTACGGCATCGGAGTCCAGAAGGGCAGCGACCTCAAGGGCAAGATCAACACCGCCCTGACGAAGATGGTCGACGACGGCTCCTGGGACGCGTACGTGAAGAAGAACTTCGGCCCGGCCAACTACAAGAACGAGCCCGCGCCCAAGATCGGCGTCATCGTCAGCTGACACGGGTGTCCGAGCGGCGCGCCGCCCACTCGGGGCGGCGCCCCGCCCTGTCGCCCACCCGCGGAAATGAGGGAGATCGTGTTCGACTTCCTTGAGGGGTACGACCTGCTGGGGGCCTTCTGGGTGACGGTGCAGCTCACCGTCTTCTCCGCCATCGGGGCCCTCATCTGGGGGACCCTTCTGGCCGCGATGCGTGTCAGCCCCGTCCCCCTGATGCGCGGCTTCGGCACGGCGTACGTGAACGTGGTCCGCAACATCCCCCTGACGGTGATCATCGTCTTCACCTCCCTGGGACTGTTCCAGACGCTCGGCGTGAGCCTCGGTGCCAAGAACTTCACCACCGTCAACTTCCGGCTCGCCGTGCTCGGCATGATCGCCTACACGGCGGCGTTCGTCTGCGAGGCCCTGCGCTCGGGCATCAACACCGTCCCGGTCGGCCAGACGGAGGCCGCGCGCGCCATCGGCCTGAGCTTCCCCCAGGTGCTGGCCCTCATCGTCCTGCCCCAGGCCTTCCGTTCCGTGGTGGGACCGTTGGCGAACGTGCTCATCGCGCTCACCAAGAACACCACGGTGGCCGCGGCGATCGGCGTCGCCGAGGCGGCGGCCCTCATGCGCGAGATGATCGAGAACGAAGCACAGCTGATCCTCATCTCCGCCATCTTCGCGGTCGGCTTCATCTGCCTCACCCTGCCCACCGGCCTGATCCTCGGCTGGGTGAGCAAGAAGGTGGCGGTGAAGCGATGAGCACGGTCCTCTACGACGTCCCCGGCCCCCGTGCCCGGCGGCGCAACGTCCTGTTCACCGTAGTCTTCCTGGTCGCGCTCGCCGCCCTGATCTGGTGGGTCGCGGTGAGCCTCGCCGACAAGAACCAGCTCGAATGGTCCAAGTGGGCGCCGTTCTTCACCGACACACGCACCTGGACCACCTACATCCTCCCGGCGCTGAAGAACACCCTCATCGGCGCAGCCCTCGCCATGGTCATCGCCCTGCCCCTGGGCGCGCTGTTCGGTATCGCCCGGCTGTCCGACCACTGGTGGGTGCGGGGCGTGGCCGGCGTCGTCGTGGAGTTCTTCCGCGCCATCCCCGTACTGATCCTGATGCTCTTCGCCAACGCGGCCTACTCCGAGTTCACCGATGTCAGCCCCGACAACCGGCCGCTCTACGCGGTGGTCACCGGTCTCGTCCTCTACAACGCCTCCGTCCTGGCCGAGGTGGTGCGCGCCGGAATCCTGTCCCTGCCGCGGGGCCAGACCGACGCGGCCAAGGCGATCGGCATGCGCAAGGGCCAGACCATGTCCTATGTGCTGCTGCCGCAGTCGGTCACCGCCATGCTGCCGGCGCTGGTCAGCCAGCTGGTCGTCATCGTGAAGGACACCGCGCTCGGCGGCGCGATGCTCGGATTCTCCGAACTCCTCGCGTCCGTACGTCCCATGAGCGCGAACTACGGCGCCAACACCATCGCCAGCTTCACCGTCGTCGCCGTGATCTTCGTGGTGCTGAACTTCGCGCTCACCACCTTCGCGAGTTGGCTGGAGCGCAGACTGCGGCGCGGCAAGAAGTCGACCGGCGCCGTGGTCGGGGTCGACGCGGTGGAGGAGCTCGCCACGCCGGGCGAGCACGTCGGACCGGCGGACGGAAAGAAGTAGCCCCGGCGCCCGCGCGGGCTCAGGAGCGCCGCGTCAGGCGTGGATGCGTGCCGTTCAGATAGTGCGCGCCGATGTCCCGCAGCCGGTGGGCCGCCGAGCTACGGGCCGTCAGCACCCGCGCGTTGCGCCAGAAACGGTCGAAGCCCGCGCCGCCGACATGGGCGGCGTCCGTCCCGTCGGTGAGCTCGAGGATCCGGGTCGTGATCCGTACGGCGGACCAGCTGGTGACCGCCTCGGCGGCGGCGACCAGGACGGCGATGTCGGACCGCTCGTCGACGCCCAGGGTGTCCGCCGCGAGCAGCCCCCGCGCCAGGGCATCCGTCGCCCGGCCGACCACGGCCGCCGCCGTGTGCGCGGCCGTCGCCAGCTCCCCGTAGGCGAGCAGGAGATAGGGGTCCGCGCTCGGCCGCTCGCCGTACTCGCCGTTCCTTCCGTCCTCGCGCAGCTGTGCCGCCTGCGCGGCGCGGCTGGTGTCCCGGGCCTCGGCCAGGGCTCCTTCGGCGATTCCGAGAGCGACATGGACCAGGATGAGGCGGAGCGCGAGCGGGGCCAGTGCGCTGAACGGCGCGATCGCGTGCTCGTCGCGGGGCACCGTGCCGAGTATGTCGTCCCTGCCGACCGGGACGCTGTCGAATACGACCACGCCCGCCCCGGTCAGCCGCTGGCCGACGCGGTCGTCCAGCGGACAGGCGGTCACGCCGGGATGCGCCGGATCCACCAGCGCGATCAGCACGTCACCGGTGTCCACGCAGCGCGCGCCCACGACCAGGCGGTCGGCGACGGTCACCCCGGCGGCGAAGGAGCGGCTCCCGGTGAGCACATGGCCCCCGCCCTCGGTGGCGAGCGTGAGATCGGGCTCCACGTCGGACTCGGGGGGCTCGATCCCTCCCGCCAGCAGCCACTGCTCCTCGGCGGCCCGCCGCTCGAACCGCGCGGCGTCCCCGGCCGCTCCGAAGAGGCGGGCGCTCCAGGACAGTACGTGGTGGCGGCCGAGGAGTTCGCCGACGGAGCCGTCGGCTTCGGCGATCTCCTTCACCACGGCGCACGCGGTGCGCCAGTCGGTGCCGTCGCGGTCCGCGAAGGGCGGGGTCAGCAACGCCGGCAGGCCCGCCTCCCGGAGCCGGGCGACCTCGTCGAACGGGGGCTTGCCCGCCCGGTCGCGGGCCGTCGCGTCGACCGCGAGGTCGTCCGCGAGTTCGCGGGTGACGCGGGACCAGATCTCGGCGTCGGCGGTGCGCTCGGCATCGACTGATGTGGCGGACGTCGCGGAACGCCGCGGCATGGTGTCGGTCACCGTCCAGTCGCCTCCTTTGAATCCTAGTTTCCCCACTGAATTAGTAGGAATACTGTCAGGCCGGAGTCCCTTGCTCCAAGGGGGTGTTCACCAGGTGGACGCCGGCGTGGACAGGAGAGCGTCCGCGGCCAGGTGCCGTGCGGCCGCCGGAGCCCGCTCAGGGGTTCGTCCACGCCTCCGAGTCCTCGGCAAGCGCCGTGACTCCTTCGGGCAGCGAGGCCGAGGCGACGTCGGCCAGCGTGACGCCTTCCAGGACCTGCCGGACATTGGCCCGCAGCGCGATCCACAGCGGCAGCAGCGACTCGGCGGGCCCCGTGTACGACAACTCCGGAGGGCGGACCCCCCGTACGGACACGAGCGGACCGTCCACGACCCGGACGACATCGGCAATGGTGATCTCGTCCGCGGGCTTCGCCAGCCAGTAGCCGCCGTTGCCGCCGCGCTGACTGCGCACCAGCCGGCCGCGGCGCAGGTCGTTGAGGATCCCTTCGAGTAACTTGTGGGAGATCCCCTCGGACTCAGCGATGGCCTCAGCCTTGACCGGACCGGCGCCCTGGGCGGCCGCGAGTCGCAGCGCGGCACGCACCGCGTAATCGGCCCTGGCTGAAATGCGCATGGGAGGCAGTATCGCGCACCGGGCACGCACCCCTGGCCCCGCCGCTTCCGGCGTCACGCCTTTCTCCGCACCCCGCCGCCCCGCCCCTGCGTGCCCCGGCGCCGCCTGCCCGCACCGCCGCCGTGTGCCCGCACCCAGCACCCCTGGGAGAAGCCCTCGCCGGCTCGCCGCGCACCCCGCCTTCGGCCCCCTCCTCGACGCCAAGGGCATCGCCCGCCGGCACCACCCCGGGCTGCCGGGGAGTCGAGGCGGCCGGGGCGGCGCTGCCGCTCGTCGACTGGGACGCCTGCCGCCCCGACCGCCGATGATGCCTTCGGATCAAAGGGACGTTGACACTTACACCAACTGAACATCTGTTAATGTGCCCGCTCCTGGATGTTCATCCACCAATCCGTCTCCCTCGGGCGCTGTGCGGCCGAGGGGTGCTGCGAGGTGTCTTGTACGTGTACAGCACTCCGTTCTCCCCGGCAGAAGCCAGGTCAGCGCGAGCCCGCATGGGCTTGAGCACGGCCCAGGTCGCCCACTCCATGGCGGCGTGCGGCGCACCGGTCCACCCCGACCTGGTCGCCGCCTGGGAGCAGGGCTCCCATGTGCCGACGGAGCAGCAACTCTTCTCCCTCGCCGATGTCCTGTGGTGCGACGCGACCACCCTGATGGGCGTCGAGCCGCGCACGCTGGCCGAGTACCGGCTGGCACGTCAGCTCAGCGTGGAGCGGCTCGCGTACCGCATCGGCATGGACGCGGGCGAGTACCGCGCGGCCGAAGCCGCGCAGACCTGGCACGGCGACTCGTGGCAGACCAGGGCGCTGGTGGAGGCCCTGGGGCTGTCCCTGCGCAAGCTCATCGGAATCATGGGGCGTGTCGACGAGTTGGCCGGCCATCTGCGCGCGGCCATCGACGGGCGCTGGAAGACGCACGTCGAACCGGTCGCGGAGATCGTCGTCGTCGACGAGACCAGCGTGAGCGACGCGCTGCGCACCATGCACGCGGAGTTCCAGGAGTTCTCCGAGCGGTACATGGGGCACCTGGTCGCCCGCAACGACGACGCGCGGCTCAAGGAGGTCACGGCGGAGCGGGCCGCCTATCTGCGCCGCCTCGTCGACCACTTCTGGGAGCTGATCGGCGAGGTCGGCGAAGCGCCGCCCTCCCACACCGCCCACCCCTGACGCCGTAGGCGAGGGCCGGGAAGGCGCTGAGCCCTTCCCGGCCCTCGGCCATTCCGGTCAGCGGGCGGCGGCACCCGCCTCGGAAGCCGCGGAGCCGTCCTCCTCCAGGTCGTCCCAGTCGATCTCCACCGCGGCTCGCCGGGTGAAGACGTTGAACAGCAGATTCAGCGTGATGGCGGTGAGACCGCCGAGGGTGATCCCGCTGTCCAGCACCGCCCGCACGTCGTCCGGCATCCGGTCGAAGAACGGCTCGACGGCCGTCGGCAGCATCGCGGCGCCGAGACTGACCGCGAGGATCAGCGCGTTGCGCTCCTCGCGCAGATCCACCTTGCCCAGGATCTGGATGCCCACCGCGGCGACCATGCCGAACATCGAGATCGCCGCACCGCCGAGCACCGGATGAGGGATGGCGGCCACCAGGCTGCCCGCCTTCGGCAGCAGCCCCAGCAGGATCATGAAGACACCCGCGGCGACGACCACGAACCGGCTCATCACCCTCGACATCCGCACCAGGCCGATGTTCTCGGCGAAGGCCACATAAGGGAATGAGTTGAGTATTCCGCCCAGAACCGTCGCCGCGCCGTCCGCGCGCAGCGCCCGCGCCACCGTGTCGCTGTCGACTCTCCTGCGGGTGATCTCGCCGATGGCGTACACATCACCGGTGGTCTCGACCATGGTGATCAGCATGACGACGAGCATGGCGATGATGGGAAGCAGCTCGAACTTCGGCATGCCGTAGTGGAACGGCGTGCTGATCCCGAACCAGTCGGCGTCCTTCACCGCGTCGAACCGCGCGTCCCCGAAGAGCCAGGCGACCGCCGTGCCGACGACAAGGCCGAGGAGGACGGCGAGGCTGCTGAGGAAGGGCTTGCCGATCCGCACGACGACCAGGATGAAGAGCAGCGTGCCTCCCGCGTAGGCGAGGTTCTTCGGATCGCCGTACGAGGGACTGCCCATCAGGTGCGCACCACCGGCCGCGTCCTGCAGGGCCACGGGTATCAGCGTCATCCCGATGATGGTGAGCATCGTGCCGATGACGATCGGTGGGAAGTACTTCACGAGCTTGCTGAAGAAGGGCGCCAGCAGGAAGGTGGCGATACCGGCGGTGATCACCGCGCCGTAGACCACGAGCAGACCGGCGGTGCCTCCGCCCGCTCCCAGACCGATGGCGACCATGGGGGAGACGGCGGTGAAGGTGACGCCCTGCACCAGCGGGAGCCTGGCGCCGACCTTCCAGATGCCGAGAGCCTGGATGATCGAGGCGATACCGCAGGTCAGGAGGTCCGCGTTGATGAGATGGACCAGATCCTGATCGGAGAGCCCCAGGGCGTTTCCGAGCAGGATCGGGACGATGACCGCGGCCGCGTAGAACGCGAGGATGTGCTGGAAACCGAAGAGGGCGAGCTGGGGGAGCGGCAGCAGCTCGTCGACCGGGTGGCGCTTGGAGCGTGAGGGCTGCCGGGAGGCTTGCGGGGACGGCTGCTGAGGGTGCTGCCAGGAGGGCTGTCGGGGGACCCGAGTCATCTCTGCCTTGCCTTCGCGAGGTAGGTGAATGAGAGAACGCCGCCGTCCTCGAGTCCCGGATGACAGGACGAGGCTGATCGGCTCATGCGGAGCCGACGTCGGGCGGTGTTGCCGTCACCACGTCGCTCTGTGCTACGGATTGCGCCCCGGATTGACAGGGCGTCCTTCGATCGATACAGCGAAGCCCTGATTGTTCATGGGATCCGAAGGGGGAGTCGATCGGGAGCGCTCACCATAGCCAAACGCCGTGTTTCCTCGCGAGTAACCGGACGGCCGGAAGCCGGAGGGTGGGAAGCCGGGCGGTCAGAAGATGGACAGGCCCGTGAGCGTCGTGAACCGGTCCAGTGCCTCCACCCCGGCCACCGAATTGCCCCGGGCGTCGAGCCCCGGACTCCAGACGCACAGGGTGCACCGGCCGGGCACCACGGCGATGATGCCCCCGCCGACACCGCTCTTGCCGGGCAGACCCACGCGGTACGCGAAGTCCCCCGCGGCGTCGTAGGTGCCGCAGGTCAGCATCACCGCGTTGATCTGCTTCGCCTGGCTGCGGGTGAGCAGCCGCGACCCGTCGGCACGCAGCCCGTGCCGGGCAAGGAAGCCGGTGGCCCGGGCCAGATCGGCGCAGGACGCCTCGATCGAGCACTGGCGGAAGTACTGGGCCAGCAGCACGGGCACCGGGTTGGTGATGTTGCCGTACGAGGCCATGAAGTGCGCCAGCGCCGCGTTGCGGTCACCGTGCGCGGACTCCGAGTGGGCCACCTCCTCGTCGAAGCCGAGCAGGGGGTTGCCCGACTCGGCGCGCAGGAACTCCCGCAGGGCGTCGGCGGCGTTGCCGGTGAGCGCCTGAAGGCGGTCGGTGACGACGAGAGCGCCCGCGTTGATGAAGGGATTGCGTGGAATGCCCCGTTCGTACTCCAGCTGGACCAGGGAGTTGAACGGATTGCCGGAGGGCTCGCGGCCGAGGTGCTCCCACAGGGTCTCGCCCTCCTGGGCGAGCGCGAGGGCGAGCGTGAAGACCTTGGTGATGGACTGCGCGGAGAACGGCCGCTGCCAGTCGCCGATCCCGTAGACCGTGCCGTCGAGCTCCGCCACGGCCATCCCGAAGCGGTGCGGGTCGGCCGAGGCGAGCGCCGGAATGTAGTCGGCAGGCCGCCCCCGGCCCAGCGAGCCGCGGATCTCGTCCTCGATGCGGTCCAGGACCGGTTGGAAGTGATGCATGGCGCAAGCCTGACTCAGGCGGGCAGTGGAGTGTCGCCGCGGGTGCCCGCGACACGTTCCGGTGTGAGCAGCGCGGCGAGCCGGTCGGCCGGCAGAAGGCCCTTCTCCAGGACCAGTTCGGCGACACCGCGGCCGGTGGTGAGGGCCTCCTGGGCGATGGCGGTGGCGGCCGTGTAGCCGATGTGCGGGTTCAGCGCGGTGACGAGGCCGATGGAGTTCTCCACGCTCGCGCGCAGCTCCTCGGTGTTGGCGGTGATGCCGGTGACGCAGCGCTCGGCGAGCGTCAGGCAGGCGGCGCGCAGCGAGGTGATGCTCTTCGCGAGCGAGTGCAGGATGACCGGTTCGAAGGCGTTGAGCTGGAGCTGCCCCGCCTCGGCGGCCATGGTGATGGTGACGTCGTTGCCGATCACCTCGAAGGCGACCTGGTTGACGACTTCCGGGATGACCGGGTTGACCTTGCCCGGCATGATGCTCGAACCGGCCTGTACGGGCGGCAGGTTGATCTCGTTGAACCCGGCGCGCGGCCCCGAGGACAGCAGCCGGAGGTCGTTGCAGCTCTTGGAGAGCTTGACGGCGATGCGCTTCAGCACGCCCGACAGATGGACGAACGCACCGCAGTCCTGGGTGGCCTCCACCAGGTTCGCGGCGGTCACCAGTGGCAGTCCGGTGATCCCGGCGAGATGACGCCGGGCCGTCTCGGCGTAGCGGGGAGGCGCGTTGAGGCCGGTGCCGATGGCGGTCGCGCCCAGATTGATCTCATGGACCAGCTCGACGGCCTCCGCGAGCCGGCTGCGGTCCTCGTCCAGCATCACGGCGTACGCGGAGAACTCCTGGCCCAGCGTCATCGGCACCGCGTCCTGCAACTGCGTACGGCCCATCTTCAGGACGTCCCGGAACTCGACGGCCTTGTCGGCGAACGCCTTCTGCAGCACGGCCATCGCGTCCAGCAGGCCCCGCACGGCGGTGATCGTCGCCAGCTTCACGGCGGTCGGGTAGACGTCATTGGTGGACTGGCTGAGATTGACGTCCTCATTGGGGTGCAGATGCTGGTACTCACCCCTGGCGCGGCCGAGGAGCTCCAGTGCGCGGTTGGCTACCACCTCGTTGGCGTTCATGTTGGTCGACGTTCCGGCGCCGCCCTGGATGACGTCGACGACGAACTGGTCGTGCAGGCGCCCCGCACGGATCTCCTGGCAGGCCGCGACGATGGCCGCAGCCTTGGTGGCGGGCAGCAGCCCCAGTTCCTCGTTGGCCCGGGCCGCGGCCTCCTTGACCGCGGCGAGCGCGTCGATCAGCTGCGGGTAGATGGAGATGGGCGTCCCCGTGATGGGGAAGTTCTCGCGGGCGCGCAGGGAGTGAATGCCCCAGTACGCCTCGGCGGGGACGTCTCGGTCCCCCAGCAGATCGTGTTCGCGGCGCACTGCGGCGGCATTCATGGAGCGGGGTCCTTCAGGCAGGGGGATCGCGTGGTGAAAGGAGGAGAAAGGGGGAGGCGGAGGTGGCGTCGGTCAGGCGGACATGGCGGCGAGCGCGTCGGCGGCGACGCGCTCGGCGCGCTGCCCGAGCAGCCGGCGAAGCACCTCGGTGCGCTCCTGGGGGCCGGAGCCGGTGAGCAGGGCGGCGAGGACGGCGATCCGAGCCTGGCCCGCACGCAGAGTGCCGGTCAGGACCGCACCGGCGGAGACGAGGTCCACGGCCCCGCCGTGGGTGTAGATCTCGGCAACGGGCCCGGCCGGTACGCGGGTGGTGAGCGCGACGAGGACACCCCGGTCGACGGCGGCGGCGACCGCTTCGACGAACTGGGGGGTCGCGTTGCCCGCGCCGGTGGCGACCAGCACGATGCCCTGGGCGCCCGCCTCGACCGCCGCGTTCAGGAGCAGCGGGTCGGCGTCGACGTGGTGCATGACCATGTCGATCCGCGGCAGCCGGGCGGCCTCGGCCGGCGTGGGCAGGTCCAGGGCGGCGGGGCGCTCGGGCCGACGGCGTATGGCGACCTTGCCGAACCCGACCTCGCCGACACGCGGCCCGGAGGGGTCGGCGAAGGCGTCCGCGTCCAGCGTCTGCGTCTTGATCGTGCCGCGCGCAGCGTGCACCTTGCCGTCGAAGACCACCAGGACGCCGAGGTCCCGTACGGTCGCGGCGGTGAGGAGGGCGTCATAGAGGTTGCCCGGCCCGTCGCCGTCCGTCGTGCCGAGCGGGCGCTGGGCGCCGGTGAGGACGACCGGGCGGGTGTCGCGGTGGTAGAGGTCGAGCAGGAAGGCGGATTCCTCGAGGGTGTCCGTGCCGTGCGCGACGACGACGCCGTCGACGGAGGGGTCGGAGAGGACCTCGTGGACGGTCCGGAGCAGCGTCAGCTGCTGGGCGGAGGTCAGCCGCGGGCTGTTGACGCTGAAGAGGTCGACCACGTCCACGGTGATGTCGGCGGGGAGGTCGGCCGTGGCCATGACGTCCCGGCCCGAGGCGTCTGCGGCGAAACCCGTGCCCTGCCAGCGGCTGGCGATCGTCCCGCCCGTGCTGATGACGACGATCCGCCGGGCGTGCCGCTCCGATGCCTGTATCCGCTCCACGTGTCCCTCACAAGAAAAATCGTTCTGTTCAGCGGGTACGCGGTCCGGTGTCGCTCTTGGCCCTGCCGGCCCGCGTTCCCCGACGGCCGCGGATGGCGTCCCGTCTCACACGCAACGATAGGATGATCCACGCGCAATTTGGTTGCCACTATCCGGCGACTTTGTTTCAGGTGTGGTGGATAATTGCGTCATGGATGGCATTGACCGCAGCATCTTGCGCGAGCTTCAGAACGACGGTCGGCTGACCAACCAGGAACTCGCCTTCCGGGTCGGCCTGAGCCCCTCGCCCTGTATGCGCAGGGTGAGGCAGTTGGAACAGGACGGAGTCATCCAGGGGTACCGCGCAGTCGTCGACCCCGACTCCGTGGGACGCGGCTTCGAGGTGCTCGTCTCGATCGAGGTGAAGCGGGACAGGGAGACGGTCGAGGCCTTCGAATCGGCGCTCCAGGACATCCCCGACGTCATCGAGGCGTACCGGCTCTTCGGCAGCCCCGGCTGCCTGCTGCGCATCGCGGTGGCGGACCTCGCCGCGTACGAACGGCTCTGGATCGAACGGCTCACCACACTGCCCGGCGTCTCGGAGGTCAACTCGCAGATCATCATGAAGCGGATCAAGGAACCGGGCGGCCTGCCCGTTGACCGGTGATCGACCGGGCCTTGGGGCTTCCTCCATCCGTCCCCGCAGTTGCTGGCACCATCCGACGAACTTGATTGCACATGAGAGCCTGACGGCCCTAACGTGTCGCATATGCAGTCCTACACCATCGGGCAGGCGGCCCGTCTGCTGGGAGTCAGTCCCGACACGGCGCGCCGCTGGGCGGACGCCGGCCGGGTCGCGACCCATCGCGAGGAAGGCGGCCGCCGTCTGATCGACGGCCGGGATCTGGCCGCCTTCTCGATCGAGGTCGCCCAGAGCGGCGGCCAGGGCGAGGAGGAGTCCTCGTACACCTCCGCCCGCAACGCCTTCCCCGGCATCGTCACCGGCATCAAGCTCGGCGATGTCGCGGCGCAGATCGAGATCCAGGCAGGACCGCACCGGCTCGTCTCCCTCCTCACCCGTGAGGCCGTGGAGGAGCTGGGACTGGAGGTCGGCATGCGGGCCACCGCCCGTGTGAAGTCGACCAGCGTGCACATCGACCGCACTTGACCGCTCCCGCGCACCATCACAGCGGCGTCGCCCGTCACCGGCGCGGCTCTTCACCATCCGCTCGGACCGGCACCCGCAGTCGGCCCACCTTGCCCAAGGAGCACCACCCCGATGTCCCACATGAGACGCCGCACCGCAGCCGCCGTCCTGACGGCCGCGCTCCTCGTCCCCCTCGCCGCCTGCGGCGCGGACAGCGCCGGGAAGACGGAGGACACCCAGAAGAACGACGGCGCCGGGGCGTCGGCCGGCAGCTCCGCGCCTCCGGCGAAGCTGACCGTGCTCGCGGCCTCTTCCCTCACCGACGTCTTCAAGACCGCCGGCGCGGCCTACGAGAAGTCCCACCCGGGCACCACGCTGACGTTCTCCTTCGCCGGCTCGCAGGAGCTGGCCGCCCAGGTCGAGCAGGGTGCCCCCGCCGACGCCCTGGTCACCGCGGACACCAAGACGATGGACGGGCTGAGCGCCGACGTCGGCGCGCCGACGGTCATCGCCAAGAACCGGCTGGTCATCGCCACCGGCAAGGGCAACCCCTTCAAGGTGGACGAGCTCAAGGACCTCGCCGACACCAAGCTGAAGGTGGTCCTGGCCGCACCCGAGGTACCGGTCGGCCGTTACAGCAAGAAGATCCTCGACGCGCAGAAGATCGTCGTGAAGCCGGTCTCCGAGGAGCCGAACGTCCGCGCCGTCCTGAGCAAGGTCGAGCTGGGCGAGGCCGACGCCGGCCTCGTCTACAAGACGGACACCACCAAGGCGGCCGGCAAGGTCGCGGCTGTCGAGATCCCCGACGCCCAGAACGCGGTGGCGTCCTACCCGGCGGCCACGCTCAAGACGTCCAAGAACGCCGACGCCGCGGCAGCGTTCGTCGCCTGGCTCTCCACGCCGGAGGCACAGAAGATCCTCCAGGAGGCCGGCTTCCAGAAGCCGTGACCGCGCGCGTCGCGCAGAGGGGTTGCCCGGCCGGGGGGACCGGGCAGCCCCTCACCCGCAGGACCGCAGGGCCGACCGGCGAATACCCCCGACCCGCGGGGCTTCCGGCCCGGGGACCCGCAGGACCGCCGGCCCGACCGGCGAATACCCCCGACCCGCCGCCCGACTTCCCCAGGCGAACAACCAGGACCATCCGATGAGACGACTCCGCACCCGCGCCCCGGGTCCCCGCACCCCCCTCGCGCTCGCGATCCCCGCCCTGCTCGCCATCGCGTTCCTGCTGCTGCCGCTGATCGGCGTCCTCGTCCGCACCTCCTGGGGCGAGCTGGGCGACCACCTCACGAGTCCCGGCGTCACGGAGGCCCTGCGGCTCTCCCTCGTCGTCTCCTTCTGGGCTCTCGGGCTGTCGCTTCTCCTCGGGGTGCCGCTCGCCTGGCTGCTGGCCCGGGTCGACTTCCCCGGCAAGGCGTTCGTGCGGTCCCTGGTCCTGCTCCCGATGGTGCTGCCACCCACGGTCGGCGGCGTGGCCCTGCTGCTGGGCTTCGGCCGCCGGGGTCTGCTCGGCCCGTTTCTGGAGAGCACCTTCGGCGTCACCCTGCCCTTCCACACATCGGGGGCCGTGGTCGCCGCCACCTTCGTGTCGATGCCGTTCCTCGTGATCAGCCTCGAAGGGGCGCTCGGGGGGCTGCGGCCGCGCTACGAGGAGACCGCCGCCTCGCTCGGGGCCTCTCCGGTACGGGTGTTCCTCACCGTCACCCTGCCGATGGTCGCACCCGGCCTGATCGCCGGAGCGGCCCTCACCTGGGCGCGGGCACTCGGCGAGTTCGGCGCCACCATCACCTTCGCGGGCAACCTCCCCGGCACCACCCAGACCCTTCCTCTCCAGGTGTACCTGCTCCTCCAGGACGAGCCGCAGGCCGCGACCTCCGTCTCCCTGCTGCTGCTCGCCATCGCCATGCTGGTCCTCGTCGCCCTGCGCGGCCGCTGGACCGGGACGCCGGCCGGCCGCTCCCACGCGCCCAAGGCCACGGCGGGCGACCCGGACCCGGCCGAGAACGACGCGAGGGACGCGAAGGACCGGGCGGGCGAGGTGGACGAGGGGGGCGGCCCGGACCCGGCCGAGCGCTGGGGCCTGCACGCCGAGGTCACGGGTTTCAACCGGCTCACCCTGGACGCCGAGCCGGGCACCACCATCGCCGTCGTGGGCCCCAACGGCGCGGGAAAGACCACCCTGTTGCGCGCCCTGCTCGGCCTCACCCCGCGCGCCCACGCCGACCTGCGGCTCGGCGACACCGACGTCGGCGACCTGCCGCCGCACCGCCGCGGCGTCGCCTGGGTGCCGCAGGACGGCGCCCTCTTCCCGCACATGACCGCCCTCGCCAACACCGCGTACGGGTTGCGCGCCCACGGTGTGCCCCGCGCGCGGGCCCGCCGCAGCGCCCAGGACTGGCTCGACCGGCTCGGCGTCGGACCTCTCGCCCACCGCCGTCCGAGCCAGCTCTCCGGCGGTCAGGCCCAGCGCGTCGCGCTCGCCCGGGCCCTCGCGGCCCGTCCCCGGCTGCTGTTGCTCGACGAGCCGCTCGCCGCGCTCGACCAGACCACCCGCGCCCATGTACGGCACACCCTGCGCACGCACCTCGACGGCTTCGGCGGCGTCTGCCTGATCGTCACCCACGACCCGGTCGAGGCGGTCTCGCTGGCGGACCGGGTCCTCGTACTGGACGACGGCCGCGCCCTCCAGGACGCTCCGCCCGCCGAGGTGACCCGCCACCCCCGCTCACCCTGGGTCGCGCGGATGCTCGGCCGCAACGCCTGGCCGGGCACGGCCACCGCCGACGGCCTCCAACTCTCCGGGGGCGGGCTGCTGGTGGCCGCCGATCCGCTGTCGGCCGGCACCGACGCCCTCGCGATCATCGCGCCCGAGGCCGTCTCCGTGCACCGCGACAAGCCCGGGGGGAGTCCTCGTAACGTCTGGCCGGGAACCGTACGGGAGATCACCGTTAGCGGCAGCCGGCTGAGGGTCCTGGTCACTTCCGACCGGGCGCCCGACCTCGTCGCCGAGATCACCCCGCAGGCCGCCGCCGAACTGGGCCTGGTCGACGGCGCCGCCGTCTGGACCAGCGTGAAGGCGACCGAGGTGACGGTCGTGAAGCTCTGACACCGGACTCCTCAACACCGGCCCCACAGGCCCCGCGTCGGCCGGACGAGCCGGTGCACAGTGCCGCCACCGGGGCCGCGTCCGGCGCCCGTCGCACCGGCCGCCGCCGCACCGAAGCGACGGCGCCGCGCCCTGCCGGCGATCGCGGCGGCGGTGGCGCTGGTCGGCGCGGCCTCCCGCTTCCCACGCATAGGGACCGCCCGCCCGGGTACGCGCCAGGCGGAGCAGCCGGGTCGTGCGCCGCCTCGTCGCATGAGTCGCGTCTCCACATGAGCCGTATGACCGTATGAGCCGTACGGCCCGCGTGTGGCAGGCACGCGGCCGCCGACACGGCACGCCAGAAGAGGGAACGGAGGCCGTCACTCGTGAGGTGGCGGCCGAGGACGCGACAGGGGAGCCATGACCGAGCCGGAAGCCACGACCGTGCAGCCGACCGCAGTCCGCCCGCTATGGGAGTCCACCATGGGCACGCCTCCGAACGATCCCGTCCCGCCGAGTCCCACGCCCGCGCCCGGCCCCGGCCCCGGTCCGCAGCCGGGTCCCGTCCCGGGACCTGTGCCCGCGCCGGGCGGGCCCGACCCCGTCCCGCCGGCGCCGCCCCAGCCCGAGCCCGACCCGCCGCCGCCCGCCCCCCGCCCGGATCCGCAGCCCAAGCCCGGCCCCCTGCCGGGACCCCTTCCCGCGCCGGAACCGGCCACCTGAGCGGCGCCGATGACGACCACGAAGGACGTCCTCGCGATCCGGGCGGGGCGGCGCACCGTCGAGATCAAGCGCCCGGACAAGGTGCTCTTTCCCGACGACGGGATCACCAAGGCGGACCTCGCCGACTACTACCGGAGGATCGCCCCGCGGATGCTCCCTCATCTGCGGCAGCGTCCGCTGATGTTGGAACGGCACCCCGACGGCATCGACGGCCCCGCTTTCATGCAGAAGGACGTGTCCGACCACTTTCCCGACTGGATCCACCGCGCCGAACTCCCCAAGGAAGGCGGGACGGTGACCCATGTCCTGTGCGACGACACGGCCACCCTCGTCTACCTGGCCGGTCAGGGGTGCGTGACACCGCACCGCTGGCTCTCGAAGGCGGACCGCCCCGACCACCCCGACCGGCTGGTCTTCGACCTCGACCCGCCCGGCGACAGCCCCGACAAGGACGTTGCCGAGGTGCTGGCGGCCGCCCGGTGGCTCCGTGAACTCCTGGACGAGCTGGACCTGCCGTCGACGGTGATGACCACGGGTTCACGCGGGCTGCACGTCCTTGTGCCGCTGGACCGGCACGCCCCCTTCGACCAGGTCCGCGCCTTCGCCCGGCGCGCCGCGGACGTCCTCGCCGACCGCCACCCCGAGCGGCTCACCACCGAGGCGAGGAAGCAGGCCCGCCGGGGGCGTCTCTACCTCGACGTCCAGCGCAACGGCTATGCCCAGACCGCCGTCGTGCCGTACGCGGTCCGCGCCCGCCCCGGGGCGCCTGTGGCGACCCCGCTGTCCTGGGACGCCCTCGACCACGCGGCAGCGGGCGCGATGAGTGCCGGCATCGGGGACGTCGACCGGCTCCTCGCAGAGGGCCCCTGGAGTGACGCGGTGTCCCGGGGCCGCTCGCTCGCGCCGGCCGTCCGCCGTCTGGAGGCACTGGAAACCCCGCCGAACGGCGGGGATGACGGTCGGTGACGGTTCGAGATGCGAGCGTGACGGAGCCCTGCTTCGCTGAAGAAGTCCCGCTCTTCCCTCGTCACAAGGAGTGACTATGAGCGTCGCAGGTGAGTCCGGCAGCCGTGCCCAGCAGATGCGCGACAAGGCCCAGCAACTGAACGAGGCGGCCGAACGCGCGTCCGACCCCCAGGAGCGTCAGCGACTCCAGGAAAAGGCCCGCAAGCTGCAGGAGCAGAGCGAGCAGAGCGAGAAGGGCGGCCGAAGCGACGAACGCTTCATGTAGCCCCCCGCGCGACGCGTCGCGCGCGTTCGACCGGTGGCCTCCCACGCGACGGCGTGGGAGGCCACCGGCCTGTGTGTCACGCAGCGTGTTCCTACAGCTCGCGGAGGAGCCCGACGCCGGGCAAGATGGGCTGGCTGGCCACATGTGCAGGGAGGACATGATGTTGCTGCCCGACAAGGCCACCGTCGACCGACTGCTCTCCCACTACCGGGCGCAGGAGCGTGCGGTGCTGTCGAACCCCCATGACCCCGCCGTCCGCCGTCGCTTCGAGGACACCGCGTACACGCTGTGCGTACTGATGGGGGAGCGCACGGCGCGCGAGGCGGTGTGGGCGGCCGAACGCTATCTCGGCCGCGGACGCCCGGTCGGGCGGCGGACCTCGCCGTTCGCGCCGGCCAGTCCGCCGTCTTCGCGATAGAACGCTCCGCGTGGGGTACGCGCCCCGCATGAGCATCACTCGGGCGCGTGCCGCGCATCCGGAGGACTGTCACCACGAGCGCACGCATCCCATGAAGGCGGGTGGACCCATGACGTCGGACAGGACCGGGGAGTCGGAGGAACGGGCGACCGCCGGAAGTAGAAGATTCGCGGTCGCGACCCGCCAGGCGTCGAACGTCGCCGTGGTGGCCCTCACCGGCGAGCTGGACCATGACACGGCCGAACCGCTGCGCACTGCCCTGGAGGAGCAGATCGGGACCGCGCCGGAACGGATCGTCGTCGACTGCGCGAACCTGAGCTTCTGCGACTCCACCGGCCTCAACGTCCTGCTCCGGGCGCGCCTGGCGGTCCAGGAGACGGGGGGCCGGCTCGAGCTGGCCGCACTGCGGCCGCCAGTGGCCCGGATGTTCGACATCACAGGCGCGCACGCGGTGTTCCGTGTCCACGCCGATCTTGACGAGGCGCTGGCAGACCAGGCCCCGGGATAGCGGAGAGGCCCCATGGGCGAGAGCGTGACCGGGCGGAGCCAGATTCGTCGGCTGGAACTGTTCGGGACCAGAGGAGTAGTGACCCGCTGCCGGGACTTCACCGCCCAGGCCCTGGCCGACTGGGGGTGGACACCGCCGGTGGACGAGGAGGACGAGCAGCGCGTCGGGGACGTCCTGCTGTTGGTGTCGGAAGTCGTGACCAATGCCTGTCTGCACGCGGGCGGGCCCAGCGAGCTGGTCCTCAGACACGTCGACGGCCACCTGCGCGTCGAGGTCGCCGACGGGAGTTCCGATGCCCCCGTGCCCCGGGCGCCCAGAAATCCGGCGCTGCCGGGCGGCCACGGCTTGATGGTCATGGAGCGGCTCGCCGGGAGTTGGGGCGCGGTGTCACGGGACGAGGGCAAGGTGGTGTGGCTGGAGGTGACGCTGCCCTCGCGCACGGAACGCACGGACGCACCCCGGCCCGCGTGAGAGAGCACCCCACCGCAGTGCTCTCAGGGGTTGCCGGGGGTTGTCGGGTCGGTCGGTGCGGGGCACGGCCCTGATGCCGTACGTGTCGGGCCGCGGGCTCAGGCCGTACGTCCGGTCCGTGTGCCCTCGCTCCGTACGTGTCGGGCCGCGGGCTCTCAGGCCGGGGGTTCGTCCTCCAGCAGGCCGTTCCGCAGCCGTCCCAGGATGTCCGCGAGAAGCCGGGAGATGTGCATCTGCGACAGGCCCAGCCGGGCGCCGATCTCGGACTGGGTCAGCTCCTCGCCGAAGCGCAGCGTCAGGATCATCCGGTCCCGCTCGCTCAGGCGCGCGATCAGCGGCTTGAGCGATTCCAGGGACTCGATGACGTCGAAGGAGTGCTCCTCGGCGCCGAGCCGCCGGGCGAAGCCGGTGTCGCCCGTCTCGTCGTCGAGGGGGGCGTCGAGAGAGCGCGCCACGTATCCGTTGGCGGCCTGCTCGCCCTCGACGATCTCGGCCTCGGTGACGTGCAGATGTGCGGCGAGCTCGGCGGTCGTGGGTCGCCGGCCCAGCTGCTGCTCCAGTACGTCCAGGGCCTTCGCGAGGCCGATCCGTAGCTCCTGGAGCCGGCGGGGCACCTGAACGGCCCAGCTGGTGTCCCGGAAGAAGCGCTTCATCTCGCCGACGATGGTCGGCAGCGCGAACGACGCGAACTCGACCTCGCGCTCCACGTCGAACCGGTTGATCGCCTTGATCAGGCCGATCGTCCCGACCTGAATGATGTCCTCCAGCGGTTCGGCGCGGTTACGGAACCGCCGCGCCGCGAACTTCACCAGGCTGAGGTTCAGCTCGACCAGGGTGTTGCGGACGTAGGCGTGCTCGGGCGTGCCCTCCTCCAGCGCGGCGAGCCGGCGGAAGAGGGCCACCGAGAGCTTCTGGGCCTCGCTGGTCGTGACGTCCTGGGGCTGTGAGATCTCCGGAAGACCGCCCAGGGCGCTGCGCCGTACCGCGGGCCTCGCGGGGGACCGTGTGGCGCGGACGGCTTCGTTGCGGGTACTGGACATGCGGCTCCTTCGACGGGGCGGGGCCTGCGCTGCCACATGGCAGCGGGGGTCCGTCGTGAGCGTCTGTCACGAAACATGCCCTTTTGATGGTATTAATAACCTTTCTGCTGGGAAGTCGCCTCCCATGGATCGTGTGAGTGCGGAGGGTCACCTGGCGCACAGCCGCCGGTTCCCGCTGCGGGCGGGGCCCGGCGTGGTGGGGCAGTGCCGGGACCTGACGCGCCAGGTCCTGGACGAATGGCTCACCGCGCGCGGGCCGGGGGAGAGGACCGCCGTACAGGACGTCCTGCTGCTGGTCTCCGAAGTCGTCACCAACGCCTGCGTTCACGGCGGCGCCCCGTACGAACTGCGCTTCGACCTGGCCGACGGGCGTCTGTGGGTCCAGGTCAGTGACAACAGCCCGGCACGCCCCCGGTCGCGCCCCCCGCACCGGCCGGCGCAGGCCTCCGGGCACGGTCTCTATCTGCTCCAGCGCCTCTCCGCGGGCTGGGGCTGGGCGCGCCGGGAGCGCGGCAAGGCCGTCTGGTTCGAGGTGCGCCTGCCCAGGGTCCCGCCGGCGCGACCGTGAGCCGAGCGCCCTCGTGCCCGGGCGTCCCCTCCCCGAGAGGCGTGCGGCGCCCGGCAGATCCGTGCGCGTGAGGATGTCGGCGCCGTCCCCCCGTGCCAGAGTGGAAAACGCCGTACGAGCCCGCCAAGGCGGCGTGCCGTCACGGCGCCGTGCGTCACGACAGCGCGAGGTTGCGATGGATGTGTCTCCCCGCACGCCCGGCCCCGATCCGTCGCGGCCCACCCCGGAGCTCGGGGAGGAAGGGCTCCGCAAACTGCTGGCCGGACTCACCGCCGTACGGGACGGTGACCTCTCCCAGCGGCTCCCCGACGACGCCGGAGGGCTCCTCGGAGAGATCGCGACGATCTACAACGGCATGGTCGAACAGCTTTCCCTGGTCACCTCGGAGGTCACCCGTGTCGCCCGCGAGGTCGGCGGGCAGGGCCTTCTGGGCGGTCACGCCAGGGAGCCGAGGGTGCGGGGCGTCTGGCTGGAGCTGACCTCGGGCGTCAACACCATGGCCGACAACCTCACGTCTCAGGTCAGGTCCATCGCGCAGGTCGCCACCGCCGTGGCGCGCGGCGACCTGACCCAGAAGATCAGAGTGGACGCGCGCGGCGAGATCCTGGAGCTCAAGGAGACCATCAACACCATGGTCGACCGGCTCTCCTCCTTCGCGGAGGAGGTCACCCGGGTCGCCCGCGAGGTGGGCACCGAGGGCAAGCTCGGCGGCCAGGCCACCGTGCGCGGCGTGTCGGGCACCTGGAAGGACCTCACCGACAACGTCAACTCCATGGCGAACAACCTGACCAACCAGGTCCGCAACATCGCGCAGGTCACCACGTCGGTCGCCAACGGTGACCTCACCCGCAAGATCGACGTGGACGCGCGCGGCGAGATCCTGGAACTGAAGACCACCATCAACACGATGGTGGACCAGCTGTCGTCCTTCGCTGCCGAAGTCACCAGAGTCGCCCGCGAGGTCGGCAGCGAAGGGCGGCTCGGGGCCCAGGCCGAGGTGGAAGGCGTCTCCGGCACCTGGAAGCGGCTCACGGAGAACGTCAACGAACTGGCGGGCAACCTGACCCGGCAGGTCCGCGCCATCGCCGAGGTGACCAGCGCCGTCGCCGAAGGCGATCTGACCCGCTCCATCACGGTCGACGCCACCGGTGAGGTCGGCGACCTCAAGGACAACATCAACGCGATGGTCGAGTCCCTGCGCGCCACCATCCATGCCAACGAGGCCCAGGACTGGCTCAAGACGAACCTCGCGCGCGTCTCGGGCCTCATGCAGGGCACCGGCAGCCTCCCCGCCCTGGCCGAACTGATCATGGCCGAGGTGCCGCCGCTCGTCTCCGCGCAGTACGGCGCCTTCTTCCTCGTCCAGGAGGGCGAACACGGCACCGAACTCGTCATGACCGCCGCCTACGCGTCCCCCGACGACCCGTCCTCCGGGCCCCGCCGCTTCCGCCTCGGCCAGTCCCTCGTCGGACAGGCCGCCCGCGACCGGCGCACGATCGTCGTGGACCGGCTCCCGCACGGCTACGCCACCATCGCCTCCGCCGCCGGGTCGGCCGAACCCGGCCAGCTGATCATCCTTCCGGTCGTCGTCGAGGGGCAGGTGCTGGGCGCCGTGGAACTGGCGGCGCTCCGCCCCTTCACCGACATCCACCGCGACTTCCTCGACCAGTTCATCGAAACCGTCGGTGTCAACGTCAGCTCGCTGATCGCCAGTGTCCGCACCGACGAACTGCTCGGGCAGTCCCAGCGCCTCACCTCCGAACTGCGCGCCCGATCGAAGGAGTTGCAGGCCCGGCAGCGGGAACTGCAGCGCTCCAACGCCGAACTCAAGGAGAAGGCGGCCCTCCTCGCCGAACGCAACCGGGACATCGAGAGCAAGAACCTGGAGATCGAGCAGGCCCGGCAGGAGCTGGAGGCCCGCGCCCAGCAGCTCTCCCGGACCTCGATGTACAAGTCCGAGTTCCTGGCCAACATGAGCCATGAACTGCGCACTCCGCTCAACAGCCTGCTCATCCTCGCCCGGCTGCTCGCCCAGAACCCCGAAGGAAACCTGACGGACAAACAGGTCGATTACGCGGAGGTCATCCACTCCGCGGGATCCGACCTGCTCCAGCTCATCAACGACATCCTCGACCTCTCCAAGGTCGAGGCCGGAAAGATGGACATCCACGCCGAGCCGTTCCCGCTGCGCCAGCTGCTGGACCATCTGGAAGCGACCTTCCGCCCCGTGGCGGGCGAACGCGAACTGGACTTCCATGTCGTCACGGCACCCGACATCCCGGACGAACTCACCACCGACGAGGGGCGGCTGCGCCAGGTCCTGCGCAATCTGCTCTCCAACGCGCTGAAGTTCACCGACCGGGGCAGCGTCGAGCTCGGCGTCCGCAACGCCACCACCGAGGAACTCCCGCACGCCCTGCGGGACTCGGGGCCCATCCTCGCCTTCCAGGTCGCCGACACGGGCGTCGGTATCCCCGCCGATCGCCTGGAGAGCGTGTTCGGCGCCTTCCAGCAGGGCGACGGCACCACCGCCCGGCGCTACGGAGGCACCGGGCTCGGCCTCTCCATCAGCCGCGAGGTCGCCCGGCTGCTGGGCGGTGTGATCGTCGCGGAGAGCTCGGTGGGCCGCGGAAGCCGGTTCACGCTCTACCTTCCCCTGCGTGAGCGGGCCGACCTGCACCCCTCGACGGAGGAGGACACCCGGCACGGGTCGGAGGCCGGCGACCGGGACGTACGCCCGTCCGGGGCCACGGTCCTCGTCGTCGACGACGACGCCCGCAACGTCTTCGCCCTGACGCAAGTGCTGCAACGCGAAGGACTGCACGTGCTCACCGCCGACAGCGGCCAGGCCGGAATCGATCTGCTCGCCGCCCACGACGAGGTCGACCTCGTCGTGATGGACGTGATGATGGCAGGCATGGACGGCTACGCCACCACGGCGGCGATCAGGGAAATGCCCCGCTTCGCCAAGCTGCCCATCATCGCCGTCACGGCCAAGGCGATGCCGGGCGACCGCGCCAAGGCCCTGGCCGCCGGGGTCAGCGACTACGTCGCCAAACCGGTCGACGCGGACCATCTGATGGGCATGATCCTCGGCTGGCTGACCGAAGAACGCTGAACCGGCGGACGGTGAACGCCGCACCAGCGGAAGACCGGCCCCCCCGCCCCCGGGGACGGCGCGGGCCCAGGCGGGCGGCGCGGATCCCGGGGGCGGCGCGAGGTGTCACTCCCGGATGCGGATCGCGATGATGCTCGTGTCGTCGTCCGTGTCCCCGGTGGCCGCCTCCAGCAGGCGCTCCACCTGCTCCTCCACCGCGCAGTCGCTCAGCCGCTCCGCGACCGCGAGCAGACTCTTCAACCCCTCGTCCAGGCCGTCGTGCCGCCGCTCGACCAGCCCGTCCGTGTAGAGCAGAAGCGTGTCGCCCGGCCGCAGCGGAGTCCGTATCTCCCGGTACGTCACCGAGGCCACCGCGCCCAACAGCAGGTCACGCGGCGGGTCGAGCAACTGGGCCCGCCCGTCGCGCAGCAACAGCAGGGGCAGATGCCCGGCGCTCGACCACCACAGCGAGCGGTCGTCCGGGTCGTAGAGCGCGCACACCGCGGTCGCCGTGGGGTGGCCGCTCGTCTGGAGGGTCACCTCGTTGAGCCACTCCATCAGCCGCCCGGGCGTGTGACCGGTGAAGGCGAGGCCGCGCAGCGCGTTGCGCAGGGCCACCATCCCGGTGGCCGACTCGATGCCGTGGCCCGCGATGTCGCCGACCGCGACCAGGACCCGGCCGCTGGGCAGCGGCAGTACGTCGTACCAGTCACCACCCACCCGGTACTCCTCGACCGCCGGCCGGTAGCGGGCCGCGACGAGCAGTCCGGGCAGCTGCCGCAGATCGGGGGTCTCGGGCACGATCGCCTGCTGGAGCCGCAGCGCCAGCTCGTGCCGCACCGCGGCCTGCTTCTGTACGGCGGTGAGCTGGTCGAACGTCGCGGTCAGCGCCGCCTCCGTGTGCCGGTACGCCGAGACGTCCTGGTAGACGCCGGTGATACCGGTGACCACGCCCTCGTCCAGCAGGGGTTCGGCGGCGACGCGCACATGGCGCAGCGTGCCGTCGCCCCGCACGATCCGCAGCACCGACACGGCGCCACGCTGGCGTTCCGTGAGTGTCGTGATCAGCTCGGTCAGGGCCTGTCCGTCGTCGGGATGCACCCGTGAGCGCATCGCCAGCAGCGGCACCGGCGAGGCGTCCGGGTCGATGCCGAAGATCCGGTACGCCGTCTCGGACCACACCGAGCCGCCGCCCGACACGCTGTCCCGGAAGGGCGCCACTCCCTGGAGATGGCCCACCGCCCGGGTGGCGGACATGCCCCGGTTGCTGCTGGCGTGCCACAGCACCACGGTCCGTTCGGTGCCCGCCGGAAGCACCCGTACGTCGAGCAGGGGGGCGGGCGCCTCGGCCCGTGCCACCCGGGGCAGCCGCGGGGTGCTCTGGCGGCGCGCCGCGGCATGCGCACGCCTGGCCAGCCGCGTCAGTTCGGCATGAGCCAGCGGAAGGGCCAGCTCCAGCGGTTCGCCGATGGGCGGCGCCGTACCACCGAGCGCTTCGACGGCCGGCTCGTTGAGGTGCTCCACCGAGAGCGCCGAGGAGGCGGGCTCACCCCGCAGCATCATCGCCGGATGCGCGAGGGCGTCCAGTACGTCCACCAGCGCGGGCGCCCCCGACGGCAGGGAGTCGTCCGCGTCGAGCACGGTCCCCGCCACCTGGATCAGCCCGGTGAGCGCCCGGCGTACGGGTTCGTCGAACTCCGTCCGCGCGGGCCACGCGGTGAGCGCGAGACCGACCGTCGTGCCCCTGATCCGCAGCGGGAGCAGGGCGCGGCCGGCCTGGGGCCCCGGCCCGGGGAGGACCTCGTCCGGCGCCGGACCGGCCGACAGCCAGCGGGGGGTCCCGTCGGACACCACCGCGTGGAACAGCGCCGGAGCCCCCGGTGGGATCCACTGCCACACCGCTGCCTCCGCCGCGCTCACCCCCGCGTGCCCGGCGAGCCGCAGACAGCCGGAGTCCGTGCACCGCCACAGCCACAGGCTCTGTGCGCCCAGCGGGCGCAGACCGCCCTCCAGCAGCGCCTCGGCCGCCTCGCTCACGGTGTCGTGCGCCTCGGCCTCCGCGGCCACACGCCGGGCCCGCCGCGCCTCGACCGGGCTCGGCCCCCCGGGGTCGACCTGCGGAGCTGCGTCCGGTGCGCCGGCGACTCCGTTCACGATGTCCGCGGCGAGGTCCTCGGGGCTCAGACCGGTCACCTGGGAGAGGTTCCGCAAATGCTCACCCGCCTCCGCGGGCGGCGCGCCAAGTTGGGCCGCCAGGATGCCGGTGGCAAGGTCGAGCAGCCGCCGACGCCTGGACGCGTCACGAAGGCGGTTGATCTCGGCGGTCAGCCCCACGATCGTCGAAATCGTCTGGACGTTGTCCACGCCCGAGGGCCCCGGCGCGGATGTGATCACGGCACCTCCCGTCCCGGGCGGTCGAAGGAGTGAGCCAGCGTGTCCCTCAGGATTTTACCCGCGCGTAGCTCCACAGGGAGGGGCGGCGGGAGCCCGGCGTCGCGACATCGGGCAGCGACCCGGGGCGGCGTGGACGACCGGTGCGACGGCGGCGTCGAGGGCACGCGGCTCCAAGGATCGGGCACGCCCCGCCGGTCGGATCACCCGCTCCGGCGCACGGGTCCCCAGCCGACCCGCCGGGCGTCGGCGGCAACGCCGCCCCCCTGCCCGCCCGATCACCGCAGCGGTCCCCACGGCCCGCGCACCACGCTCCGGCGGCGGTGTCGCCACCACAGCGCCACCGCGCCGGCGCAGGCCGCTCCGAGGAGCGACAGGGGAAGGCCCGCGTCCGGCGGGGTCGCGGCCTCGGCGGCGACGTCGCGGTCGCGTCCGGGATCAGGCGGCCGCGGGGTGGCCGACTTCTGCGCCCGGGCCGGGACGGCGGCCCTGGCGGCTCCCGGCGCCGGGGACCTCCGCAGCGGAGACGGTGCGAGGGACCCCACGGGACGGACCCGCCCGGCCGCCCGGAACCCCCAGTCCAGGAGCGCCCGAGCCTCCTCGTACACCGCGTAACCACCGCCGGACTGCGGGTTCATCACCGTCACCACCAGCGTCCGCGGCCCACGCCGCGCCGCGGCGATGAGCGTGCTCCCCGCGCCGCTCGTGTAGCCGTTCTTGACGCCGATGACCCCCGGGTAGCGCAGGACGCCGTCGGCCCCGGTCAGCAGCCGGTTCGTGTTCGTGATGTCGTACGACCAGCGACCGGAGGGGAACCGCGCGTGCGCCGTCGACGCGTACCGGACGAAGTCCGGGTTCTGGAGGCCCACCCGGCCGAAGACGGCCAGGTCGTACGCGGACGAGACCTGACCGTTCGCGTCGTAGCCGTCGGGGGAGACCACCCTCGTGTCCCGGGCGCCCAACGCCCGCGCCTTCTCCTGCATCCGGCGGGCCATGCCCTCCCAGCCGCCGTTCATCGCGGCGAGCACATGCACGGCGTCGTTCCCGGAGCTGAGGAAGACGCCGTTCCACAGGTCCGACACCCGGTAGGTGTACCCGGCCTGGACGCCGACGAGGCTGGAGCCCGCGCCGATCCCCTCCAACTCGTCCTCACGGACCGTGTGCCGGAGCGAGGGGGTGAAACGGGGCAGTGCCGTGACCGCGAACAGCGTTTTCAGGGTGCTGGCCGGAGGCAGCCGTCGATGGGCGTCACGGGCGGCGAGCACATCGCCCGTCACGGCATCCGCCACCACCCAGGACAGGGCGGAGACGTCCTCCGGCGCTCCGGGACCGCCGGGCAGGGCGTCCACCTGCGTCCCGGGCCGGTGCAGCCGCCCTCGGTCGAAGGAGGAGGACCCCGCGGGCGGCGTCGGCTCGGTGACACAGGCCGCCGCGGCCGGGGCGGTAGCCAGGAGCAACAGCGCTGCCGTACCGGCCGCGGCATGACGGACAACTGACATGACGATCATTCAGCCACCGTAGGAAGAGCTGGACTCCCGCGCAGGTGGAGTGCGCCGTCCGGACTAGGTGACAGCCTCGCCCCTCGTGGCGCCGACCCGTGCCCGGCGGCCGGGGCGCGGCCGGAGCAGGGCATTCTTGGGGCGTGTCCTCACTTCCGCACCAGAGCCCATTAGCCGCCCCGAACCCCGAGGGCCCGCCCGGCAGGCAGCCCTCCTCCGAGCCGCCGGGGCACATGATCGTCTGCGGTGACGACGTCCTCGCCCACCGGCTGGCCGGGGAGCTGCGCGAGGTCTACGGGGAGCGGGTGACCCTCGTCGTACCCTCCCCGAACGAGTCACCGCGGCCACCCGCCCAGCGCGCCGGCCGGGCCATGGCCCTCTTCGGGAGGGTGTCCGCCCTCGGCCGGGTGTCGGCGGCGATGACCCGCTCGCCCGCTCCCGACCAGCGCACCTCGGGGGCCGTGCGGCCGGTGCGCGTGCTGGAGGCGCCCGAGCTGGACGACGGTGTACTCGCCGACGCCGGGGTGCAACGGGCCGCCGCCCTCGCGCTCGTCCACGACGACGACGAGACCAACATCCGTACGGCACTGATCGCCCGCCGCCTCAACCCCCGTCTGCGGCTGGTCATCCGGCTCTACAACCGCAAGCTCGGCCAGCATCTCGAGGAACTCCTCGACCAGGCCGCGGCCGTCGCCGAACCCGGGCTCGACCCCGCCGCCCTGGACGCCTCCACGACCGTCCTGTCCGACGCGGACACCGCCGCGCCCGCGCTGGCCGCCACCGCCGTCGCCGGCACCAGCAAGGTCGTCCAGGCGGACGGGCTGCTGCTGCGCGCGGTCGAGCGCACCCCGCCGGGGCGCGGCGAGGTCGCCGACCCCGGTCTGTGCACCCTGGCCCTGCTGTCCGCCACGACCAACGACCCGGCGGGCAGCGAGGGTTCGGAGCGCAGCGGCGACCAGGGCCCCCAACTGCTGCCGGACGACCGGGCCGTGGCCGCCGCCACCGGGCGCGGGATCGTGGCGCTCGAGGCGATCACCTACGCCGGGCCGACCCTCGCGTCCAACCGGCTCGGAGCCACCGCCCTCCCGGTCGGCTCCCTCTTCTCCCGCCGACTGCGCTGGTCGCTCGCCGGCGTGTTCGCCGCGGTCACCGGCATCACCGTGGCGACGTGGCTCTCCACCGGCGACCATCCCCTGCACGCCGCCTATCTGACGCTGCTGGACATCTTCGCGATCGGCGACCCGGCCGTCGACGCGTCCGTCGGCCGACAGGTCCTGCAGATACTCGCCGGCTTCACGGGCCTGCTCCTGCTGCCCGTCCTCATCGCGGGCCTCCTGGAGGCGATGGGCACCTTCCGCACCGCGACCTCCCTGCGCCGGCCCCCGCGCAGCCTCTCCGGACACGTGGTGCTGCTCGGCCTCGGCAAGGTCGGCACCAGGGTGCTCGCCCGGCTGCGCAGACTGAACATCCCCGTCGTCTGCGTGGAGTCCGACCCGGAGGCGCGCGGCGTCGCGCTCGCGCGCCGGCTGCGCGTGCCGACCGTGATCGGCGACGTCACCGAGGAAGGCGTCCTGGAGGCCGCCCGGGTCCACCGCGCGCACGCCCTGCTCGCGCTCACCAGCGTCGACATCACCAACCTCGAGGCGGCGCTGTACGCCCGCTCCCTCAAGCCCGGCCTCCGGGTGGCGCTGCGGCTGTACGACGACGACTTCGCGACGGCCGTCTACCGGACGCTCAGAGCCGCCCATCCCGACGCGCTCACCCGCAGCCGCAGCGTGTCCCACCTCGCCGCGCCCGCGTTCGCCGGTGCCATGATGGGGCGCCAGATCCTCGGTGCGATCCCGGTGGAACGCCGGGTCCTGCTGTTCGCCGTCGTCGACGTGGCGGGCCATCCGCTGCTCGAGGGCCGCTCGGTCGGGGAGGCCTTTCGCCCCGGCGCCTGGCGGCTGATCGCCCTCGACACGGCGGCCCCCACCGACCGCCGCCCGGACCTGGCGACCGCCCGCCCCCGCGCCGACGGCCGCGGCGAGCTCGTCTGGGACCTTCACCCCGGCTACGTACTGCGTCCCGACGACCGGGTCGTGGTCGCCGCCACCCGCCGGGGCCTTGCGGAGCTCCTCGGCCGCAGGCCGCTCCAGCCGGCTCCGCCGGAGTAGCGGTGCGCGTCCGCACCCCATGTCACGCCGCCAACGGCGCCGCGCCCGAGAGGCCCTCGGCGGTACGGTGATCCCCAAGGGGACGCCCCTCCTTGCCGGTTACTCGGCCACGGGACGCGACAAGGCGGCCCACGGCCCCGACGCGGACCGCTTCGACGTCACCCGCGCCCCGGCCGCCCCGCACCTGTCCCTGGGGCACGGCCCGCACTACTGCCTGGGTGCCCCGCCGGCCCGTACGGAGGCGGCGGTCGCCCTGGAGCGGCTCTTCACCCGCTTTCCGGATCTGGACCTCGCCGTCGCGGAAGCCGACCTGGTCCGGCACGCCGGATTCGTGGGCAACAGCGTGCGCGAGCTCCCCGTGCGGCTCCACGCGGCCCGAGACACCCCTGACTTCCCGTGAAACCGGCCAGGAGGCACGGGAATTCGGCCGAACCGCTGGTGCCCCGTGCGCCGTTGGTGGAGGCTGAGCGCGTCACTCGTTCTGCTCTCGGCGCACCGGCAGGACACTTGCGTGGCGGGGTCGAACAAGCGGGAGCGTAGCCCGAATGAGGCGCGCGTTCTCGCCCGAAGGAGTGGCAGCCAGGGGGCTGCCGACACTCCCTGTCGTCCGCGCCGTTGGAGGCTCCGGGGGAAGTTACGGCGTGCGGCGGGTCCGGCTTCGAGGTGCTTCATACCTCGGGCGCGAGGTCGGCCGCACGTGCGCGATCCGCCCGATTTGCCCGAAGTGCTGCACTATGGGTGTGGGCGGGGCGCACAGTGATGGCAGGTTCGCGCCTGTCATATATCACTCATAATCGAAAGGCACTCCATGGCTACCACTCTCGTCTCCGCGGCCGCCAGGCCAGAGACCGTGTCCCGCCGGCACTCCACTCCCCGTGTGCCGCTGGCGAACCGGATCGCCGTCCGGAGTGGAGGGGATCCGAGTGCCCCCCTGAGCCGCCTGTTGCCGATCGCCGGTGCTTCATCCGCCCAAGTGGACCGAGCTTTCCAGTCGGCGCTCTGAATTCACCGAGAGCTTCCCACCGTGGACCGGCCTCCTCCCTCCTTATCCCAGTTCGTCGTCAAAGTGCATAGCCGCTGCGATTTGGCATGCGATCACTGTTATGTCTACGAACATGCGGATACGAGCTGGCGAGGCCGGCCCAAGGCCATCAGCCGGGCCATCCTGGCCCGTACCGCCGACCGCATCGCCGACCATGCCCGCACGCACGGCCTGGACCAGGTCCATGTCGTCCTCCACGGGGGCGAACCGCTTCTCGCCGGCCCCGCGGGACTGCGGATGGCCGCCCTCGAACTCCAGCGGGCCCTACGCGGAGTGAGCTCCCTCGATCTGCGCGTCCACACGAACGGCGTCCTGCTCGGCGAACGATTTCTGGACCTCTTCGCCGAACTGGACATCAAGGTCAGCGTCTCCCTCGACGGCGACCAGGCGTCCAACGACCGTCACCGCCGCTACGCCGACGGACGCAGCAGCTACCGCCAGGTCCTGCGGGCCGTCGAGCTGCTCCAGCGCCCGGCCCACCGTCACCTCTTCGGCGGACTGCTGTGCACCATCGACATCGCGAACGATCCCGTCGCCGTGTACGACGCGCTGGTCGCCCTCGACCCTCCCCGGATCGACTTCCTGCTGCCGCACGCCACCTGGGACGATCCGCCACCGCGGCCGGAAGGATCCCCGACCCCGTACGCCGACTGGCTCGATGTCGTCTACGCCCGTTGGGACGCCGCGGGACGCCCGGTTCCCATCCGCATGTTCGAATCCGTTCAGCGCACCCTGCGCGGCGAGAACAGCCTCATCGAGTCCCTCGGCCTCACCCCGGCCGACCTCGTCGTGATCGAGACCGACGGCACCTTCGAGCAGGCCGACAGCCTCAAGACGGCCTACGACGGCGCCCCGGCCACCGGTATGGACGTCTTCACCCACTCCCTCGACGACGTCCTCGACCACCCCGGCATGGCGGCCCGCCGCCAGAGCGTCGACGCACTCAGTGCCCAGTGCCGCGCCTGCCCCGTCGTGACCTCCTGCGGAGGCGGCCTCTACGCCCACCGCTACCGCTCCGACAGCGGCGGCAGCGGATTCGACAACCCCTCCGTGTTCTGCCCCGACCTCATGGCGCTGGTCGTCCGGATCCAGGACCGAGAGGTGGCCGCCGCCCGGGCGGCGGACGTCTGGCCGTCAGCCACCGGCGAGGACCTCACCGCTTTCGACGAACTCTCCTCGGGCCACGGCTCCGAGGACACCGTCGCGGCCCTCGCCGCCGCCCGGCTCGAAGCCGACCGGGACCTGCTCGCGGCCGCACACCGGCTCAGTGGGCCCGCTGATCGTGTCGCCGCGGCCGCCTGGGAGCTGGTCATCACCCTGGACGCCGACGCTCCTGACGCGCTGGACACCGTACTGGCACATCCCTGGACCCGCCCCTGGGCCACGGGGGTCCTCGCCGGAGAGGCGTCCCCCACCACCGGGCTCGCGGAGATCGCCGCGGCCGCCGCTCTGCGCGCCCGCAGGGGCGACACCGTGACCGTCCCGCTGCGCGGCCGGATGCTGAGGCTGCCCGGACTGGGTTCCATGGAGCTCGACCAGACGGGTGGCCATGCCCAAGTCACGGCGGGAGACCGAGACTTCACCGTACGGGCGGGCAGTTGGGTACTCCGCGTCGGCCGAGACGAGGGCATCGACGGCTGCTCGCCGTTCTGGAGTCCCGTGCGCGTTGTGGAACTCAGCGGCTGGGCGCCGTCGTTGGAGGACACCGATCCCCTTCGCTCGCACGGCGGCTGGCCGGTGGCCGGGCGGCTCACCGAGCACGACACCAAGATCTGGGCCGAGGATCTCACCTCCGCCTGGGACCTGATTTCCAGTCAATTCCCTTGGCAGTCAGCAGGTATGGCGGCCGGATTGCGCACTCTGGTGCCACTCCTTCCGCCGGACGGGCTCGACGCTCCGGACGGCGGTCTCGTGGGCAGGGCCTCCTGGGAGGCCTCCGGGGCCGTGGGCGTCGCCCTTCCGTCCTCGCCCGAGCTGCTGGCCCTGCTGCTGCTGCGCGAGTTCCAGCGGGTCAAGCTCGGCCTGATCCTCGACCGCTGCCGGCTCTACGAGGGCGGGACCATGAGCTCCGGGGCCTACGGGCCCATCGCGGACGCATACGCCGCGATCGCCGTCACCGACTTCTGGCGTGTCCTGCGCCGGACGGACCGCACGGGGGTCGCGGAGGCCGAGTTCGACGCCTGGCGTGCGCGCACCGCCGAGGCGGTGGCGCAGCTCGCGACGGACGGCGGTCTGTCGCCGCTCGGGGCGCGGTTCGTGGCCGGAATGCGCGACGCGAGCACGGCGTGGCATCCGTAAACTGATCAACTCGTCGGTTTATTCGGTCCGTTCACGCTATTCCATCAGCGAATTGGCATTTCCTACACTGAGCTTCCATCTGCATGGACGGGGGGAGTCGTTCGTGTCCGGAAGCGTGGAGTCGGGCAGTGGTGGGCCCAAACCGTACTTTTTTCTCAGCTACGCGCATACACCAAAGAACCATCCCAAGGACCGCGACCCCAACATATGGGTGGAGCGCTTCTACCGTGACCTGTGTGATCACGTCCTTCAGATGACCTCGCTCCCGGCCGGAGTGCCCGCCGGGTTCATGGACCAGGAGATGCAGCCCGGCGAGGGATGGCAGGAGCGGCTCTCCGAAGCCCTCGCCTACTGCCGCGTCTTCGTGCCGCTGTACTCGCCGCGCTATTTCCTCAGCGAGCAGTGCGGCCGCGAATGGTTCGCGTTCTCCAAACGCGCTGTGCACCACCAGTCGCGCAGCAACAGCACCTCGGTGAGTGAGATCGTCCCGGCCCTGTGGGTGCCCGTACCACTCAAGCAGTTACCCCAGCCTGCCGAGAGGCTCCAGTTCAACCACGCCGGCTTCGGTGACGACTACGCCGACGAGGGCTTCTACGGACTGATCAAACTGAGATACCTGCGCGAGCAGTACGAGCGTGCCGTCTACCTCCTCGCCAAGCGCATCGTGAGCATCGCCGAGGAGACCCGGATAGCCGACGGGGACCCGCACCAGGACTATCTGTCCGTGCCCAGCGCCTTCGGGCCGCCGGGGCCCGTACGGGAAATGGACGTCTCGGTCCTCGCCTGCTCCCGCTCGGACCTGCCGAGCGACCGCGGCCCGGACTGCTACGGCACCCACGCCCGGGACTGGAACCCCTACCAGGGCGAGTCGTCCCGGCCGCTCGTGGAGCACGCCGCCGACCTCGTGCGCAACCTCGACTACCGGGTGCGCGTCGGGGAGTTCGACGCCGACGCGGCCCGGATGCTGGCCCCGGGACCGCCCCGCGCCCCGGGACTGCTGCTGCTCGACCGCTGGTCGCTCGCCACCCCGCACGGCCAGGAGCTCGTACGGCGGCTGAGCGCGGAGGACCGGCCCTGGATCAGTGTGATGGTGCCCTGGAACCGGGACGACCCCGAGTCCGGGCCGCGCGAGCACGAGTTACGGGCGGCCGTCGACGAGGTGCTGGCCCCCCGCCGGGAGGAGAGTTCCGGCCACCGCTCGCCCGGTGGCGGCCTCCACACCCTGGAGGCCTTCAGCCAGGAGCTCCCGGTCGCGGTGAAGGCCGCCGACAAGCACTACGCGGCCCACGCCCGCACCTACCCGCCCGAAGGACCGGGCGGCCCCATTCCACGGGTACTGCCTACGGGCATCGGCTACGGCGCCGATGTGCCCGTACTTCCCGTTCATGGCACGGACCACCCGAAGAGCAACGCTGAGAAGGCGGAGGGCTCATGACATGACCGAGAACCGTGAAGGAACCGTCGTCACCTTCTACTCCTACAAGGGCGGAACGGGGCGCACCATGGCCCTGGCCAACACCGCCTGGATCCTGGCGGCGAACGGCTACCGGGTCCTCGCCGTGGACTGGGACCTGGAGGCCCCCGGCCTGCACCGCTTCTTCCACCCCTTCCTCGATCTCGCCGACCTGGAAGCCACCCCCGGTCTGATCAACCTGATCACCGAATACCAGGAAGAGGCCCGCCGGCCCGCCGACCGCGAACCGGACTGGCATCGCGACTACGCCCGGGTGCGGCCGCACGCGACATCGCTCAACTGGGCCTTCCCGTACGGCGGGAGTCTCGACTTCCTGTCGGCCGGCCGACGCAATCGCGACTATTCGTCGACCGTCGGACGCATGGACTGGGACGATTTCTACGAGCGCTTCGGCGGCGGGCAGTTCTTCGACGCCATGCGCTCCGATATGCGACGCCACTACGACTACACACTCATCGACAGCCGCACCGGCCTCAGTGACATCGCCGACATCTGCACCGTACAGATGCCGCAGGTGCTGGTGGTCTGCTTCACGCTCAGCGATCAGAGCATCGACGGCGCGTCCGCCGTGGCCCGCGATATCGAAGAGCGATTCCATGACCGGAACATTCGCATTCTGCCCGTGCCGATGCGCATCGACGACGGAGAGAAGGAGAAGGCGGACGCCGGACGCGCCCTGGCCAGAAAGAGCTTCCCCGGACTGCCGAGCGGCATGAGCGGTGAGGAACTGGCGCATTACTGGGGGTCCGTGGAGATTCCCTACCGGCCCTTCTACGCCTATGAGGAGATCCTCGCCACCTTCGGTGACGCCCCCAATGTGTCGAGCTCCCTGCTCACCGCCTGCGAGCGGCTGACCTCCGTCCTCACCGACGGCACGGTCAACGCCCTGCCGCCGATCGACGAGGCGGAACGGCTGACCTATGTGGCCGCCTACACCCGGCGCCGCCCGGTCCCGCCGTCCAATGTCGTTCTGTCCTACGTCGCCGAGGACCAGATGTGGGCCGACTGGCTCGGATCGGTCCTCACCAGGGCCGGGTTCCATGTCGTCCCCGTCGACGTGCACACCACACCGCTGGCCGGGGTCGAGTCGGAGTTCGCGGCGGCCGGCGGCTACCGGGTCGTCTCCATCGTCTCCCAGGGCTATCTCAACTCCCACCGCGCCAGGGCCCTGTGGGAGTCCGTGGTCAGCCTCGACCCGTCCGGCGGCCGGCGCCAGCTCGTGCCCGTCAGGGTCGGTGACGTCCGGCTCGGTCTGCCGCTGACCAGCCGGGGCGTCGTCGACCTGGTGCGGCTCGACGCCGAGGACGCGGCCGCCGCGCTGCTGACCGCGCTCGACCGGGAGGAGGCCGTCGGCACGACCCAGGTCGCGGCGGGAAGCCCGCGCTTTCCCGGAGCCGTACCCCAGGTCTGGAACGTCCGCCCCCGGCACGCCTGGTTCACCGGCCGCACCTCCATGCTGGAGCGCCTGCGCGACCAGTTGCGCGGCGACGCCCGCGCCGGCCAGCGCTTCCCCCAGGTGCTGTACGGACTCGGGGGAGTGGGCAAGACCCAGGTGGCGCGCGAGTACGCGCACCGCTTCCGGGCCGACTACGACCTCGTCTGGTGGGTCGAGGCGGAACAGCCCGACCGGGTCGTCTCCTCCCTCGCCGAACTGGCCGTGGAACTGGGCCTCGCCGGCGGCGGCAATGTCGCCGAGGCGGCCACGGCGGCGCTGCAGGCGCTGCGCTCGGGAGAGCCGTACTCCCGCTGGCTGTTGATCTTCGACAACGTCGAGGACCTCGACCGGACCCTGGAGATGCTGCCCGACGAGACCGGGCCGATCTCCCACGGTCTTTACGGACACATCCTCGCCACCTGTCGCAACAAGCCCGTCTCCACCCGCGTCGAGGCCATCGAGGTGGATGTCTTCACCCGCGCCGAGAGCGTGGAGCACCTGTGCCGGCGGGTGAACAAGCTTCCGGCCCAGGACGCCGACCGGGTCGCCGAGGCCGTCGGAGACCTCCCGCTCGCCGTGGAGGTGGCCGCCGCCTGGCTGGCGGAGACCGCCACTCCCGTGGACGCCTATGTCGAGCAGCTCAGGGAACAGAGCACCAAGGTCCTCTCGCTGGGCAAGCCCGAGGACTACGCCCAGCAGATCGGCGCCACCTGGAACATCTCCATCGCCCGGCTCCGCAACGAGTCCAAGGCGGCCGTACGCCTCCTGGAACTGTGCGCGTTCTTCTCCGCCGAGCCGATCTCCATGAGTCTCATCGGCAGCGACTCGATGCTGGCGTCCTTACTTCCGTACGACCCCGATCTGCGCGAGCGGTACATGCTGGGCAAGGTCATCCAGGCCCTCAACCGGTTCGCGCTCGCCAAGGTCGACCCGGCCGACAGCAGCATCCAGGTCCACCGCCTCGTCCAGGCGGCCGTCCGCTCCGGGCTCACCCCGGAGGAGCGGGACAAGGCGATGCACGAGGTGCACCGCATCCTCGCCGAGGCACGCCCCTCGGACAGCATCGACAAGGACAACCCGGTCAACGACCCCAAGAGCTGGCCCAGTTTCGAACTGATCTGGCCGCACCTCGGGCCCTCCGGAATCGTCGACTGCTCGGAGGAGAAGGGCCGCCAGCTCCTGGTCGACCGCGTCCGCTACCTCCTCAAGCGCGGCGAGCTGGAGAGCGCCCGCGTGATGGGCGCCCAGCTCAACAAGACCTGGACCCGGGAGCTGGGCGAGAACGACCTGCAGACCCTCAACCTGCGCTTCGAACTCGCCAACGCGCTGCGCTCGCAGGGCAAGTACCAGGAAGCCCGGGCCATGGACGAGGACACCCTCGCCCGGCAGACCCAGGTCCTGCACACCGACCACCCGGACGACGACCACCCGAGCATCCTCATCACCTCCGGCAGTCTCGCGGCGGACCTGCGCGGCCTCGGCCGGTTCGACGAGGCACTCGCCCTGGACCAGCGGATCTACCAGGGCTTCCGGCAGATCTTCGGCGAGAACCACCCGAGGACCCTGATCGCCGCCAACAACCTCGCCATCGACTACCGCCTCACCGGCGACAGCGAGGAGGCGCGCCGGCTCGACGACGAGACGGTGGACCGGCGCAGCGCGCTGCTCGGCGACGACCATCCGTACACCCTCACCACCAAGGGGCACCTGGCGCGCGATCTGCGGGACTCGGGCGACTACCGCTCGTCGGTGCAGGTCCTGCGGGAGGTCACGGCCTCCTTCGAACGCGTGCTCAACGCGGACGTGCCCGAGGTGTTGAGGACCGCCAAGAGCCTGGCCGTCTCCCTGCGGAAGGCCGGCTTCCCGCACGAGGCGAAACGCATCACCGAGAACACCTACAGCCGCTACCGGGAGCGCTACGGCGCCAAAGTGCCCGACGCGCTCGCCTGCGGGCTCAACCTGGCCGCCGACTACTCGGCGGCGGGGGACAAGCAGGGGGCCCTGGATCTCGCCCTGACCATCCTCGACGGCTACCGCGGACAGCTGGGTGAGAACCATCCCTTCACCCTGGCCTGCCGCAACAACCTGGTCATCTACCGGCGCGGTGTGGGAGCCGCGTCCGAGGCCGCGGAGGAGGGCGAGGCGGTACGGGCGGAACTGGAGGAGGCCCTCGGGCGGCAGCACCCCTACACCCTCTGCGCCGCGATCAACCTCGCCAACGCCTATGGCGACATCGGCCGCGCGGACCTGGCCGAGCGCTGGGAACGCGCCGCCCTCGACGGTCTCCTGGAGCGGTACGGACCCACCCATCCGGACGTCCTGGTCTGCCAGTCCAACCTGGCCGTGACGCTCCGCTCGACCGGACGCGAGGAGGAGGCGCAGAAACTCCGCGCGAGGGCCCTGGAACTGGCCGCGAAGCAGCTGGGCGCGGACCATCCGATCACGGAGGCGTCCCGGGCCTGGCGCCGCATCAACCGGGACCTGGAACCGCAGCCCGTGTGAGGTCCGGGCGGGACGGGGCCGAGGGGCGGGGAACGAAGGGCCGGGGCGAGAGCCCCGGCCGGTGGACTCCCGCCCCTCACGTCATCGGCTGCCCTGTCCTCACCAGGATGTGCTCACCAGGACGCCCAGCTCAGAACCCGGGTCAGCACCCGCAGCGCCCCGAAGTGGGCAGCGCCGCGCTCCACCACCATCTCGGCGCGCGGGATCCGCTCGGCCAGCCACCGGGTGTGCTGGACCGGGGCGAACACGTCCTTCTCGCCGTGCCAGAGCAGGACCGGGCCGTCGATGTCCTCGGGCCGGAACCCCCAGTCCGTGCTGAAGGCCATCACGTCGTCGACCCAGCCGCCGGCCGAACTGCGCAGGCCCTCCGCGAAGTTCCGTACGAGCATCTCCCGGATGCCCGTGTCCGCGACGATCACCTTGTCGGACTCGGGAAGGCCCGCGCGCATGTCCGCGAGCAGCGCGGACGGGTCCGCCCGGATCGCCAGCGTCCTGAACTCCAGCGCCGCCGTGAGCTGATGGTGCCCCGCGGCCGCGTTCACGTACTCGCGGACATTGGACTCGGTCATGCCCTCGAACCAGTCGAGCCCCTTCGCGTCCCGTGGCGCGAGCCCGACCAGCGCCGCCGCGCGGACGGTCCGGTCCGGCAGCAGGGCCGCGCAGGCGAGCGCGTGCGGAGCGCCGCCCGACCGGCCCACCACGGCGAACTCGGAGAGCCCCAGCTCGTCGGCGATGGCCTCCACATCGGCCGCCGCGTCCGCCACCCGACGCCCCGGGAGGCGGTCCGAATCGCCGTATCCGGGGCGGTCGAAGGTGATCAGATGGACGCCGAGGCGGTAGAGCACGCCACTGCGCGGGGCGGGTCCGAGTCTGCTGCCGGGCGTTCCGTGCAGCAGGAAGACGGGTCTGCCCTGCGGATCGCCGTAGTGCTCGACGGCAAGAGACCGGCCATCCGCGGTGTGTATCAGCTGCCCCAACTGGTGCCTCCCCGCGCCTCCCCGTATGACGGACACGCGGCAAGTATGCGGGCCGGATCCGGCGCTGGAACATACGTACACAAGCCGAAATACCAGCCGTCAGGGCAGGCTACGCGTGGGTTTTCGGTGTGCTCCGCAGTGCGGACACAAGGCGGAGCAGATGGGCTTCGTTCCCGCAGAGACCGGCCGCGCGCAGCGCTTCGTCGGCCTCTGCCATGGGGTTCCTCAGCACCACCCCGGCCATGGGTGCGAGGCCGGGATCGGAGAGAACGGCCTGTGCGGTCTCCATCAGACGGATGTAGGCCTGGGCCGCGGCGCGCTCACGGGCGGTGATGGTCGTCATGTCGGGCTCCCTCTCGACAGGTTGGCGCCTTCCACCCTCTCGCACGGGTCTGACAATCAGCCGTCACCGGCCCCGGCGAGGTGTGCGGCGAGCCGTTCGAGGAACACCCGCTGCCCCGCGACGAGCAGCGGCGCGGCGGCCTCAGGAGGGAACCAGCCGACCCGGTCGACCTCCGGGAACTCCCGCAGTGTCCCGGAGCCGCGCGGCCACTCCATGGTGAACGTGCCCGGCACCACCGCGGTGGGATCGAGGTTCCCCTCGACCGCCCAGACCGAGACGGTCTTGCCGCCCGCCTGCCGGACCTCTCCCAGCGGCACGGCCTCCCCGTCGGGCGGCGCGAGCCCCAGCTCCTCCTGGAACTCACGGCGCGCGGCCGCCTCGGGCGTCTCGTCGGCCGCGTACTCACCCTTCGGGATCGACCAGGCGGCCGCGTCGCGCGACGACCAGAAGGGCCCGCCCATATGGGCGATGAGCACCTCGAAGCCGCCGTCCGCCTCGCGGTACAGAAGAAGACCCGCGCTTCGCTTGTCCGGCATGCCGTCAAGTCTCGGTGAGCACGGACGGGCGCGCCACCGGCCGGGGACCCTCCGCGCACGGACCGGGCGTCCCCGCCCCGGCGTACGGACACTCGGACACGGACGCTCAGACGACGTCGACCACGACGGGCCCGCCCGACAGGTCCACTCCGCTCGCCCATCCGGCCGCTACCCGGACGGACCGGGACGGCGAAGCAGGGCCCCGGAGCCGGGCGCGGTGCAGCACACGGCCGTCCTGGCTGAACGTCACCGTCCCGCTCGCCCCCGTACGGCCCGCGCGCACCAGAAACGCTCCGGCGGCCGGCCCGGTGATCCGGTTCGGCGCCACCCAGGCCAGCGGATCCCGTGCCACCAGCGCCACGCCCGGGGCGGGCCAGGGAGCACCCCCGAGGTGGCTCAGGACGGAGGCGGCGACCGCCCGTCCCCCGGCGGCCGCGGCGCCGGCCCGCTCGATGCCGTGGAGGGCGTTGCCGACCGCGAAGACGCCGGGGCCCGTCGTACGGAACGCCGTGTCGACGGACGGGCCTCGGGTGCCGGGGTCGAGGACGAGGCCGCCGTACCGGGCCAGTTCGTGGTCCGGGATCCAGTCGCCGGTGAAGACGACCGTGTCGCAGCCCAGCGTCCCGGTCCGGCCGTCACGGTGACGCACACGCACCCCCGACAGACGGCCCCGGCCCACGAGTTCGCTGACGGTGGCGCCGGTCAGCACGGGGAACGGGAGACGCCGGAGCAGGGGGGTGTCCGGGTGCTCGGTGACCATCGCCGCCACCCTGACACCCGCCCCGGCGAGCGTGCGAGCGGCCTGGTGCGCGACCGGCTCTCCGCCGACCACGACCGCCCGGTGGCCGACCGCCATGCCGTGGAGGTGGACGGTCCGCTGGAGCTCGCCGGTGGTGAGCACACCCGCCGGGCGTGAGCCCGGCACCAGACGGGCGCTGCGTGGCCGCTCCCGGGCGCCGGTGGCCAGGACGACCGCGCGGGCGGTGATCCGCTGCAGACCGGCCGGGCTCGTGGTGTCGAGGGTCAGGGGACCGGCCCACCCGGTGGCCGTGACACCGGTACGGACCGTGGCACCGGCCCGTACGGCCGCGTCCACGAGCCGACGGGCGTAGACCGGCCCCCGGACCGTCCCGCCCAGCTCCCGCAGCCCGAAGCGGCCGTGGTGACAGTGGTGGGGCACGCCCCCGGCGACGGAGTCGCGTTCCAGGACCTCCACCCTGCCCGCGCCCGCGGCTGCCAGGCGCGCCGCGGCCGAGAGCCCGGCCGGCCCCGCCCCGACGATGAGCACGTCGACGGTGACGGCACGGCTCATGGCGCACACTCCTCGAACAGCGCGCGGACCGCCGCCCCGCAGGAGAACCCCTGGCAGCGTCCACCGCGCGCCCGGGTACGGCGGCGCAGCCCGTCGAGGGAGCCGGGCGGGATCGTGCTGGTGAGCGCGTCGCGGATCTCGCCACGCGACACGCGCTCGCAGTGGCAGACCAGCGTGCCGTACTCCGGGTCCCCGGCGATCAGTTCGGCGCTGCGGTACGGGCGCGGGAACGCCTCGCCGAGGTTGGGCATCCGCACCGGGGCCAGTGCGCCCGGCCTACGCGCCTCCAGGCCGCCGTCGCGCAGCAGCTCCACCACGTGCGCGGCGATCGCCATCGACGCCGTCAGCCCCGTCGAACGGATCCCGCCCACCGTCACGTACCTCTGATCCGGGTGTCCGGCGATCCGGTAGTCCTCGTGCCCGGTGGCCGCCCGCAGTCCCGCGTACACCGCGGTGACCTCCTCGTCCAGCAGCTCGGGCACGATCCGTCCGCCCTTCTCCCGCAGGAGCGCGAGCCCTTCCGCGGTCGAGCCGGTGGCCGTCCTGTCGTCCAGGTCCTCCGCCGTCGGCCCGAGCAGCACCTTTCCGTACACCGTCGGCGCCACCAGGACCCCCTTGCCGAGCGCCCCGGGCACCGGCAGCAGGATGTGGTTCACCAGGGAGCGGGCGAACGCGTCGAAGACGATCAGCTGGCCGCGCCGGGGCGTCACGGTGAAGTCGTGATGGCCGAGCAGCCGGTCGAACACGTCCGCGTACAGCCCGGCCGCGTTGACGAGGTGACGGGTCCGCAGCTGCCCCCGGCCGGTGACGAGGGTGTGCGGCTCACCGGCCACCACGGACTCCACCCGGCAGTTCAGGTGGAGGTCGACGCCGCTGCGGACGGCTTGGGTCGCGTAGGCGAGCGTCGTCGTCCACGGACAGATGACGGCCTCGCCGGGCACGTCCAGCGCGCCGAGGACGCCGGGCCCGAGGTGCGGCTCGCGCGCCCGTACCTCCTTTGGGCCGATGATCCGCGCGTCCCGGTAACCGTTGCGTCCGGCCTTCCGCGCGAGGCCGTCGAGCGCGGCGAGCTGCTCCTGGTCCCAGGCGACGAGCAGGGCGCCGAGCGGCTCGACCGGGATGCCCGCCTCGGCGGCGTACGCGGACAGCCGCCGCTGTCCGTCCCGTACGAGACCGGCTTCGAGGGACCCGGGTACGGCGTCGAAACCGGTGTGCAGGATGGCGGTGTTGGCCTTGGACGTCCCGTCGCCGACGTCGTCGGACGCCTCGACGAGCGCTGTGCGCAGTGGATAGCGGGCCAGTTCACGGGCGATCGCCGAGCCCACCACTCCCGCGCCGACGACCGTGACGTCGTAGACCTCGCCGGGGAGCGCGCCGACCGTGGTGAGGGTCATGCCGGGCCGGGAAGGGCCGGGGCTTCGTCGGCGGGGCCGTCGACGAGGTTGGCGACCGCCGTCCTGAACCGAGCGAGCCGCTCCGCCGCCCGATCCGCCGGGACGCGTGGCTCGTAGACGGCCGACGGCTTCCACTCCGGTACGGCCTCGTCCACGGTGAGCGAGGGGTCCTGCCCCAGCCGGGCGACCGCCGCCACGCCGAGCGCGGTGACATCAGGCAGCGCCGACACCTCCACCGGGATCTGGAGGAGGTCGGCCTGGGTCTGCATCAGTAGGGCGGACCGGGTCAGTCCGCCATCGACCCGGAGCGTGGTGAGGGGCGCCCCGAGGTCGGCGGCGACCGCGTCGGCGAGTCCGACGACCTGCGCGGCGATTCCGTCGCACAGCGCCCGGACCAGATGTCCGGCGGTCGTGTCGAGCCCGAGACCCGTCATCGATCCCCGGACATCGCCCCGCCACCAGGGCGCGGCCAGACCGGCGAGCGCGGGTACGAAGGTGACACCGCCCGCGTCCGGCACGGCCCCGCCCACGGCGTCGATGTCCTCGGCGCCCGACAGCACCCCGAGATCGGTGAGCCAGCGGACGGCGGACGCGGCGGTGTACACCTGCCCGTCGAGGCAGTAGCGGGTCCCTCCCCGCAGCCGCCATGCCACACAGCCGACCAGCCCGGTGCCGCTGCGGCGGGGGAGCGGTCCGCTCTGGGCGAGCAGGAACGCCCCTGTCCCGTAGGTGCACTTGGCCGCTCCCGGCTCGGTGACGCTCTGCGCGAGCAGCGCGGCCTGCTGGTCCACGAGCAGTCCGGTCAGCGGGATCTCGGGGCCGAACGCGGTCGTGACACCGACCGGCGCGTCCGCGTCGACGACGCCCGGCAGCCGCTCATCCGACAGGCCGAAGACGTCCAGGGCAGCCCGCGACCAGGCGACGGTGTCCAGGTCGAGCAGCTGGGTGCGGCCGGCGGTGGCGGCGTCGGTGACGAACGCGCCGGTGAGGCGGTGGACGAGCCAGGCGTCGCTGGTCGTCACCACGCCCTCGGCGGTGAGATGGCGGCGGATCCAGGCCATCTTGGGTGCGGCGAAGTACGGGTCGAGGGGCAGGCCGGTGAGGTCGCGCAACGCGTCGGCGTGCGGGGCGAGTTCGGCGCAGAGCGATTCGGCCCGCCGGTCCTGCCAGACCAACGCGTCGGTCAGCGGCTCACCGGTGGCCGGGTCCCAGGCGAGCACGGTCTCGCCCTGATTGGCCAGACCGAGGGCCGTCACGGGTTCCCCCGCGGCGGCGAGCGCCTCGCGCCCTGCGTCGATGACCGACGCGAGCAGGTCGCGGGGGTCGACCTCGACCCGGCCTCCCGGCAGGTAGCGGGGTCGTACCGGCGCGGAGCCCGAGCCGATCACACCGCGCTCCGGACAGACGACCAGAGCCTTCGTCCCCGAGGTGCCCTGATCCACGGCCAGTACGGGACCCGTCATCGTCCACTCCTGTCCGGCCCCGGGAATCCGTCGAGGCCTTGATCGTCGACCGAAGCCTTCATCAGCCGAGTCGGCGGCGTCAAGGTTCCACCGGACTCTCCGAGACCGCTGACAGTCAGCCAAATTCCGGCCGTGGCCGAATAGTTGTGTTCGAACAGAAAAATGGATCGCCGGCGTCCGGCGGCCTCTATAGTGATCGCCGATCAACGGCACGTGACCAGGCCGGGGTCCAACGGCGGTTCTGCAGCGTCGCAGTCACCGCCGGGCCGCCCCACCCCAGTGATCGAGGACCCATGACCACGACCGTCGCAAGACCCGCGCCGCCGGGCCGCACGCCGACCTGGGCGGGGTGATGGCGGGCAACGACTTCCGGCCCGTCTACCACCCGGCAGGGCACGACAACGCGCTGCGCGTCGCCGTGCAGGACCTGCGGACCGGCCGCTGGGTGTCGATGGCACAGCTGCTCGCCGACACCACCGACTGGGCGCAGTGGACCCGGCGCACCCAGGTGCTGGCCGCCGTCGCCGCCGGCTCCGACGTCGTGCAGGCCTGGCAGGCCGAGGAACCCGACAGCGTCGCCGCGACCGTGATGCAGACCCGCGTCGCCGTCGAACGGGCCGTGCGCGCCCACCGCGCCGCGCACCCGCGCACCCGCGAGCTGTGGCAGGGGGCCTGGTCGGCCTGCCGCCTCGCCGCCCACACCTCGCCGTCCGACCCGGTCCCCTGGGTGTGTCTCCTCGCCCTCGCCGTGCTCGACGAACGCCAGCGCATGGAGGAGCACCGGCTGGCGCCTCCGGGGCCGATGCTGCCGCCGGGCCCCTGGGGCCTGCTCGCGGAGGCCGACAAGCGCGACCCGTACAACCGCGAGGCCTACCACCGGATGCTGCAGTTCGTGTACGGGCGCAGTGCCGGACCGCTCTCGGAAGCGGTCAACTTCGCCCAGTGGGCGGCTGGTTCGGCTCCGGCCGGTTCGGCCCTTCACGTCCTGCCGCTCTACGTCCGGGTCGAGCGCTACCGTCGTGAGGGCGGCCAGGAGAGGGCGCTCGATCTGCACTGGGTCGCGGAGGACGCCACCCGCGACGCCCAGCGGGCCCTCGACACGTGGTTCGCGTACACCGACCTGTCGGAGGCGTCCCTACTGGATCTGAACCATCTGGCACACGCCCTCTGGGGAGCGCTCCACTTCGACGAAGCGGCCCGGGTGTTCACGGCTCTCGGACCCTACTGGGCCACTCTTCCCTGGGCGTACCGCACCCGTGACCCGGCCGACCAGGCGCTGGCCGAGGAGGTGTTCCTCCGGGCGCGCGGCCGCAGCCTGGGGAACGACCGGTACCGCTGAACCGCACGCCCCCGCACCGCCGCACCGCCCCGTCCCCCTGCTCCACCGTCTTTCGGAGGTACCGCCTTGTCCCGTACCGCATGGGCCGCCGGCCAGGATCGGCACGTCCCCCAGCACGACGAGGAGGAACGGCTGAGGGAACTCGGCTACCAGCCGGTCCTCGCCCGCCGGATGGGAGGCTTCGGGAATTTCGCGATCAGCTTCTCCGTCATATCCGTCCTCTCCGGCTGCATGACGCTGTACGGCTTCGGCCTGGGCACGGGAGGCCCGGCCGTGATGATGTGGGGGTGGGCGGGCGTCGGCCTGTTCGTCCTGTGCGTGGGCCTCGCGCTCGCCGAGGTGACCAGCGCCTATCCCACCTCCGGAGCGCTCTACTACATGGCCGACCGGCTCGGAGGGCGCCGCTGGGGCTGGTACACCGGATGGCTCAACCTGCTCGGCCTGCTCGGCGCGATCGCCGGAATCGACTACGGCGCGGCCCTCTTCACCGGCGCCTTCCTGAACCTCCAGTGGGGCTTCGAGCCCACGGCCGGTTCCACCTTCCTGATCTTCCTGTGCATCCTGCTGCTGCACGCGGTCCTCAACCTCTTCGGCGTCCGGCTCGTCAGCGTCCTCAACTCGATCAGCGTGTGGTGGCACCTGGCAGGTGTCGCCGTGATCGTCGGCGCGCTGGCGATCGTCCCGGACCACCACCAGACCCCGCGATTCGTCTTCACCGAGTTCGTCAACGACACCGGCTGGGCGAACCCGTTCTACGTGGCGGCCGTCGGCCTGCTGCTCGCGCAGTACACCTTCTCCGGCTACGACGCCTCCGCCCACCTCTCGGAGGAGACGTCCAACGCCTCCGTCACCGCCGCCAAGGGCATCGTCCGCGCCATCTGGGTCTCCTGGATCGCCGGCTTCGCCCTGCTCGTCGGACTGACCTTCGCGATCCAGGACTACGCGGCCACCCAGGGCAGCGCGACCGGCGTCCCGCCCGCCCAGATCTTCCTCGACGCGCTCGGCTCCGGCGGCGCCACCGCGCTGCTGCTCGTCGTGATCGTGGCGCAGCTCTTCTGCGGCAACGCCGAGGTCGCCGCCGCCAGCCGCATGGTCTTCGCCTTCAGCCGGGACAACGCGCTGCCCGGCTCCGCGCTGTGGCGGAAGGTCAGCAGCCGTACCCAGACACCCGTCCCGGCCGTCTGGCTGTCGGTCGTCGTGGCCGGTGTACTCGCCGTGCCGTCGCTGTACTCCGCCACCGCCTACGGCGCGGTGACCGCCATCAACGTCATCGGCATCACCCCCGCCTACGCCATCCCGATCTATCTGCGCCTGCGCGCCGGCGACCGCTTCCAGCCCGGTCCGTGGAGCCTGGGCCGCTGGAGCAAGCCCATCGGCTGGACGGCCGTGATCTGGGTGGCTCTCGTCACGGTCCTCTTCTGCCTGCCGCAGAAGTCACCGGTCACCATCGACTCCATGAACTACGCGGTGATCGCGCTGGCCGTGGTGCTGGTCCTCGCCAGTGTCTGGTGGTACGTCGCCCGTCGCTCGTACGGGACTCCTTCGGCGTACGGCAACGCCCGCGAGCAGGCGGAGATCGCCGAGGGCATCGTCTGACCCGCCGCCCGCACCGCGGGCGTGCTCAGCCGGAGAACTCGTAGGTCCAGTCGGCCGAGTGCCCGGCGAAATCGATGTCCGTGATCTCCAGCGCGTGCCCGTGCTGGTCGCTCACCACCCGGTGGACGGCCAGCCGGGCGGCGCCGTCCCGGTCGTAGGGCGCCGGCTGCTGGACCCCGATCGTCTCCCGCCGGGTCAGCCGCAGTCCGGCCTGATGCATCCAGTGGTAGAGCAGCCGCAGGTCGGGTTGCTGCCCGCAGTCGTTGCCCTGCCGGTAACGGCGCAGTTCGGGGATCTCCGCCAGCGCGTGGGCGGAGAACCGGGAGACGGACCGCTGCACCGGAGTCCCGTTCGGCGTCAGGACCCGGTGGTGGTGGACCAGGGTGGGCTCGCCGGGCGCGAGGGCGAGCCGGGCGGCGAGGTCGACGGCCGGCGCCTCCCAGGTGAGCCCCGCGCGGACCAGCGCGCCGCTCGCCTCCGTACCGCCCGGGAAGTACTGCTGACTCGGAGTCAGTACCGGTCCCTGCGGCTCGTGTTCGCCGGAGGCGGCGAAGGTCCCGCGCCGGTCGGTGACGACGAGCCGCTGGTCGCGCAGGAGTTGCAGCGCGCTGCGGACCGTCTGCCGGTTGACGCGGAAGCGGTGCGCCATGGACCGTTCCGACGGAAGCCGGCTGCCCGGGGCGATGCGCCGGTGGGTGAGGTCGTCCGTCAGTGCGGCGGCGACGCGGAGGTAGAGCGGAAGCTCGGTCAGGTCGCGATCGGGCTCAGCCATGATCAACCCTCTCTTCGGTCTCTTCGCTCAGTGTGACCGGATGGCCCGTGTGGGTGATCAATCTCTATCATTGGTCTAAACCTTTATGGAAGAGAGGTCCCGGAGTCTGGCCGAAACGGGGCAGCGCCGCCGCGGCGGGGAGGCGTCGCGGCCCATGAACTCCGGGACCGGCCCGGGCGCCCCGGGGCGGGGGCGCCCGGAGATGGCCGGATTACCGGGTCTCTTCCGCCGGCTCGGGCTTCAGCGGCGGCTCGTGCGGCGTCCTGGGGGCTGGTCCGAACAGCACCGCGCGGGCCACCCTCGGCGCGAAGAGCGAGGTCAGCGGAGCGCTCAGGGTCAGTACGGAACGGAACGCCGCTCCCACGACGGGGTCGCCGGAGTACCGCTCCTGGACGCGCTTGAGGTACCAGCCGGCCGGCTTGTCCGCCATCCTGACCCGCGCCGCGTCCCCCTGAGCCCCCGGCATGTTCTTGTCCGCCCCCGAGGAGATGTCCCACGCCTGCCGCGACGCGTCGAACAGGGCCCGCTGCACGCGGCGGGTGGTCGGGGTGCGCCGCGGGTCGGCCAGCGCCCGGCGCAGCGCGACGGCGCTGATCGCGGCGACCGCCATGCCCTGTCCGTAGATCGGGTTGAAGGCGCAGAGGGCGTCGCCCGTCGCCAGGAAGCCGGCCGGGCGGCGGCCCGGACGGTCGTAGCGGCGGCGGATGTTGGCCGTGTTGCGGAAACCGTGCACGGCCGAGTCGGGCTCGGCCCCGGCGATCCACTCCCGCAGGATGGGGTGCGGGAGCCGGCCGGCGAACTCCTCGAACCCGGCCGCGTCCGTGGGCGGTTCGCAGCCCCTGAGGCCCGACAGGGTCACGAGCACCCGGCCGTCCTCGATGGGCAGCGCCACACCGCCGTACACCTGGCGGGGGTTGGGGACGATGTAGTAGCCGCGCACGTCGGGACCCAGGGTGCCCTTCGTGTCCCTGTAGACCCGGGTGGCGTAGGCGAGGCCGGTGTCCAGGGTCTCCTCGTGCGGCGCCTCGGCGCCGATCGCGGCCAGCCAGTCGGGCGCGCGGGTGCCCCGGCCGGAGGCGTCCACCACCAGATCGGCCTCCAGTGGGCGGGGTTCCTTCGGGGCGTCCGCCCCCCGCTCGCGCAGCAGCACGCCCCGCACGCGGGACGAGTCGCCGAGCAGGCCCACGACCTCCGAGCCCTGGACCGTCCCGATCCGCGGGTCCGCGAGCACCCGCCGGCGCACCAGCGCCTCGAACTGGGGGCGCGAGCCGGTGAAGAAGTGCGAGGTCGCGGGCATCCGGCGGAACCAGCGGCCGTTCTGCCACTGGATGACGTCCCTGGGCACGCCGACCCTGGGCGCGCCCTGCTCGCGCAGTTCGTCGACAAGGCCCGGAAGCAGCTCGTCGAGCGCGCTCTGGCCGCCCTCCAGCAGGACATGGAGGTGGCGGCCCTGGGGGACGCCGGGCCGGGGGTCGGCGCCTTCGGGCAGGCGGTCCCGCTCGACGATCGTCACACGCTCCGCGTGCTCGGCGAGGACCCGGGCCGCGAGCAGCCCCGCGAGGCTTCCCCCGACGACCACCGCGTGCCGTGTCCGCGGCCCCACCCCGTGTCCCGTTCCCAACTGCTCGCCCATGCCCGCCCCTTCACGCTCTTGATCTAGGACTGACCAGTATCCACGGTCGGTGCGGGAACGTCGCGGGCGCCGAGCCGCCGCAAACGCTCCCCGCCGGGACTCGAGGCCGCCCGCCCGACCAGGCCCGGCCCCCGTCTACTCCCCCTGCCCCGGCTCGTCCAGTTCCTTCAGCGCATGGGTCAGCCACTCGATCCAGAAGCGTTCCATGTCGATCCCGCCCCGCAGGACCACGTGCCGCAGCCGGTCCTCCGTGGTGTTCCGCTCCGGGGGGAAGTGCCGTTCCTCGATCGCCAGGTACTCGTCCAGCTGGCGCCGGTGCAGCCCGAGGTGCCGGTTCAGTTCGTCCCGGAGGCCCTGCGTGCCGACCACCGCCGCCGCGCGCATCCGCAGCAACAGGGCGTCCCGCACCGGCTTGGGGTCCTCGCGGGCGGCCACCCACTCGGTCAGCTCGGCGCGCCCGGCCGGCAGGACCTCGTACTCCTTCTTCTGCCCACGGGCCGGCGCCCGGGCGGGCAGGGCACGGATGTGCCCCGCCTGCTCCAGCTTTCCCAGTTCGCGATAGATCTGCTGGTGCGTGGCCGACCAGAAGTAGCCGATCGACCGGTCGAAGCGACGCGTCAGTTCGAGACCCGACGAGGGCTTCTCGAGCAGGGCGGTCAGGATCGCGTGCGGGAGTGACATGACCGCATCCTAGGGACAGCGGGTCACAGCGCCGCCGCCAGCCGGGTGCCCTGGTCGATCGCGCGCTTGGCGTCCAGCTCCGCGGCCACGTCCGCCCCGCCGATGAGGTGGACGGAGAGCCCGGCCGCCGACAGCTCGTCGAACAGCTCGCGGCGGGGCTCCTGGCCGGTGCAGAGCACGACGGTGTCCACCGGCACGGTCTGCCGCTCGCCGTCGACGGTGATGTGCAGGCCCTGGTCGTCGATCCGCTCGTACGACGCGCCCGCGACCATCGTCACGCCCCGGTGCTTCAGCTCGGTGCGGTGGATCCAGCCGGTCGTCTTGCCAAGTCCGGCGCCGACCTTGGAGTTCTTGCGCTGGAGCAGGTGCACCGTGCGCGGCGGCTTCGGACGCTCGGGCGCGCGCAGTCCGCCGCGCGTCGCGTACTCCGTGTCGACGCCCCACAGCCGGAAGTACGTCTCGGGGTCCTGGCTCGCTTCCTCGCCACCGTCGGTGAGGAATTCGGCGACGTCGAAGCCGATGCCGCCGGCGCCGATGATGGCGACGCGCTCGCCGACCGGCGCCCCGTCACGCAGGACGTCCAGATAGCTGACGACGCTCGGGTGGTCGATGCCCTCGATGACGGGGGTGCGCGGGGTGACACCGGTGGCGACGACGACCTCGTCGAAGCCGGCGAGCAGCTCGGCGGTGGCCACCGTGTTCAGCCGGACCTCGACTCCGCGCAGGTCCAGCTGCGTACGGAAGTAGCGCAGGGTCTCGTCGAACTCCTCCTTGCCCGGGACCCGCTTGGCGATGTTCAGCTGCCCGCCGATCTCCGCGGCGGCGTCGAACAGCGTCACGTCGTGGCCGCGCTCGGCCGCCGAGACGGCGCAGGCGAGCCCCGCCGGCCCGGCGCCGACGACGGCGACCCGCTTGGCCAGCCGGGTGGGGGAGAGGACGAGCTCGGTCTCGTGGCAGGCGCGCGGGTTGACCAGGCAGGAGGTGATCTTGCCGCTGAAGGTGTGGTCCAGGCAGGCCTGGTTGCAGCCGATGCAGGTGTTGATGGTGTCGGCGCGGTCCTCCCGCGCCTTGGCGACGAAGTCGGGGTCGGCCAGGAACGGCCGGGCCATCGACACCATGTCCGCGCGGCCCTCGGCGAGCAGCCGCTCGGCGACCTCGGGAGTGTTGATGCGGTTGCTGGTGACCAGCGGCACGGACACGGCGCCCATCAGCTTCTTCGTCACCCAGGTGTACGCGCCGCGCGGCACCGACGTCGCGATGGTCGGGATGCGGGCCTCGTGCCAGCCGATGCCCGTGTTGATGATCGTCGCGCCGGCCGCCTCGATCTCCTTGGCGAGGGCGACGACCTCTTCGAGGGTCGAGCCGCCGGGTACCAGGTCCAGCATCGACAGCCGGTAGATGACGATGAAGTCCTCGCCGACCCGCTCACGGATGCGGCGGACGATCTCCAGCGGGAAGCGGACGCGGTTCTCGTACGAGCCGCCCCAGCGGTCCTCGCGCCGGTTGGTCGCGGCCGCGATGAACTCGTTGATGAGATAGCCCTCGGAGCCCATGACCTCGACGCCGTCGTAGCCGGCGGACTTGGCGAGCTCGGCGCACCGGGCGTAGTCCTCGACCGTCTGCTCGACCTCCTCGTCGGTGAGGGCGTGGGGGACGAAGGGGCTGATGGGCGCCTGGACGGCGCTGGGCGCGACCAGGGTCGGGTGGTACGCGTACCGGCCGAAGTGCAGGATCTGCATCGCGATCCGGCCGCCCTCGGCGTGGACGGCGTCGGTGACGACCCGGTGCTGGGTCGCCTCCTCCTCGGTGGTGAGCTTGGCACCGCCGTCGTAGGGCCGTCCGGCGTCGTTCGGGGCGATGCCACCGGTCACCATGAGACCGACGCCGCCCCGGGCGCGCGCCGCGTAGAAGGCGGCCATCCGCTCGAAGCCGTTCTCGGCCTCCTCGAGACCGATGTGCATGGAGCCCATGAGCACCCGGTTCGGCAGGGTGGTGAACCCGAGGTCGAGCGGGCTCAGCAGGTGCGGGTACGGGGTCATGGGGGCGCCTCCTCGCGCTGGTCGTCACCCTGTTCTAGACGACCGGGAAGCCCTTATGCAACTAGTTGCACAAAAGCGCGAGGCGCATCACACCGCGACGTCACCCCTCCCGCGCCGCCGCAGCCCACCGGCTCAGCTCCTCCGGCGTCCTCGGTCCCGCCTCGTCCGCGCCCAGCAGGCCCTGCGCCCGGAGCACCGCCGCCACCGCCATCCCCCAGGGCCGTCGCAGCCGCGCCGCGTCGAGCAGCGCGTCGTCCGTGAGCAGCTCCTCGACCGGACCGGTGCGCAGCCCGGCGGGGGAGAGCACCGCGGCCTCGTCCGCCCAGCGCAGCGCCAGATCGACGTCGTGCGTCGCCATCACCACGGTCGTCCCGGAGTCGCGCAGCCGCGCGAGCACATCGAGAAGCCGCTCCTGGCCATGCGGATCCAGACCCGCCGTCGGCTCGTCCATGATCAGCACTCGGGGCCGCATGGCGACGGCGCCCGCGATGGCCGCGCGCTTGCGCTGCCCGTACGACAGCAGATGCGTCGGCCGGTCCTCCAGCGCCACGATGTCCAGCGCCTCCAGGGCCTCCCGCACCCGGACCCGTACCTCCTCCTCCGCCAGCCCCAGATTCATCGGGCCGAAGGAGACGTCCTGCCCCACCGAGGCCGCGAACAGCTGGTCGTCGGGGTCCTGGACGACCAGCTGCACGTGCGTACGCAGCCGGGTCAGGCCCTTCCGGTCGTACGACACGTCCTCGCCGCGCAGCCGCAGCCGACCGCTGCCGCACTTCAGCCCTCCGCTCAGCAGCCGCAGCAGCGTGGTCTTGCCGCTGCCGTTGCGGCCGAGCAGCGCCATCGCCCGCCCCTCGGGGACGGCGAAGTCGATGGACGCGAGGACGGGCGGCCCGTCCTCGTAGGCGAAGCCCGCCCGGACCAGTTCCACGACGGGGGCCACGGCGGCCCGTGCGGCGGACTCCGCGCCTCCCGCCGTTGGGGCCGGGCTCATCGACGCGCTCATGGCAGGGACCTTTCGAGTACGAGAGTGAGGGTGACGAGGCCCGCGAGCAGCGCCCCCGTCGCGGCGAGGAAACGACGGGACACGACGGCCCGCGGCACCAGCACCCGCAGCGTCCCGTCGTAGCCGCGTCCGGCCAGACCCGTCTGCAGCCGCTGGGCACGGTCGAAGGCGCGGACGAACGCCGTCGCCCCCAGCCCGGCCAGCGAACGCCAGGTGGCCGACCGGGTGGTCAGGCCCAGCCGAGCCGCCTGCGCCTGCCGGATCCGGGACATCGCGTCCAGCAGGAGGAAACTGATCCGGTACATCACCAAGGCCACGTCCACGACCGGCGCGGGGACACCCGCCCGCACCAGCCGGGGCAGGACATCGGAGACCGGAGTCGTGAAGGCGAACAGCAGCACCCCGAGCGAGGCCGCCGACGTACGCAGCAGCAGTTCCGCCGCGTGCACCGGTCCGCCGGGCGCGACCGTGACGAACCCGCCTTCCCCGCCGACCTGGAACAGCAGCGGTACCGCTCCCGTAACGCAGAATCCCAGGGGGATGCGGAACGCCCGCCACAACTGGCGCGGCGCGACCCCGGCGGGCCCGAGAAGCACGGTGAGCGTGGCGGCGGCGACCAGCACCGCACCCGGCCAGGGCGGCAGGCACACCGCGCACAGCGTCAGCCCGAAGCCCAGAACGGCCTTCTCGCACGGATGACGGCGGCGCCAGCGGCTGCTGTGGGCCGCGGCGTCGATCGGCAGCACCGGCGGTCAGGCGAGCGGATCGCCGGCGGCGGACGCGTCCGCGCGGGCGCTGCCGCTGTCCTCGAGGGCGGGGACGTCGAGGGCCGGGCCGTCGTCTGCCGGTGTCTTCGCCTCGCCGGCCCTGTTGGCGGCCCGGTCGGCCGCGCGCTCCTCGCCCTGCCTGCGCCCCCTGCGGAGTCCGAAGTAGTACGCGAGGACTCCGGCGCCCAGGGCCGCCTGGAGCGAGAACAGTGCCGACTCGATCTCGCCCGACGGGGGCTCGTACAGCGGGCTGAACCAGGGTTCGTAGTCCGGCTCCATCTCGGTGATGGCCGCTTCGGCCTCACCGTCCGCCCCCGTGAACGGCTCCTCCTTGTGGTCGCCCAGGCCCAGGACCAGCGGCAGCACCGCGAGCGCCGCGACGACGACGAGGAGCAGGGCGTTGATCTTCGCGTTACGGGACATCAGAGCGCCGCCTCCGCCTTTTCCTCGTTCTCGCGCCGGGCGCGGCCGCCCTGGAGCAGCACACCGAGCCGGGTCAGTTCACCCTTGCTCGACTGGATGAGCAGCCGCATCACCAGCACGGTGAGCAGCCCCTCGCTGACGGCCAGCGGGATCTGGGTGACGGCGAAGATGCCCCCGAACTTCCCCAGTGCGCCGACGAATCCGCTGCTCGGGTCGGGGAACGCCAGCGCGAGCTGGACACTGGTGACGCAGTACGTCGACAGGTCGGCGACGAACGCGCCGAAGAACACGCTGACCATCAGGGGCACGTCGAACCGCCGCAGGAGCCAGTACACGCCGTACCCCGCCCACGGCCCGACGATCGCCATGGAGAAGGCGTTGGCGCCCAGAGTGGTCAGTCCGCCGTGCGCGAGCAACAGCGCCTGGAAGAGCAGGGTGATCGTGCCCAGGACCGCCACGATCGGGGGCCGGAAAAGCATCGCCCCCAGCCCCGTCCCGGTCGGGTGGGAGCAACTCCCCGTCACCGAGGGAAGCTTGAGCGCGGACAGGACGAACGTGAACGCGCCGGACGCGCCGAGCAGCAGAGTGGACTCCGGATTGGCCTTGACCTCCTTGGTCAGGGCCCGTACGCCGTGAACGACGAAGGGGGCGGAAGCGACGCCCCAGGCGGCCGCGTGCAACGGGGGCAGATACCCCTCGGCTATATGCATGGTTGGGAAGACCCTCTCCAGCACCTCGTGGATGGACAGCGCACCTCGGCCGGTCTCCTGGCTTACGGGTGATGCCGTCCGGGCGCTCCGCCTTCCCGGAGACCGCGGTGTTCCGCGGCGTTCCAGTGGCTTCCCCCGGGGGCGTTCCCCGAGTGGATGGAGCCGGACTTCCCGATCACAGTGGCGAGGGCCGCACCGGTACCGCACCGGTTTCCCGTACACCAAGGCGGTGTGACATTAGTGCTTTGACCAGGTACATCACAACCCGCGCACGGTCGCACCATCCGGCGCGACCCTTCACCGGTGTCACTGTTTGCGGTAGCCGTACGCCTCCGACGCCGCCGCCTCGACCGCGTCCAGGTCCCCGCCCGCCGACGCCGTCACCAGGGCCGCCACCGCGCCTTCGAGGAACGGCGCGTCGACGAGCCGGGTCTGCCCGGGGAGTTCGTCGCCCTCGGCCAGCAGCGCCTTCACGGTCAGGACGGCGCTGCCCAGATCGACCAGGACCGCCACGCCCGCGCCCCGGTCGACCGAGGCGGCGGCGGCCGCGATGAGTTCGGAGCTGGTGCCCAGGCCGCCGTCGGGCGTGCCGCCGGCCGGCGCGATCGGGGCCGTTGCCCCGCCCGCGAGCCCCTGGGCCAGCGAGGCGACCGAGGTGGCGACGGCGGCGCTGTGCGAGACGAGGACGATGCCCACCTGGTCGCTCACGCGGACACCCCCTGGTCCTGCGCGGTGTCGGCGAGCGCCGCGATCAGCAGCGCGGAGGAGGTGGCTCCCGGATCCTGGTGGCCGATGCTGCGCGGACCGAGGTAACTGGCCCTGCCCTTGCGGGCCTGGAGGGGTACGGTCGCCACCGCGCCTTCCCGGGCGGCTTCCCTCGCCGCGGCGAACGACTCGGCGAGCCTCTCCGCGGCCGGTTCCAGGGCGTCCAGCATGGTCTTGTCCCCGACCGCCGCCCCGCCGAGCTGCGCCACGGCAGCGACCCCGGCCCGCAGCGCGTCGGCCAGTTGAGCGCGGGTCACCTCGGGGGCGTCGCCGAGCGCCTTGCCCATGCGTCGCAGCAGCGTCCCGTACAGCGGACCGGACGCGCCGCCGACGGTCGAGATCAGCTGTCGTCCCGCCGCCGTCAGCACGGCTCCGGGCGTGTCGGGGCTCTCCTTCTCCAAGGCGGCGACGACGGCGGTGAATCCGCGCCGGAGGTTGGTCCCGTGGTCGGCGTCGCCGATGGCCGAGTCCAGCTCGGTGAGGCGGTCGGCCTCGCGGTCCACGGCGGCCGCGGCGGTGGAGAGCCAGTGGCGGAAGAAGTCGGCGTCGAGCACGGTCGCCGCGGTCATGTCCCTTCTCACCGGCCCCAGCGCAGGGCGGGGGTCTCCACCGGAGCATCCCAGAGCCGCAGCAGTTGGTCGTCCACCTGGCACAGGGTGACCGAACAGCCGGCCATGTCGAGCGAGGTCACGTAGTTGCCGACGAGGGTGCGGGCCACCGGGACGCCCCGCTCGCGCAGGACGCGCTGCACCTCCGCGTTGAAGCCGTACAGCTCCAGCAGCGGTGTGGCGCCCATGCCGTTGACCAGGGCCAGGACGGGTCCGTCGGGGCGCAGGTCCTCCAGTACGGCGTGGACGGCGAAGTCAGCGATCTCCCGCGAGGTCATCATGGCGCGCCGCTCACGCCCGGGCTCGCCGTGGATGCCGATGCCCAACTCCAGTTCGCCGGGCGGAAGCTCGAAGGTGGGGCCGCCCTTCGCGGGTGTGGTGCAGGCGCTCAGCGCCACTCCGAAGCTCCGCGCACTCTCGTTCACCTGACGGGCGACGCTCTCCACCCGCTCCAGCGGCTGCCCCTCCTCGGCCGCCGCTCCCGCGATCTTCTCCACGAAGAGCGTGGCGCCCGTGCCGCGACGGCCTGCCGTGTAGAGGCTGTCCGTCACCGCGACGTCGTCGTTCACGAGCACCTTGGCGACCTGGACGCCCTCGTCCTCGGCGAGCTCGGCGGCCATCTCGAAGTTGAGGACGTCACCGGTGTAGTTCTTGATGACGAAGAGCACTCCGGCCCCGCTGTCGACGGCCGCGGCCGCGCGCACCATCTGGTCCGGCACGGGGGAGGTGAACACCTCTCCTGGGCAGGCGGCGGCAAGCATGCCGGGCCCGACGAAGCCGCCGTGCAGGGGCTCGTGCCCGGACCCGCCCCCGGACACAAGACCCACCTTTCCGGCGACCGGGGCGTCCCGGCGCAGCACGACCCGGTTCTCCACGTCGACGACGAGCTCGGGATGGGCGGCCGCCATTCCGCGCAGGGCGTCGGCGACGACGGTCTCCGGGACGTTGATCAGCATCCTCACTGGCATCTCCTCGGCCGGCTGGCGTGGTCACGGTTCACGATACGGATCGTGACGGAGGAATGTGAGGATGCCGGCGCCGACGGGGCGGAGGCCGCGCCCGCCGGCAGCCGGCTGGGGGCGGGGCGGCGGGCGGCCGCCGGCGGCGCGGCGCGGCGCGGGGTTGTGCCGATCCTGTTCGGTCCGCCCGCGCGGTGGCGTCGACCCTGCTCGGTCCGCACGCACGGGTGGGTCGGATCCCGCTCCGTCCCGACGTGCGGGTGGCCGGTAGCCGAACGAGAATGGGCCAGATCCCCCGTAGCCCGCCCGGCAGGAGACTTCCATGCTCGAACGCAAGCAGTGCCAGGACCGAGCCGAGATCACCTTCGTCCTCCCCGCCGACACCCCACCCGGGCCCGTCAGCGTGGTGGGCGATTTCAACGACTGGCAGCCTGGCGCCCACCCCTTGCGGACGAACGGCGACGGCACCCGCTCCGTCACCGTCGCACTGCCCGGAAAGGCCACGCACACGTTCCGCTATCTGGCCGCCGGGGACTACTGGTTCAACGACGAGAGCGCGGACGGCCACGACGGCCCCAACAGCCGCCTCGAGACCTGAGACGCCCGCAGGCGACGGCCACGGACGACAGCGCCGGAGGGCCGGGGGCACGTTCCCCGGTCATCCGGCGCGCACGAACGGGCGCACCAGTGGGCGTGGGGGCGGACGAGGGGATGGGGCGGAGCGACGCATGAGCCGGCGGTGGCGGGGGACCCGCACGCCGAGGGAGCGGGACGCATCGCCCACGCCGACCCGAGGAGGCCCCCATGCGCGCTCTGACCTGGCACGGCAAGCGGGACGTACGGGTGGACACGGTGCCCGACCCCGCGTTGCGGGAGCCGGCGGACGTGATCGTCGAGATCACGTCCACCGGGATCTGCGGCTCGGACCTCCATTTGTACGAGGTGCTCGGCCCCTTCATGGACCCGGGGGACATCCTGGGGCACGAGCCCATGGGCGTCGTGGCCGAGACGGGCCCGGCGGTCAGCTCGCTCAAGGCCGGGGACCGTGTCGTCGTGCCGTTCAACATCTCCTGCGGGACCTGCTTCATGTGCGCCCAGGGGCTGCAGTCGCAGTGCGAGACGACGCAGGTCTCCGAGCAGGGTATGGGTGCCTCGCTCTTCGGATACACCAAGCTGTACGGCCAAGTGCCCGGCGGCCAGGCGGAGTATCTGCGGGTTCCCTTCGGTAACACGCTCCCCATCAAGGTGCCGCACGGCCCGTCCGACGACCGGTTCGTCTACCTCTCCGACGTACTCCCCACCGCCTGGCAGGCCGTCGAGTACGCGGCGATTCCGCCCGGCGGCAGCGTGACCGTGCTGGGCCTCGGCCCCATCGGTGAGATGGCGGCCCGGGTGGCCCTGCACCGCGGGGCCTCCCTGGTGGTGGGCGTCGACCTGGTCCCCGCCCGGCTGGCGCGGCCCCGGGAGCGGGGCGTCACCGTGCTGGACCTCGGCGAGTACGGCGACGAACTGGGCGACGCCATCCGTGACATGACCGACGGCCGGGGCACCGACGCCGTCATCGACGCCGTGGGCATGGAGGCGCACGGCGCGCCCCTGGCCAAGGCGGCCCAGTGGGCCACCGGTCTGCTGCCGGACGGCGTCGCCCAGTCCCTGATGGAACGGGCCGGCATCGACCGCCTCCAGGCCCTTTACACCGCGATCGACGTGGTGCGCCGGGGTGGCACGATCTCGCTGGCGGGCGTCTATGGCGGGATGACGGACCCGATGCCCATGCTGACCATGTTCGACAAGCAGATCCAGATGAGGATGGGCCAGGCGAACGTCCGGCGGTGGGTGGACGACATCCTGCCGCTCCTCGTGGACGAGGACCCCCTGGGCGTGGAGGGGTTCGCCACGCACCACATGCCGCTGGAGCAGGGGCCGGAGGCGTACGCGATGTTCCAGTCCAAGGCGGACGGAATGATCAAGACTCTCCTGAAGCCCTGAAGCCCTGAAGCCCTGAAGGCCGGCGCGGGTCTGCGGTCAGACCGTCCCGTCGGCGCCGGTGGGGATCAGCGTGGTGACCAGCCGCTCCATCTGTCCGGAGGGGTCCGGCGTCCCGGTCCAGCGGGTCATCAGGAGGTGATGCGCCGTGCCGACGAGGGCCAGGGCGATGGAGGCGGTGTCCGTGCCCTGAGGCAGGCGTCCGAGGCGCTGTTCGGCGTCCAGATAGGTGGTGATGCCGTTCTGGATGGCGGTGAAGCCCGGAGCGCCCGCCTCCAGGGCCTCGCGGATCCGCCGGGAGGTGTCGGGGCGGGTCAGGGCCAGCCCGGTGACCGTGGGGTCGAGGGAGTTCAGCAGCGAGAGCGCGATCGTCACCAGGTTGGCCGTCACGGTGGATTCCCCGGCCTGAGCGGGAAGCTGGTCGGCCTGCCGGGCGGCGCGGGTGAACCGGTTCAGGACGAGCTCGGCGACGAACTCGTCCAGGCCGTCGAAGTGGGCGTGCAACAGCCCTTTGGCGCAGCCCGCCTCGCCGGTGATCGCCCGGCTGGTCAGGGCCGAGGGCCCTTCCCGGGCGAGGACCCGCTCCGCGGCGTCGAACAGCCGCTCGTGGACGTCCGGGATGGCTACTCCGCGCGGTGACATGGGCCTCTCCTGTACGGAATCGCGGCGCTCCCCACGGGCGGGGATTGCAAGTATGGGCGCGTGCCCATAATGTTTGGGCAGGCGCCCATACTATCGGCCGGGCGCCGCACCGCGTCCAGTTGGGGGTACCGCATGCAACACGTCGTGAACACCGAACAAGCCCAGGCGTGGAACGGCTACGAAGGCACGCACTGGGCGGAGAACCAGGGGCGCTGGGACGCGGTGAACGCGGGTTTCAACGAGCCCCTCCTCGCCGCGGCGGCGATCCGGGAGCGCGACCGGGTCCTGGACATCGGCTGCGGCGCGGGGCGCACGACCCGCCTCGCCGCCGGGGTGGCCGTCCGTGGCCACGCCGTGGGGCTGGACCTCTCGGCGCCGATGCTGGCCCGTGCGCGTGAATCCGCCGCGCGCGAGGGTGTCGGCAACGCGACCTTCGCACAGGGAGACGCCCAGATCCACGCCTTCGAGCCGGACTCCTTCGACGTCGCGATCAGCCGCTTCGGAGTCATGTTCTTCGCGGATCCGATCGCCGCCTTCACCCACGTCGCGCGGGCCCTGCGGCCCGGTGGGCGGGTGGCGTTCGTCGTCGCCGCCGAGGCGGGGGCGAACGAGTGGCTTCAGGCCCTGGCGTCCCTCGGCGACATCCTGCCCATCGGCGACTTCGGTGCTCCGGGAAGCCCCGGCATGTTCTCCCTGGCCGATCCGGACACGGCCCTCGCCGTGCTCTCGGCCGCCGGCCTCGAACACGCCACCGCCGAGCGCGTGGAGGCCGAAGGGATCTGGGGACGGGACGCGGCGGACGCCGCGGACTTCCTCCTGGGTTCCGGCCCGGGGCGCCACCTGGCCGGCCAGGTCGACGAGGAGGCCCGGCGACGGGCACGCCTCACTCTCGTCGACGCCCTGCGCGGCCACGAGGCGGGCGGCGCGCTGCGCCTGCGCAGCGCCGCCTGGCTGCTCAGCGCTCGGCGGCCGGAGTAGCGTTCCCCCGCGCGCGGGGGCCCGAGGGCCTGTCCGGGCGCGCCGTCATGAACGAGAAGGAGTGCCCGGCGGGGTCGGTGAAGACGCGGACGTCCCGCCGCCCGCCGGGGTCCTCGATGTGCACCGGCCGCGCTCCCAGGCTCACGGCCTCACGCTCCGCCTCGTCCAGGTCGCCCGGTTCGACGACGATGCACAGATGCGCCTGCTGGGAGTCCTCGGGCCGCGGCCAACTGGCGGGCGCGTAGCCGTTGTCCCGGCGGATCGCGACATGGACACCGCTCTGGCCGACCACTTCCACCAGATCGGGATCGCTCAACTCCTGGATCTCCGCGCCGAGCAGATCGGCGTAGAACTCGGCCAGAGCCAGCGGTTCGGAGCAGTCCAGGACGAGCACGGCCGTCTTCGTCACAGTCATGCGATGCGGTTACCCGGCCGTGCCCGACTCATACGGCGAGCAGCGCACTTGGCCGCGTCGAAGGCGGCGCGAGGCCTCAGGGCAAGGGCGTGCCGCCGGTGGCGTTGACGATCTCGCCGGTGATGTAACTCGCCTGGGGCGACGCGAGGAAGACATAGGCGGGCGCCATCTCGGCCGGCTGCGCGGGGCGCCCCATCGGCGACTGCTTCCCGAACTCGGCCGTGTCCGGCATCGTCGCCGGGATGAGGGGAGTCCAGACCGGACCGGGCGCGACCGCGTTGACCCGGATGCCGTCGGACGCGACCATCTGGGCCAGCCCCTGGGTGAAGTTGACGATCGCGGCCTTCGTCATGGCGTAGTCGAGCAGATGAGGGCTCGGCTTGTAGGCCTGTACGGAAGCGGAGTTGACGATCGACCCGCCCGCCGGAATGTGCGGCAGGGCCATCTTGGAGAGCCAGAACATGCCGTAGAGGTTCGTGCGCATCACGCGGTCGAACTGGTCGGTGGTGATGTCCGAGATGCCCTCGGGCTGGGCCATCTGGTACGCGGCGTTGTTGACCAGGATGTCGATCTTCCCGAACTCCGCGACCACGCGCTCGATCAGCATCCGGCACTGCTCCTCCTCCCGGATGTCACAGACCACCGCGAGGGCCCTGCGACCCGCCTCCTGGACGAGCCGCGCGGTCTCCAGCGCCTCGCCCTCCTCCGACGGCAGATGGGTGAACACGATGTCCGCCCCCTCCCGCGCGTACGCGAGGGCGACCGCGCGCCCGATACCGGAATCGCCGCCCGTCACCACCGCCTTGAGGCCTCGCAGCTGCCCGCTGCCCCGGTAGGACTCCTCGCCGTGGTCCGGCGGAGGGTCCATGGGGCCCGTCCAGCCCGGGTGCGGCTGTTCCTGCGAAGGGAAATCGGGCTGCGGATACTTGGTCACGGGGTTCTCCGACCCGCGCTCCTCTTGTGCCATGACTCGCTCTCCCGGTCGGTCGGCCCCTGACCGTCGCGCCGGCTCAGCGGCCGAGCGACTTCTTCAGCTCGTCCTTGTTCATCGAGGACCGGCCGTGGATGTTGCGCCGCTGCGCCTCCGCGTAAAGCTGGTCGTACGTAGGCCCCTTGGCGCCGCTGTGCGAGCGCCGGCCACCCCGCTCGGACGACGACATGTCGTCCAGGGAGCTCTTGCTCGCCGTGCGCGACTCACCCGCCCGGGCCCGCTCCTTGTTCACCGTCCGGGCCGCGATCTCCTCCGCCCGCTCCTTGGGCTCGCCCCTGTCCATCGCGCTGTCCTTGATGTGCTCGTACTGCCGTTCCCGCTTGGGACTCGAACCGCGAGGCATGACCGCTCCTTGTCCAAGTGATGTGTGAGGCATGTGGTGTGAGGTCAGTCGGTGGCGCCGGGTTGGGGGAGAGGCGGGAGCGCGCCCCGGCGACCGCACGGCACCATGTGCCCGCTGCGGCCACCGGGACGCGCCTCCCTGGGCCTCGGCCCTACCGGGTGGAGCGCTTGATCTGCTCCGTCGTCTTCTCTCCGACTTCCCGGGTCTTGCCCGAGATCTGCTCACTGCGGCCCTCGGCCTGCGTGCGCTCGTCGTTCATCGCCTTGCCGGCGGTTTCCTTCAGCTTGCCCTTGACCTGCTTGGCCTTCGCCTTCGCCTTGCTCATGCTCGTGTTCTCCTTCGGAAACGGTGGAGCGGACTGACGTCTCCACGGTGCGTCGCTCACTCAGCGCTCGCAACCGGTGACGGAGAGCGGTACCCGTCAGCCCCCGGGATCCGGCCGCGCCGGTCGCCCCGCGCGTGTCTGAAGCGGCCCCGAGGGGGTAACCGCTCTGCACAGGCGCGAGTGGGAGGTGTCGGCAGTGGACGAGGGCCGGCTTTCGCCACGCGAGCGGCAGATACTCGCCGCCATCGAGAACGGCCTGCGCGAGGACGAGGCACTGGACCGCAAACTCCGGTCCATGCGCCGCGTTCCGCACCGCCCCGTCGACCTGGTCCGGGGCGTCCGCCGCCACGCCCTCGCGTTGTGCGTGGCGCTGCTGGCCGTCCTGACGACGATCCTGCTCGTGTCCGCCGTGGCCACGAACTCCCCGGGCTTCATATGGGCGTTCGCGGCCGTCTGGGTGCTGACCCTGACCGGGCTGCTCCGGCTCGTCATCCGCTGGACGCAGCGCTGGTGCCAGGACGCGCGGCGTCCCGAAGGCGACTGACCCCGAGCGCGCGGCCGCGTCGCCCCCTGGGGCGGCGGCCTCTCACCGGTCGCTCCGCGACCCCGGCAGGAACTCCTGCACCTTGGCCTTGATTCCCTGCTTGAGCACATGGGCCCGCTTCCCGCCGTCCTTGCCCAGAGCCGCCACGGTCGCCTCGATCTGCTCCCAGGTCGAGTGCGGCGGAATCGGCGGGACCTCCGGGTCGGTACGGAAGTCCAGTACGGCGGGCTCCTCCGCCGCCAGCGCCGCCCGCCAGGCGTCGGTCACGTCGGCCGGGTCCTCGACCCGGATGCCGGTCAGCCCGAGCGAACGGGCGAAGCCCGCGTACGACAGATCGGGCAGGGACTGCGAGGCCTCGAACGGCGGGGCACCGCCCAGCGCGCGCATCTCCCAGCTCACCTGGTTGAGGTCGTGGTTGTTCCACACCGCGACCACCAGCCGCGGATCACGCCACTCGCCCCAGTACTTCGCCGCCGTGACCAGCTCCGCCAGGCCGTTCATCTGCATCGCGCCGTCGCCCACGAGCGCGATGGCGGGCCGGTCGGGATGGGCGAACTTGGCGCCGATCGCGTACGGGACGGCGCAGCCCATGGTGGCGAGCGTCCCCGAAAGGGACCCCCGCATCGATCCGCGCATGGTCAGGTGCCGCGCGTACCAGTTGGTGACCGAGCCGGAGTCCGCGGTGATCACCGCGTCGTCGGGAAGGAGCCCGTCCAGGGCGTGGGCGACGTACTCGGGGTTCACGGGATCGGCGCTCAGCAGCGCCCGCCGCCTCATCACCGTCCGCCAGCGCTCGACACCCGAGATGATCCTGCGCTGCCAGGACCGGTCGTCCTCGCGCCGCAGCAGGGGCAGTAGCCGGCGCAGGGTCGCGGCCGCGTCACCGACGAGATTCACCTCGTACGGATAGCGCATACCGACCAGTTGGGGGTCGATGTCGATCTGGACCGCCCGCGCCTGGTCGAATTCCGGCAGGAACTGGCTGTAGGGGAAGTTCGAGCCGACCGTCAGCAGCGTGTCGCAGTCACGCATCATCTCGTACGAGGGGCGCGTCCCGAGCAGGCCGATCGAGCCGGTCACATAAGGGAGTTCATCGCTGAGCGCGTCCTTGCCGAGCAGGGCCTTGGCGACACCGGCGCCGAGGACGTCGGCCACCTGCTCCACCTCGGCGCGGGCGCCCGCCGCGCCCTGGCCGATGAGGATCGCCGGCCGCCGTCCCGCGTTGAGCACCTCCGCGGCCCGCTCGATCGCGCTGTCGTCCGGGACCGGAGCCCAGTCGCTGCGGTCGAGGCTGGACGGCACCATCTTGAACGCGTGGCCGGGCGGTTCGTAGTCCAGCTCCTGCACGTCCGCCGGGATGATGACGGCCGTCGGGGCGCGGCGCGCGTAAGCCGTGCGGATGGCCCGGTCCAGCACATTGGGCAGCTGCTCCGGCACGGTGACGGTCTCCAGGAACGCGGACGCCACGTCCTTGAACAGGCTGTGCAGATCGACTTCCTGCTGGTAGGAACCGCCCATCGCGGTGCGGTGGGTCTGGCCCACCAGAGCCACCACCGGGACGTGGTCGAGCTTGGCGTCGTACAGGCCGTTGAGGAGATGGACGGCCCCGGGACCGGATGTCGCGACACAGACCCCGACCCGGCCGGAGAACTTGGCGTATCCGACCGCCTCGAAGGCGGCCATCTCCTCGTGCCGGGCCTGGATGAAACGCGGCTCGTTCCCGGCGCGGCCCCACGCCGACAGCAGACCGTTGACGCCGTCGCCCGGGTAGCCGAAGACATGGCTCACCTCCCAGGCCCGCAAGCGCGCGAGCACATGGTCCGCGACCTTGATCGTCATAGGTTCCGCCTCCGTTTCGGCCGGGTCGTACGCCTCAGTGGCTCGTGGGGCGCCTGCCCGGAGGGAGTCGGATCATGTCGGTTCGTCTGCCGCCCGCCTTCTGCGAGCGGGATGCGGAGGGCCGGTGCTCAACCGGCCGGCCAGGCGCCCCCACCGGCCAGAGCGAGGATGAGGGCGGCGATGTTCCACGCGTCGTCCTCGCCCCGGTGGTGGCGGCCCTCGAGCGGCAGGCCCGCGAGGCGCAGCGCCTGCGCCATCCCGGGGCGCTTGCGCAGCCCGTGGGCTTCGGTGAAGGCGGCCTTGGCGTTGGTGTGCCGTGCGCCGAAGGGGTACGGGGTACCCGTCGCGCGGCACTGGCGGGTGAACTGATGCCGGTCGTAGTCGCCCCAACTGGCCCACGGTCGCGCACCCGCCCGATGGTCGGCGGCCAGGAGCCGGCACGCCTCGGCGAACCCCACCCCGGTGTCCACCTCCGCCTGCGTGAGTCCGGTGAGCTCGGTGCAGAACGCGCTGACCTCCGACCGTGCCGGCCGTACGAGAACACGGTGACGGGCGAGCCGCTCGCCCGCTTCGAGGTCGACGACGGTCAGGCCGATCTCGATGATCTCGCTGACGGCCCCGGCGGGAGGCGCCTTCTCCCAGCAGGTCGCTTCGACGTCGACGACATTGAGCAGACGCTCCCCGGCGCCCCCCGTGTGTCCCGTGTCCCCATGGCTCATGGCGCCGAGAGTAGGGAGCCGGCCCCCGCCGGTCATCCGGTTTTCGGCGGGGTGCTGCGGTCGTCGGGGGAACGCTCCGTCGTCAGGTGAGGTCCAGGACGTCCCTGAGTGCGCTGACCGCGTGCGCGCGATGCTCGTCGAGCCACCGCACCACGGCGTCCGCGTCGCCGTTCCTCAGCGCGTCGATGACCGCACGGTGCTCGGCCACCACGCGGGCACGGTTGGGCTGTTCGGCGTAGTAGAGCGACCGGTAGGCGTCGGTGGAGTCCCACAGCGTGCCGATCAGCCGGACCAGACGGGGCATCCCCGACGCCTCGATCAGCGCGAAGTGGAAGCGCCGGTTGGCTGCCGCCATGTCCCCGACGTCCCCGGCCGCGCCCGCGCGTTCGACCTCCGCCTGCGCCTCCTCCAGGACGGTGATCAGCTCGGGACCTGTCCGGGCAACGGCCTGGCGGACGGCCTCCGTCTCCAGGAGCTCCCGGATGCGGTAGATCTCCTCCAGGTCCGCCAGGGACAGTTCGGTCACGAAGTAGCCCCGGTGGGCCAGGTGGACGACCAGGCCCTCGCCCTCCAGCATCTTGAGGGCCTCGCGCAGCGGCACCCGGCTGACGTCGAGCCGCGCGGCCAGGGCGTCCTGCCTGATCGGCTCGCCCGGACGGAGCTCCCCGCTGGTGATGGCGCGCCGCAGCTCCTCCAGGACGAACTGCTGGGCGGTCGGCGGGCGCCGCTTCTGCTGCACAGCGCTGCTCATCGCGTCATCGCCTCATCGCCCCTGACCTCTCCGTCTCCGTCGGTGGGGTCCATCTTCCTACGGGGCCGACCCGGGGGGTGCCGCCGGGAGGCCGAGTTCGGCCAGGAGGTCCCCGGTGTGTTCGCCGAGCCGTGGGGGAGCGGTGCGGTAGGTGGCCGGAGTGGCGGCGAGGGTGATGGGGTTGGCGACCTGGTCGACGGGCGTGTCGCGGGCCGGGTCGGTGATCCGCACCCGGGAGCCGAGCCCGAGACGCTCGGCGAGACCGAAGGCGGCGGCCAGGTCGTTGATCGGACCGCAGGGCACCCCCGCCGCGGTGAGGTCGTCGAACCAGTGGTCGGCGGTCCGCCCCGCCAGCGGGCCGGCCAGCTCGTCGATCAGCGGGTCCCGGTTGGCGACCCGGGCCGAATTGGTCGCGAAGCGCTCGTCGAGAGCCAGCTCCGGCCGCCCGATCCGCTCGCACAGGACCGCGAACTGCCGGTCGTTGCCCACGGCCAGTACCAGGGGCCGGTCCTCGGCGTCGAAGACCTCGTACGGCGCGATGCTCGGATGCCGGTTGCCCATCGCCCGTGGGACGACCCCGGCGCCCACGTACGCCGACGCCTGGTTGGTGAGCGCCGACAGGAGTGAGGTGAGCAGCGACACCTCGATCCGCTGACCCTCGCCCGTACGGTCGCGGTGGCGCAGCGCGGCGAGCACGCCTAGGCCCGCGTGCAGACCGGTGATGACGTCGACGAGGGCCACCCCCGCCTTGGTCCCCGCGCCGCCGGGCTCCCCGGTCACGCTCATCAGCCCGCCCATCGCCTGGACCAGCAGGTCGTACCCGGGGAGCGCGGCCCCCTCGGCGGCACCGAAACCGGTCACCGAGCAGTAGACGAGCCCGGGGTTGAGCGCCCGCGCCTCCTCGTAGCCGAGGCCGAGCCGGTCCATGGTCCCGGGCCGGAAGTTCTCCACCAGGACGTCGGCCCGGGCCACGATCGCCCGGGCGGCCTCCAGCCCCCCGTCGTCGGTCAGGTCGAGGGCGATGGAGCGCTTGTTGCGGTTGACGCCCAGGAAGTACGTGGACTCGCCGTCGGCGTAGGGCGGACCCCAGGCGCGGGTGTCGTCGCCCGCCCCCGGCCGCTCGATCTTGATGACGTCGGCGCCGAGGTCGGCCAGCAGCATCGTCATGTACGGCCCGGCGAGCACCCGCCCGAAGTCGGCGACGACGATCCCGGAGAGCGCCCCGGCTCCCTGCCGAGCTCCCTGCTGGTCTGGCATCCCGATGTCCTTTCGCGCTCCGGTCCCGGTCCGGGTCCGCTCCGGATCCATGGAACCTACGCACCACGTCGACCGAATTCAATACTGGATCCAAAATCCGATCCAGGGCTAGGGTGCGTGGTCGTGCCGGGTCGTCGTGGAACCCGCACCGCCCAAGCCTGGAGGCAGCCATGAAGTCGTCGCCCGTCCACCCCTTCGACCTGCTCGCGATCGACGGGCTGCTGACCGACGAGGAGCGGGAGATCCGCCGGACCGTGCGGGCCGTGGCGGAGCGCGAACTGCGCCCGCACGTCGCCGGCTGGTTCGAGCGCGGCGCCGTCCCCGCACGCGAACTGGCCCTGCGCCTCGGCGGCATCGGCGTCCTCGGCATGCACCTGGAGGGTTACGGCTGCGCCGGCACCAACGCCGTCTCGTACGGCCTGGCCTGCCTGGAGCTGGAGGCGGTCGACTCCGGACTGCGCAGCCTGGTGTCCGTGCAGGGCTCCCTCGCGATGTACGCCATCCGGGCGTACGGCTCCGAGGACCAGAAGCGGGAGTGGCTGCCCGGCATGGCGGCGGGCGAGAAGATCGGCTGCTTCGGACTCACCGAGCCGGACGCCGGTTCCGACCCCGGCGCGATGCGCACCCGTGCCCGGCGGGAGGGCTCCGACTGGGTGCTGGACGGCACCAAGATGTGGATCACCAACGGCTCGGTGGCGGATGTCGCGGTCGTCTGGGCCCGTACCGACGAGGGAGTGCGCGGCTTCCTGGTTCCGGCCGGAACCCCCGGCTTCAGCGCTCCGGAGATCAAGCAGAAGCTCTCCCTGCGGGCCAGCGTGACCAGTGAACTCGTCCTGGAGGACGTGCGGTTGCCCGCCGACGCGATGCTGCCGGGCGCGCGCGGTCTCTCGGGGCCGCTCGGCTGTCTGAACGAGGCCCGGTTCGGCATCGTCTTCGGCGCCCTGGGAGCCGCCCGCGACTGCCTGGAGACGGCGATCTCGTACGCGGGGGACCGGGTCGTCTTCGCCCGGTCCCTCGCCTCGTACCAACTCACCCAGCAGAAGCTCGCCGACATGTCGCTGGAGCTCGGCAAGGGCATGCTGCTCGCCCTGCACCTCGGGCGCCTCAAGGACGCGGGCCGGCTCACCCCCGAACAGGTCAGCGTCGGCAAGCTCAACAACGTGCGCGAGGCGATCGGGATCGCCCGCCAGTGCCGCACGATCCTCGGCGCCAACGGCGTCACGCTGGAGTACCCGGTGATGCGCCACGCCAACAACCTGGAGTCCGTCCTGACCTACGAGGGCACCAGCGAGGTCCACAGCCTCGTCGTCGGCAAGGCCCTCACGGGCGAGGCCGCGTTCCGCTGAGGGAACCCGCGGCTGGGCGCGACTCACCCGGGGGAGTGAACCGCCACGAGCCTCCGTCGCCGCTCCGGGCGCGGCGCCGCGTCAAGGGAGTCATGGGGAGTCACGGGCCCGCAGGACGTGCCCGCGCCCCGGGGTTAGCGTCGTCATCGAGCTCCGGTGTGCTTCCCCGCACCCCGGGGCCGCCCCCGTCCGAGGCGCCCCAAGGAGTCGCGATGGCCGAGTTCACCGGCGACGACCATCCGCACCCCGACCCTCCGCCCCCCGACGCCGCGCATCCCGACGTCCTGCCCGTCGACGTCCCCCTGCCCGACGCTTCGCAGCCCTGTCGCCCGGCCCCCGCAGGGCCGCTGTACGTACCGGTCCGCGTGGGGCCCGCGGGCTGCGCCGTCCGGCTGTTCCGCACCCCCCTGGGCGAGCGGACGGTCGTCGGCTTCACCACCGAGCGGCTCTTGCTCGCGGTGCTCGGCGAGGAGCAGGCATGGATCCGGCTCTCGGAGCCCGCGCTGCGTTCCCTCGGCCGGCCCCTCGGTATCGACCGGGTGATGGTCGACGCCCACCCCGTCCTGGACGTACCTCCTTCCGGGTGACGCGTACCCCGGCGGCGCGCTGCCTCATGGACCCGGAGGCCAAGAGCCCCCCTCGCCGCCGGAGATACGCCTCCACTTCCGCGGCGGCGATTCCTCACTGCGGCCGCAGCCCCTGTCGCCGGGCCAGCAGGTCAAGTCGGTACCGCACGTTGTGCTTGTAGCTCGGGCAGGGGACCATCCCCTCCGCCCACAGCTTGGGGCAGGAGCCCCCGCACACCGGGAGCATCGGGCAGTCGGCGCACGGGACTTCGCGCTGTTGGATGCGGTCGTGCCAGCCGTCGTAGGGACCCGGGGGCCGTGTGCCGGCAAGGGACGGATCGGTGATGCGGGCCAGTGCCTGTTCCGCTTCGGCCACGGGGACCAACGGCTGCTCGCTGCACGAGAAGATGGCTCCGGTGCTGCTGATGATTTCCGATCTCGCGGAGACCGCGGCGCAGACGACGGGTTTGGAGGCGGCGGGCAGCGTCATGAAGCGCAGCCCCAAGTCCGACATCCTGGTCAGCCAGGCCTCCTCACGCTTGGCGTAGGTCGGTCCGTCCAGCTCGATGGACGAGACGTCGTTGGACCAGGAATGGACCTTCTCCAGAGTGAAGGAGACGCGCGGGTGCGCGAACCCGTGACCGGCCATCCGGTCGAGGTACGCGTCCACGTGGTCCGCGTTGCCGGTGCTGACGTTGGTGCGCAGTTCGAAGGAGAGCCCGTGCAGGTCCTCCGCGGCCAGGGCCCGCGTCACGACATCGGTGATGCGGTGGAAGGAACCGCCGCCGGACTTGAGCGGCCGGGACGCGTCGTGGATCTCGGGCGGACCGTCGAGAGTGATCACGATCTTTCCGATGCGGGCCTCGTGGTGCAGCCTGCGCAGCTTGGCCAGGGTGAGCAGGGATCCATTGGTGATGATCGTCGCGCTGTAGGCCACCCCCGCGCGCTGAGCGGCGTCGACGAACCCGTGGCTGAGGGAGAGGATGACGGCGTATCCCATCAGGGGCTCGCCTCCGAACCACCGCACCGCGACCGCGTCCGTCGCTTCCGCGTCGATGGCTCCTTCCACGCGGGCGGCGATCGCTTGCCGATGTGTCAGGGGCAGGGCCCCCTTGGTGTGGGCCTGACCGCAGTAGCCGCATCCCATGTTGCAGTAGGACGTCGGCATGAGGGTGAAGGACCGGTGGGAATGGTCCGCCGCGGCTCGTCTGGAGCGGTCGAGCAATGTGTCGAGTTCTTCCACGGCGGCGGGGACGACGAGTTCCAGATCGACCAGGCGCTGGAAGAGGCCGGGGTCGCCGTACGGGACGACGCCTGCCCGCAGGCCCTCGGCGACGTCTTCGGGGAGGGCGACGGCACGGGCGCGGCGTGTTCCGTACACCACGCGCAGACGCTCACCCCGCGCGTTGACGTACGACGTGTCGCTGTGGACGCGGTAGCGGCTGGCCCGCCACTCAGTTGTAGGGGATTCGGGAGCCGCAGCAGTCACCGTCGATGTCCTCATCGTTCACGTGGGTGGGGTGGGGCAGGCTGCTCGGGACGAGCAGACGGGAGTCGACGGGCACCGGGTCACCGTCGATGTGGACGACGGCGTCCGAGGTGATCAGGTCGATGTGTACGTCCGCCAGGTAGTCCACCGCCTCGAGCAGTTGTCCGTGCTGGCCGAAGCCGACGTGGACGCCGGGATGCCGTTCGTTGATGTGCGAGTTCATGGAGATGAAGTCGTCGATGCCCGTGTTGGTGCCGAAGCCCAGTTCGCCCACGTGATCGCCGTGCTCCATGCGGACGCAACGGGCGAACAGTTCGGTGACCCTTTCGTCGGCGCACCGATGGGAGACCGCCTTGCTGTCCTTGATCTCCACGGTCAACGGGTGCTCGGCCAGCCGGGCGTCCAGATCGACCGCCTTGTTGACGTTGAAGGCGCCGTCCGCGACCAGTCGGCCGGTGACCGAGGCGGGGTAGGTCGCGACCTCACCGGCGGGCAGCACCACGAAGGACCCCGGCCGCCACACGCCGCGATTGCTGAGCCATCTGTAGCGGTCGTTGTCCAGACGTATCTCCAGTTCCGTGCCCGAGCTGGTGGTGACGGCGAGATGCCGGGCCTCGAGGAACCGGTGCAGGAGTCCGGAGTTGATGGCGCTGAGTTCGGCCGGTGAGGGCCCGAGGGCGAAACGGAAGAAGTCCCAGCTGCCGTTGATGATGCGAATCGGCAGGACGCGGTCTCCGTAGCAGGAGATCTCCCTCCGGATGACGGCGGCGTGCGACATCGTGTCCCGTTCGATCGTGATCAGGACGAGCCGGCGAGGGAGCGCACTCGGCGCGGGCAGTGCGGCTTTGATGCGCCGGTGGAGGTCACCGTCGGAAATGGCAGCCATAGGGACCACGAGGGGATCGAACCCCCGGTCCCGGGCCACCAGGAGGAGCAGTGACGCCTGCTCTCTGCAGTCCGGGGTGTAGAACACGGCGAGCGTGTCGTCGGGATGGAGGGAGGCGTAGTCGTCGAGAAGGGTGTCGACGCCCCGCATGACGCGGTCGTCGATCCGGGATCCGGAAGAGGTCATGGGGATCTCCTGGTACGCACGGACGGAAGGGCGAGGAGGGGTGCCGGAGCAGGCAGCGCTCCGGCACCCGGTGAGTCGGCTACGCGGCCGGAGTCGAGGATGTGGGTCGCGGCGGAGAACCGCCGCGACCCGATCGGGACCTCCGCCCCCCCGTCGGGCCGCACGCGGCACCGAAGACGGAGGTCCCGATCTGCTTACATGCAGCCGGCGTTGAGGATGTTCCAGAGGCCGGGAAGGTCGCCGTCGGCGGACAGCAGGTCGCCTGCGGTGACGATCTCGCTGTCACGGATCATCACGGGCTCCCCCTGGAGAAGCTCCTCCTGGACGGACTGCAGGCGGGCGGACATGGCATTCGACATGGTTGTTCTTCCTTTCGTGGAGGTGGTGAATGCGGTGGAGCTGCTTACGGGGCCGTGCCCGTAAGCGGTGATCCGGCGTCCGTGGACAACGGATCAGATCGTGGGTGCGGACGATCCCGCCCCTGACGAGGGGCGCGGGGAGTCGCACATCGTGGTGGCCGATCGGCGAGGCCACCACCGGGTGGAGATCGGGAGCGCGGCCAGGACGACCAGCGCACCGGCGGCCGCGAAGAGGGCCTGCGGCGGGGCGGCGGTGCCGACGACGCCCGCGGTGCCGAGGGCGGCCACCGTGGCCGTGTTGGCCAGCGCGTTCCAGGCGGCGACCGCGCTGCCCCGACTGCCGCGGGGCACGGAGAGCGCCAGGGCGGTCTGCCGGCCCACGCCGAAGCTGCCGTTGGCGATGCCGTAGAGCGCGGTCAGGGCGAAGAGGAACAGCACGTGGTGGAGGAGCGCGATGCTGACCAGCGCGGACCCGATGACGACAGCGCTCAGAGTGCCGACGGGACCGACCGGGTGCCGCGCCAGGAGGTTCCCCGCCAGCCATGCGCCGATCAGCTGGCCCGCGGCCACCACCACCGTCAGCATGCCGAAGACCGTCCCGCTGGCTCCGTACACATCACGGACGAGGTAGATCTCGGCGACATTGGTGAACTGCAGAGCGAAGGTGATCGCCGAGCCGAGCAGGACCGTGCGCGCGGTGAGGGGCCGCGCCATCAGGGCCCGGAGCCCCGATGCGAGGCCCGGCCCGCTGGAGCGCCGAGGTGAGCCCGCGTCCCCCGTTGACGCCTGCGCCACCGCCGTCGCCGCGCGAGGGAACCGTGCCAGGGCCGCGACCGCGGGCAGCGCGAGATAAGTGGCCGCGTTGACGAGGAGAACTCCGCGCAGTCCCACGCCGTCCAGCAGTGGTCCAGCGGCTGCCGGCCCGATGAGGTATCCGGCGCTGGATCCCATGGAGACCCGTGCCGCGGCCCGGTTGACCTGGCCGGATGCGGTGGCGTCCAGTACCGATCTGGTCAGGGCCGGCCCGGTCAGCGCCATCAGACACGACAGAAGTGCCAGCAGACCGACGAGAACCGGGACGGACTCGGTGCAGGCCATGATCGCGGAGACCATGACCATGGCGGAGCCCGTCAGGGCGACCACGGGCCGGAAGGAGAGCCGGTCCGCAACGCGTCCCGCGGCGCCCGCACAGACGATTCCCGGCACCGCGAGTGCGGCGAACAGGGCGGCCATCCCCGAGCTGCCGACGCCACGTTGATGAAAGTGCAGCATCAGGGCCGTGATGGCCACACCGTCCCCGAGGCAGGAAATCATGAGAGCGGCGGCTGTCGCACTGACCTCACGAGGTACGGGCGGTGGCCCTGCGGGGCGATGGGCCGCCGTCGTCACCTTGATCACTGGAGTGACGGGTGGGACCGGATGAAGCCGGGCTCCGGCGGGGGATCGCCCGGCAGGAGCGCCTGATCGCCCGGCCCGGGCTGCGCTCCGCTGCCGGTTTCCAGCGTCCTCTTGAAGGCGATCAACGCCGCTTCCATGCGGGACGCGAAGGGCACCGCGAGTTCGTCGGGCAGGATGTCGTGGATCCACACGAACCGGCTTCGGCCGTGATCCAGTGGCACGACCTGCATCGACGAGTTGTCGTGCAGTGGCGTCACGGTCCCCCCGACGACCGAGAAGACGAGGCGGCGACCGACGTGGTCGACACCGACGAGTCTCTCGACCGCCTCAGCGCCGTCCTCGAACGTGACGACCCTGGTGTCCGCGGCCTCACACCGGCTCCGCCGGACGAGGCCGGGCGCGAGTCGCTGAGGTCCTGTGGCGAAGTCCTGGACCACGTCCCACACCTCAGCGGCATCGGCTTCCATCATGATTTGTCTGCGTACAGTCGCCATTGGATGTTCCTCCCTTTCACCACGTGCTTCCGGTCCGGGCATGTGAGATCCGGCCTGGCAGGCCGGGACCAGTGGGCCCGAGAGCCGCTCGCTGCGCCTGCGGCGTCGACCGGTGGCAAGAAGGTCGCACGACAGCGGGTGGGGCTGACACCATTTCGCTGTGGCTTAATCGGCACTAGCCTGGCGACGTGATCGAGATTCTGCTGGGCCCGGCGGACCTGGCCGCCACACGCTTCGCCTACTCGCCGATGGAAGAGCTCGTCCACAGCGTGCGAGTCGTCGCCGGACGGCAGGAACAGGCCCTGAACCGGCCGTGGTTGACGCAGATGAAGCCGCGGCTGGCCGGAATGGATCTCGGTCTGCTGATCGCTCTGATGGCCGACGCCCGCTGCATCCCCGACTTCCTCGCGCCTCCCATGGAGCGGATGCGCGGAAACTTCGAGGAGGAACTGCAGGCCATCCGCGGCTCTTCGGACGACGCCGTCCGTGACGCCCTGGACGACCTGCGCGGCGACCGGCCCCTCCCGCGCGAGCTCGTGTCCCTCTACGAGCGTCCCCAGCAGGAACTCGGCACACTGGCCGCCCGTGTCTCGGCCTACTGGAAGGCCGTCATCGAGCCGGTGTGGCCGCGACTCCGTGCGGTGCTCGACGCCGACATCAGCCATCGCATGGACCAGCTCGCCACAGGCGGTTTCGCGAAGGTCTTCGGCGATCTGCACCAGGACGTCGAGTACGCGGGCGATCGCCTGCGCATCGACAAGCCCCACCGCAGCGCGGTCCGCGACGGGGACGGGGGAGGCCTGCTGCTGGTCCCCTGTGTCTTCGCATGGCCCGGCATGGTGGTGCTGTACAACGAGCCGTATCAGCCGGCTCTGACCTATCCCCCGCGCGGCACCGGCCAGGTCTGGGCGAATTCCGAGGACGCCGGCGGTGCGCCCATCGCGGAGCTCGTCGGCCGCAATCGGGCGCTCGTGCTCGCCCATCTCGACATGCCGTTGTCCACGAGCCAGCTCGCCGCCTACCTCGGAATGACGCCGCCGGCGGTGAGCCAGCACCTGGCGATTCTGCGACGGTGCCGTCTGGTGTCCTCGCGAAGGGCCGGAAGGTGGGTGCTGTACCAGCGGACGCCACTCGGAACACATCTGTTGGAGGCAGCGCACGCCGCGTGACGCGGACGAGCTCCGTGGCCGGACAGGCGCCGCGCCGCTCTTCCGGGAGGCGTCCTCCAGCGGGTACGGCGCCCCGGCCGCCCCCTCGGTCGCGGGCGCGCGAGGAGGTGGAGTCCACGGTGACGACCCGGCCCCGCGGACTGCTAGCGGGGAGCGGCGAACTCCGAGCCCCGGACCAGTAGGTGGACGACATCGGCGGCCGCGATCGCCATCGTGGCCAGGAACGGGATCCGCCCTCCGGCGAAAGAGCCCGGCAGTGGGGCGGTCGCGAGGAGCGCGAGCAGGGCCGTCGCCGTCAGAACCGCCCCTCCCTCTACGCCGACCGGGCCCGGCGGGCCGACGGCCAGGGCGATCGAGGAACCGACGACCAGAAGCGCCGCCAGGGCGGCCGAGCGCCGTCGGCCCAGCCGCTGCGGCAGCCCGAGCACGCCCGTCGCGACATCGTCCTCGATGTCGGGAAGGACGTTGGCGAAGTGCGCCCCGGCGCCGAGGAGCGCCGCGGCGGCCGTCAGCCACGGTGGCGCCCACGGCGCGCCCGGCAGGCCGAGGGTGAGGGCCGAGGGAAGCAGTCCGAAGGCCAGGGCGTACGGCAGCCAGGAAGCAGCCGTGCTCTTCAGGCGGAGGTTGTACGACCAGGCAGCCGCCACCCCCAACAGATGTGCGGTGCCCGGGAGCAGTCCATAGGCCAACGACAGCGGCACACAGGCCGCGAGGGCCGCGACGGCGGCGCGGGTCACCGTGCGGGGCTGTACCTCGCCGGTCACCAGCGGCTTGTCGCGGCGCCCGGACGCCAGGTCCCGCCGCAGGTCGACCCGGTCGTTGCACCAGCCGACCGACAACTGCCCGGCGGCCACCGCGCCGGCCGCGAGGGACACCGACGCCAGGTCGAGCCCCATGGCAGCGGCGAGGGCGGTGGTGAGGACGGTGACGGCCGCGGCCGGAAGGGGGTGACAGGCCTTCAGCAGCCCCACCACGCCCCTCGACAGCCTGGCCGGCGCGGCAGGTGCGGCGGGGGTGGCGTTCCGACGGCCGTCGGTCGTGGTGCTCGGCACGGCGCCACGCTATGCCACGCCGCGCCCGGTATGCCCAATTTCATGGGCTTGTGTCAAATATTTTCTATGTTGGGCCCATGACGCGTGTCCTGGCAGTGAGCACGGTGTTCCCACCCCACCGCTACCGGCAACGGGACATCACGGAAGCGCTCGTCCGCTGCCTGCCTCCGGGCACCGACCCGGGCCTGCTGCGCCGGGTCCACGAGTCCGTACGGGTCGACACGCGCCATCTCGCCCAGCCACTCGAGCGCTACGGCGAACCGGGCGGCTTCGGCCGGTCCAACACCACCTTCATCGAGACCGCGCTCGGGCTGGGGGAGCGGGCTGTCGCCCTCGCCGTCGGGGCCTCGGGCCTCGCCGCCGAAGGGATCGACCTCGTCATCTCGACGACGGTGACCGGTCTCGCGACGCCGTCCCTCGAAGCCCGCCTCGCCGACCGGGCCGGACTGCGTCCCGACGTCAAGCGGGTCCCCCTCTTCGGTCTCGGATGCGCGGGCGGCGCGGCCGGGGTGGCCCGCCTCCACGACTACCTCACCGGCCGGCCCGGCCACGCCGCACTCCTCCTGTCCACCGAACTGTGCTCGCTCACCCTGCAGCACGCCGACGTGTCAATGGCGAACCTCGTCGCAGGCGCCCTGTTCGGCGACGGCGCGGCGGCCCTGCTGGCCGTCGGCGATGACCACCCGCTGCACGCCGGCGCGAGCGGCCCCACGGTGGCGGCGGCCCGCAGCCGTCTCTACCCGGGCACCGGGCATCTCCTCGGCTGGGACATCGGCGACTGGGGATTCCGTATGGTCATGGGCCGCGAACTTCCCGAACTGGTCCGGCTCCATGTCGCCGAGGAGATCGAGTCGTTCCTCTCCGACCACGACCTCAAACCGGCCGACGTGACGACCTGGGTCTGCCACCCCGGCGGGCCGAAGATCCTCGACGTACTGGCCGACGCACTGGCCCTGCCCACCGGCGCGTTCCAGGCCAGCCGGCGTTCGCTCGCCGCCGTGGGGAACCTCTCCTCGGCGTCCGTACTGCATATCCTGAGCGACCTCCACACCGCGGGCCCGCCTCCGCCCGGCTCGGTCGGCGTGATGCTCGCCCTGGGCCCGGGCTTCTCCTCCGAACTCGTCCTCCTGCGCTGGTGAGCCACGCTGTGATCACCTACCTGGTCCTGATCCTCCTGGTCGCCCTCGAACGGCTCGCGGAACTGGTCACCGCGCGGCGCAACACGGCCTGGAGCCTGGCGCGCGGCGGCCGGGAGTACGGCCGCGGCCACTACCCGGCGATGGTCGTCCTCCACACCGCGCTGCTGGCCGGCTGCGCGCTCGAACCCTGGGCGGCGGGCCGCCCGTTCATCCCCTGGCTCGGCTGGACCGCGCTCGCCCTGGCCCTGGCCGCCCAAGGGCTGCGCTGGTGGTGCATCGCGACGCTCGGCCCGCGCTGGAACACCCGGGTCGTCGTCGTCCCCGGCCTGCCGCTGGTCACCGCCGGGCCCTACCGGCTGATGCGTCACCCCAACTACGTGGCGGTCGTCGTCGAGGGATTCGCCCTGCCGCTCGTCCACACGGCCTGGCTCACCGCCCTCACCTTCACCGCCCTGAACGCCGCGCTGCTGACCGTGCGCGTCCGCTGCGAGGAGGCCGCCCTCGGCGAGCCCGGCCCGGCCGCCGCCCGTCTCCCCACCGCACCGGGGGTCACGCCGTGATCGACGTGCTCGTCGCCGGCGGCGGTCCCGCCGGTCTCGCCACCGCCATCCACGGCGCCCTCGCCGGACTCGATGTCGTGGTCCTCGAACCGCGCCCCACCCCGATCGACAAGGCGTGCGGCGAGGGCCTGATGCCGGCCGGTGTGCGAGAACTGCGGGAGCTGGGCGTAGCCGTCGACGGGCGGCCGTTCCACGGCATCCGCTATCTCGACGACGCCGGTGGCCACCGCGCCGAAGCGCTCTTCCGCACCGGCTCCGGCCTCGGCGTCCGCCGCACCGCCCTCCACGCGGCGCTGGCCGCGCGCGCCGCCGAACTGGGCGTACGGGTCCTGCCGCGCCGCATCGACCACCTGCGCCAGGACGTCACCCGGGTCACCGCCGCCGGCCTGACCGCCCGGTACCTCGTCGCCGCCGACGGCCTGCACTCACCCGTGCGGCGCCTGCTCGGCCTGTGCGCGCCGCCGAAGCGCCGCACCGCCCGCTACGGCCTGCGGTGCCACTACGACATCGAGCCCTGGAGCGAGCTCGTCGAGGTGTACTGGTCGGCCCGCTCGGAGGCGTACATCACCCCGCTCGCCCCCCGTCGGGTCGGGGTCGCCGTCCTGACCAGCGAACAAGCCCCCTTCGACGAACAGCTGGCCCGCTTTCCCCGCCTGATCGACCGGCTGCCGGCCAGCGCCCGGCGCACACCGGTCCGCGGCGCCGGGCCCCTGCGGCAGCAGGCCCGCACGCGGGTCGTCGGGCGGGTGCTGTTCGTGGGTGACGCGGCCGGATACGTCGACGCCCTGACCGGCGAGGGACTCACGCTCGCCCTGAACGGGGCCAGGGAACTGGTCCGTTGCGTGGGGGCGGGCAGGCCCGACACCTACGAGCAGGCCTGGCGCAAGGTCTCGCGCAGCTACCGTCTGCTGACCGGATCCCTGCTGTGGGCCCGCCACCAGCCGCGCCTCGCGCCGCGCATCGTCCCCCTCGCGGCGCGGCTGCCCGGCACCTTCACCCGGGCGGTGAACCTCCTGGCCTGACGGCACGGCCCGGCGCCCGTACACGCGGGACTCGGCCGGCACGCCGTACACGTGCGCCCCGGCCCGCAGCCGTACACGCGCGGCTCGGCCCGCACGCCGTACACGCCGCGGCCCGGCCTCCGGCGCATCGAACGGCGATTTCTGGAAACCCGCCGTGTATGACGCCCCTTCCCGGCACGTACGCCTCGCACTGGATGGAAACCGCCCGGTCCGCGCCGTGGCCGCCACTCGCCGACGACATCGAGGCCGATGTCGTCGTCATCGGCGCCGGCATCGCCGGGCTGAGTACCGCCTGGGAGCTGTCCCGCAAGGGACACACCGTCGTCGTGCTCGAAGCCGGCCGGGTCGCGGCGGGCGTCTCCGGGTACACCACGGCGAAGGTCAGCGCCTTGCACACCCTCGTCTACGCCCGGCTGCGGCGGACCAGGGGCGCCGAAGGGGCCACCCTGTACGCACGGTCACAGAGCGACGCCGTCGCCCACGTCTCCGACGTCACCCGGGAGCTGGGCATCGACTGCGAACTGGAGCGCCGGCCGGCCTTCACCTACTGCGAGGACCCCGGCGCGGCCGACGGTCTGCGCGCCGAGGCGGACGCCGCCGCGGAGGCCGGGCTCGCCGCCTCCTACGTCACCGAAACGGGCCTGCCCTTCCCGGTCGCCGGGGCGGTGAGGGTGGAGGACCAGGCGCAGTTCCACCCCCGCAAGCACCTGCTCGCCCTCGCCCACGACATCGAGGCGCGGGGCGGCCGGATCCACGAGCAGACGCGCGTCGTCGAACTCGATCACGGTGAGCCCTGCCGGATCGCCACGGCCGCGGGATTCACGGTCACTGCCCGGGACGTCGTCGTGGCCACGCACTACCCCATCTTCGACCGGGCGATGCTCTTCACCAGGCTGTCGCCGAGCCGGGAACTCGTCGTGGCCGGTCCGCTCCCGGCCGAACGCGATCCCGCCGGCATGTACATCACCACGGAGGGCAACAAGCGCTCGGTGCGTACCGCGCCGGACGCGGACGGCGGGCGCCTGCTGATCGTCACGGGTGAGTCGTTCACCCCCGGCACCGGCGACACCGCCGAACGCTACGAGCGGCTCGCGTCCTGGGCCCGGGAACGCTTCCCCGGCGTCGAGCTCACGCGTCGATGGGCGGCCCAGGACAACGGACCCACCGACACCGTGCCGCTGGTGGGCCGGATGCACCCGGGCGCCGACCACCTCTTCGTCGCCACCGGCTTCGGCGGATGGGGCATGAGCGGCGGAGTGATGTCGGGCCGGCTGCTCGCCACGCTCATCGACGGCGGCACCTCCCCCTGGGCGGAGCTCTACGACCCGCGCAGGCTGCGCAGCACCGTCCGCGAGGCGACCGGGTTCCTCAAGCACCAGGCCGTGGTCGGCAAGCACTTCGTGGGCGACCGGCTGCGCACCCCCGGCCCCTCGTCGGCCGAGGAACTGGCACCGGGCGAGGGCGCCGTCGTACAGGTCCGCGGGGAGCGCTGCGCGGTCTACCGCGACGACGACGGCACCCCGCACGCCCTCTCGGCGCGCTGCACCCATCTCGGCTGTCTCGTCGCCTTCAACAACGCGGAGAGGACCTGGGAGTGCCCCTGCCACGGCTCGCGCTTCTCCGTGGACGGCGACGTCCTCCAGGGACCGGCGGTCCGCCCCCTGGACAAGAAGGACCTCTGAGCGCCGCCGTCGGGCCGAAGGGAGCGGATGCCCACGCGGCAGGCATCACATCGGGGGCCGGCGCCGGGCCCCGGCTGTTCTCGTACGGGGAGGCGAAGGCCTGGCACGACCTGACCAGCCAGGACCTGAACGAGGCGCTCCGGGCGTCTCTCGGGCGTGGACATCACGGCCAAGGACTTCCGCACCCGCACACGACCGTGCTCGCCGCGCTCGCGGGCGCCAATCCCACCGACGCGCCACGCGGCGGCGCATCGAGCCCCCGGACGGTGCAGGTCAGCCGCTGTTTCGGCAACACGCCGACGATATGCCGTGCCCCCTCCATGGACCGCGCGTGTTCGAGCTCCTCGAGGAAGGCGTCACGATCGCGCCCGCGCTCGGCCGCCTCGCCGAACACGGGACGTTCGGCCGCCCGGCGACCCAGGGACCCGTGGAAACGGCGGTCCTGGACCCGCTGGACCGCTGCGCGGACCCGTGCCACCCGCCGGCCTCAAAGATCCTCGGGTCCGGATTGCCCGGGACGAGCCGGGGAACCCGCCGGGTGCGGAACCGAGCCTTCGGCCCCCACGGGGCGCGGCTTCTACGAAAGGAGCGGATCATGTCCGAAGCACGCGGCGACGACGTCTACCAGCCCGAGAACTCCGACGTGGACAACCGGCCCACCGACGACCTCGACCTGGAGAACGCCATCGGCGATGCCGAACTGGACGACATGCTGGACCAGGGCTACTCCCCGCCGGAACGGCCCCTCGGCGTCACCAAGTACGGCACCACCGGCCGGGAACAGCGCGAGGGCGAATCCCTCGACCAGAGGCTGGCCCAGGAGACACCCGACACCGGCGCGCCGGAGGGCGACGGCATCGGCGACCTCCCCGACGGCGAGGGAGAGCCCGTGGACGAACAGGCGGGAGCCACCCGTGCGGGCCGACTGACCTCGGTGGACGAGCCGTCCCCGCCCCGGAACATCGACGTGCTGGCCCGCGACGTGGGCATCGACGGAGGGGCGGCGTCCGCCGAGGAGGCCGCGATGCATGTCGACTCCGCCGCCGACCTGCCCGACGAGTCCGACATGGAGCCCGATGTCGAGCCCGACATCGACATGGACGACCTCGGCGGCGGTCCGGCACGCCGCTGACGGATCCGCGACACCGGACGGGGCGCACCCACGGGGGCATGTGTGGGGGCGGACGCCATCGCGCCCGCCCCCACACATGCCCCCGGTCGTCACCGAGCCCGGAAGGGGCCGGTCATCCGGCGCCCGCTCCCTGCTCCGCGTGCACCCGCACACTGCCCAGGCCTGGATCGGCGGCGTCCGGCACGAGCATCCCGGCGGCGACACCACTGCGCAGGTATGCGAGGACCGGCCCGGTCAACCGCTCGCCCGGCAGTACGGCGGGGATGCCGGGCGGGTACGGGGTGAGCATCTCGGCGGCGACGCGGCCGGCCGCCTTGTGCAGCGGCACCTGCTCGGTCGCGCCGAAGTACGCGTCCCGGGGCAGCATCGCCTGTTCCAGCCGGAGTTCCTGGGGCGAGGGCACATGGACCGTGGGCGCCGGACGCAGCTCGGGCGCATGACGGACCAGGGACCCGAGGGCGGTCAGCAGCCGCTCGGCGGTGTCCTCCCCGTCGGCGTACGTGATCTGGGTACTGATCCTGCGGTGGTCGGCGAGGTGCGCGTTGACGCGGTGGTGTTCCCGCAGCCAGTCGGCGGCCGTGTAGCCGCCCACGCCGAGCCCGCGCAGATCGATGACGACGGGCAGGGGGTCCAGGCCGGCCGCGCGGCCGGGGACCAGATACTCGGGGCCGTCCACATGGAGCCCGTCGACGGCGTCGATCCGCTCGCGCACGTGCCGGGCCAGGCCGAGCGCGTTTCCCAGCAGGACTTCGCCGTGCTCGGCCATCTGCCGGCGCCATGCGTCGAGCCCGGCGTAGATGAGGACGGACGGGCTGGTGGTACCGAGCAGGTCCTCACGGGACTTGAGGACGGCGGGGTCGACGAGATCGCCCTGCAGGTGGAAGACCGACCCCTGTTCGAGCCCTCCGCCCATCTTGTGGACCGAGGTGACACAGAGGTCCGCGCCCGCGTCCATGGCCCAGGTGGGCAGGTCCGGGTGGAAGGGCAGATGCGCCCCCCACGCCTCGTCGACGATGAGCGGACGGCCCCTGCGGTGGCAGACCTCGGCCAGACCGGCGATGTCCGCGCAGCTGCCGTACGGCGTCGGGCTGGTGACGAGTGCGCCCTTCGCGTCGGGATGGGCCTCGAACGCCTCCTCGAAGGCCGCCACCGAGGGCGGGTGGGCGAGGTGTCGGTCGGGGTCCCACTGCGGGTCGACCCATACCGGACTCATGCCGGACAGGATCAGCCCGGCGACCACCGACTTGTGGGCGTCCCGCCCGACGAGGAGCTTCTCACCGGGACCGGCGACCGCCAGCATGGAGCTCTTGACGGACAGTGAGCTGCCGCAGGTCGAGAAGAAGGTGTGGTCGGCGCCGACCGCGTCGGCCATGAGTTCCTGGGCGCGTTCCAGGACGCGGCGGGAGGTCCTGCGGTCGTCCAGACCGGCGTTCGCGAGGACGTCGGAGCCGTAGACGCCCGGCCCCAGGACGGCCTCGGCGCGGGGGTCCGCTCCTCTGCCCTGTTTGTGGCCCGGCGGGGTGAACGGGGTCTGGCCCCGCCGGTGATAGGCGTCGAGTGCTTCAAGGACAGGTGCGCGGGAGTGGTCCCTCCCCGTGCCCATGCGGTACCTCCCGGTGGCCGGATGCGCGGGCCGTGTGCGGCATTGCTGGTGGGCCCCGGGATCATCCCGGGGCCCACTGGTGCCTCTGCCCGCCGCCGTCCGGATCATGCGCTCCGCCCGGCCCCGCCCGCCGCGCCGTCACTCCCTGGCGCTCGCCACTCCGAGGGGATGATCTGGCCGCTGGGACTTGGCGGCTTCCATCTGTTCCCCCAGCTCCTTGAGCCGGTTACGGCCCATCGCCTTGCGCACGTCGGGAAACCATTCCTGCTCCTCCTCCTCGACGTGGTGGCGCACGTTCTCGATGAGGACGGTCATCTTGGCGTCGAAGCGTTCGTCGGAGGCGTCCATGTTCGCGAGTTCGGCGCACATCCACACCACGACGTGGTGCTCCTCCACGCTCTCGAGCACATGGTCCTTCATGTCGGAGTCCGCTTCCCGCGCCGCGGGATAGAAGATCTCCTCCTCGATGTACGTGTGGGTGGTGAGCTCTTCGATGATCTTGTCGGCGAGTTTCCGCTTCTCCGCGACCGCGTCGTCGCCTGCCTTCTCGAACTGCTTGAACAGCTTCTCGACCGTCTTGTGATCTTCCTTCAACAGCACGATGCCATCCATACGTCCTCTTTCTCGTGACCCCGGCAACAGTCTTGCGTCGTGCGCCCGCGGACGCACCAAGTGCGCGTCCATCCCGGCCGGTCGGGGCCGGGACGGACGCGGGCTCCTCGTGGCGGCGACTCAGCCGACCCGCCGGCCGGCGAGCGGCGCCGTCCGCTCGCCGCTGCCCTCGCGGACCCCGGTCAGGAACGCGGAGAGCGCCTCGCGGGACGTCCTCTCCGGCTGCCAGCCGAGTTCGCGGTGCGCACGGCCGGCGTCGAGGACCGGCAGTCGCAGCACCGCGTCGAACAGATCCGGCGAGGCCGGCGCCAGCCGCAGGTGCCAGGCCGCCGCCAGCGCGCCGTGCACGGCGCTCCGAGGCACGCGTACGACCCGGGCGTCGAGGAGGTCGGCGAGCTGCTCCGCGTCGATCACCGGGCCGGCGGCGAGGTTGAACGCGCCGCGCACGTCGCCCAGTACGGCCAGCACATAGGCCCGGGCCGCGTCGTCGGTGTGGAGCGCCTGGAAGCGCAGCCCTTCGAGATCGGGTACGACCGGCAGCAGACCCGGCCGCAGCAGGGCGCCGGGGAAGAACCGTCCGGCGAAGATCCGGCGCTGCTCGCTCGCGGACTCCTCCTTGAAGAGGAAGCCGGGCCGCATCCGCACCACCCGGATCCCGGGATGGTCGCGCTCATAGGTGTCCAGCACCCGTTCCAGATAGGCCTTCTCGCGGCAGTACGCCGCAGCCGGCCAGCCGTTGGTCGGCCACGACTCGTCCACGCCCGGCTCCGTCTTGGGCCCGGGGGAGTACGCGCCGACGGACGAGGCGTGCACCAGGGCGGGCACCCCCGCCGTGGCGGCCGCCTCGAAGACCCGCAGCGACCCGAGCACGTTCGTCTCCCAGGTGACGGCGGGGTCGTGGGTCGGCTGGAACCGCCACGCGAGATGCACGACGGCGTCCGCCCCGCTGAAGCACTCCAGCAGGCGGTCCCTTCCGGACTCCGCCGCGAGATCGACCTCCTGCCAGCTCGTCCGGGGCAGCTCGAGATCGGGACGCCTGCGGGCGATGCCCACGATCGAGCCGATCCCCGGTTCCTCGCCGAGCGCCCTGACGACACTCGTGCCGACGTTTCCGGTGGCGCCGGTGACGACCACCCGAAGTTCCTGGTCCGCGGCCATGACGTGCTCCCTGTGGGTGCCGGGCTCGGTCGGGCTGGATTCAGAGTTCGCGCAGGGCGGGCAGCAGGCTCTTCTCGGCCCAGTCGATGAAGGGCTGCTGCTGGTCGCCGCCGATCTGGACGAGGGCGACCTCCGTGAAGCCCGCGTCCACGAAGGGCCGCACGGCGTCGACGAAGGCGTCCACGTCGGAGCCGCAGGGGATGGCCCGCGCCACGTCCTCGGGCCGTACGAACTGCGTGGCTCCGGCGAATCCAGCCGGTCCCGGCAGCTCGGCGTTCACCTTCCAGCCGCCCCCGAACCAGCGGAACTGGTCGTGTGCGCGCGCGACGGCCGCGTCCTTGTCGGTGTCGTAGCAGACGGGCAGCTGCCCCACGCGGGGCTTGCCCGCCCCGCCGTGCCGGTCGAAGGCGTCCAGCAGCTCGCTCTTCGGTTCGGTGGCGATGACCAGGTCGGCCAGCTTGCCGGCGAGCTCGCAGGACCGGTCCCCGGACACCGCGACACCGATCGGCGGCGGCGCGTCGGGGAGGTCCCAGAGTTTCGCGTTCTCGACGTCGAAATAGGTGCCGTGATGGCTCACGTCGCCGCCGTCGAAGAGCGCCCGGATGATCTCGACCGCCTCTTCCAGCATGCCCAGCCGGACATGGGCGGCGGGCCAGCCCGCCCCCACGACGTGCTCGTTGAGGTTCTCGCCGGAGCCGAGGCCGAGTCGGAAGCGTCCCTCGGAGAGGAGCTGCATCGTCGCGGCCTTCTGGGCGACGACCGCGGGGTGGTAGCGCACCGTCGGACAGGTCACGTAGGTCATCAGCGGGATCCGCGAGGTGGCCTGCGCCGCGGCGCCGAGAACGCTCCAGGCGTACGGCGCGTGCCCCTGCGACTCCAGCCACGGAAAGTAGTGGTCGGACGTCACCGAGAAGTCGAAGCCGGCGTCCTCCGCCCGGACCACGTGCTCCACGAGCTCACGGGGGGCTGCCTGCTCGGTCATCATTGTGTATCCGATGTGCGCCATGACCCGCGCGTTGCCGCTGCGGGGGCCGCGAAACATGAGCCATGATCGCCTGCCGCGTTTCCACCCGTTCGGCCGGGGCAGCCGCACCAGTGGCCGGGGCGCTCCGTCGCGCGACGACGTGCGGGGAGCAGGCCCCCGGGGACGACGGGAGGCCACGGTGAGCGACCAGTACAGCGCACGCGACGGCGATCGCGCGCGGGCGGAGCACCAGCGGGAGAAGTCCGAGCATCTGCTGCACCGGGCCCGGCTCTCCACGGATCCGGCGGAGTCAGAACGGCTCCGCGCCCAGGGTGAGAAGCTCAAGGAGCAGAGCGAACGGGACCTGCGGGAGGAACCCGAGACGGAGCGCGGAGACCAGCACGAGGACTACCCCGGGTAGCCGCGTCAGGACGGCACGGTCCACGGTCGGAAGCCGGTTCGTACGATGAACGCGATCAAGGCAACGCCCCTCACGGATCCGGGTGACGCCACCCTCGGCTTCACGCTCATCAGCGTGATCCTGCACGCCGAGGGCCATGCCGACGTCCCCGTCCCGCTGCCCGCCCCCCATACGGCGCCCTTCGACATGAAGGAAGGCGCGGAGATCCGCATCGAACTCAGCTTCCGCCTGCGCAGGGCCGTCGAGGGGCTCAGGTTCGTCGATGTGAGAAAGCGACAGGGTGTGGTGGTCGGGACCTCGGAGACCGTACTGGGGAGCTATCGCCCCGGCGGCCCTTACAGCGTCGTCCTGCCGCCCGAACGGCTGCCGACCGGCCATCTGGCCCGGGACACGTACACCGTGACCGGGACGTTCTTCGACGCGCACGGCACGATCCTGGGCGACGAGACCCACTACTTCAGGATCACCAAGGACTGGTGACGACGATGACCCGCACAGCCGAACGGACGGACAGCCCGCACGGCGGGGAGACCGAGCACGGCGAGGCGTACGACGCCCGACCGTACCTGCCCCCGCGCGGCGGGCTTCCCGCGTACCGCCGCGCGGCCGCCGACTGCCGGGGATGCCCGCTCTTCGAGGAGGCCACCCGGACCGTCTTCGGCGAGGGCGACCCCCGGGCCCGGATCGTCCTGGTCGGCGAGCAGCCGGGCGATCAGGAGGACGTCCAGGGCGAGCCGTTCGTCGGGCCCGCCGGACGGCTGCTGCGCAAGGCGCTGCGCGAGGCGGGCATCGACGAGGAGACGGCGTATCTGACGAACGCGGTGAAGCATTTCAAGTTCACCGTCGCGGAACGGGGCAAGCGCCGCATTCACAAGGCCCCGAGCCTGCGGGAGATGACGGCCTGTCACCCCTGGCTGGAGGCGGAGCTGCGGCTGATCGGCCCCGAACTGGTGGTGGCTCTCGGCGCGACCGCGGGCAAGGCCCTGCTGGGGCCGTCGTTCCAGGTGAGCAAGGAGCGCGGCGCGCTGCTCCCGTCGCCCGACGGGGAGCCGTACCAGCAGGTGCTGGCCACCCTCCACCCCTCCGCGGTCCTGCGCTCCAAGGACCGCGAAGCGGCGTACGCGGGGCTCGTGGCCGATCTCAAGGTGGCCGCCCGGGCCCTGGACGGGGACCGTGGGCAAAGGGCCGCCGACTGATGACCGAACCGAACGGGACCCCGAGGGAGAGCGAGGTGGAGCCATGAGCCGGGCAGCTCTGTTCGATGTCGACGGAACGCTCGCCGACACCAACCATCTGCATGTGATGTGCTGGTGGGAGGCGTTCCGGCAGGCGGGACACCGGGTCGCGACTCATGCCATCCACCGCGCCGTGGGGCGTCCCAGTGAGGATCTGATCGCGCATCTTCTCGGCGACGACCGGGACAAGGACCAGGACGCCGCCCTCAGCGCCGCGCACAAGACCCTCTACGCCCAGTACTTCGAGCGGCTCTGTGCCCTGGACTCCGCCGGAAAGCTGCTGGAGACCCTGGCGGGCAGCGGATGGAAGGTCGTGCTGGTCACCTCGGCCGGCGGCGCCGAACTCGCCGCTCTGCGCAAGGCCATCGACGCGGACGACGCCATCACCGCCACCGGGAGCGCCGACGACGTGGACGAGGGCAAGCCCGCCCCCGAGCCCGTGGAACGGGCCCTCGAACAGGTGGGGGTGGCCGCGGCGGACGCCGTGTTCGTCGGCGACACCGTGTGGGACATGAAAGCGGCGAGCAGGGCCGGAGTCCGCTGCATCGGGCTGCTCTGCGGCGGCATTCCCCGCGCCGACCTGGAGGAGGCCGGCGCGTCGGCCGTGTTCGACGATCCCGCCGATCTGCTGGAGAACCTCGGCAGGAGCGCCTTCGGCGGCGGGTAGGGAAACGGGCCCTGCCCGCCGCCGGGCCATTGGGCCATCCGCCGGTCCTGTCGTGGCAGCCGGGGGAACCCGGGTGTGTCCAGGAATGAAAGGGGTATCGGGGGCGTATGCCCTCATATGTACGCGACAGTACCGCGTCTCTGCTGATCAACGGCTATGCCTGGCTTCCGGACCTGCGCCGCCGCAGCGAAGGCGCCCCCGTACGGACCCGGCTGCTGGGAAAGCCCGTGATCGCGCTCCACGGGCCGGAGGCAGTCGGGTTCTTCTACGACGAACAGCATGTGCGGCGCGCCGGAGCCCTTCCCGGCCCTGTGCTGGACACCCTCTTCGGCAGGGGAGCGGTGCACACCCTCGACGGTGAGGCCCACCGCGTGCGCAAAGCGATGTTCATGTCGCGACTCACCGACGCCGACGGCGTCGCCGCCCTGGTGGAGCGCGTACGGGCTGAATGGAAGCACCACCTGACGGGACGGCAGGGCAGGGAGGTCGTCCTCTTCGACGAGGCGGCGCTCGTCCTGTCCCGGGCGGTCTGCGCCTGGGCGGGCATTCCGCTCTCCGACGCGCGGACGCGGCGCATGGCCGAGGACGCGGTGGCCATGGTCGACGGATTCGCCACCCCCGGTCCCCGCCACCTGCGGGCCCGGCGGGCGCGGACCCGTCAGGAGGAGGCGCTGCGCCGCCTGGTCGAGGACGAGCGCGCGGCCCATGGGGCGACCGGGCCCTCCGGCCCGACGGGTCTGGCCGGCGCGGCGACGGGACACGGTCTGCCGGACGACGAGACCGCTTCGGGGCCGGTGATGGAGGCGGTGACCTGGCACCGCGAGGCGGACGGCGCGCTGCTGGACGGTCATACGGCCGCCGTGGAGCTGCTCAACGTCGTCCGGCCCACCGTCGCCATCGCCTGGTTCGTGGCCTTCGCCGCCCACGCCATGCACCGCTGGCCCGAACACCGCGAACGGCTCCGCGAGGGCGACTCCTCCTACGCGGAGGCGTTCGCGCACGAGGTGCGCCGGTTCTATCCGTTCACCCCGTTCGTCGGCGGCCTCGCCGCCGGTGAACTCGAGTGGGACGGCGAGACCATCCCCGCCGGCGCCGTGGTGCTGCTGGACGTCTACGGCCAGAACCACGACCCGGACCTGTGGCCGGCCCCCTACCGTTTCGATCCGGGGCGCTTCGTCGGCAGCGCGCCTTCCCGCGACGAGCTCATCCCGCAGGGCGGCGGTGACGCCCATACCGGCCACCGCTGCCCCGGGGAGGACATCACCGTGGCCGTGCTCGCCGCGCTGGCGGCGGAACTGGCCCAGCTGGACTTCACCGTTCCGGAGCAGGACCTCCGGATCTCCCTGCGGCGGATTCCGGCCCGCCCGCGCAGCGGCTTCCGGCTGGTGCTCTGACGGTCCCCTCGGCCGCCGCGGCAGGACGGCGGCGACCGGCCGGGGGCTCACTCGCCCCCGGCCGGCCCCTGTCCGTCCATGGGAACCCGGTACACCGCGAAGGCGCGGTCGATCACGGGCTGGGCGACATTGCGGACGCGTACCCCGCCGACGGTCATGCCGTGCTCGGCCCCCATATGGGCATGGCCGTGCACGATCAGATCGGCTCCCGCCGTGTCCACCGCCTCCGCGAGCAGGTAACTGCCGAGGAAGGGATAGATCTCCAGCGGCTCACCGGCGAGCGTGTCCGGCACCGGCGCGAAATGGGTGAGCGCGATCCGCACCGTGCAGCCGTCATCGGCCAGGCCCTCCAGGGCCTTGCGCAGCCCTTCGGCGCAGCGCCGCGAGTAGCGGACGAACGACTTCATCTCCTCTTCGCCGAACTCACCCCCGGAACGCCCGACGAACCCGCCGCCGAACCCCTTGGTGCCGGCGATGCCGACCCGGGCGCCGCCGATGTCGAGCCGTACGCCCTCGCCCTCCAGTACCGTCGTTCCGGCATCGGACAGTACGGCCGTGATAGAGGCCTCCTGGCCGCTGTGGTAGTCGTGGTTGCCCAGCACGGCGACCACCGGCACGGGCAGGTCGGCCACCTCGGCGGCGACGACCCGGGCCTCCTCGACCGTTCCGTGGCGGGTGAGGTCACCGGCGAGCAGCAGGACGTCGGCGCACTCCGCCAGGGTGTCGAACGCGGGCCTGAGCAGGCCTCCGTCGTTCTCACCGAGATGGATGTCCCCGACCGCGGCGACGCGGATCATGCCGCTCCCTCCGGCTGCTCGTGCCCCGGAGGGCTGTAGTGGACCACCAGCAGGTCGGACAGGACGCGCAGGCCGTCGAGCTCGGCCCTCGCGAGCGCCAGGATCTCGTCCCGGCGCTGCGCCGTGGACACCGTGCCGGAGAGCAGCACCGCGTCGCCGTGCACCTCGATCCGGATCCCCATCTCGGCGATGTCGCCACGGGCGAGCTTGTCCTCCAGGTGGGCGATGCGGTACTCCGGGCTTTCCGCTCCGGTCACGGCTTCTCCTCACGGCGTTCGATGACTCCGAGGCGTTCGAGCAGATAGATGAACGCGTCGGGCATGGGCTTGTTCTCGTACGTGTGCCTGAGCGCGTCCCAGTTGATCCGCTCCCGCAGGGTGCGCGCCACCGGGAGCAGGGCGCCGAAGTCGCAGTGGTGTTCGGAGAGGGAGGAGAGCAACCCGCACATGAGGTCGTCGGGTGCCAGAACGGGCATGTGGACCGAGTCGACGGGCAGGGTGTGCGCCCGCCCGAGCATGTCCGAGGTGACGGGCCCCTGCGCGGGCTCGAAGATCAGGTCGATCTCCTCGCCGCCGCACCGGGCCTTGAAGAGCCAGTCCTCAGGCGGCTGGCGGATGTCCAGCCCGGCCTGCTTGAGGACGCCGGCGACCGCCTCGGCGTCCTCACGTCTGATGTAGAAGTCGGTGTCGTGCTGGAGGTGCGCCGGCACTCCGTACGCGTGGGCGGCGACGCTTCCCGCCAGCGCGAACGGGCACTCGGCCTCCTTCAGGAGAGCCGCCACATGCTTCGTCGTCTCGAGGATGGCCTGGGTGTGGTCCACCGGCAGTGGATCGTCCGGCAACGCCACACCGCGCCCGCGATCCCGGGCCACCTCGTCGGTCCGGTTATTCACAGAGCTTCTGGTACCCATTTCACCTGAAATGATCCCAATCTTGCCTGGACGGCCGTCGTCCTGGCTGTGCGTCTTGCCCGTCGCGGCCCTGTCATGCGTGGGTGTGTCGCGTGGTGGGAAGCGGTGGCGGTCCCGGGCGCACGGCCCGGGGAGGGGCCCCATCGGACCGCTCCCCGGCGCACGGTCAGGCCAGCTTCTTCAGGAGCTCCTGGGCGAGCGGCGCCGCGGAGGCGGGGTTCTGGCCGGTGATCAGGTTGCGGTCGACGACCACCTTCGGGGCCCACGGCTCGCCCTCCTGGTAGTCGGCGCCCACCTCCATCAGGCGGTCCTGGAGCAGCCACTTCGCCTTCTCGGCGAGGCCGGCCTGGGTCTCCTCCGCGTTGCTGAAGCCGGTGAGCCGGTACCCCGCGAACGGCGACGTTCCGTCCTCCTCCCGCGCGGCCAGCAGGGCGGCGGGCGCGTGGCAGACCACGCCGAGCGGCTTGCCGGACCGCAGGGCACCGGCGAGCAGGCGCCCCGACTCGGCGTGCACGGCCAGATCCTCCATCGGGCCGTGGCCACCCGGGTAGAAGACGGCGTCGTAGGAGTCGAGGTGGACGTTCTCCAGGACGATCGGCTTGCGGAGCTCGTCGATCGCGGCGAGAGCGGCCCCGATCCGGTCGGCGGTCTCCTGCCCGCCATTGGCCTCGGGCGCCAGGCTCGCCCTGTCCACGGTCGGCACGACACCGCCGGGCGTCGCCACGACGACCTCGTGGCCCGCCGCCTTGAAGACCTCGTACGGCGCGACGACCTCCTCGGCCCAGAAACCGGTGGGGTGCTTCGTACCGTCGGCCAGCGTCCAGTGGTCGGCGCCGGTCACAACGAAAAGGATCCTTGCCATGTCACATCTCTCCGGGGGTGTGGGCGATCGTCAGCTTGGCGATGTCCTCGACCGTAGGCCGGATCAACCAGGAGAATCCAATAGGATCGCCACTATGACCGATAGAGATCCCAATGGGTCGACGGGAATAGGCCGACCGGGTCAGGGCGCCGCGGCCGGCCTGGCGGATCTCCAGCTGCTACGCACCTTCCTCGCCGTCCACCGGTCCGGGTCCTTCACCGCCGGGGCGCGGCTGCTGGGGCTGTCGCAGCCCACCGTCACCACCCAGATCCGCTCCTTGGAGCGGCAGCTCGGGCGCGAGCTGTTCGAACGCCTGCCGCGCGGCGTCGCCCCCTCGCCGTACGCGGACGAACTCGCCTCCAGGGTCGCCGCGCCCCTCGACGCCCTGGCCGCCGTCGTGGGCCCGTCCGGGCCGGGCGAGGACCGTCCGGCCGACCCCGTGCACCTGGCCGGCCCCGCCGAGCTGCTCTGCGTGCGCGCGGTGCCGGCCCTCGCCCCCCTGGTCGCCTCGGGCGTGCGCCTGCGCGTCATCACCGGCCTCACCGATCCGCTCCTCGACGAGCTCCGCGCGGGCCGGCACGACCTGGTCATCGCCACGAACCGGCCGCGCGGCCGGGCCCTGGCCGCCGTCCCGCTGACCGACGAGGAGTTCGTCCTGGTCGCGTCCCCCGCCGTCGCCGAACGGATCGGCGGCCCGGAGCGGGTCGCCGCCGACGGCCCCTCGGCCCTGCACGGCGTCCCTCTCGTCAGTTATGCCGAGGACCTGCCCATCGCCCGGCGCTACTGGCGGCACGTCTTCGGCCGCCGCCTCGGCGGCGAGGCCGCGGTCACCGTCCCGGACCTGCGGGGAGTGCTGTCCCTGGTCGCGGCGGGCAGTGGCTTCACGGTCCTGCCCCGCTATCTGTGCCTCGACGACCTCGCGTCGGGGGCGCTGGTGCTCCTCCACGACCCCGAGGACCCGCCGATCAACACCGGCTACCTCGTCCAGCGCCCCGGGGCGTCGGCCAACCCTCACATCGCTGTCGTACGGGACCGGCTCCTGCGGGCATCACGCAGCTGGTGAACCGCCCCCGCGCACGGGGTGAAGGCTGGGGAGAAGAGGCGTGAATCGGTGCCCTCCGGGCAGACGCCGCACACAGTCAGGAAGACGGAGCGCCCACGAAAGGAGGCGGAGGCGATGACCACGGAGCCGACACCCGAAGGCCCCGGGCCCGTGCCCACCCGGCCGGACCCCGTCCCGCACGAACCGCAGCCCCCGGAGCCCGCCACGGACCCGGCGCCGGCGCCGGACCCCGAGCCCGGGGACAGTCCCGAGCCCGAACCCCCGGACTGACCCGCAATCCGGTCGTCCCCGCACCGCGTCGCGACCGCTTCCCCGTGCGACGCGACCTGCGGTGACGGCTTGACGCCGGCCCCGGCCGGGGCGCGAAAGCGGCCTCGGACCGGGTCCGCTCAGCGAGAGGAAGCCGTCAGCGCCGCGCGGTCGAAGCCCAGCTCCCGCGCGAGTGCGTCGTCCGTCCACTCGAGCATCCTCGCCCGGGCGAGACCGCCGGCGTACGAGGTCATCTGCACGGCCAGTCCGTCGAGCAGGGCGGTGAGCCGCCAGGCCGCCGCGGCCGGATCCTCGCACCGGAACTCACCGGTCGCCGAGCCCTCCGCGATGACATCGGTCAGCGCCGCCTTCCACTGCTGGTCCAGCTCGCGGGTCACCTCCCGCAGCCCCGGCTCCCGCAGCGCCGCCGCCCAGCCCTCGATCCACAGCCGCCAGCCCTTGGCCTGACCGGTGGGGGCGTACCAGCGCACGGCGGCGTGCAGCCGTCGCACCGCGGTGGTGCGGCGGCCGAGCAGTTTCCGCAGATGGGCCAGGTCGCTCTCGGCGGCATGGGCGAAGGCCGCCGCGACGAGCTTCTCCTTGGAGGAGAAGTGGTAGAGCACCAGCGCGTTGCTCACCCCGAGGGCGGCCGCGACATCGGCGATACGTACGGCCGTCACCCCGCGCGCCTCGATCTGTTCGACTGCGGCGCGCAGCATGTCCTCGCGCCGTTCCTCCACGCTCAACCGGACTCTTGCCACGCCGTCACCCTACACAGGGCTTCCAACGGGCGGCCGCCGAACTCTTGACACCGTCTTGTGGCCCGGGCCACAGTCGCACTACTGACTGGCCATTCAGTCAGTTCCAGCGCTGCGTCCGTACGTCCCCGTGTCGTCTCCCCGTGCCGCCGTAGGAGTCCGCCGTGACCCAAGCACCGCCCGATCAGGCCGCCCAGACCGTCCCACGGACCCCCGATCTGTCCGACGGGTGGGGCGAACAGCGCACCCGGCTCCGCAAGGACCTGCGCCGCCTCGATGTGCTGTTCTTCCTCATCTGCACCCTCGTCGGACTCGACACCATCGGCTCGGTCGCCGCGCACGGCCCCCAGGGCCTCACCTGGATGGCGCTCCTCGCCCTCGCCTTCTTCCTGCCGTACGGGCTGCTCGTCGCCGAGCTGGGCTCCGCCTTTCCCGTGCAGGGCGGGCCCTACGCCTGGACCAGGCTGGCCTTCGGCCGGCTCACGGCCGGAATCAACCAGATCCTCTACTGGATATCCAACCCCGTCTGGGTCGGCGGCAGTCTGTGCATCATCGCCCTCACGACCTGGGAGCAGTTCTTCACGCCGCTGCCGGGACTGTGGAAGTACGCCGCCGGTCTCGTCTTCATCTGGGGCGGCGCGCTCGCCGTCGTCCAGTCCGTCAGGGTCGGCAAGTGGGTCCCGACAGCGGGTGCCGTCGCCAGGGTCGTGCTGCTCGGCTTCTTCCTCGTCTCCGTCGTCCTCTTCGCCGTCCGGCACGGGGTCCACGCCCTCCCGGCCGGCGAGTTCGCCCCCACCTACGCCGGGTTCATCGCCCTCGTACCCGTGCTGATCTTCAACTACGTCGGCTTCGAACTGCCCAGCTCGGCCGCTGAGGAGATGACCAACCCGCGCCGCGACATCCCCCTCGCCATCCTCCGCTCGGGCCTCGCCTCGCTCGTTCTGTACGGCGGCCCCATCCTCGGAATCCTCTTCGTCCTCCCCGCCGACAGGATAGGCAGCCTCGGCGGCTTCATCGACGCCTGCAAGGCCGTGTTCACCGTCTACGGAGGCCATATCGCCGCAGACGGCACCGTCACCCTCAGCGGCGCGGGCGCCGTCTTCGGTGGTGTCGCCGCGGCCGGCCTGATCGTCGGGCTGCTGACGTCGGGGGTCACCTGGGCCATGGGAGCCCACCGCGCCCAGGCGGTGGCCTGCGCGGACGGCGCGGGACCCGCCTGGCTCGGCGCCATCTCGGAGAAGCACGGCACGCCGGTCCGCGTCAACGTGCTCTCGGCGGTGCTCGCGTCCCTCCTCTTCGTCGTCGCGCTCAACCTGACCGAAGGCGACGGGGAGAAGTACTTCGCGGCGGGGCTCGGCCTGACGATCTGCACGACCTTCATCTCGTACGTGATCACCTTCCCGAGCCTGGTGGTCCTGCGCCGCAAGTACCCCGACGCGCCGCGCCCGTACTCCGTCCCCGGCGGCCGCGCGGGCGCCTGGACGGTCACCGTCCTCGCCACCGGGCTGGTCGCGTTCACCGTGGTCGTCCTCATCTGGCCCGGCTTCGGCGTCGGCTGGTTCGGCACCGGGGGATCGGCCGCCGACTCCCTTCCCGAGTCCTTCGCCGGCCAGCGCCTCGCGTACACACTGAGCCAGGTCGTACCGCTGGCGCTGTTCCTCGTCATCGGGCTGGTCTTCTACGCCCTCGGGGCCAGGACCCGCCGCGCCAAGGGATAGGCGCGCGGGGGAAGGGGGGAGCCGGCCTCGGCCGCCTCCCCCTACTCCTGCGAGCACCTGCCCCGACAGCTCCTTCGTGCTTCACGCGGACATGGTCGGCCTCTCTCGGCCGGCCGTGTCGAGCAGCAGTCTCGCGGCCACCGCCGTCCCGTCGGTGCGGACCGTGCCGGCCACGGCCTGCGCCCGGATGCGGATCTCGGGGGTCAGGGCCGTCTTGAGCGCGACCGACAGCGACTCGGTGGTCGCGGTCGGACCGTCGTGTTCCACACCGATGCCCAGGTCGGTCACCCGGCCGGCCCAGTACGGCTGGTCCGCCCCCTGGGGGAGCACCACCTGGGGCACGCCGGCCCGGGCGGCCGTCGTCGTGGTGCCCGCGCTGCCGTGGTGCACGACGGCAGCCACCCGGGCGAAGAGCGCCCGGTGGTTGGCCTCGCCGACAGCGAAGCAGTCGTCCCGGTCGTCGATCAGGTCGAAGTCGGCCCAGCCGCGTGAGAGGAGAACGCGGTGGCCCTGCGCGCGGACCGCCTCGATGGCCACCCGGGCGACGTCCTTCGATGCGCTCATGGGCATGCTGCCGAAGCCCACGTACACCGGCGGTGTGCCGGCGTCCAGGAACGCCACCAGCTCGGGCGGGAGCGGGCGTTCGTCCGGCCGGAACCACGCGCCGGTCTGCACGACGTCGAGGTCCGTCGGCTGCCACGGGCTCAGGACCGGGTCCGTCGCCAGCCACGGCTGGTCGGTGAAGGCATAGTCGCGGACGTTGTCCACCGGCGGCAGGCCGATCGACGCCCGCTGGGTGTTGAGCATCTCGCCGAACATCTCGTTCGCGTTCCGGGCGTCCACCTCCCACAGCTCCCGGTTGTCGCTCACCCCCGGCGGCAGCGGCCGGCCCCGCCGCGCGGGCGGCGGCTGGTGCGGCGACGGCAGGCTGATCGGCTGGTGGCTCACGTGCACGAAGCGGATACCGAGCTTCTCGGCGACCGACCGCGCGCCGGCCGTGACCGGCAACGGGCCGGTCGCCACCAGCGCCTCACATCCCTCGGCCGCCGCGGCGACCGTGCCGAACTGCGCGGCGATCAAATCGGCGGCGCGCTGAGCCAGACCCACCGCCGAACCCGGCGTCACCGATTTCACCAGTGGTCGCACCGGCTCGCCGACCGGCACCAGCGACACGCCGACACCGGCCAGCAGCTCCGCGAAATCCTCGTCCGGCGGCGCGCATACGCGTACCTCCGCGCCGACTTCGCGCAGCCGCACCGCGAGTCCGACCATCGGTTCGACGCTCCCGCGCGCCCCATAGGTCGACAACAACACACGCATTCCGCGGCTCCCGTTTTTCCAGGTTCTGGCTCAGGTCGGCGATTCTGCGGCACGACCCGGGCCTTGCCGCAAGCCCCCCGGTGGGCTATAAGTTGATCATGGATAGGGTTGAGGTGCCTTCCGCGCCCTCATCGCCGTCGCGCCCCCCGCAGTGGATCCGTACGCGGGGAACCAGTGCGGATGGGGCGAACCCCCGCTTCGCGACCGCGAGTTGAGCTCCCAGGTCCGGAGCCGTGTTCGCCACTCCGGCGGGCGATCACCAGCTTTCACGCCGTCGTGCGGCCGTACACCTGCTTCCCCAGCCACTGGCCACCGTCGACCGTCAGGCATTCACCTGTCAGGTACGAGGCCCGCTCGCCCAGCAGGAACAGCGACGCGTCGGCGATTTCCGCCGGGTCGGCGAACCGGCCCGCCGGCACGGTCGCCAGCACCTCGGCGCGGGCCTCGTCCGTCGCCCACAGCGCCGCGCCCGCGCCCTCCGTCTCGGTCGGTCCCGGGGCGACACAGTTCAACCGGATCCCCAGCGGCGCGAGTTCGACGGCGAGCGTACGCGTCATGGCGAGCACGCCCGCCTTGGCGGCCGCCGAGTGGACCGTGCCGGGGTGTCCGTGCCACGCGTAGGTGGCGATCACGGAGAGGACCGAGCCGCCGGTGCCCTGGGCGCGCAGCTGCCGGGCCACTGCCCTGGTGCAGTAGTACGAACCATTGAGGACGATGTCGATGACGGCGCGCCAGCCGCCCGGGCTGAGGTCGACACCCGGGACGACGAAGTTGCCCGCCGCGTTGTTGACCAGCCCGTCGAGCCGCCCGAAGCGGTCCACGGCGGCGGCCACCAGGGCGTCGACGGCCTCGGGGTCGCGTACGTCCGTCGGCACGGCGAGCGCCTGCGCGCCGTCCTTCTGCAGGAGGGCGACCGTCCCGTCCAGCCGCTCCGGCGTACGGCCCGCGACGACGACCCGCGCGCCCTCCGCGCCCAGGGCCCGCGCGATGGCGCGGCCGATACCGCTGCCGCCGCCCGTCACGATGTAGGTGCGACCGGTGAACTGCTTACTCATACGAGGACTCCATGGGCGTCGAGGGCGAGGGCGCCACCCGGGTGGACGAGCAGTGGGTTGACTTCGAGCTCGGCGAGCTCGGGGTGTTCGGCGGCGGCTTCGGCGAGGGCGCACAGGGCGGCCGCCGCGGCTTCGAGGTGGGCGCCGGGAGCGCCCCGCCATCCGGTGAGCAGCGGCGCGTGCCGCAGGGAGAGCAGCAGGTCACGGGCCCGCCGGGGGGTGAGAGGGGCCGCGGACAGGGCCGTGTCGGCGTGGAGTTCGGCGGTGACCCCGCCGATGCCGACCATGGCCACGGGCCCGAACGCCGGGTCGCGCCGCACGCCCGCGATGAGTTCGACGGCGTACGGGGGAGTGACCATCGCCTCCACCGCGTAGCGGTTGGCTCCGGTCGCCTCCTTCATCCGGCCGAACGCGGCCCGCAGAGCCGCCTCGTCGGAGAGGCCCAGTGCGACCCCGCCCGCCTCGGTCTTGTGCGCCAGGCCCATCGCCTTGAGGGCGAGCGGGTGCCCGACGCGGCCGGCCGCGGCCACGGCCTCGTCCTCCGTGCTGACGAACACGGCGGCGGGGAAGCCGAGTCCATACGAACACAGCAGCTCACGGACGGTCTCGTAGCCCCCTTCCGTGAGCGGCGGCGAGGCGGCGGGCGGCAGCGCGGCGGGTCCGGACGGCCGGGACCTTCGGACGGCGTCCGCCGCCGCCAGGGCACCAGCCGCCTGCTCGATCCGCTCGTACACGGGGATTCCCCCCTCCCGCAGGACCGCGAGCGCCGGAGTGTCCCTCGCCATGGTGTGCACGACAAGGGTGCGACCGGACTCCCTCGCCGCGTCGGCCAGTTCGCGGGCCACCTCGCACTCACGAGGTCCCTGCGCCGGATGCCCGGTCGCGTAGTCGCCGAAATAGCCCGTGAGGACGGTGGCGTCGGTGTCCCCGGACAGCAGCAGCGTCCGGGCGATCCGGGCGTACGCGCCGAGGTCCGCCTCGCCGGCCCCGGCGAGGTCGACCGGGTTGCCGCACCCGCCCACGGCGGGCAACTGCCCTCCGAGGGCCACCCGCGTCTCCTCCCCGAGCACCGGCACGTCGACCCCCCGCCCGGCCAGCGCGTCGGCGGCGAGCGCCCCCTGCCCGCCACTGTCCCCGACGACGGCGACGCGCAGGGGGCGGTCGCCCGACGGCCGGGACGCCGCGTCCCGAGGGGCCAGGAGGCACAGCGCCGTGTCCACGAGCTCGCCCGCCGTGTCCAGGAGGGACGCGCCCGCGTCCCGGCAGATCGCCGCCACCACCGCCCGGGCGCTCACCAGCGCGCCGGTGTGGGAGGCGGCCGCGCGGCCGGAGGCCTCGCCGCGGCCCACGGTGAGCAGCAGGACCGGCTTGCCGGCCGCGTGGGCCGCCGCGAGGGTGCGCGCGAACCGGCGGCCGTCGCGGAAGTCCTCGATGTACGCGGCGATCACCCGGGTCGCATCGTGGGCGATCAGCGCCTCGAGGGCGTCGACCGCGTCGATGTCCCGCTGGTTGCCCAGGGAGACGAAGCGGGAGAAGCCCTGCCCCGCGCGGGACAGCAGCCGTCCGATCTCCAGCGCGAGGTTGCCGCTCTGGGACACCAGCCCCACCGCCCCGGCGGGGAAGTCGCCCCAGCTGAGGCGGAGTTGCGTGGTGGTGTCGACGACCCCCATGCAGTTGGGACCGAGCAGCCGGGCCCCGTGCGCGGTGACCAGCGAGGCCAGTTCGTGCTCGGCCCCGGCGCCCTCGCCGCCGGAGGTGATGACCGTGAAGCAGCGGGCACCGGCCGCGAGGCCTTCGGCGACGACGGGCCTGACGTGCGGGGGCGGGACGGCGACCACGATGTGCTCGGGGGCCTCGGGCAGGGCGGCGAGACTCGGGTGGAACGGGACGCCGTCGAGTTCCCCGCCGCTCCGGTTGACCAGGCGCACGGTGCGGCGGTGGCGCCCGGCGAGGGCACCGGTGGCAAGCCAGTACCCCCACTTCTCCGGATTGCCGGACGCGCCGACGACAGCGACCGACGCCGGATCGAACAGCGCGTCCAGGCTCATCCGTACCACCCGAAGCGCTCGGCGATCACGGGCAGCCGGTCGGCGACGAGGGCGTGCGCCGCCGCCCGCGGCGTCGATCCGTCGGCCTCGGCACGCGCCAGCACCTCGTCGATGAGGGCCCGCATCGAACGTCGGATGTGCGCGAACGCCTCCTCGGCGTCGGCCCCGATGTCCCCGAAGAGGGTCCACCACCACCACGCGTTGGTCGCGGAGTTGACGACGACGTCCGGCAGTACGGTGATCCCTCGCGCCGCCAGCAGCGCCTCCGCCTCTGCCAGTACCGGCATATTGGCGGCCTCGACGATCCAACGGGCCGTCACCGACGCCTGGTTGGCGGCGTCGATGGCGTACGACACGGCGGCCGGGACCAGTACGTCGGCGTCGGCGGACAGCCAGGCGTCGCCCGGCAGTTCGCGGTCGTCCTCGCGCAGGACGGCCCGGTCCACCGTGCCGTAGGCGTCGCGGGCCCCGAGTAGCGCCTCGACGTCCAGGCCGTCGGGGTTGGCGACGGTGCCCTTGACGTCGGCCACGGCGACCACCTTCAGCCCGGCCGCGGCCAGGAACCGGGCGGTGGCGCCGCCCATGGTGCCCAGACCCTGCACGGAGACCCGTGTCCCTCGGTAGGCCACCCCGGCCCGGTCCAGTGCCGCGAGGACGGACTCGGCGACCCCGCAGCCGCCGGCCAGTTCGTCGAGGCCGATGCCGTCGACGTGGACGGCGAACGCGTCGGCGAGCCGCCCGCGCGCGGCCTCCTCGTCGTCGAGGAGCCGGTAGACGGCCTGGACCGACGAGACCAGACCCGCTTCGGCGGCCGCCCGGTCGACGACGTCCTGGGTGAGACCCAGGTCCTCCCCGGTGGTCCAGAAGTGCTCGACGTACGGCCGCATCGCCCGCAGATAGCGGACGAGGAGCCCGTACGCCCCGGGGTCGCGCGGGTCGCAGTCGATACCGCCCTTGGCACCGCCGAGCGGGATGTACCGCGCGTCGGGGCTGTAGTGCAGGGCCTCTTTCATCGTCATGCCGCGCGCCAGCCCCGTAACCTCGTCGAGGGTGCACCCCTCGCGCATCCGCAGTCCGCCGCTGGCCACGCCGCGTACGAGACGGTCGATCACCAAGTGCCCCTGACGGCCGGTGACATGGTCCGTCCAGGTGAGGGAGACCAGGGGAGTGGCCGCCGGAGAAGTGGTCGTCATCAGGAGGTCTCCTCGGGAACGGTGATGAGGGTGGGGCCAGGGATGGAAAGTGCCCGCGCGAAGGCCTCGCCGAACTGCCCCGGTGAGCGCACCCGCTCCCCGCCACCGCCGTAGGCGCGGGCCAGCCCGGGCAGGTCGACGGGCGCGAGGTCGACGGCCGTCGGGACCTCCCCGCGTGCGGCCATCTCGTCACGGATCTCGCCGTAGCCGCCGTTGTCGAAGACCACGACGGGCAGCGGCAGCCGCAGCTGCGCGGCCGTCGCCAGTTCCTGCACGGAGAACTGCAGCCCGCCGTCTCCGCTGAGCGCGACGACCTGCCGGTCGGGGAACGCGGTCTTGGCTCCGATCGCGGCGGGCAGGGCGTAGCCGAGCGTGCCGAAGCCGGTGGGGTGCAGATACCGGCCGCCCGGGCCGACGGGCAGATGCGGAAGCGCGCCGTAGTAGCAGCACTGGGCGCTGTCCGAGGTGATGACGGCGTCCTCGGCGAGCAGGGAGCGCATGACCCGGAGATACGGGATCCAGCGCGCGTCCCGGTCGCGGGTCTCGGCGTCCCGCGCGGCGACCAGCGCGGCGGCCTCCTCTCCGACTCCGGGCGCGTCGCCCTCCACTGACGGTCCGAGCGCCGCCAGCAGCCCCCACAGGGCCCCGAGCGCTTCCCGCGCGTCCCCCACGAGTCCCACGTCGGCGGGACGCGGCCCCGCGTAGATCTGCGCCGGGTCCACATCGACCCGTATCAGCGTGCCGTTCAGCTCCGGGAGGGGCGCCCACAGATCCGACTCGGCCAGTTCCGTGCCGACGGCGAGCACGGCGTCCCGGTCCACGAGCCACTTCTGGACGGCGGGGCTGTGCAGCGACACCCCGACGGAGAGCGGGTGGGTCTCCGGGACGACACCCTTGCCGTTCGCCGTGGTGACCACCGGCGCGCCCACCAGCTCGGCGAGGGCCAGGCATTCGGCGGCCGCTCCCCGGGCGCCCCCGCCGAGCACGAGGGCCGGGCGTCGCGCCCTGCGCAGGACGTCGGCGGCGCGCCGCGCATCGGCGGGATGGGGCGCCGCCACGACGGGGGACGGGGCGAGCCGCGCCGGGCCCGCGGGCTCCGCGGCCTCCAGCAGATCGAGCGGCACCTCGATGTGCGCCGGGCGGGGCCGGCCCGTACGGAACAGGGTGAACGCCCGCGCCACCGCCTCACCGATCTCCCCGACCGATGACACCCGGTGACTGAACGCGGCGACCGAGCGCATCGCCTCCGTCTGACCGCGCGTCTCGTGCAGCAGCCCGGTGGACAGCCGGGGATGCCGCAGCGGCATACCGGGCGAGACGACCAGCAGCGGGACACTGTCCGAGTACGCCTGCCCCACCGCCGCCGCGATGTTCAGCAGGGCGGGCCCGGTGGTGGTGAGGGCGACTCCGGGACGACCGCTCACCCGCGCGTAGGCGTCGGCCGCGTACCCCGCGCCCTGCTCGTGACGAGGTGTCACATGACTGATGGCGTACGGCCGCAGATGGCGGTAGATCTCCAGATTGTGCGTACCGGGAATGCCGAACGCGGTCGTGACGCCGTGCGCCGCCAGGGCGCGGACCACCGCCTCGCCACCCGTCATCTTCCCCGTGCGCGCGGACCGGCTCATCACAGGCTCCGCGAGATCAGCAGGCGCATGATGTCGGAGGTGCCTTCCTCGATCTCCTCCAGCTTCGCGTCACGCATCCACTGCTCCACCGGGTACTCCCGCGAGTAGCCCCAGCCGCCCAGTGTCTGTACGGCCGCCCAGGTGCAGTACGCCGCCGTCTCCGACGCCGTCAGCTTGGCCATCGCCGCCTCGGTCGTCGCGTCGAGCCCCGCGTCGAGCCGCTTGGCCGCCCGCCAGGTCATCAGCCGGGCCTGCTCGACGCGGGTGCGCATGTCGGCCAGGCGGAAGGCCACCGCCTGGTGCTCGACGATCGGCCTGCCGAACTGCCGGCGGTCCCGGGCGTAGTCGCGGGCGTACTCGTACGCGGCCCTGGCCACCCCGGTCGCCGCCGCGCCCAGCACCGCTCGCGAGATGTCGAAGGTTCGCATGAGGCCGTGGAAGCCCTGGCCCTCGTCGCCGAGCCGGTCGGCCTCCGGGACGAAGGCGTCGGTGAAGAAGATCTCCCGGCAGACGATCGCCCGCTGGCCCATCTTGCGCATCGGCTCCCCGAAGGTGACCCCGCTCGCGCCCTTGCGGAAGAGGAACGCCGTCACGCCCCGGGAGCGCAGCGCCGGATCAGTCGTGGCGAAGACGACGTACTGCTCGGCCTCTCCCGCGTTGGAGATCCAGGACTTCTGGCCGTTCAGCAGATAGCCGCCGTCCGTGCGGGTCGCCGTCGTCACGATGGACGCGGCGTCCGAGCCCGCGCCGGGCTCGGTGGTGGCCAGCGAGGTCATCGGGGTGTCCGGACCGGTCAGCGGGGTGAGCCAGGCCTCCTGCTGGTCCTTGGTGCCGAGCGCCAGCAGCGGGTCCGCGTAGAAGCCGTTGGAGCAGAGGAGGTTGCCGATGCCGAGGTCACCGACGCACAGCTCCTCCTGCGCCAGGCACTGGGTGAAGACGTCGGTGAAGCCGCCGCCGCCGTACTCCTCGGGAAGCATGAAGCCGGTGATGCCGACCCGCGCCGCCTTGCGCCACAGGTCCCAGGGGGTCTCTATGTCGGCCTCGTCCACGGCGCGCGCTCGCGGGCGTATCTCGTCGCGTGCGAAGGCGCGGGTGAGCTCGATGATGTCGCGCTGCTCGGGGGTGAGCGGGACCAGCTCGGTGGGGAGGTCGGACATGGTGCCTCCAGATACGGCGACGGCGTCAATTAACTGAACCGTCAGTCAGTATCTGGAGGCGCGGCGGGGCGTGTCAACGAGTCGGACTACTGAATCATGACTCAGTAGAGCGGGTGGCTGTCACCCGGCGGGGGAGACGGGTGGGGGCGGCGGTTCCGGCACTCCGTGCGGCGAGACCTCCGCGGAGCTCAGGGACTCCGACGGAGGCGACACGTCCTCGGTCCGCGGCTCGTTCTCGGTCGGCGTGCCGGTGTCCGGGGATGTATCGGGGGCGGGCGACTCGGGCGATTCGGGGGCGGTCGACGGGCACGCGCTCGGACCACCCGGCGGGACGGCCCCACCGGTGACCGTGACGCACGGCAGCGGCGACGACGGGCCCGTGGAGTCGGACTCCGAAGCGGGCTTCGACGGCGATCCCGAGGGCGAGTCGGAGTGCGAGACCGACGGAGGGTGCTTAGGAGGCGCGGTCTCCTTGTCCTTCTTGCCCTCCGAGTCGCCGCGACGGCGAGCGATCCAGTCGCCGTTCTTGGCGTCGAAGATGACGAAGACGTTCACGACCTTCACGGAGGGGGCGACGATCACGACGTTCGACGCCCGGAAGCCGGGCCACGCGGCACCGGTCGTCCGGGGCGGAGTCCGCTGGGCCACCGGCGGCGTCAGCGGATTCCCGCAGGCGCAGCGCACCCTCGGCACTCCCCGGTTGTCGACGAGCACGGCCGTGCCGGTCTGGAGGACGGCCTGATAGGTGGTGGCGGAGCCGTCGCGGTACCCGTGGTTGGTGACCTGGGTGTCCACGCGCAGCTGAAGCGGTGTGAGCGAGCGCAGATACCCGGCGACGGCGTTCGGCTGGATGCCCAGGACCGACGCGAAGGACGCGTTCTTGGCCGGGACAGCGCTCAGATAGTCGATCTGCTTCTCGACATCGCAACTGGCGACCTTCATGGTCCCCCCGTACAGACCCGGCGCCGAACCGTTCACACTGCGGGTGGCGTTGGTCGGGCCCGGGGTGGTCGGGCTCGGCAGCGCGGCCGGGGACTCGGGCGCCGGGGCCTTCGCGGCCGTGGACGGTGTGTACGGATTGGGCCCCGTGGCGGCCGCCGGCTGGAGGGCCACCTCGCCGCCCGCGCCGTTGCCGCCCCCGTCCGAACGGGTGAGGACGATGGTCAGCGCCACCGCCGCGACGACCACCGCGGTGAGGGCCGCGATCTTCGGGACCGAGCGCCACCAGGGGCCGCCGTCCCCGCCCGCCCGGCCGCCGCGACCGCGGCCGTCACCGCCGCCCGTACCGCCGGGGGGCCCGGGCGGGGGCGGCGGACCGCCCGACTCCGGGCTGGATGAGGGGCCCGAGAGGGGTCCCGAAGGGGGGCCTGTGGGCGGGCCGGAGGGCGGGTGCGACGTCACGATGTGTCCCTTCTTCCGTTCCGCGCCCCATTGTGTGGGCCGCGGGATGACTCCGCACCGCGACCCGGGGCTGTCGGGAGCAACAGACCACGACCGCCTGCGGACGTGGCTTCGCCCTCGGAACATCACGCCGGCATCGCCCGCCGAGGATGACGGCTCCAGTGCCCACGCCAGCGGCCGCGCCTCGCGCGACCCGTTCCCGGCCCCGAAGGAATTTGAGTACATGTCAGCGACCGGACCGTTCATGACCGTCTTCGCATACGTGTCCGCCCGGACCCCCGACCGGACCGTCCGGGGGGGCGCGCGCCCAGGGTCCGGCCTAGCGTGGCAGCGTGAGCCGTCAGGGACCCACCACGCGCAGCGGCGCCCAGCGCGCCCTTCACGACTGGGGCGACGCTCTCCTCGCCGTCGTGGCAGGACTGGCCGCCATGGTCGTCATCGCCGCCCTCGGGCTGTGGGCGGCCGGCGCCGGAGACCTGCCGGGCGGCGGCTTCCCGAGCGTCGTCGCGGCCGTCGTCGTGATGGCGGCCGGCGGCGACGTGGGCATCGCCGGAGACGCCGGCCCCCTCGCCGGAACCGACGCCGCACTCACGGCCATGCCCCTCTCGGTGGCCCTTGTCGGAGCGCTCACCACCGGCGTCTGTTTCCTCCGGCCGCTGCGCCACCGGGCCGTCGCCGGCACCGGCGAACTCCTCGGCAGGGTCGCCCGTACGACCGTGCTCTGGCTGGCCGCGCTGGCCGGCCTGACCGCCCTCGCCCGGCACACCTTCGATCTCACTCCGGACCTCGGGCAGGACGAGCTGGCCGACATCGTCGGCGAACTCCTGGAGGGCGCCGTCACCGTCGGCTTCCGTGCCGATCCCGGCCCCACCCTGCTCTACGGCCTGCTCTGGATCCTCGGCGTGCTCGCCATGGCCCTGTTGGTCTCTCGCAGGGCCCCGCTCCCGGCCAGGCTGGTCCGCTATCAGGAACCCGTGAGGCCCGCGGCGTTCGCGATGCTGCTCCTGCTCCTGGTGTACGTCGTGCTCGCCCTGGTCATCGGCGTCGTGGTGGCGGCGACCCGGGGCCACGCCGCCTCCACCTTCGCAGTCGTCCTCCTGGGACTGCCGAACGTCGCCTGGCTGGCCCTCGGGCTCGGTATCGGCGGCTCCTGGGAGGGCAAGGTCGAGGGGCCCTTCGGCCTGCCGATGCCGCATGTCCTCGACGAGGTCCTGCGAGGCCGCGAGACCACCACCCTCGATGTGTCCGCCCTCGCCTCGGCCGACGAGCGCGCCTGGTGGCTCGTCCCCATTGCCGCCCTTCTGCTCCTGGCTGCGGCGTTCGCCATGGCGGTGCGCTCCCCGGCCCGGATGCGGCTCTGGCAGCACGCCCTCCACATGGGCGTCGCCTTCGCCCTGACCATGCTGGTCGTCTGCCCCGTCACCCGGCTCTACGCCCGCTACGGCCTGTCGCTCCTCGGGATCGGTGACGTCGGCGGGCTCGGCGGCCAGGTCGCCCTGCGGCCGCATTTGTGGACCACGGTCGGCCTGGCCCTGCTGTGGGGCCTGGTCACGGGCTTCATCGGCGGACTGCTCGCCTCGCACGTACACCGGCGGGGCGAGGTCGACCAGGCGGACGGCGCCGGTCCCGCCTAGAGCGCGTATCGAGTCGTGATCATCGGGTGGTCCTGGTGAGGTGTTTGATCCAGATCATCGAGGCGTGCAGGTGGAGACTGGCGAGGTAGCTGTCGGGAGTCTTGTCGTATCGGGTGTCTCACCGTCCCAGTTCCGGCCTCCTGGTACGTCACGCTCTGGGGCGGGTGAGGCACGTGGAGCCGACGTGAGCCGACCGGTGCACTGATGTCCGGGCGGGGACTCATGGGACATGGCCCGGCACCCGGCTCAGGTTCCGGGGAGGATACGGCGCGTTTCGTAGGCCCACATCGCGATCTCGACCCGGTTGCGGGCGCCGAGTTTGGCCATCAGGCTGGCCAGATGCGTCTTCACCGTGCTGAGGCTGATGTGCAGTGCATCGGCGATCTCGGTGTTGGTCAGCCCGCGAGCGACGGCGAGGAGCACCTGCTCCTCGCGGGCGGTGACGGGGGAGACCGGCTGGGCCACGGGCCGGCCGGCGGGCAGGTCCGCGAATGCCTGGAGCAGACGGACGGTGACGCTGGGCGCGATGAGCGCCTCACCGTCGGACGCCGACCGTACGGCGTGCGCCAGAAGGTCCGGTCCCGTGTCCTTGAGGAGGAATCCGCGGGCGCCGGCACGTAGTGAGCCGTAGACGTACTCGTCGAGGTCGAACGTGGTGATGACGACCACGGCCAGCGGGTCGGCGACACCCGGGCCGGCGACCAGCCGGGTGGCCTCGAGCCCGTCGAGTACGGGCATGCGGATGTCGAACAGGCAGACGTCGGGGCGTAGTTCGCGGGCCAGACGTACCGCTTCCCGCCCGTCGGCGGCCTCGCCGACCACCTCGATGCCGGGCTGGGCGTTCAGCATGATCCGCAACCCGGTGCGGATGATCGTCTGGTCGTCAGCGACGAGGACGCGAATGGACACCGCTCTCGCTCCTCGCTCTCGGCAGTTCGGCTTCGACATGCCAGCCCCGGTCGGTACCCGGGCCGGCTCGTAGTGTGCCGCCGAGCAGGGTCGCGCGCTCGCGCAGTCCGGTAAGTCCGTATCCGTCGCGACCCCGGCCGGTGCGCCGGCCGTTGTCGCGCACGCTCACCCGTACCGTGTGCCGTTCCGCGGCGACCCGAACGACGAGCTCGGTCGCGTCGACCGCATGGCGCAGCGCGTTGGTCACCGACTCCTGCACGATCCGGTAGACGGCCGCGTCCACGGCCGGGGGCAGCGCGTCCAGTTCGCCGTCGAGCCCCAGGTCGACCCTGAGGCGACCACCCGGGGTGCGCACCAGGCGCTCCAGATCCGCGACTCCGGCAGGGGGCGCCAGCTCGGCGCCGACCCCGTGGTCGCGCAGCGCGGCGACCATGGCGCGCATTTCCTCCAGCGTGCGCGCCCCTTCCTCCTCGACCCCCTCCAGCGCCTCGACGGCGGCGGACGGGTCGGTGCCCGCGAGCACCCGGCCCGCCTGGGCGATGATCACCATGGCCGACACGTGGTGGGCCACCGTGTCGTGCAGCTCCCGGGCGAGTTGCTCGCGCTCGCGGGAGCGCACCTGCTCCAACTGCCGCTCGCGAGCGGTCACCCGGAACCGCACGGCAGCCCCGACCACGCCGGGCAGCAGCAGGAAGACGAAGCCCACGACCTTTTCGACGACCGGGGTCTCGTCCGTGACGACACACAGCGCGCCGACCGCGATGATCACCGCGCCGCCCAGCACGATCTCGCGTCCCGATCCCCACCGGGGCAGCGCGTACACCAGCACGAGCACGACCGCGCCGGTGTACAGGCCGACCGGCTCGCGCGGTGCGGCGACGAGCGAGGCCACCGGAAGCAGGATCACCGAGCCGAACGCCAGCGTCACCATCGCCAGCGGGCGGGTCCGGCGCCACAGGGGCAGCAGGCACAGCCATACGGCGAACACCACCGCCACCGGCCGCCACACGACGTTCTCGCGCAGGGTGGCCTCCAGCGCCACACCGGCAAGGCCCGCGGCGAGCAGCGCCCAGTCCCGCCGCACCCGGGCGGGCGCGTCGGGCGGCCGGGGTTCGGTCCACAGGGTTCGCAGGTCGTCTCGGAGCACGGTTCTCAGCCTAGGGACCGCGGCGTGCCGCGCATCGGCCGAAAGGACGGGTCGTACTCCGCCCCGGGGCCGACGGATCCGCGGCCCGCGGGCCGATGCCGCGGAGCGCCGTGGCGACGAGCCTCGGCATCGTCGGCCGTACAAGGACGGCCGACGAGGTGGTTGGAGGAACCGATGCTCTCGAAAGCCCTGTTGCGCCTGGGCGCAAGCGCCGCCCGCCATCCCTGGCGGGTGATCGCGGCATGGCTGATCGCCGCCACGCTCGCCGTCCTCGCCGCCGTCGCCTTCGGCGGGCGGACCGCGGACTCGATGACCGCTCCGGGACTGGACTCCCAGCGGGCCGCGGAACTGATCGAGCGGGCAGGCACCGGCCAGGAGGGGATGACCGCCCAAGTGGTCGTCACCCCCCTCGACGACGGTGCGACGTTCTTTGACGACGGCGCGCGCACCGCTCTCACGCGGCTGCGGGCCGAGGTGAAGCGGCTGCCGCACGTGCTTGGCACGAGCGACCCGGCGGCGGCGCTCGACACGCGCGGGGACACTGCCGTGCGCGGCGGACTTGTCTCGGCCGACGGGCGGATCGCGGTCGTCCGGGTGCAGTACCCCGACCAGAGCCGGCTGTCGGCCGAAGACCTCGACGCCCTCGTCGATCTCGGCGGCCGACTGCGCGCCGAGCTGCCGCTGCGCATCGAGATGGGCGGGAACCTCTTCTACGCCTTCTCCGACCCCGACGGCGGCGCAAGCGAGCTGATCGGCCTCCTCGCCGCGGCCGCGATCCTGTTCCTGGCGTTTGGTTCGCTCGTCGCCGCCGCGCTCCCTATCGGCATGGCGGTCTTCGGGCTGACCGTCGGGGTCGCCACGATGACGGTACTGGCGGGGGTGACAGAGGTCCCCACCTTCGCACCGGTCCTGGGCAGCATGGTCGGGCTCGGAGTGGGCATCGACTACGCGCTGTTCGTGCTCGCCAGGCACCGGGAGTACCTCGCGTGCGGGCTAGATCCGCAGGCGGCGGCCGGACGAGCGGTGGCAACGGCGGGGCGGCCGGTGGTCTTCGCCGGCGGCACCGTCGTCGTCTCGATCCTCGGGCTGGCGGTCGCGAACGTGCCGTTCATGACGGTGGGCGGGGTTGCCGTCTCGATCGTCGTCCTGACGATGGTGCTCGCGTCGGTGACGCTGCTGCCGGCCTTCCTCGGCGCGGCGGGCCCGCGCCTGGCCCGGGCCGGCCGGATCGGCCGGGCTCTGCAGACCAGGAAGCTGGGCCGACTCGCACGGTGGCGGGACCCGGCGGCAGGCGCCGCCCACGCCGCCGGGTGGCGTCGCTGGATCGGCCACGTCAGCCGGCACCCGGTGCCGTACGCGGTCGGCGCGGCGGGGCTGCTGCTGACCGCGACGCTGCCCGTGCTCGGCCTGCGCGTCGGCCTGCCCGACGACGGCTCACTGCCTCAGAGCCGTACCGAGCGCCGGGCCTACGACCTCGTCGCCGAGGGGTTCGGCCCGGGCACCAACGGTCCCCTCGTCATCGCCGCGGACCTCACCGGTGATCCGGGAGTGATGGACCGACTCGTCGGGGCGGTCGCGGCGGATCCGGGCATCGCATCCGTCGCGCCGACGCACATCGATCGGGCCACCGGCATCGCGACCCTCGTGGTGTTCCCGACCACCAGCCCTCAGGACAAGGCCACGGCCGACACCATCGCCCGGCTGCGCACCGACGTGCTGCCCACGGCGATCGGGCACGGCCCGGCCAGGGCCCACGTCGGCGGCGCCGCCGCGAGCCTGTCCGATGTGGGCCAACGCACCAGCCAACGCCTGCCGGTGTTCGTCGCCGCTGTGCTGGCGATGTCGTTCCTGCTGCTGATGCTGGTCTTCCGCTCGATACTCGTACCGCTCAAGGCGGTACTGCTGAATCTGCTGAGCATCGGCGCGGCCTACGGCATCATGGTCGCGGTCTTCCAGTGGGGCTGGGGAGGCGCACTCATCGGGCTGGAAGCGACGGTTCCGATCGTGTCGTTCATCCCGACGTTCCTCTTCGCCATCCTGTTCGGCCTGTCGATGGACTACGAGGTGTTCCTCCTCGCGCGCGTCCGTGAGGAGTACGTGCGCACCGGCGACAACAGCACGGCGATCGTGGAGGGCGTCTCCGGCACCGCCCGGATCATCACGTCGGCCGCCCTCATCATGGTGGCGGTCTTCCTGTCCTTCGCCGTCGCCGAGGACCCCTCCACCAAAATGTTCGGGCTCGGCCTGGCCAGCGCGATCTTCATCGACGCCACGGTCGTACGCATGGTGCTGGTACCGGCGACCATGACACTCCTCGGCCGGACCAACTGGTGGCTGCCGAAGTGGCTGGACTGGATGTTTCCCCGCGGCCCGGTCGGCACCGACGACACCGACGCGGAATCCACGGGTGAGGTCCCGCGTCCACGGCTGGTTGACCGTTGACTCAACTCCTGCCCGCCCTTGGCGTCCGGCATTTCAGCGCGTCACCTAGGGGCATATCGAGTCGTGATCATCGGGTGGTCCTGGTGAGGTCCTTGATCCAGATCATCGAGGCGCGCAGGTGGAGACCGGCGAGGTAGCTGTCGGGAGTCTTGTCGTATCGGGTGGCGATGCCTCGTCATGCTTTGAGCTAGTTGATCAGGCGTTCGACGGTGTTCCGCTCCTTGTGGAGATCGGCGTCGTGGCTGACGGGTCGGCCACCTCTGGAGCCCTTCTTCTTCCGGGTGGCGGCCTGGTCCTTCTTCTCCGGGATGACCGCCTTGATACGGCGTTTGCGCAGGTGGGCGCGGTTTCCGCAGGACGAGTACGCCTTGTCCGCGGCGACCGCGTCCGGCCGGATGCGGGGTCGGCCGACGGGCCCGCGTACCTGTGTGATCAGGCCCTCCAGCAGGGCCGCGAAGACGCCGGCGTCACGCCCCTGCCGGAAGCGGTTGTGGACGGTCGACCAGGCGCCGAGCTCCGTCGGCGTCTCCCGCCACTGCCCGCCCGTCTTGAACCGCCAGATCACGCCCTCGAACTGCTGCCGCAGTCGCTCGGGGGTACGGGCCTTACTCGCCGATCGGCAGGTACGGCTCGATGAACTCCCAATCCGGATCGGTCAGTTGCACTCGAGTCACGTAAGACCGTCTATCGGACCGGACCGTGCCACGAAGGCACATCCCGCAAATTGATCACGACTCGATACGCGCCCTAGTACCGGGGTGCCCGTACGGACGGAGGGGGCCACCGGACCCCGGCGGCGCGGGTGAACACCGGGAGCGCCCATGCGGGCGGTTCGGGCGGCGGTCCCGGCTCAGGGTCCGGATCCCGGGGCGGCCACGGTTCCGTACCCGGCTTCCACGGCCTCTCCATCGCCACACGCAGTCTCGCCACGAACTCCAGGCAGGTGCCGTACCGCTCGTCGGGCGTCTTCGCGAGCGCCTTCCCCATCACCTCGTCGACCGCGCCCGGCAGATCGGGTCGTTCACCGGTGAGGGGAGGCGGCGGATCGTACTGATGGGCCCAGAGCAGCGCCATGTCGTCGTCCCGGCGGAAGGGCGGTACGCCGGCCAGCGTCTCGTAGACCACGCAGGCCAGGCTGTAGACGTCGCAGCGGGCGTCGACCGGCTTGCCCGAGATCTGCTCGGGCGCCACGTAGTCGAGCGTCCCGACGAACTGCCCGACCGTCGTGAACCCGGTCAGGGACAGCGACTTCTTCGTCAGACCGAAGTCGGTGAGATAGACATGCTCCGGGTGGTCGCTGTCGGTGCCCTCGGCGACCAGGATGTTGCCCGGCTTGACGTCCCGGTGCACCAGATCGTGCGCGTGCGCCGCGTCGAGTGCGGAGGCCACCTGTACGGCGATCCGCCCCGCCTTGTCGGGTGGCAGCGGGCCCTCCCGGTCCAGCAGCGCCCGCAGGTCCTGCCCGGCGACGAACCGCATGGCGATGTACAGCACGCCCTCCGTCTCGCCGGCCTCGAAGACCGGGACGATGTGCGGATGGTCGATCGCCGCGGCCACCCGCGACTCATGGGCGAATCGCTTGCGGAAGGTGTCGTTGCGGGCCAGTTCCGGCGCGAGCAGTTTCAGCGCCACCGTGCGGTCGAGCCGCAGGTCCCGCGCCCGGTAGACGACGGCCATCCCGCCGCGTCCGATCTCGCTCTCGACGAGGTAGTCCGCGATCTGCTTGCCGAGCAGGCCCGAAGGCCGGCCGATCGGCAGGTCCGTGTCACCGGCGCCGGGCGCGGCCATCATCCGTCACCCGCCGCGGCTGACGGCCGCCCGTCCTCGTCGCGCTCCACGAGCCGGGTGGCTTCGGGCGCGGGCTCCTGCCCGGGGTTCTCGTCGGTCCGTTCCACGAGCCGGGTGGCTTCGGGCGCGGGCTCCTGCCCGGGGTTCTCGTCGGTCCGTTCCACGAGCCGGGTGGCTTCGGGCGCGGGATCCTGCCCGGGGTTCTCGTCGGTCCGTTCCACGAGTCGCGTGGCTTTGGGCCCGGGGTTCTCGTCGGTCCGTTCCACGAGTCGCGTGGCTTCGGGCCCGGGGTCCTCGTCGGTCCGTTCCACGAGTCGCGTCGCCTCGGGCCCGAGACTCTGCCCGGCCCCCTCGTCGTCCCGCTCCACCAGCCGGGTGGGTTCCGGTGAGCCCTTCGGCGGCTGGAGCCCCACTACCTGCGTCGGTTCGCGCGGTACCGCGCCGGGGACCGGCGCGGCCGGCGCGACCGGTGCCTGCGGTTCGACGGCCGAGACCTGGGCCGCGGCCGACGGCCCCGCCGAAGCCGCGTACGTACTCAGCCGGGTGCCGTCGCAGTGCACCCAGCGCTCGTGCTCGGCGTCGTACAGCCACACCGCCTCGCCGTCCACGACCATCCCGACGCGCAGGCCGCGCGTCGCCCCGCGGAACCCCTCGCCGTCCATGCGCCCCGCCGCGAGGTCCTCCGCCGCCCGCCGATACCTGGCCAGGGACTCCTCCGCGCGCGCGAGCAGCGGGCGGGGATCGGCCGCCCTGGCCGGTGGCTGCCCGGCGGCGGGAGGGTCCGGCGGTACGGAGACGAGCAGCCGTCCGTCGACCCACGCGGACCAGCCGTTGGAGCACAGGATCCGCCCCCAGTCACCGACCCGGTCCAGCAGTTGTACCGGCAGGAACGGATCGAGCGGTTCCGTCGGGCGGTTCGGGTCGGGGGCCTCCCACGCCGGCATCCCCCCGCGCGGCACCACGTGGGTCGGCCGGAAGTCCGGGTCGAAGGAGCTGGCTGGACTGACGGGAAGGACCATGGGCGGCGCCTACTTTCGCTACTTGCGCATGATCACAGGCTCGTGCCGGCGGAGCAGTTTCGCGACCACGAACCCGAGAACCAGACAGAGCACCACCAGCATCCCCATGTCGAGCAGCCACGCGCTGAGCGTGTGCGCGAACAGCGGATCCGACGTCTTCTCGTTCGGGGCGATCTTCCCGAGGTCGACGGTGGATCCCATCGCCCCGAACGCCCAACGGGACGGGACCAGCCACGCCAGCTGCTCGATGACCGGCGAGCCCTTGATGGTCAGCAGTCCGCCGCAGAACACGACCTGGACGATCGCCAGGAGCACCAGGAGAGGCATGGTGACCTCCTCCTTGCGCACCAGCGCGGAGACGAACAGCCCGAGCATCATCGCCGTGAACGCCAGCAGGGCGACCGCGAGGGTGATCTCCACCAGCGGCGGGAGCAGCACGCCCTTGCCGCCGGGGGCGTTCAGCGGGACCCCGATCAGGGCCACCAGGGTCAGGACCACCGCCTGCACGACGGTGATCAGCCCCAGCACCACGATCTTGGACATCAGATACGCGGACCGGGACAGACCCACGGCTCTCTCCCGGCGGTAGATGGTCCGCTCCTTGACGAGCTCGCGCACCGCGTTGGCCGCGCCCGTCAGCACTCCGCCGACGCAGAGGATGAGCAGTACGTTCATCGTCGACTCTGGCCCGAACTCGCCCTCGGACAGCGCCCTGGCCATCGCGCCCATCACGAACGGCAACGCGATCATGATGGCCAGGAAGGTCCGGTCGGCGCCCAGCGCGGCCGCGTACCGGCGCACCAGCGTCCGCAGTTGAGCACCCCAGCTCTGTGCCTTCGGTGGCGGCTCGGGGGGAGTCACCTGCGCCCGCCCGGCCGCCACGCTCGGTCGCTGCCTGGCGCTTTCGCTGTCGATGTACCTCTGCTGGAAGGCCGACTGCCGGTACGACCCCGCCCAGTCGCGGCCCCGGTCGTTCTCGAACGCCTCGAACGCCTCCGGCCACTGCGAGAAGCCGAAGAAGGAGAGGGAGTCCTCGGGCGGCCCGAAGTAGGCGATCCGGCCACCCGGGGCCAGAACGAGCAGCCGGTCGCACACGTCCAGGCTGAGCACACTGTGGGTGACCACAATGACCGTACGGCCGTCGTCGGCGAGGCCGCGCAGCATGTGCATCACCGAGCGGTCCATCCCGGGGTCGAGGCCGGACGTCGGCTCGTCCAGGAACAGCAGCGAAGGCTTGGTCAGCAGCTCGAGAGCCACACTGACGCGTTTGCGCTGGCCGCCGGAGAGGCTGTGGATCGCCTGGTCCGCGCGCTGTTCCAGACCCAGCTCGCGGATGACCTCGTCCACCCGGGCCCGGCGCTCCGCCGCGGCGGTGTCCTCGGGGAAGCGCAGTTCGGCGGCGTAGGTGAGGGCGCGCTTGACGGTCAGTTGCTGGTGGAGGATGTCGTCCTGCGGCACGAGACCGATGCGCCGGCGCAGCTCGGCGTAGTCGCGGTAGAGATCGCGGCCGTCGTAAAGGACCGTGCCTCGGTCGGCGGGGCGTAGTCCCGTCAGCGCGTTGAGCAGCGTCGACTTGCCGGCGCCGCTGGGGCCGACGACAGCGAGCAGGCACTTCTGGCCCACGGGGAACGACACCTCGTCCAGGAGCGTCTTGCGGCCCTGGTCGACGGTGACCGCAAGGTCCTGCACGTCGAGCGAGACCTCGCCGGTGTCGGTGAACTCCACCAGTTGGTCGCCGATGAGACAGAACGCGGAGTGACCGATGCCGACGATGTCGTCGGGGGTGACGCGCGCGCGGTCGACGGGGCGGCCGTTGAGGAAGGTGCCGTTGTGGCTGCCCAGGTCATGGATCCAGTACGTGCCGTCCGGCTCCGCGCGCAGCTCGGCGTGGAGCCGCGAGACCGTCAGATCGTCGATGACCAGGTCGTTGTCGGGGCCGCGCCCGATCCGGACGGTCCTGACCGGCAGCGGACGGACCGAGGTCGGCCGGCGGAAGGTGCCGGTGGCGGCGGGCAGCGAGACCGAGGACGGCCGGGGCGTGGGGGGCGAGCCCCGCACCGGCGAAGCGGGTTCGGGTGAGGGCCCGGCCCCGGTTTCGGCCTGGGGTTCGGCCCCGGTTTCGGCCGCAGGTTCGGCCTGGGGTTCGGCCGCGGGTTCGGCCTGGGGTTCGGAAACGGATGGGCCGGGTTCGTACGAGACCGGGGGTCGCTGTCCGGGCTCGCCGGGTGTCTCTCGGCCGGGCCGTACGCGCGGTTCCGGTTGCGGTGCGGGCGCCCCGAAGAGGACGCCCAGCGGACCGTCCTCGGGATGCCCGAAGCGGATGACGGTTCCGGGCCCCACGCCCCGGACCTCGATGCGCCGCCCCTCCGCGAACGTGCCGTTGGTGCTGCCCTCGTCCTGCAGCGTCCAATGGTCACCCTCGGGCCGCAACACCGCGTGGTGCCACGAGATGCGCGCATCCACCAGCACGATGTCGCTCAATGGGTCGCGCCCGATGCGATATGCCCGGCTCGGACTCATCACCGTGGTGTCCCCGTCGATCTCGAGGACCAGCTCGGGCGCGGCGGGCACGACGGGCCGCTTTCCCATACATGGATTTTAACTTTCCGGGCCCCGACGCGCTCGGGGGCGCCCTCACGGCGAGCGGGGGCGGGCCCTGCGCGCGGCCCGTCTCAAAGGGGCCACAGGTATCGTGGTCGCCCCGGTTCACGTCGCGGAAGGAGGGGCCCGTGCCCAAGGGTGTGACCAAGCGCCGGCCCCGGACCCGCGCCGCGCTCCTGGCGGCCGCGCTCGAGGCCTTTGCCGAGCACGGCTTCCACGCCACGTCCATCGAGCAGATCTGCGAGCGCGCCGGCTACACGCGGGGCGCGTTCTACTCCAACTTCAGCAGCAAGGAAGAGCTCTTCCTCGCGCTGTTCGACGCCCACAGCGAACGCACCCTCAACCGGCTCGCCGCCGCGGTCGACGCGGTCGGCGCCGAGGAGTTCACCCTGGAGCGGCTCGCCGAACTCGCCTCACGGGTCGAGCCGGACGAGCGCGACTGGTATCTGGTCACCACCGAGTTCACCCTGCACGCGATCCGTGACCCGCAAGCCGCCTGGGTGCTGGCCCAGCACGACGCGCGGCTGCGGGCGGAGATCGCGCGTGGCCTGACGACCGTACTGCGCCGAGCCGGACGCGAACTGACCGTGGACGCCGATGAGTTCGCAAGGCTCCTCATCGCCGTGCGGGAGGGCGGCCTCGCGCAGAGCTATGTGGAGCCCGACAAGCTGCCGCCGGGGGCCCTCGAACGAACCTTCCTGACCTCGCTGTTGTCGGCCGTCACCACCGAGCGCTGAACACACTCCCCGGATGACGGCGAGCCGACGGCCGCGTCGGTCCCCCAGCCGCTCAGCCTGCTGAGCCCTCGGCCGCTCCGCCCCTCCGCCCCTCCGCCGTTCGGCCGCTCGGTCGCGTCAGTCGAAGAGGTCCGGGTCGGACGCCGTGATCTGGTCCCACAGCGGGCGTGCCTGGAACCATCCCGCCAGATGCGTCCCCACCTGGGAGCGGGTGATCAGGGCCGTCTCCCGGTCGATCAACTGCGGTGTTCCGGCGGCCATGGCGAGGAGCTGGGCCTGGCACGAGCGCTCCATGGTGATGAACCACCACACCGCCTCGGCCACCGAGTGACCCACCGTCAGCAGTCCGTGGTTCTTCAGGATCACCGCCTTGTGGTCACCGAGCGCGCGGGCCACCCGCTTGCCCTCCTCGACCTCGTTCACCACGCCCCGGTAGTCGTCGTAGATCCCGTGGTCCTCGAAGAACGCGCAGGCGTCCTGGGTGATCGGGTCCAGCGGGATGCCGAGGCTGGAGAACGCCTTTCCGTGCAGTGAGTGGGAGTGCGCGGCCGCGATCGCGTCCGGACGGGCGGCGTGCACCTGGGAGTGGATGACGAAGGCCGCCCGGTTCACGGGTCGCCGGCCCTCGAGCAGCGTGCCCTGGTGGTCGACCAGGATCAGGTCGGACGCCTTGATCTGCTGGAAGCTCATGCCGAACGGATTGACCCAGAAGGCGTCCGGGTTCTCCGGATCGCGGACGGTGATGTGCCCGGCGACCCCTTCGGAGAACCCGAACTTGCCGAACAGGCGGAATCCCGCCGCCAGTTGCTCCTTGCGGTACTGGCGTTCCTCCTCGACCGAGTCGAAGGTGGGCGGCATCGGCAGGGTGACACCCTCGGGCATCGGACCGACCGCCGCGGCGAGGGTGGCCGGGAGTTCGGTACGCGCGTCGGTGCTCATCAGGAACTCCAAGGGAGGAGGAGAGGGGAGCGGGGTGGCAAAAAGATACAGTCGTGTATCCGTTTGAACAATGGCCGGGTTCCGCGTGGGATCAATGTCGCGCGGGAGAAGGTGGTGGCGGCCGGGCTGGAACTGCTGGCGTTCTCCACCTTCGACGCGAGGACCTCGAAGATCCGCACCGAGGTGAACACGTGGACGGTGTCGCCTCGCCGACATTCACCGACTTCGCCGGGGAGGCGGATGCTTCGGATGACTCCGAACCGCGGGACTACGCGGTCATCAAGGGGTCGCGTTGCTCGCCTGCCTGGCCCACAGGGCGCGGATGCGGGTGCGGGACGACCTGGCGACGATGTTCCGAGGGGCTGGACGAGGCGGCGCCGGTGGAGGAGGCCGCCCGCCGCTTCACCGGCGTGTGACCGCGGCGACGAACCGTCTCCGGCTTCGGTGCAGCCGCCTGACGCGACATAAAACCGGCCCAGCCACGGGGTCTTGGCGCGCACAGCCAAGGCGACGGGCCACAGGGCGGCGCGCATCCGGCCTCAGCCCCGGGACGGCGTTGCCGCCGTCGCCCTCGCACTGCTCGGGCGTGGTCGCCACCGCGGCCCCTCAGGCGGGGACGGGCTCCAAGTCGCCACCGTCAAAGGGCGGATAGCTCTCGCTGCCCGTTCGCTCGGCCGCATCGATGTAGGCGGCAAGAGCGTCGCGGGAGTGGGCGAGGCTGGCCATCTGATCGTTCAGTCGCTGCAGCCGTGACCGCATCGCGGCCAGCAACTCGGGGCACCCGGGCAGCTCCGGGGCCTCTCCGAGCACACATGGCAGCACGTACGCGATGTCCTCGGAAGACAGACCGGCACCGAGCAGGTGCCGGATCTGCCTCACCCGCAGTACGGCGCTCTCGTCGTACTCGCGATAACCATTGGCGCCACGATCCGCCTCCAGCAGCCCCTGGGCGCCGTAGTAGCGCAACTGATGAGTGTGGACTCCCGTCCGACGACTCAGTTCCCCGATCCGCATGGCAACCTCGCTTGACCTTCATACCGGTATCAACGTTGACGATGCTGTCATGAACAACAGCACCGAAACACCCGTGACCATCATCGGACTTGGCCTGATGGGCCAGGCACTCGCCGGCGCGTTCCTGAAAGCCGGGCATCCCACCACCGTGTGGAATCGCACGTCCTCGAAAGCCGACCAACTGGTGGCCGAGGGCGCACGGCTGGCGCCGAGTGTCGGCGAGGCGCTCAAGGCGGGTTCGCTGACGATCATCTGCGTCACCGACTACCCGGCCCTGTACGAGCTCCTCGGCGCGAACGATGTCGAGCTGGACGGCACGATGTTGATCAACCTGACCTCGGGGAGCTCGGCCCACGCCAGGGAAGCCGCCCGATGGGCCGAGCAGCGTGGTGCCCGCTACCTCGACGGCGCCATCATGGCCATCCCGCCGACCATCGGCACCGCCGACGCGGTGATTCTGCACAGTGGGCCGCAGGCGGACTTCGAGGCGCACGAGTCGACACTCGGCGCGCTCGGCACCGTCTCCTACCTGGGGGCGGACCATGGGCTCGCGTCGCTGTACGACGTGGCCGGCCTGGCCATGATGTGGAGCGTCCTGAACGCGTGGCTCCAGGGCACGGCCCTGCTCAGGACGGCCGGAGTCGACGCCGCGACGTACGCGCCGTTCGCGCGGCAGATCGCCGCCGGTGTGGCCGAATGGCTGCCTGGATACGCCGAGCAGGTCGACAGTGGCTCCTTCACGGCCGAGGTATCCGCCCTGGAGAGCGACGCACGGGCGATGGAGCACCTGATCGAGGAGAGCGAGGCAGTGGGGGTGAACGCCGAACTGCCGAAGTTGCTCAAGACCATGGCCGACCGGGCGATCGCCGCCGGACACGGCAAAGAGCAGTATCCCGTGCTGATCGAGGAGTTCGGCAAGCTCCGCAACGACTGACCGACCCCGACCCCGACCCCGACCCCGACCCGGACATCGGGATCCAACCAGCTCGGAGAAGGGGGAGTCTGTCCCGGACCGCCGCACCTCACGACCACCGCCGCCTCGCCGAGCTGCTGATGCCGACTCCGCCGACCGGGAGAAGGCGAGCTGGGGCAGTGGGCGACGAGTGATCGCCCGTGGACCGGCGGACCAAGCTGCGCTGTTCGGCCCCGCACCGCTGCGGTGCGGGGCCGAACAGCGCGGATTGCTACGAGGGCCGGACCGTGGTCGTTCCTCGGATGCCTCAGCGCCGCGCGCCTTGACGGCGTGAGGAGGGCGGGCGGCGCGGAGGAGTCACTCAGGGACGTCAAGATCCAGTACTGGCGGCTTTCGGGCTTACCTCGGCGCTACCCCGGGTAGGGGTCTTGTGTCCCGGGAAGGCGCTGGCTACGGTCGCAGAAAGCGCTTACTCCGACGACTGGTACGACGACCGCCGATCGATGACTGCCCGCCGTATGTGTACGTCGGCCGACGACCTCGCCAGGAGCCCCTGTGCCGACCACGCACCACCCGCGATCCCGCACGGACCTGCTCATCTACACCCGCACCCACGGCTACCGCCATGACTCCATCCCGGCCGGCGCCACCGCCCTCGCCGAACTCGCCAAGGACCAGGGTCTCGTTCCCGAGACAACCGAGGACCCCGCCACCCTCGCTCCCGAGCGCCTCGCCCGCTGCGCCGCGGTCGTCTTCCTGTCCACCACCGGCCCGGTCCTCACCGGCCGGTCCCGCGCGGCCCTGGAGGCGTACGTACGCGGCGGCGGCGGCTTCCTCGGGGTGCACGCGGCCGCCAACGCCGAGCCCGACTGGCCGTTCTACGGAGAGCTCCTCGGTACCCGCTTCGACGGCCACCCCGAGATCCAGCCCGCCGAGGTCCACGTCGAGGACCCCCACCACCCCGCCACCGCCCATCTCCCGGCCCGCTGGAGCTGGACGGACGAGTGGTACAACTTCACGGCCAACCCGCGCTCCGCCTCCGTCCACGTCCTGGCCCGCGTCGACGAATCCACCTACCGCGGCGGCACGCTCGGTAGCGACCATCCCCTGGCGTGGTGCCACACCGTCGGACGGGGCCGCTCCTGCTTCACCGCGCTCGGCCACAGCGCGGAGGCGTACGCCCATCCCGACTTCCGCGCCCACCTGGCCGGAGCCCTGCGCTGGGCGGCCGGCTCCCCCTGACCCCCGCCGGTGCACCCCGCTCCGGCGCTGCTCGCCCCATCCCGCCGCTCGGACCCGGCCCCCGGCCCGCCTTGCGAGGCCGGTCCCGAGGCGTCAGGGTCGAGTAGGCGACCGACCCGAGGAGGACGGACCCATGCCCATCGCCACGGTGAACCCCGCGACCGGCGAGACACTCAAGTCCTACGAAGCGCTCGGCCCCGAGGGTGTCGAACGGTGTCTGGCCGATGCCGACGCCGCCTTCCGGGCCTATCGCGCCACCGGGTTCGCCGAACGCGCCCAGCTGCTCAAACGCGCCGCCGACCTGCTGGAGCAGGACCAGGAGGACATCGCCCGGACGATGACCCTCGAGATGGGCAAGCCGCTCGCGGCGGCGCGCGCCGAGGCCGCCAAGTGTGTCAAGGCGATGCGTTGGTACGCCGAGAAGGCCCCGGAGCTGCTCGCCGACGAACACCCGGCGGAGTCGGACGTCCGCGATTCCGGCGCCTCCGCCGCGCGTACGCACTACCGCCCCCTCGGCGTCATCCTGGCCGTCATGCCGTGGAACTTCCCGCTCTGGCAGGTCGTACGGTTCGCGGCGCCCGCGCTGATGGCCGGCAACGTCGGCCTCCTCAAGCACGCCTCGAACGTGCCGCAGACGGCGTTGTACCTCGGCGATCTCTTCCACCGGGCCGGCTATCCCCGTGGGTGCTTCCAGACCCTGCTCATCGGGTCCGGCGCCGTCGAGTCGGTCCTGCGCGACCCCCGAGTCGCCGCCGCCACCCTGACCGGCAGCGAGCCGGCCGGCCGCGCGGTCGCGTCCGTCGCCGGTGACGAGGTCAAGAAGACCGTGCTGGAGCTGGGCGGCAGCGACCCCTATGTGGTGATGCCGTCGGCCGACATCGACAAGGCCGCCGCGACCGCCGTGACCGCCCGGGTGCAGAACAACGGCCAGTCGTGCATCGCGGCCAAGCGGTTCATCGTCCACACCGACGTGTACGACGCGTTCGCGGAACGGTTCGCGGCCGGGATGGCGGCGCTGACCGTCGGCGACCCGCTCGACGAGTCCACCGACGTGGGGCCGCTCGCCACCGAGCAGGGCCGCGCGGATCTGGAGGAGCTGGTCGACGACGCCGTGCACCACGGGGCGACCGTGCTGTGCGGCGGGGGCCGCCCGGAGGAACACGACCGGGGCTGGTTCTACCGGCCCACCGTCCTCGCCGACGTCACCCCGAAGATGCGGATCGACCAGGAGGAGACCTTCGGGCCCGTCGCCACGCTCTACCGCGTGTCGAACCTGGACGAAGCCGTGGAACGCGCCAACGCCACACCGTTCGGTCTCAGTTCCAATGTGTGGACCCGTGAGGACGAGGACGTCGAACGGTTCGTCCGCGATGTGCAGGCGGGCGGGGTCTTCGTCAACGGCATGACGGCTTCCCACCCCGCTCTGCCCTTCGGAGGCGTGAAGCGCTCCGGGTACGGACGCGAGCTGTCGGGCCATGGCATCCGTGAGTTCTGCAACGTCACCACGGTGTGGCAGGCGGCGGACAAGGACTGACCAGGCCGGCGGACACGGACTGACGCCGCGAAGCCCGGAGAGGCGAGCGCAGAGCGGAACGAGAGGCGAGCGCAGAGCGGAACGAGAGGCGAGCGCAGAGCTCAAGGAGCGGCGAGCTCAGAGCGGAGGGAGCGGCGGCGTCGGGATCTCGGCCGACGGGCCCGGCGCCGTCCCCTCGCCGAACGGGCTTCCGCCCAGCTTCTCCCGGTGATGCGGCGTCAGCCAGCCCGCCGGGTCCGGGCCCACCGGCACGATCCTGGTCGGATTGATGTGCTTGTGCACCTGGTAGTAGTGGCGCTTGATGTGATCGAAGTCGACCGTGTCGCCAAACCCCGGTGTTTGGTACAGATCGCGTGCGTACGCCCACAGCACGCGGTCCTCGGCCAGCTTGTTCCGGTTGCACTTGAAGTGACCGTGGTAGACGGCGTCGAAGCGCACGAGCGTGGTGAACAGCCGGATGTCCGCCTCCGTGATCGTGTCACCCATCAGGTACCGCCGGTCAGCGAGGCGCCGCGACAACGCGTCCAGACGTGCGAAGAGCTTGCCGTACGCCTCCTCGTACACCGCCTGCGAGCGGGCGAACCCGGCCTCGTACACGCCGTTGTTGACGTCGCGGAAGATGTCCTCCATCAGCGCGTCCATCTCATCGCGCAGCGGCTCCGGGTAGAGGTCCGGTGCCCCCTCCCGGTGCAGGGCGGTCCACTCGGTCGCGAAGTCCAGTGTGATGCTCCGGTAGTCGTTCGTCACCAGCGTCCGGGTCGGTATGTCGACGATCGCCGGTACGCTCACCCCGCCCGGGTGGTTCTTCTCGCGCGCGTCATAGGCCTCCTTCAGGAAGCCGATCCCGAGCACCGGGTCCCGGCCGTCCGGATCGAGGGTGAAGCGCCAGCTGCGCTCGTCCTGGATCGGGTCCGCCACGGCGACGGAGACGGCGTGCTCCAGTCCTAGCAGCCGCCGGGAGACCAGCGCGCGGCTCGCCCAGGGGCAGGCGCGACTGACGACCAGCCGGTAGCGGCCCGGCTCCACGGGCCAGCCGTCGCGGCCGTCGGCCGTGATCCGGTCCGTGAAGTGGCTGGGTGAACGCACGAAGGCGTCGCTGTCGCCCGCCGAGGCAGCACGGGTACGGGTCTTGCTGTTCACGAGGACGCTCCCTCCGGTCGATGCGCGGGTACCCGACGGGTGCGTGTCCACTCCACGAGCTCGTCGGCCGTCCAGGTGTTGATCACCCGGTCCACGGGCACCCCGCACTCCTCGGCCCGTGCGCAGCCGAAGATCTGCCAGTCCAGCTGGCCGGGCGCGTGCGCGTCCGTGTCGATCGCGAAGAGGACCCCGGCGGCGACCGCCCGGCGCAACAGTCTGCGCGGCGGGTCGAGCCGCTCGGGACGGCTGTTGATCTCCAGCGCCGTCCCCGCCTCGGCGCACGCCGCGAACACCTGCTCCGCGTCGAACTGCGACTCGGGCCTGCCACGCCCGGTGACGAGCCGCCCCGTGCAGTGCCCGAGGACGTCCATCAGCGGGTTGCGCACGGCCTTCACCATGCGCCGTGTCATCGCGGGGGCGTCCATCCTGAGCTTGGAGTGGACCGAGCCGACGACGAGATCGAGCCGGTCGAGCAGTTCCGGTTCCTGGTCGAGCGAGCCGTCCAGCAGGATGTCGCATTCGATCCCCGTCAGCAGACGGAAGGGCGCCCACCGCTCGTTGAGTTCGGCCACCACGTCCAGCTGCTCCCGCAGTCGTTCCGGGGACAGCCCGCGGGCGACGGTCAGCCGCGGCGAGTGATCGGTGAGGACGGCCCACTCGTGACCCAGGGCCTCGGCCGCACGGCCCATCTCGTCGATGGGGCTGCCGCCGTCCGACCAGTCCGAGTGCAGATGGCAGTCGCCGCGCAGGGCGGCCCGCATCAGCTCTCCGCCCCCGGCCCGGGGCAGCCCGCTCTCCTCCTCCAGATGAACGAGGTAGGAGGGAGTCTCACCGGCCAGCGCCTCCCGCACGACCTGGGCCGTCTTCGGGCCGATGCCCTTGACGGCCTCCAGTGTTCCCGCGGCGGCCCGCTGGGCGGCCTCACCCTCGGCCATGGCGGCGACCGCCGCCGACGCCGTACGGAAGGCCTTGACGCGGTACGTGGGCGCCTGGGAGCGCTCGAGGAGAAAGGCGATCCTGTCCAGGGCAGCAACGGGATCCATCGCCGCGTCTCCTTCCTTCGCCCCCTGCCGCCCTGTCCGTCCGGGGTTTCACACGGTGTCGGGCGGTCACACCGGCGCCCGGGCGTTCACGCCGACCGGCTTCCGCCTCAACCCGGCCCGGCCCGCTCTCGGCTCACGCCGGTTCGCTCACCCCGCCCTGGTCCGGTCGGCCCGAGCCGGCCGGCGGGGGACCGATCTCGCACCACACCGCCTTTCCCTCGCCCCGGGGTTCCACCCCCCAGCGCGTGGCCAGCGCGTCCAGAAGCAGCAGCCCGCGCCCCGAGGTCGCCGCCTCACCGGGTGTACGCCGCCGGGGCCAGGCACTCGAACGGTCCTGCACCGACAACCGCACCCTCCGCACCGGCTCGGGCAGCACCTCCAGCGTCAGCACCGCACCGCCCTCGGTGTGCAGCAGCACATTGACCAGCAGTTCCCCGGTGATCAGCTCGGCGTCGTCGGCCAGGGAGCCCATGTCCCAGTCGCGCAGCGCCTCGCTCACGGCCGACCGGGCGTCGGAGAGGCCCTGCGGGTCCGCCTGGTGGATGTACTGGTGTATGCGCGGCGCTCGCGGCGTGCCCGGGTCCGGGCTGCGCCGCAGTACCAGCAGCGCCACGTCGTCACCGGAGCCCCAGCGCTCCCACAGCTGCTCCGACAGATGGTCCGCGAGCGCCTCCGCCTGCGGCGGGCCGGTACTGATCGCCTCCGCCAGGGCGTCGAGCCCGCTGTCGATGTCCGACCCCGGCTGCTCGACCAGACCGTCCGTGTACAGCACCAGCGTCTCGCCCGGCACCAGGTCGAGCCGGGTCTCCGGGAACTCCTCCTCCCCGAAGACCGAGGCGAGCCCCAGGGGCAGCCCGCCGCGGAGCTTGGGGAGACCCACCCGGCCGTCCGTGTGGCGGATCATCGGCCCGAGGTGGCCCGCGCGGACCGCCCGTACCGTGCCCCCGTCGAGGTCCACCTGCGCGTACGTACAGGTCGCGAACCGCGCGGTGTCCAGTTCGGCGAGAAAACGCGACGCCCTGGCGAGCACGGTCGACGGGGCGTGCCCCTCACCGGCGTACGCCCGCAGCGCGATCCGCAGCTGCCCCATGATCGCAGCCGCGTGGGTGTCGTGCCCCTGCACGTCCCCGACGACGATGCCGACACGTCCGCGCGGCAGCGAGATCACGTCGTACCAGTCGCCGCCGACCTGCCGGCCGCTCCACGCCGCGTGATAGCGCACCGCGATCTCGCCGCCCGTGATCTCCGGGATGCGGCGCGGCAGCATCGTCGACTGCAGACCCGTCGCCAGCTCCCGCTCCTCGTCGAAGAGGATGGCCCGCTGGAGCGACTGGGCGACGATCGCGGCCAGTCCGAGGCAGAGGTTGCGCTCATCGGCGGTGAACGCCGTACGGCCCCGGTAGAACAGCGCCATACCGCCGAGCGAACGCGCCTGGGCGATCAGCGGCAGATAGGCGGCCGCCTTGAACTTCAGCCGGCCGATATAGGGCGCGAGGACGGGAAAGTCCCGGCCCAGCGTGGAGAACTTGCTCACGAACAGCGGACGGCCGTCCATCACCGTCTCGGCCAGCGGCAGCCCTCGCTCCAGCCGCCGCGCCCTCAGCCCGTCGAGCACCTCCAGCGAATCGCCGCTCAGCGCGATGATGTTCAGCGACCCGTTCTCGACGAGGCCGAGCGCGAGGCCGTCCGCTCCCAGCCGCGCGAGCCCGCCGGGGCCGGTCAGCGCGGCCGTCACATCGTCGACGGTCACCGCCCGGGACAGCGCGTGCGTCGTGCGCTCGACGATGCTCGTCTGCACCTGCCGGCGCTTCTCCAGTTCCAGCAGGAAGGCCGAATGGGTGACCTCGGCGGTCGTGTCCCGGACGATCCCGACGATCCGGTGTCCTCTGCCGGTCTCGTCCCGCAGGATCCGGGCCTGCACATGCGTCCACTGCTCCGTGCCGTCCTCCGCCGACATGCGGAAATGCGCGGTGTAGGAGGAACGGCCGCTGCTCAGGGCCTCCCGGATGACGGAGTCCAGCTGGTCGCGCTCTTCCGTGTCGAGGTTGTGGACGAGCGCGGCGGGCCGGCCGTCGAAGGTGTCAGGATCCAGGCCGAAGACAAGCAGGCCCGCCTCGTCGACATCGATGGTTCCTGAGTCGAGATCCCAGTCGAAACTGCCGGTGCGGTTCATGGCGAGCCGCTCCATTGGCCCGATCTCGCCGCTGAGCTGCCCGTCCGGTGCCGGGCGTGGCGGCGAGCCGGTGAGCTGTCCCCGGTCGTCGTCGGTCATCCCACCCATTGTCGAACCCACCGCCCGGGAATGCCATGGCGGCGACACAGGCAACCGTGCGCCGGTCGAGTGGCCGTCCACCCGCGCCGGTGGGCCCGCCGCGGACGCGTCAGGTGTGCCGCGGTGCGGGCTGCAGAACGGCGAACACGGCGCCGGAGGGATCCGCGAGCCACGCGATCCTGCCCACGTCGGGGACGTCGGCGGCGGGCATCAGGACCGTTCCGCCGGCCGCCCGGGTCCTGGCCGCGATCGCGTCCGCGTCCTCCGCGGTGAAGTAGGGGACCCAGCGCGCCTCCTGGGCGTCGCCCTGGAGCGGGGCGATCCCGCCGAACGAGGCGTCCTGCTGGTCCCCGTCTGCCGTCGACAGCACCCTGTACGTCATGCCCGGAGCCGGCATCTCCTGCGAGCGCCAGCCGAAGAGCGAACGGTAGAACGCGACGGCGGCCTCCGGATCGCCCACGTGCAGCTCCGCCCAGCACAGCGTGTGGGTGTCCGAAGTCGTTTCGAGACCCTTGACGGCGGCCGGCTGCCACACGGCGAACTCGGCGCCGCCCGGGTCGGTGAGGCACGCCATCCGGCCGGCGTCCATGACGTCGAACGCGTCGACCCGGATGGTCCCACCGCCCTGCTCGGCCGCCCGCGCGGTGGCGGCGGCGTCGGGCGTCTGGAAGTACACCGTCCAGGCGGGACGGGCCCCTTCCTCGGTGAGCGGCCCGAGCGCGCCGAGCGTCTTCCCGCCCTTCTTGAAGAAGCCGTACCCGCCCGCGTCCGGTCCCGCCGACTCGAAGTCCCAGTCGAAGACCGCCCGGTAGAAGTCCGCGGAGGCCGAGGTGTCGGGGCTGCCGAGATCGAGCCAGCTGGGGGAGCCGGTGGTGAAGTCCGTACCGAGCATGGGGCGGTTCCTGCCTTTCTGGGGTGTCTGCTGACACGATTGCCCATCGTCCGCTCGGGGCCCGGTTCGCGGCAGCCGTACGGGCCGGGGTTCATCCGCACGGACCACCACCCGCGTACACCGCCCCCGGGAGGCCGCCCCCGCTCACCAGCCGTCTCGGTGCACCACGCTGCGCACCGGCTTGCGGCTGAGCGGTCCGAACCGGCCCATCGGCCATCCCACGGGTATCACCGCGAAGGTCCGCACATCCCGGGGAATCCCCAGGGCCCGCTTCCACTCCCGCTCCAGCATCAGATGCCAGATGGTGATGTTGGCGCCGAGCCCCAGGCCGCGGGCCGCGAGCAGCAGGTTCTGGACGCCCGGGTAGACGCTGGCCGCCTCCGCCAGTACCTCGAAGCGGGCCCGGCCGCGCATCAGCCGGGCGAGGCCGCCCGCGCCGAGGGCGGCCGCCGACGCCTTCGTACCGGCCAGGTCGGGCCGTACGGACGGGTATCGGTAGCAGGGGATGACCAGTGCCGGGGTCTCGGCGAAGGTGTCGCGCTGGTAGCGGATGGCCTTGGTCAGGCGCTCGAACGCGGTGTCGTCCATGCCGGGAGGCGCGGACCGGCCCGCCGTGGCCAGATAGGCGTCCACGCACCTCTCCCAGAGCGGCGCCAGCCGAGCCATCACCGCGCGGTCGGTGACGACCACGTACTGGTAGCGCTGTGCGTTGGAACCGCTGGGCCCCCAGACCGCCGCCTGTATCAGCCGGTCCAGCAGCTCATCGGGCACCGGGTCGGGCCGCAGCCGTCGCATCGCCCGCGCGGTGGACATGATGTCGAAGAGACCCGGGTCCTCGTGATCGTCGCTCATGACCGCGGAGCATAGGGCTCCGGCGCCCTCCCCGGTCGCCCGGATGCGGTACGGGTGGACGGCCAGGAGAATGACGTCATCCGGACTAACGAGGAGGCGGCATGAACGCTGAGTCCGATTCGACCTCGAAGACGCTGGGCCCGACCCCGGACAGACTTCTGCACACCGGCTCGGAGGGTGAGATCGCCGCCGAGGACCTGGTGCTGGCCTCGGGGCGGGACGTGACACCCGCGAATCTGGCCTGGGCGGAGCGGCGACTGGCCGCGAAGGGACGGGCGTCCCTCGACGAGCTGCTGCCCTGACGCGCGGGGCCCGGACGGGCCCGGAGTACGGGAGCGGGCCGCCCCCGGCGTGGGGGTGGGCCCGCGTCCCGGTGAGTCCGGCACCCCGTGAGCCGGGCCCTAGTGAGAGGTCGGCACCGGGACGAGGCCGTCCGCGACCAGGCCGGTCAGGACGGCCTCGCCCAGGGCCTGTACCGCGGAGTGCGGGCGGACCATCACGGTGATCTCCTTGATCCGGTCCTCGGGGTCGAGGTGCAGCAGGTCGATGCCGTGTATCTGCTTGCCGTTCACGGTGGCCCTGAAGAGCAGGACGCCCGCCGGCGCCTCGGTGCCGTCGGCGCCGGTCTCGGCGTCGCCGTCGAACTCCCCGATGTACCGGAAGTCCTCGAAGGTCCGCAGGAGGACTCCGAAGAGACCCATCACCAGGGGCTTTCCTTCGAACGGCGTGAACTTCACGGGGCTGTAGAGCCGGATGTCGTCGGTGAGCAGGTCGCCCAGAGCGGCGAGGTCGCGGCTGTCCACGGCGGCACGGAAGCGGTCCACGGCGGTCATGGATTCTCCTCATAGTCATGTTTCTGAGTAGTCAGTTTCATGACTATCATGAAACGGGTTCAGGAACAGGGGAACTCGTGAGCGGAGCGGCGAGGAGAAGGGGGGCGGTTCCATGGCGCTGCGGCACGCCGTTCTGGCGGCGCTGCTCGACGAGGAGTTGAGCGGCTATCAGCTGGCCAAGGCCTTCGACATGGGTGTGGCGAACTTCTGGCACGCGCTGCCCCAGCAGCTCTACGCCGAGCTGACCAAGCTGGAGAAGGAAGGGCTCGTCGCCGGCCGCGAAGTGGTTCAGGACACGCGCCCCAACAAGCGCCTGTTCCGGGTCACCGACGCCGGACTCGCCGAGCTGGAACACTTCGCCGGGGCGACCACCAAGCCCTCCTTCATCCGTGAGGATCTGCTCGTCAAGGTGCAGGCCGCCGACCATGTCGACACGGAGACCCTCATCGCGCAGCTCACCGAACGGGCCTCCTTCGCCGGGGCGAAGATCGAGCTGTTCGACGTACTGCTGCGGAAGATGCGCGGAGACCGGGGCGAGGAGGAGTTCCTGCGCCACGGCGACCGGATCGGCCCCTATCTGACCTGTCTGCGCGGTCTGGAATTCGAGCGGGGCAACCGCGACTGGTGCGAGCGCGCCGTCGCGATCCTGACGGAAAGGCGGGCTGCCCGTGCCCAGGGGTGAGTACACGCGCTTCGTCGCTCTGGGCGACAGCCAGACCGAGGGGCTCGGCGACGGCGACGACACCGGAGGCCCGCGGGGGTTCGCCGACCGGCTCGCGGAGCGCCTCGCGCGGCACAACCCCGGCGTCCGGTACGCCAACCTCGCCGTACGCGGTCGCCTCGTAGGACAGGTCCGCGGGGAGCAGCTCGCGCCCGCGCTCGCCCTGAATCCGGACCTCGCCACCGTCGTCGCCGGGGTCAACGACCTGCTGCGGCCCCGCTTCGACGCGGACGAGGTCGCCGGTCACCTGGAGGCGATGTTCGCGGCGCTCACCGCCCGGGGAGCCGTCGTCATGACCCTCACCTTCCCGGACGTCACGCGTATCACGCCGCTGGCCCGACCCCTCGGCTCACGGGTCGTCGCGCTGAACGACCGGATCCGGCAGGCGGCGCGGCGGCATGACGTCGTCCTCGCCGAGACCTCCCGCCACCCCGTGGTCACCGACCCCCGCCTGTGGAGCCCCGACCGGCTCCACGCCAGTCCGCTCGGGCACGAACGCATCGCCGCCGCCCTGGCCCACGCCCTCGGGCTGCCCGACAGCGACGACTCCTGGACGCACCCGCTGCCCGAGCCGTTGGCGGCTGCCGCCGGGTGGCGCGCCGCGGCCGGCGAACTGCGCTGGGCCGCGTCCTTCCTCGGGCCCTGGCTCGGACGGCGCCTGCGCGGCCGCTCCTCCGGCGACGGCCGCGCGGCCAAACGCCCGGAGCTGCTTCCCGTACTCACCGCTCCGGCGCCCGACGCGGCGAAGGAGTCCGGTGCATCCCCGGGCGAGGCCCTGCCCCGGCCGTAGCTCTTCCGCCGAGAAGCCCTCTTCCAGATTCTTGGAACACGTTCTACTCTGGCGCGGCCGCAGCCGCGGGCCAGCGAGCGCGAGACGCCTGGAGGGGCCGTGCACCTCGAATACACGCCTGAACAGCAGCAGTTGCGCGCCGAACTGCGCGCCTACTTCGCCGAGCTCGTCCCGGACAACGTCTACGCCCGCTACGCCGATCCCGCGGCCCAGAAGCGCTTCTACCGCGAGACCATCCGCCGTCTCGGTACCGACGGCTGGCTCGGCGTCGGCTGGCCGGAGCAGTACGGCGGCCGCGGGCTCAGCCCCATGGAGCAGTTCATCTTCTTCGACGAGGCCGCCCAGGCGGGCGTCCCGTTGCCGTTGATGGCGCTCAACACCGTCGGCCCCACGATCATGCAGTTCGGCACCGACGAGCAGAAGGCCTACTTCCTGCCCAGGATCCTCGCCGGCGAGATCGACTTCGCCATCGGCTACAGCGAGCCCGACGCCGGCACCGACCTCGCGGCCCTGAAGACGCGCGCGGTCAGGGAGGGTGACGAGACCACCGGCCATTACACGGTCAACGGACAGAAGATCTGGACCACCAACGGCGACACCGCCGACTGGGTGTGGCTCGCCGTCCGCACCGACCCGGACGCCCCGCCCCACAAGGGCATCACCATGCTCCTCGTCCCGACCAGCGACCCCGGCTACTCCTGCACCCTGATCAACACCCTCGCCTCGCACGACACCACGGCCAGCTACTACGAGAACATCCGCGTCCCGGCCTCCCGGCGGGTCGGTGAGGAGAACAAGGGCTGGCGCCTGATCACCAACCAGCTCAACCACGAGCGCGTCACCCTCGCCGCCCACGGCACCATGGCCATCCGCGCCCTGCACGACGTCCAGCGCTGGGCGGCCGACACCGAACTCGCCGACGGGCGCAGGGTCATCGACCTCGGATGGGTCAGGAAGCGCCTCGCGCAGACCCACACCAAGCTCGACGCGATGAAGCTCCTCAACTGGCAGATGGTCAACGCCGTCCAGGAGTCGACCCTCACCCCGCAGGACGCCTCCGCCGTCAAGGTCTACGGCTCCGAGGCACGCCGCGACGCCTACGCCTGGCTCATGGAAGTCGTCGGCTCCGCCGGCGCCCTGAAGGAGGGCTCGGCGGGAGCGGTCCTCCACGGCGAGCTGGAGCGGGGCTACCGCTCCGCCGTCATCTTCACCTTCGGCGGCGGCAACAACGAGATCCAGCGCGAGATCATCTCCTGGATCGGGCTGGGCATGCCGCGGGTGCGGCGCTAGGTCGTGTCCGGAAAGTCTTGCCTGGCGCCTCGTTCCCCGCGGCGCGCGCACCGATCCGGCGGCGCGCGGCAGCTCGCGCGTACGCCTCCTCGCCCCCTCACGTCCATGAGCCGTACGACAGACCGACGCCGCCCCGGCGGCCCTCCCACCCCCGCCCACCGCTGCCGGCACGGCACAGCGCCGCGATCCCAGGAGCCCCGCAGGGCCACCAGCGCCCCTTCCTGCCCACCCGCCCAGGTCACGACTCGGGGCCGCCACCCCCCGCCCCGTACAAACTCCGCAGACGGGCGGCCATACTGTTCGGGCCGGGGAGGGCGCAGCGAAATGACGGGGGCGACAGCACGCGATGGCGGACAGGCTGATCCAGGGCCGGTACCGGTTGATCGAACAAATCGGGCGCGGCGGCATGGGCGAGGTGTGGAGCGCCACCGACGAGGCGCTCGGCCGTCGCGTCGCCGTCAAGTGCCTCAAACCGCTGGGACCGCAGCAGGACAAGGACTTCATGCGGATCCTGCGCGAGCGTTTCCGCCGCGAGGCCCGTGTGGCCGCCGCGCTCCAGCACCGGGGCGTCACCGTCGTCCATGACTTCGGCGAGGACGACGGCGTGCTCTATCTGGTGATGGAGCTCCTCGACGGCCGCAACCTCAGCCAGCTCCTGGAGGAGAACAAGCAGCACCCGCTCCCCGTCGACGACGTCGTGGACATCGCCGAACAGGTCGCAGACGCCCTCGACTACACCCACCGCCAAGGCATCGTCCACCGCGACCTCAAGCCCGCCAACATCATGCGGCTGGGCGACGGCGCCGTGAAGATCTGCGACTTCGGGATAGCGCGCCTCGCCGCCGACATCGGCTTCACCTCGCGGCTCACCGGCACCGGCATCGCCATGGGCACCCCCCACTACATGTCGCCCGAGCAGATCAGCGGCGGCGAAGTGGACCACCGCAGCGATCTGTACTCACTCGGCTGCGTCCTGTACGAGATCGCCACCGGCGTCCCGCCCTTCGATCTCGACGACGCCTGGGCAGTCCTCGTCGGACACCGCGACACCTCGCCCGAGCCGTTGCGCGCCCACCGGGCCGAACTGCCCGGCTATCTCGACCGGATCGTCCTCGACCTGCTCGCCAAGAAGCCCGAAGGGCGGCCCGGCGACGCCGCCGACCTGCGCCGCAGGATCCTCTCGGGCCGCTCCGGCCCCGTCCTGGTCGAACCGTCCGTCCGGCCGCCGCAGCCGCCCTCGCGCGCCCCTCGGCTGCCGTCCTGGACGCACGGCATGACCACCGGACACAAGGCCGCCGGAACGTCCGGACCGCGCACCACCCCGCACGACCCGTCGGCCGGCCTGACGGGGGAGTGGACCGCCCCCGCGCCGATCGTGCCCGGCGTCCCCACGGACCCCTCGCTCCCGGTGCCGCACGTCGCCGCGCACCCGCTGCACGCGCCGCCGCGCCCGGACCGCCCCACGCCGTCGCCGGAACAGACCGCGGTCCTGCACAGCCGGCACAGCGCGGGCCTCAGCCTCGGCCGCCTCGGCCGCTGGGAGGAGGCCGGCGAGGTGCACCGCTCGGTCGCCGTCGAGCGCGGGCAACTCCTCGGCCCCGAGCACCCCGACACCCTCGCCAGCCGCTACGAAGTCGGCTTCACCCTCAGCAGGACCGGGCGCGACGCCGACGCGCTGCGGGAGTTCGGCGGCGTCGCCGAGGGCCGCGCCCGGACCCTCGGTCCCGACCACCCCGACACGCTCGCCGCCCGCCAGGAGATGGCGTACGTACTGGGCCGGCTCGGACGTCACGTCGACGCCCACCAGGTGTACGCGGCGGTGCTCGCGTCCCGGGAACGCACCATGGGACCCGACCATCCCGACACCCTGCGCTGCCGCCACAACCTGGCCTTCAACCTGGGCCGGCTGGGCCGCCTCGAGGAGTCCTACCGGTTGGCGCACGACGTGGCCGAGGCGCGCGCCCGCCTGCTGGGCGCCGGGCACCCCGACACGCTGGTCACCCGCTACGAAGTCGCCTACACCCTGGGGCAGCTGGGACGCTGGCCGGAGGCGCTGGCGACCTACCGCGAAGTCGCCGAGGCCCGCGCCGCCGTCCTCGGCGCCGACCACGCCGACACCCTCGCCGCCCGCTACGAGGTCGGCATCAGCCTCGGCCGGCTCGGCCGCAGCGCCGAAGCGCTGACCCTCTACCGGGACCTCGTCGGGGCCCGCACCCGCGTCCACGGCCCCGCCGACCCCGAGACCTTGCGCGCTCGCCACGGCCTCGGCGTCAACCTCGGCCGGCTCGCCCGCTGGGAGGAGGCCCTGGCGGAGGCCCGTGACGTCTGCGCGCTCCGCGAGCGGGTCCTCGGCGCCGACCATCCGGACACGCTGGTCAGCCGCCGCGAGATCGCGGTCGGTCTCGGCTGGCTCGGCCGCTGGGGCGACGCCCTCGCCGTCTACCGGCAGGTCGCCGAATCCCGTGAACGCGTCCTCGGTGGCGACCACCCCGACACCCTCGCCGGCCGCAATGACGAGGCGCACTGCCTGGAGCAGCTCGGCCGGCACGCCGAGGCCGTCGAGGTGTACCGGCGGGTGGCGGCGCTGCGCCGCCGGCTCGACAGTGCCGCCCCCTGACCCCTCGCGCACACCGCACGACGCGTGTTACGAAGAGCCATGCCAGCACAGCGCTCGTACGACGCCGTCATCGTGGGCGGCGGCCACAACGGACTGGTCGCCGCCGCCTACCTCGCCCGCGCGGGGCACACCGTCCTCGTCCTGGAACGCCTCGGCACCACCGGCGGGGCGGCCATCTCCACCCGGCCGTTCGCGGGCGTGGACGCCCGCCTGTCGCGCTACTCGTACCTGGTCTCGCTGCTTCCCGACACGATCGTGCGCGAGCTGGGCCTGCGGTTCGCCGTCCGCAAGCGGACCGTCTCCTCGTACACGCCCAAGGGCGACGGCGGTCTGCTGGTCGGCGGCGGACCCGAGCGCACCCGCGCCTCCTTCGGCGCGCTGACCGGCTCGGACCGGGAGTACGCGTCCTGGGAGCGCTTCTACGGAAGGACCCGGCAGGTCGCCGAGCGCGTCTTCCCGACCCTGACCGAGCCGCTGCCCACGCGCGAGGAGCTGCGCGCCAGGATCGACGAGGACGAGACCTGGCGGACGCTCTTCGAGGAGCCCATCGGGGTCGCCATCGAGCGGGAGTTCGGCGACGACCTCGTCCGCGGCGTCGTCCTCACCGACGCGCTGATCGGCACCTTCGCCGACGCCCACGACCCCTCCCTGGTCCAGAACCGCTGCTTCCTCTACCACGTCGTCGGCGGCGGAACCGGCGACTGGGACGTCCCCGTCGGCGGGATGGGCGCGCTCACCGACGCCCTCGCGGACGCGGCACGGGCGGCGGGCGCCGAGATCGTCACCGGCCACGAGGCCACTCGGATCGAGACCGACGGGCGGTCCGCGGAGGTCTCGTACCGCACGGACAGCGGCGAGGGACGCGTCGCGGCGCGGCACGTCCTGGTCAACGCCTCGCCCCAGGCACTCGCCACCCTCCTCGACGCGCCCGCGCCCGAGGCCGCGGAAGGTGCGCAGCTGAAGGTCAACATGCTCCTGACCCGGCTCCCGAAGCTCAAGGACACCTCCGTCGACCCGCGCGAGGCGTTCGCCGGCACCTTCCACATCGCCGAGGGGTACGGGCAGTTGGGCACCGCGTACCGGGAGGCCGCCGAGGGACGGCTGCCGGCCGCGCCGCCGTCCGAGATCTACTGCCACTCGCTCACCGACCCGTCGATCCTCGGACCGGAACTCGCCGCCCGTGGCTACCAGACCCTGACCCTCTTCGGCCTGCACACCCCGGCCCGGCTGTTCACCGACGACAACGACGCGGCCCGCGCGGCCCTCCTCACGTCCACCCTCGCCGAACTCGACGCCCATCTCGCCGAGCCGATCGCCGACTGCCTGGCCGTCGACGCCGAAGGCCGCCCCTGCGTCGAGGCCAAGACCCCGCTCGACCTGGAACGGGACCTGCGCCTGCCCGGCGGCCACATCTTCCACCGCGACCTCGCGTTCCCGTACGCGAGTGAGTCCACCGGCCGCTGGGGAGTGGAGACCGCCCACGCCAATGTCCTGCTCTGCGGAGCGGGCGCGGTCAGGGGCGGCGGGGTGAGCGGCATCCCCGGCCACAACGCGGCGATGGCGGTACTCGGCCGTTGACGCGACATGCCGCCCGGGCTCGGGCATGAAGCCAAGCTGTGGCAGCGGTTAAGAAAACCTCGATGGACCGCAGGGCCGACGTACGGAAGATTTCAGCCAGGGATCTTGGGTGCCATCACACGTGCCCACCCTCCTTGTCACAGGACTCGTACGTCAGGAGCCATTGCATTGAAGGCGCTGGTCAAGCAGAAGGCGGAGCCGGGCCTCTGGCTCACGGACGTGCCCGAGCCGGAGATCGGGGCGCGAGACGTCCTGATCAAGGTGCTCCGCACCGGAATCTGCGGGACGGATCTGCACATCCGCGCCTGGGACGGCTGGGCCCAGAAGTCCATCGCGACGCCGCTGACCGTCGGCCACGAGTTCGTCGGCGAGGTCGTGGAGACCGGCCGCGACGTGGCGGACATCAAGGCCGGTGACCTGGTCAGCGGCGAGGGCCACCTCGTCTGCGGCAAGTGCCGCAACTGTCTCGCGGGCCGTCGCCACCTGTGCCGCGCCACGGTCGGCCTCGGCGTCGGCCGCGACGGCGCCTTCGCCGAATACGTCGCTCTGCCCGCCGCCAATGTGTGGGTCCACCGGGTGCCCGTCGACCTCGACATCGCCGCCGTCTTCGACCCCTTCGGCAATGCCGTGCACACCGCCCTGTCCTTCCCGCTGGTCGGCGAGGACGTCCTCATCACCGGCGCCGGGCCGATCGGCATCATGGCCGCGGCCGTCGCCAAGCACGCCGGCGCCCGCAGCGTGGTGATCACCGACGTCAGCGAGGCGCGCCTGGCGCTGGCCCGCAAGGTCGGGGTGAGCCTCGCCCTCAATGTCGCCGAGACCACCATCGCCGAGGGCCAGCGGGCCATGGGCCTGCGCGAGGGCTTCGACATCGGCCTGGAGATGTCCGGCCGCCCCGAGGCGATGCGCGACATGATCGCCAACATGACCAACGGCGGCCGTATCGCGATGCTGGGCCTGCCCTCGCAGGAATTCCCCGTCGACTGGTCCCGGATCGTCACCTCGATGATCACGATCAAGGGCATCTACGGCCGCGAGATGTTCGAGACCTGGTACGCGATGTCGGTGCTCCTGGAAGGCGGCCTCGACCTCAGTCCGGTGATCACCGGCCGCTACTCCTACCAGGACCACGAGGCCGCCTTCGACGACGCCGCGAGCGGCCTCGGCGGCAAGATCATCCTCGACTGGACTGTCTGATGTGAGGCTCGGTTCACCTCCGGGGCGCTGAAGCGTGCGTCGACGGCCGATCGTGCTCGGTCCTTCGTTCCTCAGGACCTCCGCGCTCCCCCTGCCTTCGGCGGGGGGACCCCCATCCCTTTCGACGCCCGCGCGCCCCATCGGCTCACTCGCCCTCGACCCGAAGGTAATTCATGTTCGACTCCGTACGCGACGACCTGCGCACCACCCTCGACAAGATCCGCGCCGCCGGTCTGCACAAGCCCGAGCGCGTCATCGGAACCCCCCAGTCGGCGACCGTCGCGGTCACCGCGGGCGGCCGCCCCGGTGAGGTGCTGAACTTCTGCGCCAACAACTACCTGGGCCTCGCCGACCACCCCGAGGTGATCGCCGCCGCCCACGGGGCGCTCGACCGCTGGGGCTACGGCATGGCCTCCGTCCGCTTCATCTGCGGCACCCAGGAGGTCCACAAGGAGCTGGAGCAGCGGCTCTCCTCCTTCCTCGGCCAGGAGGACACGATCCTCTACTCCTCCTGCTTCGACGCCAACGGCGGCGTCTTCGAGACCCTCCTCGGCGCCGAGGACGCGGTGATCTCCGACGCCCTCAACCACGCCTCGATCATCGACGGCATCCGCCTGTCCAAGGCCCGCCGCTTCCGCTACGCCAACCGCGACATGGCCGACCTGGAGCAGCAGCTCAAGGAGGCCACCGAGGGCGGGGCGCGCCGCAAGCTCGTCGTCACCGACGGCGTGTTCTCCATGGACGGCTACGTCGCCCCGCTGGCCGAGATCTGCGACCTCGCCGAGCGCTACGACGCCATGGTCATGGTCGACGACTCGCACGCCGTCGGCTTCGTCGGCCCCGGCGGCCGCGGCACCCCCGAGCTGCACGGCGTCATGGACCGTGTCGACATCATCACCGGCACCCTCGGCAAGGCACTGGGCGGCGCGTCCGGTGGCTATGTCGCCGCCCGCGCCGAGATCGTCGCGCTGCTGCGTCAGCGCTCGCGCCCGTACCTCTTCTCCAACACCCTCGCCCCGGTCATCGCGGCCGCCTCCCTCAAGGTCATCGATCTGCTGGAGTCGGCGGGCGACCTGCGCGAGCGGCTGGCCGAGAACACCAGGCTGTTCCGCACGCGGATGACCGAGGAGGGCTTCGACGTCCTGCCCGGCGACCACGCCATCGCCCCGGTGATGATCGGGGACGCGGCCGAGGCGGCGATGATGGCCGAGCTCCTCCTCGAGCGCGGGGTCTACGTCATCGGCTTCTCGTACCCGGTCGTCCCGCAGGACCAGGCCCGTATCCGCGTCCAGCTGTCGGCGGCGCACTCCACCGACGACGTGCACCGCGCCGTGGCCGCGTTCGTCGAGGCGAGGTCCGCCCTTTAGACCTGCGAGACTGGGCGCATGATCGAAGCGCGGCGGCTGCACATCCTCCGTGCGGTGGCCGACCACCGCACGGTCACCGCGGCTGCCGCCGCGCTCTATCTCACGCCCTCGGCCGTCTCGCAGCAGCTGGCCGCCCTGGAGCAGGAGACCGGGCACCGCCTGGTCGAGCGCAGTGCGAGGGGCGTTCGGCTGACCCCCGCCGGAGAGATCCTGCTCAGCCACGCCAATGCCGTACTGGCCCAGCTGGAGCGGGCCGAGTCCGAGCTCGCCGCCTATGGCTCCGGGGAGGCGGGCACGGTGACCGTGGCGGCCTTCGCGACCGGGATCGGCCTGGTCGTGGCCCCCGCGATCACGGAACTCGCCCGCTCCTCGCCCGGCATCCGGGTCCGAGTCCGCGACGCCGAGGGCGACGCGAGCCTGATCATGGTGCTGGACCGGCAGGTCGACATGGCCGTGGCCGTCGAGTACCGGGGCGCGCCCGGCGAGGACGACGCCCGGCTGACCCGGGTTCCGCTCTACGCCGAGCCCTTCGACGCGGTCCTGCCGGTCGGCCACGCGCTGGCCGGCCGCGAGCAGGTGGCGGTCGCCGACCTCGCGAAGGACCCGTGGATCGGTCCGTACCCCGGCAACCCCTGCCATGACGTGGTGGTCCTGGCCTGCGAGTACGCCGGCTTCGAGCCCCGCCTGGAACACTCCTCCGACGACTTCCGCGCCGTCGTCTCGCTGGCCTCGGCCGCGGCCGGCGTGGCGCTCGTCCCCCGCTCGGCGCTGCGCGGCATGGAACTCTCGGACGTCGTGATCCGGCCGGTCGACGGCGTGGCGCCCACCCGCCGCGTCTTCGCGGCGGTCCGCCGGGGCGCGGAGAACCACCCCCTGATCCGCCCGGTGCTGACGGCGCTGGAGTCGGCGGCGGCGCTCCAGCCGCTGGGGTGACCCGGTCCTGACAGCGCGGTCGGACGGGGCGCTCCCGGTATCGGCCGTGCGGGAGGCCCGTGGACGCGCTGGAGTCGGCTCAGTCGGCCGAGGGCGTCCAGCCGTCCGCCTCGATCCGGGCCCGGTCCGCCGGGCGGGACTCGTCGAAGAGGACGCGGCGGCCGCCTCGGACCCGCAGGCCGTCCACATACACCCCGCGCCCCACGTAGAGCTGGTCGGTCGTATAGCGCCAGCGCAGCCGCACGGGGACATCGCGCCAGGCGGTGAGGTCCGCCCGCACGCGGTGCCAGACCCGGCCCGACCAGCCCGTCACCGAACCCTTCGGGTGGGACGTCGGCTCCTCGCCCTCGCGTGCGGTCGTGAACGGCACCGGTGTCCAGGTGGCCCCGGAGTCGGCCGAGGCCTCGAGGAACAGCGCGTCCGCACCCGGTTCGATGTCCCACCACAGGGCGCAGCGCAGCCTCGCACCGGCGGAGCCGGGGGAGAGGACCGGCAGGGTGAGCGTCGCCGTGGTGCCGCCGCCGAGGCCCGCGAACCAGGCGGCGCGGCCGCGCCGCGGGCGTACGGGGACGGCGCGGGCCAGATGGTTGGCGGCGGCCACCCTGGGAGCGGAGCCCGAGCGCCAGGTGCGCACCGGATGGACGGAGTTGCCCAGGACGATCAGGAACGAGTCGGTCGTCGGGTCCAGGACCAGGCTGGTGCCGGTGAAGCCGGTGTGCCCCGCCGTGCGCGGGGTGGCCATCGCGCCCATGTACCAGTGCTGGTAGAGCTCGAAGCCGAGGCCGTGTTCGTCCCCGGGGAAGGCGGTGTTGAAGTCGGTGAACATCAGCTCCACCGACTCCGGCCGAAGGATACGGGCGGGGCCGTACGAGCCGCCGTTGAGGAGCGTTCGGGCGAGGACGGCCAGGTCCCAGGCGCAGGAGAAGACCCCCGCGTGCCCGGCTACACCGCCGAAGCCGTGCGCGTTCTCGTCGTGGACCTCTCCCCACACGAGGCCGCGTTCCAGGCCCGACCAGGGGAGCCGGGCATCCTCCGTGGCGGCGATCCCGGGCTGCCAGGAGGCGGGCGGATTGAAACGCGTGCGCCGCATCCCGAGTGGAGCGGTGATCTCGTTTCGGAGCAGTACATCCAAGGAGTGACCGGTGATCTCCTCCAGGACGAGCTGGAGCGAGATGAGGTTGAGGTCGGAGTAGAGGTACGTGCTTCCGGCCGGCTTCGCCAGCCGCTCGTTCCACAGCAGCCGGAGCTTCCCCTCCCGGGTCGGCTCCTTGTAGAGCGGGACCCACGAGCGGAACCCCGAGGTGTGGGTCAGCAGCTGACGGATCGTGACGTCCTGCTTGCCACCACCCCCGAACAACGGCAGATACGCCGTCACCTTCTCCTCGAGGGCCAGCGCCCCCTGCTCGATCCGACGCACCGCCAGGATGGAGGTGAAGAGTTTCGTGACGGAGGCGAGGTCGAACACCGTGTCCTCGGTCATCGCGATCTGCCGCTCGGGCGGCAACTCGACGCCGGTGTCGGTCTTCTCGTCGTACCCCGCGTAGCGCACCGCCTTGCCGATCGGCCGGTGCAGGGCCACGGTCCCGCCGCGTCCGGCGAGCAGTACGGCGCCTGCGTACCAGGGATGCGCGGGGGAGGGGGAGAGGAACCTTTCGGCATCGGCGACGAGAGCGTCCAGGTGCTCCTGGAGGAGCCCGGCCCGCTCGGCCGAGCCGCGGCGCAGCGTCGTCGCGGGGTGGGCGCCGGGGCCCACCGCCGTACGCGCGTCGCCGCCCGGCGCGCCCGCGGCCGCGACCCCCGGAACCGAACCGATCACCAGCGCACCTCCCAGGGCCAGGGCCCCGCCCGAGAACAGGCGCCGGCTGATCCCTCCGGTCGCCGCGCCCGCCGTGTCCTCCGCCATCCTCACCCTCCCTGAAAGAATCCTTCGGCCCTCCCCGCAACACGTGAAACTTTCTTACCAGGGTGAGGGGGCGTCAAGGCGGTCAAAGAATCTGACACAGCATCAGAAAATCTCTTCCCTCGTCCGGCGCACTGCGGCATCCTGCCGCCCATGAAGACGGAGCTGAGCAGAAAACTGGGGATCGAGCACGCCATCTTCGGCTTCACTCCCTTCCCCGCGGTGGCCGCCGCCATCACCCGGGCCGGCGGCTTCGGCGTCCTCGGCGCGGTCCGCTACACGGCCCCCGACGACCTCGCGCGCGACCTGGACTGGATGCAGGACCACACCGACGGCCTGCCCTACGGCCTCGACGTCGTCATGCCCGCCAAGAAGGTGGAAGGGGTGAGCGAGGCCGATGTGGAGGCGATGATCCCCGAGGGGCACCGCCAGTTCGTCCGCGACACCCTGGCCAAGCACGGCGTCCCGGAACTCGCCGAGGGCGAGGCGTCGGGATGGCGCATCACCGGCTGGATGGAACAGGTCGCCCGCAACCAGCTCGACGTCGCCTTCGACTACCCCATCAAACTCCTCGCCAACGCCCTCGGGTCACCCCCCGCCGACGTCGTGGCACGCGCCCACGACCACGGTGTCCTCGTCGCCGCCCTGGCCGGCAGCGCCAAACACGCTCGCCACCACGCCGAGGCCGGCATCGACATCGTCGTCGCCCAGGGCTACGAGGCGGGCGGCCACACCGGCGAGATCGCCTCCATGGTCCTCACGCCCGAAGTGGTCGACGCCGTCGGTCCGCTGCCCGTACTCGCCGCGGGCGGTATCGGCAGCGGTGAACAGATCGCCGCCGGGCTGGCCCTCGGCGCGCAGGGCGTGTGGCTCGGCTCCCTCTGGCTCACCACCACCGAGGCCGACCTCCACTCCCGCGCGCTGACCGCCAAGCTGCTCGCCGCCGGGTCCGGTGACACCGTCCGCTCCCGCGCGCTCACCGGCAAACCCGCCCGGCAGCTGCGCACCGAGTGGACCGACGCCTGGGACGACCCGGCCGGGCCCGGGACCCTGCCGATGCCGCTGCAGGGGCTGCTGGTCGCCGAGGCCGTCTCCCGGATCCAGAAGTACGAGGTCGACCCGCTGCTCGGCACTCCGGTCGGCCAGATCGTCGGCCGGATGAACTCCGAGCGCAGCGTGGGGCAGGTGTTCGACGAGCTGACCAGCGGCTTCGAGCGGGCCGTGGACCGGATCACTCGCATCGCGGGACGGAGCCAGTCATGAACCAGCCCCCGAACGGCTTCTGGGCGCAGGCGGCCGCCGACCCGGAGCGCACGGTCCTGATCGCGCCGGACGGTGAGGAGTGGACGGCCGGCCGGCTGCACGCCGACGTCAACCGGCTCGTCCACGCGCTGCGCGCGGCCGGCCTCCGCCACGGTGACGCCTTCGCGGTCGTGCTTCCCAACGGCGTCGAGTTCCTCACCGCCTACCTCGCCGCGTCCCAGGCCGGCTTTTATCTCGTCCCGGTCAACCACCACCTGGTCGGTCCGGAGATCGCCTGGATCGTCTCCGACTCCGGCGCCAAGGTCCTCATCGCCCACGAGCGGTTCGCGGCCGCGGCGCGGGCCGCCGCCGACGAGGCGAAGCTGGCCGCCTCGCGGCGCTACGCGGTGGGGGCCGTCGAGGGGTTCCGGCCGTACGCCGAACTCCTCGCGGGACAGCCCACCTCGGCGCCGGACGACCGCACCCTCGGCTGGGTGATGAACTACACCTCGGGCACCACGGGTCGCCCGCGCGGCATCCGGCGCCCGCTGCCCGGCAAGCCTCCGGAGGAGACCTACCTCGGCGGATTCCTCGGCATCTTCGGCATCAAGCCGTTCGACGGCAATGTCCATCTGGTCTGCTCGCCGCTCTATCACACGGCGGTGCTCCAGTTCGCGGGCGCGGCGCTGCACATCGGCCATCCCCTCGTCCTGATGGACAAGTGGTCGCCCGAGGAGATGCTGAGGGTCATCGACGCCTACGACTGCACGCATACGCACATGGTCCCGACCCAGTTCCACCGCCTCCTCTCGCTCCCGGAGGAGGTGCGCCGCCGCTACGACGTCTCCTCGATGCGCCATGCCATCCACGGCGCCGCGCCCTGCCCCGACCACGTCAAACGGGCGATGATCGACTGGTGGGGCCACTGCGTGGAGGAGTACTACGCCGCGAGTGAGGGCGGCGGTGCCTTCGCCACAGCCGAGGACTGGCTGAAGAAGCCGGGTACGGTCGGCAAGGCGTGGCCCATCAGCGAACTCGCCGTCTTCGACGACGACGGAAACCGGCTGCCGCCCGGCGAACTCGGCACGGTGTACATGAAGATGTCCACCGGCGGCTTCAGCTACCACAAGGACGAGGCGAAGACCGCGAAGAACCGGATCGGTGACTTCTTCACCGTCGGCGACCTCGGCGTCCTCGACGAGGACGGCTATCTGTTCCTGCGCGACCGCAAGATCGACATGATCATCTCCGGGGGAGTGAACATCTACCCCGCCGAGATCGAGGCCGCGCTCCTCAGCCACCCCGCCGTCGCCGACGCCGCCGCTTTCGGCATCCCGCACGCGGACTGGGGCGAGGAGGTCAAGGCCGTCGTGGAACCGGCCGACGGCCATGAACCCGGCCCCGACCTGGCCGCGGCCCTCCTCGCCCACTGCGAGGAGCGCCTGGCCGGCTACAAACGCCCCAAGTCGGTCGACTTCATCGAGACCATGCCCCGCGACCCGAACGGCAAGCTCTACAAGCGGCGGCTGCGGGACCCGTACTGGGAGGGTCGTCAGCGCGCGATGTGACAGGGAGGCGTGACACCCGGCTGCCCGCGTGAGGCGGGCGGCCGGACGACCGATGGCCCGGGAGCATTCCCGGACCGCGTCCCCTGAGTGCCTCCCGAGTCGGTCCCCGCGCGTCCGCCCCACCGGCCCGTCCCATCGGCGGAGCACACCGTGCGGCCCCCCTGCCCCTCTGGCAGCGTGGCCGCATGAGTACCGGCGCGGCAGGCCTGACACGGCAGTGGACCACCTGGGTGCCGGTGATCGCGGCGGTGGCCCTCGGCGTGGCCTGGGGCCGCGACCTGCCCGGGTTGGCCGTCGGCCTTGTCGCGCTCTGTCTCGTCGGCGCGGTCCTGGCCGCCGTCCACCACGCCGAGGTCGTCGCCCACCGGGTCGGCGAGCCGTTCGGCTCGCTCGTGCTTGCCGTCGCCGTCACCGTCATCGAGGTCGGACTCATCGTCACCCTGATGGCGGGCGGCGGCGAGAAGACCTCGACCTACGCCAGGGACACCGTCTTCGCCGCCGTCATGATCACCTGCAATGGCATCGTGGGGCTGTCCGTGCTGGTGGGCGCCCTGCGCAACCGTGTCGCCGTCTTCAACGCGGAAGGCTCCGGCGGCGCGCTCGCCACCGTGTGCACGCTCGCCGCCATGACGCTGGTCCTCCCGACGTTCACGACGAGCCGGCCAGGCCCCGAGTTCACCGGCACCCAGCTCACCTTCGCCGCGGTCGCCTCGCTGTGCCTGTACGGGGTGTTCGTCACCGTGCAGACCGTGCGGCACCGGGACTACTTCCTGCCCGTCACCCCCGACGGGAAGGCGGCCGACCCCTCGCAACACGCCCCTCCGCCGACCGTCCGCGAGACCTGGTGGAGCGTCGGCCTGCTGCTCGTGGCGCTCGTCGCCGTCGTCGGCAACGCCAAACTCGTCTCCCCGACCATCGAGGACGGCGTCGAATCCGCCGGACTGCCGAAGGCCGTCGTCGGTGTCGTCATCGCCCTGATGGTGCTCGCGCCCGAGACCCTCGCGGCCGTCCGCGCCGCCCGCAACGACCGGATGCAGACCAGTCTCAACCTCGCCTACGGCTCGGCCATCGCCAGCATCGGCCTGACCATCCCCGCGATCGCTCTCGCCTCGATCTGGCTCTCCGGCCCGCTCGTCCTGGGCTTGGGCGCCCTCCACATGGTCCTGCTCGCGCTCACCGCCGTGGTCAGCGCGCTCACCGTGGTCCCGGGCCGCGCGACCCTGCTGCAGGGCGGCGTCCATCTGGCGATCTTCGCGGCCTTCGTCTTCCTTTCGTTCACCCCCTGACGGCGGACCCGACGCGGCTCCGCCGGCACTTCTCCGGCGGAGCCGCGGTGGAGTCAGCCCCGCACCCTCACCACCCTCAGCGCCGGCGAGCGCGCGATGTCCTTCTCGCAGAAGCGGGACGTCACCCAGCGCTCACCCGAGAACAGCTCGGTCTGGTCGCTGTAATGGCGAGACGCCGGGTTGGAGGACTGGGAGTACGTCAGCAGCGTCCGCGCGACGGGGCAGCGGCCGCCGTCCCAGCCCACGGCCTGGACGTGGCTGGTGCCGTGCGCCACCTCCGTGTAGCCACCGGCCCCCGCGTTCCACACCGGCTCGGCCTTGTTCCAGATGCCCAGCGATTCCGTACCGCCGGAGACCGGGAGGCGCGTGCCGTTGCGTACGACGAACTGGTGGGCCCCGAGCGGCGCGTCCAGCGCGATCCCCGCCGCGCGCAACTCGGCCACCGCATCGGTGAGCGACTTCGCGAACGCCGGCGACGCGGTGTTGAGCGTGTGCGGCGTACGGACCGGATCGGCCGCGTCGAACGGCACCTTCCACTGCTCGGCGAGCGGCGCGGCGCCGGTGAACTTCCGCCAGAACCGGTCGAAGAGCAACGCGCCCCGGCTGTCCGTGTTCACGGTCCTGTCCCAGGAACCGAGGACCCGGCAAGCCTCCGGGTCACCCGGCAGCGCGGCCGGGCACGCCTTCGCCGCGTCGGCGGCGGCCAGATCCCCGGCCGGTGCCCGGTTCGCGAACTGCTGGCGCTGTAGATCGGCCACCGTCAGGCCGCCCTTCGCCGCCATCGCCGCGACGTCCTCGACACCGCCCCGGGTCCGCAGCGAGCGGGGCGTGCCGATGGTGCCGAAGACCCGCTCGTAGCCGGTCAGCGGCCGGTCCGCGTTGGCCAGCCACGCGCTGTCGTTGGAGTTCTCCGCGTACGGCGCGTCCCGCAGCACCGGCATCCTCGACGGTCCGAAGACGCCCGGCTGCAGCGCGTCCGGGTCGGAGCCCGGCGCGCAGTCCGCGCGCGACCCGTCGAGAACCGCCACGCCCGACGCCGGATAGGTGACCTTCCCGAGCGGCGTGGAGCAGCGCTGCGCGAGCTCGTCGGTGATCCGGGGCAGGACCTGCGACTGGGTGAAGAGGGAGTGCCCGGCCGAGTCCGCAGCGACTGTGTTCACCCACGGCAGGCCCTGTGTACGGCGCAGCGCGTCCAGGATCTCCCCGGTCGAGCGGGATCTGCCGAAGGCCAGCGCGGTGTCCGAGCCGCGCAGATTGGCGGCGTTGGGGTCATTGAGGGCGTACGCCGTCGTCGTCGACCAGGGGAGCGGCAGCTGGGCGCCGAGCCCGGTGACGACCGGACCGTACCGGGTCCACCACTGCGTACGGGTCACCTGGCCGCCGTCCTTGACGGGTACGGTCACCGTACGCCTCACCATCCGCTCCGGCTTTCCGTCCACCAGATGGGCGGTCGGGTCGGCCGGGTCCAGCGTGAGCTGGTGCAGATTGAGGGGGACACCCGTCGCGACGGTGTGGCTCCAGGCGACCTTGTCGTTGAAGCCGATGTTGACGACGGTCGTGCCGAGCAACGAGGCGCCGGAGACGTTCAGTTCGCCGGGTATGGTCTGCTGCGACTGCCAGAAGCGGCGGCCGCCCTGCCAGGGGTAGTGCGGGTTGCCCAGGAGCAGCCCGCGCCCGTTCGCGGTCGTGCGCCCGCTGAACGCCACCGCGTTGGATCCCATGGTCGCGTTCTCGGCGGCGAACAGGGCGCGCGCGGCCTCCGCCGTACGGGCCGGGTCCACCGCCGCGTCGGAACTGCCGGCCCCTGAGGGGGCCGCGGGGGGCTGGGCGGCGGTGATCCCGTCGACGCCCCGGCCCTGTCCGCCCAGCACCGACACTGCGAAGCCGCGCCTCGCGACGTCGAGTGGGGTGACGGGCCGTACCCAGTCGGCGCCCTTGCAGGCGGGGTCGGTGACGCGGTTCTGCCGCAGCCACGCGTTGTATCCGGACGCCCAGCCGCGCATCAGCTCCTTCACCTGCCGGCTCGGGCCGCGCGGTGCGGGCCGGCCGAGAAGTCCCTCGACGGTGCCCGCGTCCCGTACCCCCTTGAAGTACAGGTCGCTGGAGAGGTTCTTCGTCGCGGACGACAGCGAACCGTCGGGGGCGCCGTCGGGACCGAAGTACCGCGAGCGCTCGCCTCGCACGGTCACGAAACCGTCGGCGAGCGTGCACACCTGGTCGGCGGCCTGGGCCCAGCCGGTGCCGAAGCCCAGAGTCGCGTAGTCCTTCGCCACGATGTGCGGGATGCCGTACTCGGTGTAGCGGATGACGGCGGACAGAGCGCCGCCCGACGGATGGTGGCGGCCACCGGAGTCGGTGTCCGCGACGGCGGTCCGTGGCAGCGCGGCGGCGACGGTGGCCAGCGCGGCGACGGCGAGGACCAGGTGTCTCGCACGGGTCAGGAAGAGCAAGGTGCCTCCCAACGGAACTGGAGTGAAGGGTGGTTGGACCATGCACGCAGCCGGCGGACCCGTTGTCAACATCCCGTTCGGTATCCGAGGTACGGACCCCTGTCGCACCGCCATGAAGGGCGACCGTCCGCGACCCGTCCGCAGTCTTGACCCGCCCCGTCCCGCCCCCGAGGATCCAGCCATGGAACGCCTCCTCAGCAGCACCGTCGACGGCATCCTGCGCCACAGCGCGCAGCGCACCCCCGACCGGACCGCCGTGCGGTACGCCGACCGCTCCTGGACCTACGCCGAGCTGGACGCGGCCGTGTCCACGGCGGCCGCCGTGCTGAGCGGGCACGCGCTCGCCCCGCGAAGCCGCGTCGCCACCTACGGGCACAACTCCGACGCCTATCTGATCGCCTTCCTCGCCTGCTCCCGCGCCGGGCTCGTCCATGTGCCGGTCAACCACCACCTCACCGGGGACGACCTGGCCTACATCCTGCGCCAGTCCGGAAGCTCACTGGTCCTCGCCGATCCGGATCTCGCGCCCCGCGTCCCGGACGGGTTCCCCGTTCTCGCCCTGCGCGACACCGCCGACTCCCTGCTGACCGCCCTCGCGAATCCGCGCGCCCACGAACCGGTCGGCGCCCCCGGCGACCTCGTCCAGCTGCTGTACACCTCCGGTACCACCGCCCTGCCCAAGGGCGCGATGATGACGCACCGCGCCCTGGTCCACGAGTACGTCAGCGCCATCACGGCCCTCGACCTCCAGGAGACCGACCGGCCCGTCCACTCGCTGCCGCTCTACCACTCGGCGCAGATGCATGTGTTCCTGCTGCCGTACCTCGCGGTCGGCGCGGAGAACACCATCCTCGACGCGCCCGATCCCGCCCGGATCTTCGACCTGATCGAATCCGGGCGGGCCGACAGCCTCTTCGCTCCGCCGACCGTCTGGATCGGCCTCGCGAACCACCCGGACTTCGCGACCCGCGAACTGGGCGCCCTGCGCAAGGCGTACTACGGCGCCTCGATCATGCCCGTGCCCGTACTGGAGAGGCTCCGGGACCGGCTGCCCGGGCTGCGCTTCCACAACTGCTTCGGCCAGAGCGAGATCGGCCCCCTGGCCACCGTCCTCGGGCCCGACGAGCACGAGGGCCGCATGGACTCCTGCGGCCGGCCCGTGCGCTTCGTCGAGGCCCGCGTGGTGGACGAGGAGGGCAAGGACGTTCCCGACGGCACCCCCGGCGAGGTCGTCTACCGTTCCCCGCAGTTGTGCGAGGGGTACTGGGACAAGCCCGCCGAGACGGCGGAGGCGTTCCGCGACGGCTGGTTCCGCTCCGGCGACCTCGCCGTGCGCGACAGCGAGGGGTACTACACCGTCGTCGACCGGGTGAAGGACGTCATCAACTCCGGGGGAGTCCTGATCGCCTCCCGCCAGGTGGAGGACGCCCTCTACACCCACCCGGCCGTCGCCGAGGCAGCCGTCGTGGGTCTCCCCGACGAGCGCTGGATCGAGGCCGTCACCGCCGTGGTGGTACCGCGCGAAGAGGTGACCGAGGCCGAACTGATCGCCCATGCCCGGGAGAAGCTCGCCCCCTTCAAGGCCCCGAAGAGGATCCTGTTCGTGGATGAGCTGCCGCGCAACGCCAGCGGGAAGATCCTCAAGCGGGAATTGCGGGACCGCTTCACGTCTGCCTGAGGTCCACGATCCGTTTGATCTTCCCCACCGACCGCTCCAGCGTCTCGGGGTCGACCACCTCGACCCCGACCGACACGCCGATGCCGTCCTTGACGGCCGACGCGATCGCCCGAGCCGCCTCCGCGCGCTGTTCGGGCGTCGCCCCGGCCCGCGCCTCGGCCCGTACGGTCAGCTCGTCGAGCCGGCCCTCGCGGGTCAGCCTCAGCTGGAAGTGCGGTGCCACCCCCGGCGTGCGCAGCACGATCTCCTCGATCTGGGTGGGGAAGAGGTTCACCCCGCGCAGGATCACCATGTCGTCGCTGCGCCCGGTGACCTTCTCCATGCGGCGGAACACCCGTGCCGTACCCGGCAGCAGTCGGGTCAGGTCCCGGGTGCGGTAGCGGATCACCGGCATCGCCTCCTTGGTCAGGGACGTGAAGACCAGCTCGCCCTGCTCCCCGTCCGGCAGCACCTCGCCGGTGAAGGGGTCGACGACCTCCGGATAGAAGTGGTCCTCCCAGATGTGCAGTCCGTCCTTGGTCTCCACGCACTCCTGGGCCACGCCCGGGCCCATCACCTCCGACAGGCCGTAGATGTCGACCGCGTCGATCGCGAACCGCTCCTCGATCTCGCGTCGCATCTCCTCGGTCCACGGCTCGGCGCCGAATATGCCGACCTTCAGTGACGTCGTCCGGGGGTCGACGCCCTGCCGTTCGAACTCGTCGAGGAGGGTGAGCATGTACGACGGGGTGACCATGATGATCTCGGGGCGGAAGTCCTGGATGAGCTGGACCTGACGGGCGGTCATGCCTCCGGAGGCGGGGATGACGGTGCAGCCCAGCCGCTCGGCGCCGTAGTGAGCGCCCAGCCCGCCGGTGAACAGGCCGTATCCATAGGCGACATGGACCTTCTGCCCGGGCCGGCCGCCCGCCGCGCGGATGGAGCGGGCCACCACGTCCGCCCAGACGTCCAGGTCGCGGTCGGTGTAGCCGACGACCGTGGGGCGTCCCGTCGTACCGCTGGAGGCGTGGATGCGACGGATCGCGGACTGGTCCACGGCGAACATGCCGAACGGGTAGTGGTCGCGCAGATCCGTCTTGGACGTGAAGGGGAAGCGGGCGAGATCGGCGAGCGTGCGGCAGTCCTCGGGGCGCAGGCCCGCCTTGTCGAAGGCCTGCCGGTAGAAGCCGACGTTCTCGTACGCGTGCCGCAGGGTGCCCCGCAGGCGCTCCAGCTGAAGCGCCTGGAGCTCCTCGCGGCCGAGCCGCTCCCCGCTGTCCAGCAGATCCGTCATTCGCCGCTCTCCCGTCCCGACCCATCCCAAAACGGACAACCGATCATTCGGTCTGTGTCTCCGGGGCCAGTAATTCAGCAGGTCGCGCCCCCTGGCAAGGGGCGTGCGCGATTTTCTGCCGGGGAAATCCGATTGCCCCACCGCTCCGCGCGGTGCTGGAGTGGGCCGCATGGATCATGAAGAGGTGCGGGCGCTGTACGACCGGCAGATGCGACGCGACGCCCGGCCCGACGGCCCCGGGGCGCGGGTGGAGCGGGACGGTCCCGTGGTCAGGCAGGTGGGGCCCGCGCACGCCTGGAACGGCATCCTGTGGTCGAGCCTCGGCGCCGCCGACGCCGACGCGGCCATCAGGGAGCAGATCCGGTACTTCACCTCTGTCGGCCGCGCCTTCGAGTGGAAGGCGTACGGACACGACGGCCCCGCCGATCTCGGCAGCCGGCTCCTCGACGCCGGGTTCACCGCCGAACCGGACGAGACCCTGATGGTCGGCGAGACGCGACAGGTCTCCTCCGCCGTCGAGCTGCCCGCCGGCGTGGAGCTGCGCCCTGTCACCGACGCGGCCGGTGTGAAGCTGGTGACGGACGTCCACGACCAGGCCTTCGGGACGGACGGCTCCCGCCTCGAGCGGCAGCTCCTCGCTCAGCAGGCGGCCGCCCCCGACGCCGTCGCGGCCGTCGTCGCCGTGGCCGGGAGCACACCGGTGAGCGCCGCCCGCCTGGAGTTGAACCCCGGCAAGGACTTCGCCGGGCTCTGGGGTGGCGGGACGGTCGAGGCCTGGCGCGGGCGCGGGCTCTACCGTGCCCTGATCGCCTTCCGCGCCCGCATCGCCGCCGACCGCGGCTACCGCTACCTCCAGGTCGACGCGTCCGACCAGAGCCGTCCCATCCTCCAGCGCCTCGGCTTCGTGGCGCTCACCACCACGACTCCGTACCTCTACACCCCCTGATCAGCGCGACCAGTGCGCCGGGCGGGTCAGACCGGACGGCAGCCTGGTCGCCGCGTCCCCCTTCGCCGCGTTGACCTGCGGCTGAGTGAGGAAGAGGGCGCCCGTCAGATCGGCGCCGGTGAGGTCGGCGTCGCGCAGGTCGGCTCCGATGAGGTCGGCGAGGCGCAGGTCCGCGCCGGTGAGGTCGGCGGCGATCAGCAGGGAACCGCGCAGATCGGCGCCCCGAAGGTCCGCGCCGCGCAGCCGGGCGCCGAGGAGGTCGGCGCCCCGTCGGTTCTTCGTCCTGCGCCCCGCCGTGGCTCGTACCAGAGAACTGGTCTTCAGCAGGAGCGTGTTCACCTCGCCCCGCACGGCCGCCACGTCCACCGCCCGCACCTCGTCGGCGCTGCCCTCCGTCAGCCGCTCCACCCGCTCCAGCGCGCGCCGCAGATCGGCATGGATCGAGCGGGTGGCGTGCAGCGCGAGCGCCTCGGTGAGATAGCGCAGCAGCTCATGGAGCTGACGCATCACAGGGAAGACGTCGAACATCTGCTGAGCGGTGCCCGGTGCCTCCCGCCAGTCCTGGCCGCCGAAGGTGACCTGGGAGACCTTCTGGCCGGCGCCGAAGCAGTCGTAGACCGTGCAGCCGGAGAAGCCGGTGGCGCGCAGCTCGGTGTGGATACCGCAGCGGAAGTCGGTGCGGAGGTTCCGGCACGGCTTCCCCGCGGGCTTGTCGATCGCGAAGTCGGCCGACGCGGCGAAGGGCAGCGCGACGCAGCACAGCCCGAAACAGTTCGCGCAGTCGCCGCTCAGTGCGGCGGCTGCGGGGGCGGTGGTCTCGGGGCGCTCGGGCACGGGGTGCGTTTCCTCGGTGTGTCGACGGTGATCGATGCCAGGATTACATCCCGCCCCGGTGCGACGGGACAAATCGTTTCCCCTGCCCCTGCCCCTGCCCCTGCTCCTGCTCCTGCTCCTGCTCCTGCCCCCGTCCGCTTCCCGCTCTCGGCGAACTCGGTCGCCCCCGGGCCACGCGGGCGATGAGGATCAACGCCATGCCCACGTTCAGCGCGTACGACGGAACCGCACTCTCCTACCGGATACGAGGGGAGGGGGAGCCACTGATCTGCCTGCCGGGCGGCCCGATGCGCGCCTCCCGCTACCTCGGCGACCTCGGCGGCCTGGACGCCCACCGCAGCCTCGTGCTGCTCGATCTGCGCGGCACGGGAGACTCCGCGGCGCCCACCGACCCCGGCTCGTACCGCTGCGACCGGCAGGTAGCCGATGTCGAGGCGCTGCGCGCGCACCTCGGCCTGGAGCGGATCGATCTCCTGGGCCACTCGGCGTCCGGCAATCTGGCGACCCTGTACGCGGCCGCGCACCCGGAGCGGGTGCGCTCCCTGGTCCTCGTCACCCCCGGCGTGCGGGCCGTCGGCATCGACATCACCGACGAGGAGTGGGACGAGGCGGTCGCGGTCCACTCGGGCGAGCCCTGGTACGCCGAGAGCCGGGCGGCGCTGGAGTCCCTCGACGGCGACACCGACATGAGGACGCTGGTGAAGATCGTCGATCCCTTCGCGTACGGGCGCTGGGACGCGGCGGCCCAGGCGCACGCCGCCGCCGCGGAGAAGGAGATCAACTGGGAGGCCAGGGGCCTCTTCTACGCCGACGGCGCCTTCGACCCGGAGGCGACCCGACCGGCGCTGGCCTCTGTCGGCGCCCCCGTCCTGGTCCTCGCCGGCGCCTACGACGGCGGCCCGACGCCCGCCCGGGGAGCCGAGCTGGCCGAGTTGTTCCCTCAGGGCGACCTGGTGGTGCAGCCGCGCGCCGGGCACTTCCCCTGGGTGGACGACCCCGGCGCGTTCGCGCGTACGGTCGCCGCCTTCCTCGACCCCGACGGACGGATGGTCGCCGTGAGCGGCGTGTGAGGGACTACCGGCCGTCGTCGTCGGCGGCCACCGACCGCGCCCAGCGGTAGTCCGCCTTGCCGCTGGGCGAGCGCTGGATGTGGTCGGTGATCACCAGCTGGCGCGGCACCTTGTATCCGGCGAGCCGGGTCCGGCAGTGCGCCTGCAGGGACTCCAGGTCCAGCGTCCCCGCCCCGCTCCTCAGCTGGACGACCGCCGCCACATGGTTGCCCCACTTCGCGTCGGGCACCCCGGCGACCAGCGCGTCGTACACGTCCGGATGGGACTTGAGCGCCTGCTCGACCTCCTCCGGGTAGACCTTCTCGCCGCCCGTGTTGATGCACTGGGAGCCCCGGCCGAGGACCGTGACGACGCCCTCGTCGTCGACCGTCGCCATGTCGCCGAGCAGGACCCAGCGCTCACCGTCCCTCTGGAAGAAGGTCTCGGCGGTCTTCTCCGGGTCGTTGTAGTAGCCGAGCGGAACGTGACCGCGCTGGGCGATGCGGCCGGGTTCACCCACCGGCGTGGGCTCGTGCGTCGCGGGGTCGACCACCTGCGTGCGGTCGTTGACGAGCAGCCGGAAGCCCTTCGCCGGGCCCGAATCCTCCGTCGCCCTTCCGTTGGAACCGGACTCCGACGACCCGAAGTTGTTCAGCAGCAGCACGTGCGGCACGAGCTCCTGGAGCTCCGCCCGCACCGTCTCCGACATGATCGCCCCTGAAGAGGAGATGCTGAACAGCGAGGACAGGTCGCTGCCCCTGAGCGGCCCCTTCAGGGCGTCGATGAGCGGCCGCAGCATCGCGTCACCCACCAGCGACACGCTGGACACCTTCTCCTTCTCGATCGTACGGAGCACCTCTTCGGGCACGTACTTGCGGTGCAGGGCGACCCGCTGGCCGTAGTTGAAGGCGACGAACGAGGTCAGCGTCGACGTGCCGTGCATGAGTGGCGGAGCCGGGAAGAAGGTGAGCCCGGGGCCGCCCGCCGCGACCCGCTCGGCGAGTTCCTCGGGGCGCTTCACGGGCTCGCCCGCCGGCTCGCCGCCGAAGAGGCCCGCGAAGAACAGGTCCTCCTGCCGCCACATGACGCCCTTGGGCATCCCCGTCGTACCGCCGGTGTAGATGATGAACAGGTCGTCGGCGGAGCGGGGCCCGAAGCCCCGCTCCGATGAGCCGGCCGCCTCCGCCTCCGTGAACGCCGCGCAGCCGAGCACGGGCGCGCCCTCCGGCGGGGTCCCCACCCGCACCAGGTGCCGCAGCTTCTCCGTCTGCGGCAGCGCGGCCGCGACCCGTTCGGTGAACTCCGCGTCGAAGACGAGCGCCGCCAGGTCCGCGTCGCGGTAGAGGTAGACGAGCTCCTCCTCCACGTAGCGGTAGTTGACGTTGACCGGCACGATCCGGGCCTTCAGGCACGCGAGGACGGTCTGCAGGTACTCGACGCCGTTGTAGAGGTGCAGACCGAGATGCTCGCCCGGCCGGATTCCGGAGTCGATCAGATGGTGGGCGATGCGGTTGGCGGCGGCGTCGAGTCCGGCGTAGGTCAGCCGGCGCTCCGCTCCCGTGCCGGGGTGGTCGATGTACACGAGCGCCTCGCGGTCGGGGACCACGTCGACGACCGACTCGAACAGGTCGGCAAGGTTGTACTCCACCATTCCTCCTGACCCCGGGCCCTCACTGGCTCGGCGGCCATTAGAGCGCCGACGGCCACAACTGGGAAGGGGCGCCGGCGAAGAATCTGACTGGGTGTCAGAAAACTATTGAACTGGGCCCCCACCTACTGCAACCTGTTCTAGGTCTTGAGACGGGAGGACGGCAATGGGTGGGACGGAACACCTCACCGTGCAGCGCGAAGGCGCCACACTGGTGCTCACTTTGAACAGGCCCGGGGCGAAGAACGCGCTCTCGCTGCCGATGCTGGTCGGCCTGTACGACGGCTGGCTGGAGGCGGACGCCGACGACGGGATCCGCAGCGTCGTGCTCACCGGCGCGGGCGGCTCGTTCTGCGCGGGCATGGACCTCAAGGCCTTGGCCGGCAAGGGCATGGAGGGCGAGCAGTACCGGGACCGGATGAAGGCCGACCCCGATCTGCACTGGAAGGCGATGCTGCGCCACCACCGCCCCCGCAAGCCGGTGATCGCCGCGGTCGAGGGCTACTGCGTCGCCGGCGGTACGGAGATCCTGCAGGGCACGGACATCCGCGTCGCCGCCGCGTCGGCCACCTTCGGTCTGTTCGAGGTCAGGCGCGGTCTCTTCCCGATCGGCGGCTCCACCGTCCGCCTGCCCCGCCAGATCGCCCGCACCCATGCGCTGGAGATGCTCCTCACCGGGCGGCCCTACACCGCCGAGGAAGCCGCGCGCATCGGACTCGTCGGCCAGGTCGTCCCCGACGGCACCGCACTGGACAAGGCCCTGGCCATCGCCGAGCAGATCAACGCCTGCGGGCCGCTCGCCGTCGAGGCGGTCAAGGCCTCGGTGTACGAGACGGCCGAGATGACCGAGACCGACGGGCTCGCCGCGGAACTGACGCGCGGCTGGCCGGTGTTCGACACGGCCGACGCCAAGGAGGGCGCCCGCGCCTTCGCGGAGAAACGGGCCCCGGTCTACCGCCGCGAGTGACGGCCCGGACGGCACGCGCACGCACGCCCCGCCCGGCGACGAATGCCGCTGTGATCGCAGCCGGTGCCCGACGACCCGCTCACGAGCCGGCCCCCAGGCCCCCATGGCCGACGGCCGGGCCCCGACCCTCTCGGCGAGTGAACCGAAGGGGGCCCGGGTGTCGAAAGGAAGAACGCGCGGAGGTCCCGAGGAACGAGGAACCGACCACGATCGACCCGTCGACACCCGCGGAAAGCCCCCCGGAGGCGAACCGAGCCCCAGAAGAAGGAGTCGCCACATGACCGCCGCACCCCCACCGGAGGTGCTCCGCGCCCCTCTCGTCGTGGAGTTCCCCTTCACCCGCTCCCTCGGCCCTGTCCAGTCCGCCTTCCTGACCGGCCTGCGCGAGCGCACCGTGCTCGGCGTCCGCACCGAGGCAGGTCGGGTCCTCGTCCCGCCCGTCGAGTACGACCCCGAGACCGCCGCGGAACTCCGCGACCTCGTGGAGGTCGGCGTCACCGGCACCGTCACCACGTGGGCGTGGAACCCGGCCCCGCGCCGGGGACAGCCTCTCGACACACCGTTCGCGTGGGTGCTCGTACGTCTCGACGGCGCCGACACCGCTCTCCTGCACGCCCTCGACGCGCCCGGGCCCGACGCCGTGCGTACGGGCATGCGCGTGCGCGTCCGCTGGGCCGCCGAACGCGCGGGCGCCATCACCGACATCGCCTGCTTCGAGCCCGACACGAGCGGGCCGGGCGAGGGTGGGCCGGACGGCAGCGCGCGGGGCGTGGAGGCACGGAACCACGACGGCCGCTTCGCCGACCCGGTCACGGGGATCGTCGCGCCCGCCCGCCTCGACTACACCTACGCCCCCGGCCGCGCCCAGACCGCCTACATCCACGCCCTCGCCGACCGCAGGACCGTCGGCGAACGCTGCCCGTCCTGCCGCAAGGTGTACGTTCCGCCCCGGGGCGCCTGCCCGACCTGCGGCGTCGCCACCTCGGAGCAGGTCGAGGTCGGGCCGCGCGGCACGGTCACGACGTACTGCATCGTCAACATCAAGGCGAAGAACCTCGACATCGAGGTGCCGTACGTCTACGCGCACATCGCGCTCGACGGAGCCGACCTCGCCCTGCACGGACGCATCGGCGGCATCCCGTACGACCAGGTCCGCATGGGACTGCGCGTGGAACCCGTGTGGACCGACGGCGGCCGCCACCCCGACCACTACCGGCCCACCGGTGAGCCCGACGCCGACTACGACACGTACAAGGAGCTGCTCTGATGCGAGACGTGGCGATCGTCGCCTTCGCGCAGACCGACCATCTGCGGCGTACGGACGAGGTCTCCGAGGTCGAGATGGTCATGCCGGTCCTGCACGAGGTGCTGGCACGGACCGGCCTGAAGACGGGGGACATCGGCTTCACCTGCTCCGGATCGAGCGACTACCTCGCCGGGCGGGCCTTCTCGTTCACCATGGCGCTGGACGGCGTCGGCGCCTGGCCGCCGATCTCCGAGTCCCACGTCGAGATGGACGGTGCCTGGGCGCTGTACGAGGCCTGGATCAAGCTGCTCACCGGAGAGTGCGACACCGCACTGGTCTACGCGTACGGCAAGTCGTCCCCCGGTTCCGTGCGCGACGTCCTGACCCGCCAGCTCGACCCGTACTACCTCGCCCCCCTCTGGCCCGACTCGGTCGCGCTCGCCGCGCTCCAGGCCCAGGCGCTGATCGACACGGGGGAGACCGACGAGCCGGCGCTCGCCACCATCGCCGCCCGCAGCCGTGACGACGCCGCGCACCATCCCCACGCACAGCTCCCCGGTGCCCGGCCGCAGGGCGACTACCTGGTACGGCCGCTGCGTATCGGGGACTGCCCGCCCATCGGCGACGGCGCCGCCGCCGTGATCCTGGCGGCCGGCGACAGGGCCCGCGAGCTGTGTGAACGGCCCGCCTGGATCCGGGGCATGGACCACCGCGTCGAACCCCACGCCCTCGGCGTCCGCGACCTCACCGACTCACCGTCCACCCGGTTGGCCGCCGAGCGGGCCGGCGCCTTCGAGCGGCCCGTCGACACCGCCGAACTGCACGCCCCCTTCACCTCCCAGGAGGTCGTCCTGCGCAAGGCCCTCAGCCTCGACGAGACGGTGAGGGTCAACCCGTCCGGCGGAGCCCTCGCCGCCAACCCGGTCATGGCCGCCGGGCTCATCCGCCTCGGAGAGGCCGCCGCGCGCATCCACCGCGGCGCGTCCGACCGCGCCCTCGCCCACGCCACATCCGGCCCCTGCCTCCAGCAGAACCTGGTCGCCGTCCTGGAAGGGGAGTCCCGTGCCTGAGGCCGTGACATCGAAGGAGCCCGTCGCCGTCATCGGCATCGGGCAGACCAAGCACGTCGCCGCCCGTCATGACGTCTCCATCGCCGGACTGGTCCGCGAGGCAGCCCTACGCGCCCTGGAGGACGCCGAGCTCACCTGGGCGGACATCGACGCGGTCGTCATCGGCAAGGCCCCCGACTTCTTCGAGGGCCTGATGATGCCCGAGCTCTACCTCGCCGACGCGCTCGGAGCCGTCGGCAAGCCGATGATGCGCGTCCACACGGCGGGCTCGGTCGGCGGCTCCACCGCCCTGGTCGCCGCCAATCTGGTGGCCGCCCGCGCCCACCGGACCGTTCTGACCCTCGCCTTCGAGAAGCAGTCCGAGTCCAACGCCATGTGGGGGCTGTCGCTGCCCATCCCGTTCCAGCAGCCTCTCCTCGCGGGCGCGGGCGGCTTCTTCGCCCCGCACGTCCGCGCCTACATGCGCCGGACCGGCGCCCCCGACACCGTCGGCTCCCTCGTCGCGTACAAGGACCGCCGCAACGCCCTGAAGAACCCGTACGCCCACCTCCACGAGCACGACATCACGCTGGAGAAGGTGCAGGCGTCGCCGATGCTCTGGGACCCGATCCGCTACTCGGAGACGTGCCCGTCCTCCGACGGTGCCTGCGCGATGGTGCTGACCGACCGTGCCGGCGCGGCCCGTTCGCCGCGCCCGCCCGCCTGGGTGCACGGTGGCGCGATGCGCAGCGAGCCGACGCTCTTCGCCGGCAAGGACTTCGTGTCGCCACAGGCCGGCAAGGACTGCGCCGCCGACGTGTACCGGCAGGCCGGCATCGCCGACCCGCGACGCGAGATCGACGCCGTCGAAATGTATGTGCCCTTCTCGTGGTACGAGCCGATGTGGCTGGAGAACCTGGGCTTCGCCGCCGAGGGCGAGGGCTGGAAGCTCACCGAGTCCGGAGTCACCGAACTCGACGGAGACCTGCCGGTGAACCCTTCCGGCGGTGTCCTGTCCACCAACCCGATCGGCGCGTCCGGGATGATCCGCTTCGCCGAGGCGGCGCTGCAGGTTCGGGGTACGGCGGGCGAACATCAGGTGGACGGGGCCCGCAGGGCACTCGGCCACGCGTACGGCGGCGGGGCGCAGTTCTTCTCGATGTGGCTGGTCGGCGCGGAGCCGCCCACCACCTGACCCCGGCCTCCCCGCGGGCCGTGCGCGAAGCGCCCCGCCGGACGGGCCGCGGACCTTTCGTGGCGGCCTGTCGGCGGCCGACCTCGATCGCTAGGCTGACCGGACGACGACAGGGGAGGAGCACAGACGTGACGGAGAGCATCACCACGCAGCACACCTTCGCGGGCTGGGACAAGCCGGACCTCGACCTCAGCAACGCCGACTGGCGCTCGGGCAGCCAGGGCGCGGGCGACGTCCAGATCGCGTTCGTCGAGGGGTTCATCGCGATGCGCAACGGCGGGCGGCCCGAGGCGCCGTCGCTCATCTTCACCCCGGCCGAGTGGCGTGCCTTTGTCCTCAACGCCCGGGACGGCGAGTTCGATCTGACGTGAGCCGTGCGGCGGGCGCGTCCCGGCCCCGTGCCGCCGCCCGCTCCGACCGGACGCCGGGCGCGCCCTGTGTTCCGGGCGTTCACCAGCGCGAAGCAGTCGACTGGCGGCCGCCCGGTGGCCAGTGCCGCGTCCTGCCCGCCGGGAGGGGGTAGGCCGGGCGACGTGTGGTGAAGCCGGGGACCAGCCGGGACCTGTCCCGGTCGGCGTCGTCGTGCGGCGCACCGGACCCGCCGCCCGCACGGCGGCCGGGCGCGGACGAGCCCGCCGCGCCTCCGTCCCCGCCGCCCCCGCGCCGCGCGGGCGCGCATGTCACCGGTCCGGCCGTCGGGACCGCCACCTCGGCGGCGGCTTCGGGCGTCGCACACGTTCCGTCACTCCTTTGCCACGGGGCGGCGGCGAGGGCCCCCGGGACGGGCCGGTGACCGGCCGCCCGCCTATCGTGGTGATCATGAGTGGAGAACGTGATCTCGCGCGCCTGGTCTCCGGAATGCGCCCGGAGCTCAACCCCGGAACCTTCGTCTTCACCACGGTTCAGGGGGCCTCGGCCCCGGCCGGCGTACATCCGGTCGTCACCGTCGCGGAGAGCGAGGGACTCACCCTCGTCGTACGCCAGGACGAGGCGGACGCCGCGTCCCTGCCGTACGACTACGTCGCCGCGTGGATCACGCTGCGTATTCACTCCGCCCTGGACGCCGTCGGTCTGACCGGCGCCTTCGCGACGGCTCTCGCCGAGGCCGGGGTCAGCTGCAATGTCGTCGCCGGATTCCACCACGACCACCTCTTCGTGCCGTACGACCGGGCCGGCGACGCGCTCGCCGCACTGCGGCAGCTGGCGGAAAGTGCCGCCTAGGGCCTGCCCTTCGGATCTTGCCGGGCCGACCCGGCCCGATCCGGAAGACAGGCCCTGGCCCGGCGCCGCCCGTCCCGCCCGGACACGTACCATGGCGGCATGTCCTTCCTCCGCCGCCGCAGCGCCGCCACACCCGCGGGCCCGGACTTCGACGTCCTGGCCATGGACCCGGGAGACTGGCCCGGCAACCTCGGCGCCGGTCTGCTGCCCGCCCCCGACGGCACGTGTCAGGGAGTCTTCCTGCGCTACGACCTCTTCGGCGGCCGCGGCCCCGCGATGATCATCGGCAATCTGCCGGAGGGCTCGCCCGCCCGTGAGCTCGCCGAGGGACAGATCCCCTTCGAGGTGGCCCAGCTGCTCGCCGCGCTGGAGAACGACGAGCCGGTCGAGGTCGTCGACACCGAGGACATGCCGGTCATGCAGGGCGACAACCTGCTCATCGTGCGCCGCCTCAAGCTCTCCGAAAGCCGTATCTCCTGCGTGCAGTTCGACCGCAGCGACAATGTCCTGGTGACGATCGCCAGCTGGGACCGGCCCATCACCGACGATCTGTACGCGCTGCTGAAGCCGCTCCCCGCCGAGCTCTTCCAGCAGGGCTGACACCCGACGCCCGCGCGCGACTGGGCCTAGAGTCGGTCCATGGCTTCAGAGTCTTCATCGCACCAGGGGACCGCGACCGCGCGCGTCGACGCCTGGATCTGGGCGGTACGCCTCACCAAGACCCGCTCCCAGGCAGCCACCGCCTGCCGGGCCGGGCACGTCCGCGTCAACGGCGAACGTGCCAAGCCCGCCCAGACCGTGAAGGTCGGGGACGAGGTCAGGCTCTTCCACGCCGGCCGTGAGCGCATCGTCGAGGTACGGCGGGTCATCGCCAAGCGCGTCGGCCCGCCCGTCGCCGCCGAGGCGTACGTGGACAACAGCCCGCCCCCGCCGCCGCGCGAGCACGTCGCACTGGCCGGTGTCCGCGACCGGGGCGCCGGCCGCCCGACCAAGCGCGACCGCCGCGAACTCGACCAGCTCCGCGGCCACCGCCCCCCGGACCACGACCGGTAGTTCCGGCGGGCAGCGTCCGGCCGGGCAGGACGTCGGCTCCCACGACCGCGACCGGGTCGTGGGAACCGACGGAGGCCCTAGGACGCCAGCAGCGCCTGGATCCGGGCGGCCGACGTGCCAAGGCCCGTCGGCCCGGCCGGCAGCAGCGGCGTACCACTGCCGCTGTAGACGTCCCGCGCTCCATAACGGCGCACACTCCGGTGCCAGTTCAGGATCCCCGCGAGCCAGTCCTCCAGCTCCCGCACATACGTGTCGAGCGCGTCCCTGCCCTGCTGGTTCAGGCCGAAGTCCTCGCACAGCAAAGGCAGTTCGTGCTCCTTCACATGGAGGAACTGGCGCAGTCGGCCCCGCATCAGATCGTCGATGATCGCGACGCCCGTCGGATAGTCGCAGTCGAAGAAGGTCTGCACCACCAGCACGCCGTTGTGCACCTCGCCCTCGACCTCGATCTCCTTCTGGTAGGAGAAGAGGTCGTTGAGGAGCGCGGCATAGTCCGCCGCCGAGTTCTCCAGGCTCCGGATCGTCCCGGTGCGATAGATCTCCGGTGGCAGATCCCGCTCGTGCCGCAATCGGCACAGCAGCATCGTCAGCTCGGAGCCGAAGGTGTGGTGCCGCATTTCGATGTAGTCGACCGGGTCGGGGACCCGGTGCTGCGCCTGGTTGTGCAGCTCCCACATCCAGCTGTCCAGCATGGTGTCCAGCGCCTCCCGCAGCGCCTCCCTCGCCGGCGGGCCCATCGGCCCCGCCGTGCGCGCCCACAGATCGGCGAGGCTCCGCTCCAGCGGGCTGACCGCGAGCGCCGCGCCGGCCTCCGGCTCGTCGACCGGCATGCAGGCCTTGAGCCGTTCCGTACACTCCTTCGCGCCCACGAGGTTGCGTGACCTGCCGAAGACCTGCGGGTAGGAGTCGTCCCCGTACGTCCCCCAGGTCAGCCACTCGGCGCTGAGCTCCAGCTCCTCCAGGGTCGCGTCCGGATCGAGCCCGGCCGAGCACAGCGCGAAGTCGAAGCCGACGAGCATCGGCTCGTCCCAGATGTCGTCCAGCAGACCCATCCGGGACGCCCACGCCACCGACCTGTCGCGGGCCTCGGCGTGGTGCGGGCTGAGTGTCAGCGGGAACGGCAGGTCGAACTCGGGCAGCAGCGACGGTCCCACCCGCTGGTGGGGCACATGGGTGAGGCCGCGCAGCCGTGCGGCGGCCGGACGCCCGAAGAGCGTCTTGATGTCGAGCGCCGATGTGCCGAGCACCCCGCTCGACCAGGAGGACCCGGTGTCCGCCCCCTCGTTCATGTAGCGGCTGGAGCGCATGTGCCACTCATGGCCGCCGGACTGCCAGTCCTGAAGTCCCTTGATGTACGCGGCGACCGCCGCGCACTCCGCCGGATTCAGCCCTTTCTCCACGCACAGCCCCGGGACTTCCGTCAGGGCGGTGTTCTCGAACTGGTGCAGCCGCGAGGTCAGCAGATCGTTGACCGCCTCGGCGGCCTCCTGCGTCGTACAGCCCAGGAAGGTCTCCAGGACCAGGATGCCGTTGCTGTTCTCGCCCTCGTCCTCCACCTCCCGCTGGTACGAGAAGATGTCGTTGCGCAGATGCACGGCGTCGGAGAACGCGTCGGTGAGGACCCGCAGCGGACGTGAACCCGCCACCGCTTCCGGAACCTCCGCGCCGGCCGCGTACTCCACGAGCCCCGCCGACCACGGCGCGCCGCCGACCTTGCGGCGCATCTCGATGTACTCGACCGGATTGGCGATCCGGCCCTCGTTGATGTTGGACAGTTCCCACATCGACTCGTTGAGGAGGTTCTCCGTCGCCTCCGCGAACCGGGTGCGCCACGCCGGAGACATCGAGGGAACGGTCCGCGCCCACAGATCCGCGAGCCCCGCCTCCACCGGATTGGTCGGCTCCGGCGTCCCGGTCGTCGGGTCCATGGGCATGAACAGCGGCAGCCGGTCCAGATACGCCTTGCCACCCGCCCGGTCCTGGGTCCGCTTGAAGACCTCGAGGAAGTGGTCGTCGAAGAAGAACACCCATACATACCAGTCGGTGACCAAGGACAGCGCCTCGGCGTCGCAGTCGGGGTGGGTGTAGGAGCACAGCAGCGCGTAGTCGTGGGACTCGAGGTCGTGTTCCTCCCAGACCCCCGATCCCTCCAGCATCCCCATCCGGCGCGCCCACTCCCTGGTGTGTGAACGCGCCGCCTCCACATGGGGGTTGAGCCGCGCCGGATACGGAACATAGAAATCCGGCAGTACGAAGGGCTGTGCCATGCGTGCCAGGCCTTTCGGTGAGCGTCGGGGACTACGGGCCCGATCTACCCCCCGTTCGGACGATCCACGCGACTAACGAATTAGTCGTACAAACCTGGCCGTTCATGTCACCCGTCCCACCTCACACGCGGGACACCCGGACATCCGCCGCCTTCACAAAGGCGACCCGGTGCCCGAACTGGATCTCGTAGTAGAGCTCCTTGCCGCGCACCACGGTGTGACCCGTCGTGTCGTACACCGGAGCGTAGAAGTACTCGCCCGGTGTACGGTCACCCACCACATACGACTGCCCGGAGAGCAGCTTGTACGGCAGTGGTGCGATCGCCTGTACCGGCACCCCCGCCGGATACGCCGACGCCTCCGGATAGGCACGTCCGTACACCGGGATCTCACTGAGGCCGTCCCTCGGCGTCAGTACCCGGCCCCGCGCACCGACCGCCGTCGGCTCCCACCACGGATTGTGGAACCAGGCCTTCTGCCCCAGATACCAGATCGCCGTCCAGTCGCCGAGGCGCTCCGCCACCGCGTACTGCTGGCCCGTCGAGGCCCGCGCGCCCGTGTCGTTGACCCCGGTCGTGGAATCCTGGCCGCCCGGGCGCAGGCCGATGTCCTTCACCAGCGGACTGGTTTCGCTCGGCCCGGTGTACAGCCGCACCGCGCCACTGCCGTGCGGGGCGCACGCCTCACCGGCCTTCACGCAGTCCGTGTAGAGGGGCTGGTGGACGTCGTAATCGGGGCGGATCGTCACCACGCCGCTGTGCGGGCCGGCGCTCGGCACCAGCGGCCTGCCGAGCAGGGCGAAGTAGTGGGCCCAGTCCCAGTAGGGCCCGGGGTCGGTGTGCATCCCGCGGATCGTCGCCGGGGTGGTGCCCGGCACGTTGTCATGACCGAGGACGTGCTGCCGGTCCAGCGGGATGTCGTACCGCTTGGCGAGATACCGCACCAGCCGCGCCGATGTCCGGTACATCGCCTCCGTGTACCAGGCGTCCGGCGCGACCAGGAAGCCCTCGTGCTCCAGGCCCACCGACTTCGCGTTGATGAACCAGTTGCCCGCGTGCCAGCCGACGTCCTTCAGCGACAGATGCTGGGCGACGTGCCCGTCCGAGGAGCGCAGCGAGTACTGCCACGACACATAGGTCGGGTCCTGGACCAGCTTCAGAGTGATGTCCCAGGTCGCCTCCGTGTCATGGATGACGATGTAGTCGATGTCCTGGGTCTCGGGCCGGTTCCCCTTGTCGTGGTTGCCGTAGTCCCCTTCGCCGAACTCCTCGTAGGGTGCGGGGATCCACTCGCACGCCACCGTCCTCGGGCATTCCGTCTTCCCCGCGTCGGCGGTACGCAGCCCCAGCCCCGCGGCCTGCGCGGTGTCCGGCGCGACATCCGCGTCCGCCGGCAGGGACACGACCTGACCGCTGTCCGTCACCCGCTCCTGGCCGCCGCGGATCACGTCGAACACGTCGTTGGCGTACGTCGTCGCGGTCGCCGTGTCGTCGGCGCCCGAGTAGCGCGCCACCGCGCCGTACCAGGCGGCCGGGTCGGCGCTGAGCGGCTCGCCGAGTTCCCGCTGCGCCGCCGCGAGCAGCGCGGCGCCGCCCTGGATGTTCGCCGAGGTACTGGTCCGCAGCGCGTCGGCGGAGAGTCCTGACAACGCGGCCGCACGCTCCAGCGTTCTCAGCCGGGTGGGCAGCTCGGCCGCCGCGGGCAGCCCGGCCTCGGTGCCGTACTTCGCCGGACGGGTCTCGTCGCCCCGCGCGTCCTCCGCGCCGTGCGAATGGTGCGGCGCCTCGGCGAGCGCGGTCCTCGCGTCCGTGAGATGCATGGGGCCGTAGCCGCCCGTGACGCTCGGCGCACCACCATGCGTGTCCCAGCGGGACTGGAGATAGGAGACCGCGAGCAGCACACTGCGGGGCACGTCGTACCGATCGGCGGCCACGGCGAAATCCCGCTGCAGGGAGTCGGAGGCGGGCGGCGGTCCCGCCGTCGCGGGCTGGGCGGCCGAGAGGAGGGGGAGCAGCAGGGCGGCGGCCGCCACGGCGCCGCCCGCTCCGCGTACATGTCGACGAGCGGGACCGTGCAAGGCAGCCTCCTGAGACGGGTGGTGCGCGGCAGGACCCGTACAGGGGTACCGGCTGCCGGACCATCCGTCAATCAGGTGTCAGCAGACGGGTATTGGCATGTCAGAGTGGTGGGAGGCCGGGTTCCCGCGGAGTTTCGCGATGGTGGCGCGCAGGCCAGCGGCGCGTCACTGGAATGGACCAATGGACGCCCGGCCGCCGCTCCGGAACTAGTCGACCCGGACGGCCAGCAGACAGGCGTCGTCGTCATGGGCCGAGCGTTCGTACTCCTCGGTGAGCCGGTCGATGATCCGCTGCGGCGGCAGTCCACTCGTCGCCTTCAGGGCCCGCGTCAGCGCGCCGATGCCGTCCGTGATGTCCTCACCCCGCCGCTCCACGACCCCGTCGGTGTACAGCAGCAGCACATCGCCCCGCTCCAGCGGGAACTCCGCCGTCTCATACGGATGGCCGGGCAGCACGCCCAGCAGCGGCCCCCGGTGATCCGTCGGCAGTGCGAACGCGTGGCCCCCGCGCAGCAGCAGGGGAGCCGGGTGGCCCGCACACGTCCACCGGAACACCCTGTCCTCGCCGATGTGCCCGACCGCCATGGTCGCCGTTGACGCAATGGGGTCACTGCACACCAGCTCATTGAGCCAGGTGGTGATGTCCCCGGCGGACGACCCCGTCTGGGCCAGCCCCGCCACCGCATGGCGTTGCTGCGCCATCCGGGCGACCGCCTCGAGACCATGACCGCTCGCGTCCCCGATGGCGATGAGCGCCCGGCCGCTCGGCAGCGGCCGGCACTTGTACCAGTCGCCACCGACGGCCGCGTCCGGCTCGGCCGGTAGATAGGCGGCAGCGACTCCCAGCCCCTGCTCGGCGAGCCCCTCCGAGTAGGTGGGCAGCAGCGCCTCACGCAGCGCCGAGGCGACATGCCGTTCGGCCGCCGCCTGCTGCCGCAGTTGCTCCGTCTCGACCTGCTTCTCCACCAGGCGGCGCCGGCTGCGCATCTGTGGGGTGAGGTCGCGGGCGACGATCTGTACGGCCCACGGCCGTCCGTCCGTGCCGGCCACCGGCCGCCCCAGCAGATCGACCGTGCGCACCTCACCGAGGACCAGGAACCGGATCCGTGTCCAGGCGGGCTCTTCACCGGCCAGCACCGAGGCGATGAACTCACCGAACGGCCCCACGTCGTCGGTCACCAGCGCGTCGCACAGCTCCAGCAGCGACCACGGAAGCGCCGGATCCGTACGGAAGATCCGCTGCAACCCCTCCGACCACGTCACCGAACCCGACAGCAGGTCCCAGCGGCCCCACCCCATCGAGGCCAGATGCTGGGCGTCGATGGTCAGGAGCTCGGCCTGGCTGCGCACCGGGCGCCAGGTCGTCAGTACCTGGTCGCCGCACGACGACGCGTAGTGGACCAGCTGGACGCGCTTGAGCCGGCCGTACCTCTCCTCGGTGTAGTCCACGACCAGGCCGTTCAGCGCGCGGCCGGTGCGCAGGACGTCGGCGAGCGCGGTGAGCAGCCCACTGGAGGCGGCCCCGGGGCGGGCCGTTCTGAAACGCTGGCCGGCCTGCTGGTCCGGCGAGACCAGCCAGTCCGCGGAGCGGATGTGGTTGCCGGCCCGGATGACGAAGTCCGTGATCTCGCCGGAGTCGTCCCGTACCGGGGTCAGCAGCGCCGCCGATACCGGGATGGCCGGCAGCGTGGCGCACAGACACGTCCAGGGATCGTGATCCTCGCCGGCCTCATGACAGCTGTGCGGTGCTCCACTGCCCTGACCGCACGGGCACTGCTCGGAAGGGTCCGCCACGGCGGAGGCCACGTCGGCCGCCGCGGGGGCCGGAGGTCCGGCCACCTCCGTCCCCCGGCGTACCTCGGCCCGCAGCGTCGCGATCTCCCGCTCGATGTAGGCCTTGGGCGAGCCCACGTCCGTCGGTTGGGCCCGATTCATGACGGCACCACGCCTCCTGCACGGGGGGAGAGCCATCCGGCCGGAACGATCTTGGTCATGGTCTCCCTTGTCGTGCTGGGCGTGGTGCCGAGGGACGGATCAGGCGTGCGCCCGGCGACCCCTCCCGGCGACGAGCCGGTAGAGGACGAGAACGATCACCGATCCGACGATCGCGGCGATCCATGTGGACAGCTCGAAGAAGCCGTCGATGGACTCCACACCGAATATGACCTTGCCGAGCCAGCCTCCGAGGAGTCCGCCGACGATCCCGATGAGCATGGTCACGAGGATGCCGCCCGGGTCCTTGCCAGGCAGCAGTGCCTTGGCGATCGCTCCGGCGAGCAGTCCGATGATGATCCACGCGATGATTCCCATTCTCGACCTCCACGAGGGTTCCACATGTCCTGCGGGAAGCAAGGACATTTCACGCGTAACCGGACGGGGGGTCAATAAACCTCGAGAGCGTCCTCCGCGCGGGCGTGCGGGCCGAAGGTCCCGACGAGGACGAGCCCAAGGTCTCTGATCGGACAGGCCGGTCGGCGTGCTTGGCGCGGGGCGCCACCGGCAACACCATCGTCAGCCCGTCGCCGGGACACCCCCTCGCGAGGACTCCCGGGGACACGTCTACCCCCGCGTACGCGCACACCCACGAAGGAAGCAAGGATGAAGTGGATCGCCCGCACCAGGGCCCGGTTGCTGCACGTCACCGACCTGCTCTGCCCGCCGCGCGACTCTCCCGGCCCGCAGGCCGAGGCGCTGCACGTGAGCGCCCCCGTCCAAGGCACCCGCTGGATTTGCGCCGAACGCCGCCACGTCAGCTGGCAGTTCACCGGCGCCCTGTGGCATCCGTGCGACGTGCTGCTGGAGCGGCGGACCGACGAGGGCTGGTCGCCCGCCGGGCTGCTCGTGGCGGAGGTCGACCCGCGCTCCCTGAGGACGTCGGTGGTCGTGCCCCGGCTCCCCACGGGCCCCTACCGCGTACGGATCACCTCGCCGGAGCTGCCCGCCGCGGCGTGCAGTGCGCCGCTCATGATCAGCCCCGCCTAGGGCGCAGACCTTCAGCCCCGCCCGGGCCATGGACCTGCGCGGCTCCCACGGGCAACGGCACGGGCACGCACACAACAGCGCGCTGCGCGCCCGGTGTGTCGGCACCGGGCGCGCAGCGCGCTTCCCCCTCGTCGTCGGTCAACGAGTGCCGACCGCAGCGCGCACGGCCCGTCGTGCCAGCGCGCAGTCGTCGTGCAGCCGCCTGAGCAGCAGCCGCTGTTCCTCCCCGGTGGAGACCGCACCGGACGGAGCCGGGACCGAACCGGCCGGCGGGGCCTCCCGGATCGTCCGCTGAACCGCGGTCTCGTACGTACGGATCTCCCGCGTCAGCACCAGCATCAGGTTCACCAGGAACGCGTCCCGCGAGGCGGTGCCGGCCGACTGCGCCAGCCCGCTGATCTGCCGGCGCGCCATGGGGGCGTCGGCGAGGACGGCCCACAGGGTGGCCAGGTCGTAGCCGGGCAGGTACCAGCCGGCGTGCTCCCAGTCGACCAGGACCGGACCCGTCGGCGACAGCAGGATGTTCGAAAGGAGCGCGTCGCCGTGGCAGAACTGGCCCATGCCCTGCCTGCCCCCGGCGTGCGCCACTCCGCGCAGCAGCTTCTGCAGATCATCACGGTCGCGGTCGGTGAAGAGCCCCAGCTCGTGATAGCGCGCGATCCGCGACGCGTAGTCCAGCGGCGCGTCGAACGTGCCGGCCGGCGGCCGCCACGCGTTCAGCCGTGCGATCGCGCCCAGCGCCGCGCGGACGTCCGCCCGCGGCGGGGCCTCGACGGGGTGCCGGGTCAGGGCCGCCGGGCGTCCCGGCATCCGCTCGATGACCAGCGTGCAGTTCTCCGGGTCCGCGGCGATCAGCCGGGGGGCGCGCACCGGTGGCCGGTGCCGGACGAAGGCGCGATAAGCAGCTATTTCGTGCCTGAACCGCTCGGACCAGGCCGGCGAGTGGTCCAGTAAACACTTGGCGACCGCCGTCGTACGGCCGGTGGTGCCGACGAGCAGGACGGACCGGCCACTGCGCCGCAGTACCTGTACCGGGTTGAACTCAGGACAGATGCGGTGCACGGAGGCGATGGCCATCCGCAGCTGCGCGCCCTGGGGGCCGGACAAGTCGATTCTCCCGCTGAGCGGCTGGGTCACGTTCCCCGGCCAGCGCCGGGCCCGGCCCGCCTGGGTGGGATCGAGATACGGTCCGCTGCCGACCGGGAGGGTGCGCTGGGGCCGGGGCGGGGCGGACACGGAGGACGATGCTGTGTACATGGGCGAAACAGATCCCTTCGTGTGCCGACGAGTTGCGTGCGCAGCCCCGACCCGGCCACCGGTCGACACCCTGGGGAATGAGGGCCGGTAACCGGGGCGGGGTGGCGCTTTCCTACCTGACACCCGGCCGCGGGTGGCACACCATCTGGCGCACCCTGGCGAACCCTGGCGAATAGTCGCCAGCCCTATGACAGGGGGTTACTGTCAACTCAGCCGAGAACCTGGGGGCTTGACGTGACCGGAGAATCCAACACCCGCCTGGCAGACCTGTTCGGCCTCGCCGGCTGGTCCAAGGGCGAACTCGCGCGGCTGGTGAACCGGCAGGCGGCGGCCATGGGCCATCCGCAGCTGGCGACCGACACCTCGCGGGTCCGGCGTTGGATCGACATGGGGGAGACCCCGCGCGATCCCGTGCCCAAGGTGCTGGCTGCCCTGTTCACCGAGCGACTCGGCCGTGTCGTGACCATCGAGGACCTCGGGTTCGTACGACACGGGCGCGCCGGAAAACGGCGGGACGTCAGGAACAACGACAACCCTGACGGGCTGCCCTGGGCGCCCGAGCGTACGGCAGCGGTCCTCACCGAATTCACGGGAATGGACCTCATGCTCAACCGACGCGGCCTGGTGGGCGCGGGCGCCGCGCTCGCCGCAGGCTCCGCACTCAGCAGCGCCATGCACGACTGGCTCCACAACGACCCCGCACTGGCAGCCGACGCTCCCCGGACCACCGAACCCCTGCACGCCGACCCCGCCGGGTTCGACCGCTACGAGGCGGCCCCCATCGGGTCCCAGGAGATCGAGGCACTGGAACGATCCGTCGAAGTGTTCCGCGCCTGGGACGCCGCCCGCGGCGGCGGGCTCCAGCGCAAGGCCGTCGTGGGCCAGCTCAACGAAGTGGGCGGCATGCTCTCCTACCACCACCCCGACCACCTCCAGCGACGCCTGTGGGGCGTCGCCGCCAACCTGGCGGTCCTCGCCGGCTGGATGTCCCACGACGTCGGACTCGAACCCACAGCTCAGAAGTACTTCATCATCGCCGCCCACGCGGCGCGCGAGGGCGGCGACCGGCCGCGCGCGGGTGAGGCGCTCTCCCGCGCCGCCCGCCAGATGGTCCACCTGGGCCGGCCCGACGAGGCCCTGGACCTGATGAAGCTCGCCAAGTCCGGCTCGGGCGAGGAAGTCCTGCCGCGCACCCGGGCGATGCTGCACACGATCGAGGCCTGGGCGCAGGCGTCGATGGGCCACGGACAGGCCATGCGCCGCACCCTCGGAGAGGCCGAGGAACTCTTCGTCTCCGACAAGGGCGATGTGCCACCGCCCAGTTGGATGCAGATGTTCCACGAGGCGGACATGTACGGCATGCAGGCCCTGGCCTACCGCACGCTCGCCGACCACGACCCCTCCGCGGCGGTCACCGCGCAACGCCACGCCCGGCGGGCGCTGGAGCTCCGGCTCGGCAGCCAGCAACGCTCCAAGATCTTCGACTACATCTCCCTGGCGTCGGCCTGCTTCATCGCCGACGACCCGGAGGAGGCGGACCGCTACGCACGGCTCGCGCTGGTGTCGATGGGGGAGACCTCGTCGCACCGCACCTGGGACCGGCTGCGGGAGATGTACCGGCTGACCGGGCAGTACGCCGGCTACTCCAAGATCGAGGACCTGCGCGAGGAGATCCAGCTCGCGCTCCCCAAGAAGTCCCGCAACAAGGACGTCTGACCGGGGGACGGCCGAGCGGGAAGGACCCCGGGCAGCCGCAGCCAGAAGTCCGCGCGACTGAAAGGCCGAGCGATCAGGAGGTCCGAGCGTGGACGGTGGGCCCATGTCCGGGCCCGCCCCGCCGGCCGGTCCTGAGGCCTAGCGGGCCTGTCCGCCGACCCTGACCACCATCACACAGGCGTCGTCCTCACGAGGCACCTCACCGAACTCCTCGACCACCGTCCGCAGGCACTCCTGTGCGTCGCGCGCTCCGGCGAACCGCGGCGCGAGGGCCAGCAGCCTCTCCGCACCCGACTCGTCCTGACCGCTGCGCCGGGTCAGACCGTCCGTGTGCAGTACCAGCAGATCACCGGGGATCAGCCGCACCTCGGCCTGCTCGTACACCGCGCCGGACGTCGCCCCGAGCAGCACCCCGTCCGGGCGCGTCAGGGCACGCCCCGTCCCGCCGCGGAACAGCAGCGGGGCGGGGTGGCCCGCTTGGGCCCAGGTGAGCGTCTGCGACACCGGGTTGTACCGGCAGCACACCGCACTGCCCAGTGCGGGCTGCGCCGAGGACTCCAGCATCTGGTTGAGATGGCTCATCAGCGCGTCCGGCCGGATGCCGGCCACGGCCATGCCGCGGAGCGCGCCCAGCAGCATCGCCATGGAGGAGGTCGCGGCGACGCCGTGCCCGGTCAGATCCCCGACCGTCAGCAGCGCCTCACCGTCGGGGAGCGCCAGCGCGTCGAACCAGTCGCCGCCGATCAGGCCCGTGGAGGCGGCGGGAAGATAGTGCCCGGCCAGGTCGAGCGAGGTCGGGCCGCCGTGGGCGAAACGCAACGAGCCGCGCCAGGGCGGCAGTACGGCCTCCTGCAGTTCGACCGCGAGCCTGCGCTCGGTCTGCTCGATGTGCTGTCGGCGCTGCAGCGAGTCGCTCGTCTCGCGCACCGTCCGCTCGCTGCGGCGCAGTTCGCTGACGTCGCGTAAAACGGCCCACATCGACGCCGTGCAGCCGTCCGCGTCGAGGACCGGCTCGCCCATCATGTGCAGCGTGCGCACCCGTCCGTCGGTCCGCACGATCCGGAACTCGCCGTCGATCGGCTTCCCGTCGATCAGACAGTCCGTCACCATGGCCTGGAGAAGCCCCTGGTCCTCGGCGAAGACCATCGTGGGGATCTCGTCCAGCGACATGGGGCCGCTCTCCGGGGGGCGCCCGAAGATCTGGAAGAGCTCGTCGGACCAGCTCACCTCGTCGCTGAGGAGATTCCACTCGGCGCTGCCGACACGGCTGAGCAGCGAACCGGTGCGCTGCGCGCTCATCTCGTCGTAGGTGGGCGTCTCGTACGCCTCCGGCGACTCCGTGAGCTGTTCCGGTACGCCGGCGCGCAACTGGTCCAGGTGCGCGCCCAGGTCGTCGAGCTGATGCACCGCCAGGTCGCACAGGGCGCGCTGCCAGCGCAGCTGGGGGTCGTCCTCGTCCATGACGGCGTCCCGGCGCACGGCGTCCACGTCTCCACGCAGACGACGCGTCTGCGAAATCAGCGCGTCCACCGTCCCGCGCTCGGGCGGCTGCGGGGCGGGACGGTCCGCGAACAGATGGGACGGCATGTCGTACTCCGATACAGGCGCGGCACGGCCAAGTCTGAAAAGGTGGGCCAGTTACGACTGTTGCACAGGCGGCGACACCCCGTAAGGGATTTGGCAACACTCGATACGGTGGTGCTTCTGGCATATGTCAACGGCTCACCGATTATCGGCCAAGGATCCGGGACATGGACAAGCCGCCGGGGGACTACGGTGCTGTTGTGGTGATCAACGAGGTGGTCGAGGAGCCCGCCGACCCGGCGTGCGCGGCCGGTACGGCGCTGCTGCTCGCCGCCGCCCCGGTCGGCAGAAGCCGTGTCGTCGACGCGACGTCCGTGCTGCACGCCCTCGCGGCAGTGCCGCCGAGCGCCCTGACCGGTACGGACGCGGCCACGGTGATCGAGCTGGCGGATCCGCTCGATCCGCAGACCGTTCTGACGCGGCTCCGGGCCGCTGCGGCCTCGCCCGGCCCGCTGTCCCTCTACATCGTGGGCCAGCTTCACCTGGACCGCCGCCAGCGGCTGCCCCATCTCGCCCTCGCCCGTACGGCACCGGCGACGCTGCGCTACAGCGCGCTGCCGTGGCACTGGCTCGCGGGAGAGCTGAAGCTCCGCAGACCGGGCACCACGCGAGTCGTCGTCGACCTGGTCGCCGACGACGAGGTCTGGCGGCAACTGACCGAGCACACCACCCTCCTCTCCCTGGGGCACGGCACCAGTCTGTACGGTCGGGTCGCCCCGCCGCCACCACGCCGTACGGTCGCGGCGCCCGTCTACCTGAAGTCCTGCGCCGCGATCTGGCGCAGCGGCGCCCGGCCGTCCCTGCCCGTCCTGCATGAACAGGCCATGATCCGGGCCGGAACGGACGACGGCGCCTTGTTCCTGGCGGCCGACGCCCCGGCCTCCCCGACAGCCGCACCCCGGCCCGCCGAAACCAGGGCAGGCGAGGAACGGGCAGCCGCATCCCGTACGGCCCCTGCCCCGCCCGCCGCTCCGACCACACCCGCCCCGGCCGCCCCAGTCTCCTCGCCGGCACCGCCCGTACCCGTACCCGCTCCGCCCCCCGACACCGATCCGCACCCGGCGATCCTCGCCGCGGCCCGTGCGGGCCGGCACGACGAGGCGGCGGGGGCGGCGGCCGCGTGGGAGCAGCACGCGCTGCGTACACACGGCCCCGGCTCGCCGCAGGCGATCCACTGGCTGGAAGTACGGGCCGACCTGGCCCGGCTCGCCCACGTCCCCTCTCGCAGCTGTGAGTTGTGGCTCGCCGCGGCCCGAGCGCGGCTGGACGCGGGCCTGGTTCCGACCGACGGTGACGTCGAGGCGGCCGTCGACCGCGCCCACCACCAGTGGGAGCACCTCCAGAACGCCGAGGCCGACACCGCCAGGGCCCTGGCTCCCGCGCTTCTCGAGCTGCGCCGACGGGTGCCGGGCCGGCGTCCCGGCGCACTCGAATCGCTTCTGCGCCGGATCAACTGACGCTCCATTCCCCGGAGATCGAGGAGTCGACACTGAACAGCCCCGCCGGCACCGCCGGATACGCGCAGGACGCCGAAGCGCTCGCCGAGCAGTACGAGAGCGTGTCCTTCACCGACGTCCACCGCGAGATGCTGCATCTCATCCCCGCGGCGCCCGCCCGCGTTCTCGACATCGGCGCGGGCAGCGGCCGGGACGCCGCCGCCCTCGCGGCCCTCGGCCACCGTGTGGTCGCCGTGGAACCCACCGCCGAACTGCGCGCGCTGGGCCGGCGCATCCACGCCGGTCGTTCCGTCGAGTGGAGGGACGACGCGCTCCCCGGCCTCACCACGCTGCGCGGCCGGGAGGAGCGGTTCGACCTCATCCTGCTGACCGCCGTCTGGATGCACCTCGACGCACACGAGCGCGCGTCGGCGCTCCCGCGCGTCGCCGGACTCCTCGCCCACGGCGGCCGGGTGGCGATGACCCTGCGGCACGGTCCCGTGCCGGCAGGCCGGCGGATGTTCGACGTCGGCGCCGCGGAGACGATCGGCCTGGCCGAGGGCCATGGCCTCCACCCCGTCCATGCCAGCCGTCGCGGGGACCTGCACGGACGCGGTGGCGTGAGCTGGAGCGCCCTGGTCCTGGAACGCGATACCCCCGGAACCCTCCGCACGCCCCGCCTCCTGCTCCGCCCTGTCGAGACCGCGGACGTCCCGGCGGTCCGCCGTCTGTGGACCGACCCGGACGTCCGTCGCCATCTCGGAGGCCCGGTCGCCGAGGACAAGGTGCGGGTGTGGGAGCGCGCCTGTGTCGGCGCTCCGGGGGTCTTCTGCGTCGTACGTGAGGCCGATGGCGTGGTGACCGGTGTGGTGACGCTGAAGCCGCGGGCGAGGGACGACGGCGCCACCGAGGTGTCGTACCAGTTCCTGCCGGAGCACTGGGGAAGCGGCTACGCGCGCGAGGCGGTGGCGGCGGCTGTGTCGCTGGCGTTGGCGACGGCCCCTGTCTTCGCGGTCACGCAGGAGGCGAACAGCCGCTCACGCCACCTGTTGGAAGCCCTCGGAATGACCCTCGCCGACAGTTTCGTCGAATGGGACGCCCGTCAGGTGCTGTACCGCGCGGAGCCCTGAGCCACCGGCCCACCGACGCGTCGGCTCAGGGGTGGGCCACCAACTGGGCCACGTTCGTGGTGGAGTTGGACGGACCTCCCCGGTCGTTGATGACATGGCGGATCGTGCCGGTGCCTCCCAGCGAGACGGTCACCATGTTCCGGAAACGGACGTTCGGCGTGTTGGGCACCTGGAAGGCGCGCTCGGCGGCCACGCTCGGGTTCGCGTTGAAGAAGCAGTAACTGCCCAGACCGAAGGCCTGATGGCTGGTGACGGACGGCGCGACCTTGTACGCCGCGTAGCCCTGGGTCGAACCGTCCATCCACGCCGCCTGGTTGGGCGGGTCGTAGGGCATTTCGTTCTGGTAGAAGTACGTCCTTCCGCCGTTGCCGTTCCAGACCGTCTGATGCTTCTGGTAGTGCTCGACGAAGAGGCCGTACATCGTGACGTCGTCGCCGTTGACGACGAGTCCCGTGTCCGCGGTGTTGGTGTTCCAGCCGATGCCGCTTCCGTGGTCGCCGCGCCACAGCCACAAGTGGTCGCCGATGACATGGTCGCTGTTGACGACCAGGCTGGTGGTGGCCCTGCCGACGCCCGCGCCGCCGATGCGGAAGAAGACGTCGTGCATCGAGCTCGGGTTGGCGGCGTGGTCGGCGGAGGACCCGGAGGGGCCCATCTGCATCAGCGTGGTCGAAGGGGTGGGGCCCGCGTCGACGAGCAGTCCGGCGACCTTGACGCCGTCGACATCGGCGACCGACAGGGCCGTGATCCCGTTGTCGGGCACGAGCGTCGCGAGGCCGAGGCCGAGGACGACCGTGTCCGGCCGGGACACCCGCAGCGTTTCGCTCAGATGGTGCACCCCCGGCGTGACCAGGAGGTGCTTGCCCTGGGCCAGCGCCGCGTTCATCTGGGCCCCGGTCGCTCCCGGCTTCACGATGAAGAAGTCATCGAGGGGAAGGGACGTACCGGCGGGCGGGGTGCCGTTGCCCCAGGTCGTGCCGCGTGAGGCGGTACGCAGGGCAGGCACGAACACCTTGTAGGCGCCCGCCTGGTCGACGTACAGGAAGGGTTTCTCGCGGACCACGGGGGTCTGGTCGACCGTGGTGTAGGGCGGGTTGGGGAAGCTGTTGGCGGGGGCGTTCTGCGCGCCGACGAACACCATGTTCCAGTTGGAGCCGTTCCAGCCGGTCCACTGGGTGTTGCGGGACAGCCACTGCTGCTGCGTACCCGAGCGGACCTGGCCGTCGACCTTGGTGTCGGCCATGAACCCGCCGCTGGACCAACCGCCGTCGTCGAGCTGGAGGTTTCCGCGTACGTGCATCCGCCGGTACGGCGCCGCCTGGGACACGGCCCAGCGGTCCGTGCCGGACGTCGGTGTGACGGAGAGGTTCTCGGCCGCGCGCCAGAAGTTGTGCGTGGCGTTGCCCTGGAACCAGTCCGCCTCCACATGGACGGCGCCGCGGACATGGACGTCGTCGGGGGAGAGGCCGAGGCCGGACACCTGTGTGTAGTAGCCGACGTTGACGTCGACGTCGTAGGTGCCGGGCTTGAAGAGGAAGGCGGTGCGGCCGGCCCCGAACTGGTCGGTCTCCCTCTGCCGGAAGGTGGCGTCGACGCGGCTCTGGATCGTCGCTGCGGGGGTCGAGGGGTCGAAGACGACGACGTTCGGGCCGAAGTCCGGTGTTCCGGGCGGCTGCGGGGCGTCGACCGGGGTGATGCGGAACGACTGGGCGGCGGTGCCATTGCACGACCACTGCTGCACTCGCACACCGTCACCGGTGGACGCGCCCGGCACGTCGAGGCACTTGCCGCTGTGCCGGTTGACGAAGCGGAACGTACCGCCGGGCTCCTCGACCGGCTGCCACTGCTGGTTCGGCCCTCCGCCGTACGTCCACAGCTGGACGGGTGCGGCGTCCGCGGCGGAGACGTCCTTGACGTCCCACACCTTGGATCCGTCCGTGCGGTTCGCGGCCCGGAAGAACCCGTCGGAGGTGGCCTGGAGCTGCCAGTGCTGGGCCTGGCTGCCATTGCAGGCGTATTGCTGGACCGCGGTGCCGTCGGCGGTCGCCGCCGCGCGGGCGTCCACGCACTTGCCGCTCGCGGCGCTGACCACGGTGGCCCAGCCGGCCGGTGGGGCGGCGGCGCGCGGGGCGGCCGGGGGCGCGGCCTGCGACGAGGAGACCGCGACCAGGGTGGTCCACACCGATGCCGCCACGACGAGCGCGGCGGTCACCGGCCGCCGACGGGGGCCGTGGTGCCGATGACGGATGAGGGTCATCCTGCCACCGTCCACTTCTGGTTGGCGGCCCCCGTGCAGGTCCAGATCTGCAGCCGCGTGCCGTTGGCCGCGTTGTCGCCGGTGACGTCCAGGCACTTGTCGGCCTGCGGGTTGACGATGTCGCGCGCGGCGGTGACGACCCAGCGCTGTGCGCCCGTGCCATTGCAGTCCCACAGCTGCACGGCCGTTCCCGCGGCCGTCCCGCCGGAGGCCACGTCGAGGCACTTCCCGAGCGCGCGGAGGGTACCGTCCGAGCCGACGGTCCAGCGCTGCGCCGCGGTGCCATTGCAGTCGTAGAGCTGTACGGGCGTCCCGTTGGCCGGATTGGCGCCGGCGACGTCCACGCACTTGCCCGCGAGGCCCGTGACCGCACCGCCGCCCGCGGGAGGGTTGTCGGCCGTGGTGACCCGTACGTGGTCCACGACGAGCTGCTGTGGGAAGGCGGTGCCGCCGTCGGGGTCCCCCGGCCAGTAACCGCCGACCGCGAGGTTGAGGATCAGGAAGAAGGGCTTGTCGAAGACCCACTGCCTCCCGCCCAGATCCGCCGGCGTGCGCCGCTGGTAGACCGTGCCGTCGACGGACCAGGTGATCGAGCCCGGGGACCAGTCCACGGCGAAGGTGTGGAAGGCGTCGGCGAACGCCTGGCCGCCGGGCAGGCCGTACGCGGCGCCGATGCCGCCGGAGCCCGAGTAGCCGGGGCCGTGCAGGGTGCCGTGGACGGTGGACGGTTCGAAGCCGACGTTCTCCATCACGTCGATCTCGCCGGACGCGGGCCAGCCGACCTGGCCGATGTCGTTCCCCAGCATCCAGAAGGCGGGCCACATGCCCTGCCCGCGGGGCACCTTGAGCCGGGCCTCCACACGTCCGTACGTGGTGGTGAAACGGCCGGCGGTGTTGAGGCGCGCCGAGGTGTACTCACATCTGCCGTACCAGCACGCGTAGTTGGCGGGATTCTCCCGGCGGGCAGTGATCACCAGATGGCCCTGGCCGTCGAGTGCGGCGTTGCGGTTGCCGGCGGTGTAGTACTGACGCTCGTGGTTGTTGACGTTGTCGCCGGTCTCGATCTGCCACTTGGCGGGGTCGACGGCTGCCCCTTGAGGCCCGTCGAACTCGTCGGCGAACGTCACGGCGGCGGTGGCCGCGGTCGTGGCGGGCGTCGTGGAGGCGGTGGCGGCGGTGGTGAGTTGGGGGGCCGTGAGGGCCGAGACGAGGGCCAGTGCGGAGACCGCGCAGAGCATCAGGCGTCGCGGGAGGCGTGGGGGGTTCATGGCGTTCCCTTCCGGAAGACGGAGGGTGATGTGTCATGCATATGACATATCGAAAGACTCGGGAGACTTACTTCATCACGTGATTTAAGAAGTGAACCAATGGCCTGTCAAGAGTCTGGTCTGGACCAGATCTCGAGCCTCCCGCCGGCCACGACGAGGGCGTGCGTCATGCTCGGTACATGACGGACAGCTCTGGCCCACGGATCAGGCGCGCCAGCGCGCGCGACGCCAAGCGGCTCACCAAGCTGGTGCGCTCGTCCCGCGCCTATGAGGGCCCGTACGCGCCGATGGTCGCCCAGTACCGCGTCGGTCCCGACTACATCGAGGCGCACAGGGTCTTCGTCGCCCTCGGCCCGGACGGCGTGGTGCTCGGCTTCTACTCCCTGGTCCTCGACCCGCCCGAGCTGGACCTGCTGTTCGTCTCCGACGCGGCGCAGGGGCTCGGGATCGGCCGCCTGCTCATCGCCCATATGACGCGGGAGGCCCGCGAGGCGGGCATCGCGGAGGTCCGCGTCGTCTCGCACCCGCCGGCCGAGGGCTTCTATCTCGGCGTGGGCGCGCGCCGCGTGTCCACGGTCGTGGCGCGGCCGCCCGCGGTGATGTGGGACCGCCCGGACATGGTGCTGCCCATCCATCCGCCTGCCGACCGCTGACGGGCACCCCAGGTCGGCCACGCGCCGCCTGGCGATCGTTGACTGGCGCCCAGGGGGTCACGTGCCCTCTGGGCCCTGGCGGTCGGACCGGTCGGGTCAGGGTGCCCGTACCAGCAGGTCGACGGCGATCCCGGTGATCAGCAAGCTGGAGACCACGGCGGTGAGGAGCCGCCCCAGGTCCCCGGTGAGGGTGCGGCCGAGCAGCGCTCCGCCGCAGGCGAGAAGCAGTTGCCAGCCGGCGGAGGCCGCGAACGCGGCCAGGACGAAGACGGTCTGTTCCAGAGGATCGGGGGCGGCCGCGCTCCGGCTGCCCAGAACGAGCGCGGCGAAGTAGATCACCGTGAGGGGGTTCAGCATCGTGAGGCCCAGCAGGCCCAGATAGGCGCGCAGAGAGCTCGGGGACTTTTCGTCGTCGGACGGGTCGGGCCGTCGGTCCCTGTCGCGGTAGCGCCTGACGGCCGCGACCGTGCCGTGGGCGGCGAGGGCGACGAGGACCACGATCGAGACCCGGCGCAGCGGCCCCACGAGCGGCTCGACGAGGTGGGTGAGCCAGGAGCCGCCCGCCGTGGCGAGCAGTGCGTAGAGCCCGTCCGCGGTCGCGACGCCCATGGCCGCGGCGGCGCCGGTCCTCAGGGACGTACGAGCGGTGAGGGCCACCAGATAGGTCGCGACCGCCCCGACCGGCATGGCGATGCCGAAGCCGGCGAGCAGGCCCGCGACCAGCGCGCCGCTCACGCGACGGCAGGTGTTGGCCTCCGGCGGCGGCCTGTCCGCTGCTGCTGCCCGCGCGCCGGTCGGTCGACGGGGGCAAGCAGCGGCGAGGCGGTGAAGGTCGGGTTCATGGCGCAGATCGTGCGGCACGCGCGCGGGCAGAGGCAACGGAATTACGGCGGCGCGCGCGGGCAGAGGCAACGGAATTACGGCGGCACGGGACTTCACGGCCGGCGAGGGACATCGCGCGGGCATGGGAACGGTGCCGCACCCCGCTCCGCGTCAGAGGTGCGGCACCGTCACTCGTGGGGTCAGGTGGTATTCCTCCTGCCCTTGCTCATGAGCAGGCCGCCCGCGACCAGCGCGAACAGACACACGCAGGCTCCCGTGATCACGTTGCTGAGGATCGCTCCGGTGCCGGCGTCACGCGAGACCACCCATGGGGAGACGATCAGCCAGGCACCCATGAGCAGGACGACGAAGTTGAGGTCCTGCGACCTTTCGGGTGCCATGGACATCGCCAGTCCTACGACTGCGAGGGCGATACCGACGATGAGATTGCTGATGGCCAGTTCCGGCTTGGCGGCCGCGAAGTGAACCGTCCAGGCGGAGATCGCGGCGTAGATTCCAGCGAGGATCACAAGCTCCTCGACCGCTGTCACACCTCGGGTTCCCAGCATGCGGGCGTAGCGCTCCCGCATTTCGGATGCGTCCGGGTGTCCCGCGATGTCGCCACGACGGTGAGAGACGTCGGCCATACGACTCGCCTCCTTCTAGCGTGTACACGTCTGACCGAGCACGACCTTGGGTCGCGATCCCATTGTGCTCTTATCTGCCCCTTATGTGTAGATAAGTCGGCCCGGTTGTTTCGGCGGCGACGATTCGGTGTTCCGGGACGTGCCCCACAGCGGCCGTACGGCGCCGCACAGGGTCGATCTCGTACTCACCGTGACCGGGGAGAACTTTCCGTGAGATCGGTCCACGGCTCACCGGGACGTCATAAGGGGGTACTTGGGCTCAGGCCGCAGGCGCCGCCTGGTGCGCCCGCGCCAGCTCCCGGCGCACCCGCGCGAAGGGGCGCGGGCGGTCGACGGCCAGCGCCGCCGTCGTGCGGCCGTCGCGTTCGTACATGGCGAGGAAAGCGCCCTCGTCCGTGGACCCCTCGGAGATGCGGACGCTGTCACCGTCGTGTCGCCGCCCCGCGAACTGGATCCGCGAGCCGTACTGGTCCGACCAGAAGTAGGGGAGCGGACGCACAGCGGCGACGGTCCGTCCGGCCAGCAGATTGCGGACGGCCACGGCCGGCTGCTCGGTCGCGCTCGTCCAGTGCTCGGCCCGCACCCCGCTCACCCGCGCCACGTCCCCCACGGCCACGACCTGCGGCAGCGCGGTGACGCACCCGTCGTCGCACAGCACGCCGTCGCCGAGCGCGAGCGTCGAGCCCGCGAGCCAGTCGGTGGCGGGTACGGCTCCGATGCCGACGACCACGACATCCGCGGGCAGGACGCGTCCGTCGGCGAGTTCGACGGCCGTGACGGCCGTCCCCCCGTGCAGCGCGGCCACGCCCACGCCCGCGATCAGTCGACTCCCGCCGCGAGCGTGCAGCCCCGCGCACACCGCCGCCATCTCAGGCCCGAGTTGCCCGGCGAGCGGCAGCGGCGCGGCCTCGACGACGGTGACGTCATGACCGAGCCCGGCGCAGGTGGAGGCGGTCTCGGCGCCGATGAAGCCACCGCCGACGACCACGACCCGCCGTGCGCCGCCGGTCAGCGCGGCCCGCAGAGCCCGCGCGTCGTCGAGGGTGCGAAGGGTGTGCACGCCCGCGAGCCCGCGGCTGCCGGGGAGCCGGCGGGCGGTCGCCCCGGTGGCGATCACCACGCCGTCCGTGGCGATGGCGCGCCCGTCGTCCAGGAGTAGAGTGCGGCCACGCGGGTTGAGCCCACGGGCGCGTGTCCCCAGCAACCACTCCGCGGCGAGCTCCCTCTCCTCCTCCGGGTCGCTGAGGGCGAGTCGCGGTTCACCGGCAGTCCCGGCGAGGAACTCCTTGGACAACGGCGGGCGGTCGTACGGGCGGTGCGGTTCCTCGCCGACGATCACCAGTCGTCCGGCGAAGCCCTGGGCGCGGAGTTCACGCGCCGCGTACAGCCCGGCGAGTGACGCTCCGACCACCGTCACGGTCCTCATGCGGCGGTGCCCTCCTCGGCGGCGGGGCTCACATGGATCACGCCGTCGGCGACGGTGACCCGGTGGGTACGGACGGGGCGGCGGGCGGGCAGACAGGTCGGCTGCCCGGTGCGGAGATCGAACGAGGCGGCGTGGAGCGGGCATTCGACCAGGCAGCCTTCGAGCCATCCCTCGGAGAGGGAGGCGTCCTGGTGGCTGCACGTGTCGTCGATGGCGAAGAGCTCGCCGTCGGCGTTGAACACCGCGATCGGCGGAGTGGTGTCGATGCGGACGGATTCGCCCGCAGGGAGGTCTTCAAGGCGGCAGACGGGAATCACGGGCCCCCCTCGTGGTCCAGGACTCTGGGTAACATGATGTTTCGTATGGCGCATGAGGGAGCGCTATGCGCAACAGAATCCGGTCGGGATGCCCACGGCGTCAAGGGCTTCCAGAAGATGCGGCCCCAACCGGCCGCAAGGTGGTGAGAGTTGAGCTATGTCCCGCAATCAGACAGTGGCTGATCAGACGCAGGAGACGCCGGAACGCACACCCAAGGGCGCCGCAGGAGCCATCCAGTCCGTGGACCGGGCGGTGAGCGTGCTGGAGATCCTCGCCCGGCACGGCGAAGCCGGCGTCACCGACATCGCCGACGAACTGGCCGTGCACAAGTCCACGGCCTTCCGCCTGCTCGGTGTCCTGGAGAACCGGGGGCTTGTGACCCAGGCCGAGGACCGCGGCAAGTACTTCCTCGGGGCGGGTGTACTGCGCCTGGCGGGGGCGGCCGCAGTGCGCCTGGACATCTCGCAGGAGGGCGCGCCGGTCTGCCGTGAACTCGCCGACGAGCTGGGCGAGACCGTCAACATCGCCGTCCTCGACGACGACGCGGCGGTCAACATCATGCAGGCGCGCGGCTCGGCGTCGGTCACCGCGCAGAACTGGCTCGGCCGGCGGACTCCCCTGCACGCCACCTCAAGCGGCAAGGTGCTGCTCGCCTACATGCCGCTGGCGCTGCGCGAGGGACTGCTCGCCCGGACACTGCCCAGATTCACCGAGCACACGGTGACCGGCGCGGGCGTGCTGCGCGCCGAGCTCGACACCGTGCATCAGCGCGGCTACGCCGTCGTCACCGAGGAGCTGGAGATCGGCCTCAACGCCGTCGCCGCCCCCGTCCGGGCCCACGACGGCCGGGTCATCGGCGCGATCAGCGTGTCGGGCCCCGCCTACCGGTTGGACCGCGACCGCCTGCCCGACCTGGCCAGGCGCACCGTCGCCGCGGCCGACGGCCTCTCGCGGCGGATGGGATACGGCATCTGACCCTGCGCGCAGGGCGGCGTCGCGAGGCACAAGCGCCGCCCGCGACAGAAGCGGGGCCGGGGAGAACCCGGCCCCGCTTCGTTGTGTCAGGAACGGATTTCACAGCGCCCCGCCTTTTGCGCGCCTTTAACTCCGCCCCCTTGACGTTCACTTCACCGGCTTCCCAGTATGTTCCCCATCGCGCAACCCATCGTGCAATGCGCAACAGCAGAGGAGTGCCGCCGTGCCCCATGAGGTCCGTGCCGTCGTCGCTGTGAAGAAGGGCGCACCCGTCGAGGTGCGGACGATCCTCGTGCCCGACCCCGGCCCCGGTGAGGTGCTCGTCTCCGTCCAGGCGTGCGGGGTCTGCCACACGGATCTCCACTACCGGGAAGGCGCCGTCAACGACGCGTTCCCCTTCCTGCTCGGCCATGAGGCGGCCGGCGTCGTCGACGCCGTCGGAGACGACGTCACCGACCTCGCCCCCGGCGACTACGTCGTCCTCGCCTGGCGCGCCCCCTGCGGATCCTGTCGCTCCTGTCGCCGCGGCCGCCCCTGGTACTGCTTCGACTCCCGCAACGCCACGCAGTCGATGACACTCGGCGACGGCACGCCGCTCTCGCCCGCTCTCGGCATCGGCGCGTTCGCCGAGAAGACCCTTGTCGCCGCAGGACAGGCGGTACGGATCGATCCCGCCGCCCGGCCGGAGGCGGCGGGTCTCATCGGCTGCGGAGTGATGGCCGGCTACGGCGCCGCGGTCCACACCGGAAGCGTCGGCCGGGGCGACACCGTCGCCGTCATCGGCTGCGGCGGCGTCGGCAACGCCGCCATCGCGGGCGCCGCGCTGGCCGGAGCGCGACGCGTCATCGCCGTCGACATCGACGACCGCAAGCTCGACGGCGCGACCCACTTCGGAGCCACGCACACCGTGAACCCCACGGGCACGGACGCTGTCGAGGCCGTACGCGCCCTCACCGGCGGTTTCGGCGTCGACGTCGCCATCGACGCCGTCGGCCGCCCGGAGACGTACACGCAGGCCTTCTACATGCGTGACCACGCCGGGGTACTCGTCCAAGTCGGCGTCCCCGACCCCGACATGCGCGTCGACCTGCCCCTGATCGACCTCTTCTCCCGGGGTGGAGCCGTCAAGTCGTCCTGGTACGGGGACTGTTTGCCCAGTCGCGACTTTCCCGTCCTCATCGACCAGTACCTCAGCGGCGGACTCGACCTCGGCGCCTTCGTCACCGAGACGATCCCGCTCGACCACGTCGAAGAAGCCTTCGAGAAGATGCGCCGGGGCGAGGTGCTGCGCTCGGTGGTGGTCTTCTGATGGGCGTACGCGACAGTGCGGCGGCCGCCGACCGGGAGCGGCAGGCCGTACGGGCCGAACGCGTCGTCATTCGCGGGACGTTCGGCCTCGACGGCGAGACGCACGACGTCGACAACAACGTCTTGCGCTCGTACGCGGACCGCCCGGCCATCGTGGCGTCCCTACGGCAGCGGCTGCTCCCGCTGCCCGGCGCCACCGTCGTGCACACGGGACACGGCCCCGACACGACGATCGCCGCCGAGCGGCCGCACGTGCCGGCCGCCTGACCTCACAGTCCTCACCCCACCCGACTCAAGGAGGGGCATGTCCAGCACGCCCGACCCCGGCACGCCCGCACCTCGCACCACCGCACCCCACGCCCCCGCACCCCACGCGTCCACTCCCCGTGACGCAGCCCCCCGTCACGCCGCTCCCCGAGTCGTCGTCATCGGCGCGGGCATCGTCGGCTGCTCCCTCGCCGACGAACTGACCGCCCGCGGCTGGACCGACGTCACCGTCCTCGACCAGGGGCCGTTGCCGGCCCCCGGCGGCTCCACCTCCCACGCGCCCGGTCTCGTCTTCCGTACCAGCCCCTCCAAGACCCTCAGCGAGTTCGCGGCCTACACCGTCGAGAAGTTCAGCGCCCTCGAAGTCGACGGTCTGCCGTGCTTCAACCGCGTCGGCGGCCTGGAACTCGCCACCACCGAGGAACGCTGGGCCGATCTGCACCGCCGGGCCGGCTACGCCGCCTCCTGGGGCATCAGGGGCGCGCTCGTGTCTCCGGAGCGCTGCAAGGAGCTCTGGCCGCTCCTCGACGAGACCCAGCTCCTCGGTGGATTCCACACCCCCGACGACGGGCTCGCCCGCGCCGTCGACGCCTGCCGGGCCCAGCGGGAGCGGGCCACCGGGCGCGGCGCCCGCTTCCTCGGCCGGCACACCGTCACCGCCATCGAGCAGGACGGCGGTCGGGTCACCGCCGTCGTCACCGACCGGGGCACCTTCCCGGCCGATCACGTCGTCTCCGCGGCCGGCTTCTGGGGCCCGGTGATCGGCCGTATGGCCGGCATCGACATCCCCTTGCTGCCGCTCGCGCACCAGTACGTGAAGACAGCGCCCCTACCCGCTCTCGCCGGGGCGAACGACCCGCGCACCGAGGCGTCCCGGCCGATCCTGCGGTTCCAGGACCGCGACCTGTACTTCCGCGAGCACGCCGACCGGCTCGGCATCGGCAGCTACGCCCACAAGCCGCTGCCCGTCGATCCCTTCGGTGTCCTTCCCTTCGACGACGCCCCCGTCATGCCGTCCTCGCTGCCCTTCACCGAGGAGGACTTCGCGCCGAGCTGGGAGGACTGCCGCCGACTGCTCCCCGACCTGCGCGCGTCCGGGGTCGAGGAGGGCTTCAACGGCGTCTTCTCCTTCACCCCCGACGGGATGCCGGTCCTCGGGGAGACAAGGACCCTCCGCGGCTTCTGGCTCGCCGAAGCCGTCTGGGTCACCCACTCCGCGGGCGTCGCCCGAGCCGTCGCCGAGTGGATGGTCGACGGACGGCCCTCCACCGACGTCCACGAATGCGACCTGACCCGGTTCGAGGACGCCCAGCGATCCCCGGCCTACGTCGCCGAGCGGGGCGCCCAGCAGTTCGTCGAGGTGTATGACGTCCTGCATCCGCTGCAACCCATGGACCAGCCGCGTCCGCTGCGCGTCAGCCCCTTCCACGCACGCCAGCAGCAGCTCGGCGCGTACTTCCTGGAGGGCGGCGGCTGGGAGCGCCCGCACTGGTACGAAGCGAACGCGCCCCTCGCCGAGGGCCTGGACCTGCCACCACGCGACGACTGGTCCGCCCGCCACTGGTCCCCGATCGCCGCCGCCGAGGCGAAGGCCACCCGCGAGAGGGTCGCCCTCTACGACATGACGCCGCTGCGGAGACTGGAGGTCACCGGCCCGGGCGCACTCGCCTTCCTCCAGCGGATGACCACCAACAACCTCGCCAAGAAACCCGGCGCCGTCACCTACACCCTGCTCCTCGACGAGACCGGCGGCATCCGCTCCGACCTCACCGTCGCGCGGCTCGCACCCGACCGGTTCCAGATCGGCGCGAACTCCCCGGCCGACGAGGACTGGCTGCTGCGCCACGCCCCCGACGACGTCCACATCCGCGACATCACCTCCGGCACCTGCTGCGTCGGCGTCTGGGGGCCGCTCGCCCGCGACCTCGTACAGCCGCTGACCCGGGACGACTTCTCACACGGAGGCTTCGGCTACTTCCGCGCCAGGCGGACCCACCTCGGGCACGTTCCGGTGACCGCCATGCGGCTCAGCTACGTCGGCGAGCTCGGCTGGGAGCTGTACACCACCGCTGACATGGGGCTGCGGCTCTGGGACACGCTGTGGGAGGCCGGGCAGGAACACGGCGTCATCGCCGCCGGCCGGTCCGCGTTCAACAGCCTGCGGCTGGAGAAGGGCTACCGCTCCTGGGGCCACGACATGACCGCCGAGCACACCCCCGGGGAGGCGGGCCTCGGCTTCGCCGTCCGGATGGACAAGGGCGACTTCCTCGGCCGCGACGCGCTGGAGAAGGCACCCCCGCCCGCACGCGCGCTCACCGCGCTCCTCCTCGACGACCCGGCGGCCGTCGTCCTCGGAAAGGAGCCGGTCCACGTCGACGGCGCCCCGGTGGGGTACGTCACCAGCGCCTCCTACGGGTACACCCTCGGACGCTGCGTCGCCTATGCCTGGCTGCCGCCGCTTCCGGCGGGCACGGGCGTGCACGTGGAGTACTTCGGTGAGAAGGTCCCGGCCACCGTCGCCGACGAGCCGCTGTTCGACCCCGGCATGAGCCGTATCCGACGCTAGGGAGGCCCCTTCATGTCCCCCACCTTCGACGCGATCGTCATCGGCCTCGGCGGGATGGGCAGCGCCGCCGCCCACCATCTGTCCGCGCGAGGAGCCCGCGTCCTCGGCCTGGAGAAGTTCGGTCCCGTCCACAACCGGGGTTCCAGCCACGGCGGTTCACGCATCACCCGTCAGTCCTACTTCGAGGACCCGGCGTACGTACCGCTGCTGCTGCGTTCCTACGAGCTGTACGAGAGCCTGGAGCGCGACACCGGCCGCGACGTCGCCACCCTGTGCGGCGGCGTCATGCTCGGCCGCCCGGAATCCCGAGCGGTCGCCGGATCGCTGCTGTCCGCGGAGCAGTGGGACCTGCCCCACGACATGCTCGACGCCAAGGAGATCCGCCGACGCTTCCCCACCCTCACCCCGCGCGACGACGAAGTGGCGCTCTACGAGGCGCGCGCCGGACTCGTCCGGCCGGAGAACACCGTCGCCGCCCACCTCCAGCTCGCCACCCGGTCCGGCGCCGACCTCCACTTCGAGGAGCCCGTGCTGCGCTGGGAGTCCTACCGGGACGGCGTCCGTGTCCACACCGCCGAGAACACCTACACCGCCGGGCATCTCGTGATCTGCCCCGGCGCGTGGGCGCCCCGGTTGCTCACCGACCTGGGTGTCCCCTTCACCATCGAGCGCCAGGTCATGTACTGGTTCCAGCCCGACGGCGGCACCGCCCCCTTCGTCCCCGAGAACCACCCGATCTACATCTGGGAGAACGCGGACGACGTCCAGATCTACGGCTTCCCCGCCATCGACGGACCGGAGCACGGTGCGAAGGTCGCCTTCTTCCGCAAGGGCACCGAGTGCACCCCCGAGACGATCGAACGGACCGTTCACGACCACGAGGTTGCGGCCATGGCCGAACACCTCTCCCACCAGATCCCGACCCTTCCGGGCCGCTTCCTGAAGGCGGCGACCTGCATGTACTCCAACACACCCGACGAGCACTTCGTCATCGCACGCCACCCCGCGCACCCCGAGTCGGTGACCGTGGCCTGCGGCTTCTCCGGGCACGGCTTCAAGTTCGTGCCGGTCGTCGGCGAGATCGTCGCCGACCTGGCGCTGACCGGCACCACCGAGCACCCCATCGAGCTCTTCGACCCCCGCCGGCTGTCCACCGCCACGACCGCCTGAGGAGGAGCACGCCGTGACGACCACCCCCGTCTCACCCAGTCTGATCGCGACCCTGCCCGGCCACTTCTACACCGACCCCGAGATCTTCCGGCGGGAACAGGAGCGGCTCTTCGAGTCCATGTGGTTCTGCGCGGTCCGCAGCGCCGACCTCGACAGGCCCGGGGCGTTCCGTACCGTCCAGGCCGGCCGGGAGAGCGTCATCATCACGCGGAACCGGGCCGGAGAGCTGCGCGCCTTCCTGAACGTCTGCCGCCACCGGGGCGCCCGGCTCTGCACCCAGGAGCAGGGCGAGGTGCGCCGTACGCTCCAATGTCCTTACCACGCCTGGACGTACGACCTCGACGGCAGGCTCGTCGCCGCGCCGAACCTGGTGAAGATGCCCGACGTGGACCGCACCGCCTACGGCCTGGTCGCGGTCGCCCTGCGCGAGTGGCTCGGTTACGCCTGGGTGTGTCTGGCCGCCCGGCCGCCGTCGTTCGAGGAGAGCGTGATCGGCGCGGCCGTGGAACGCCTCGGCGACGCCGCGTCGATCGAGCGGTACCGCACCGAGGACCTCGCGCTCGGCAGGCGCATCACCTATGACGTGAAGGCCAACTGGAAGCTCATCGTCGAGAACTTCATGGAGTGCTACCACTGCGCGACCATCCATCCCGAACTCACCGATGTGCTGCCCGAGTTCGCCGAGGGCTACGCGGCGCAGTACTACGTGGGCCACGGTGCCGAATTCGGCGAGGACGTCAAGGGCTTCACGGTCGACGGCAGCGAGGGCTTCCCGAAGCTGCCCGGCGTCGCGGCCGAACAGGACCGCCGCTACTACGCGATCACCGTGAAGCCGACCGTCTTCATCAACCTCGTCCCCGACCATGTGATCGTGCACCGCATGTTCCCGCTTGCACACGACCGCACCGTCGTCGAGTGCGACTGGTTGTACGCCCCCGAGGTCGTGGCCTCCGGCGCGGATGTGTCGAAATCGGTGGAGCTGTTCCACCGGGTGAACGCACAGGACTTTGACGCGTGCGAGCGGACACAGCCCGCGATGGCGTCCCGGGCCTACCGCCGCGGGGGAGTGCTGGTGCCGACCGAGCATCACATCGCGCTATTCCACACCTGGCTCACGGAGCAACTGGGGGTTGCTGATGCCTGACCTGTTCATCGACGGAACGTGGGTGCGGGCCCGCGACGAACGTACCCGCGAGATCCGCTGCCCCGCCGACGGATCCCTCGTCGGCGAGGTCGACGAGGCCGGGGGCAAGGACACCGCGGACGCGGTCGGCGCCGCGCGGCGCGCCTTCGACGAGGGCCCCTGGCCCCACACCCCGGCCGCCGAGCGCGGCGACCTGCTGCTCCGGGTCGCCGACCTGCTCGCCCGCGACAAGGAGGCACTGGCTCGCGCTGAGTCCCTCGACACCGGCAAACGGCTCGTGGAGAGCGCGTACGACATCGAGGACATCGTCGCCTGCTTCCGCTACTTCGGACGGCTCGCCCCCGCCGAGACCGGCCGCGTCGTCGACACCGGCGGCGCCGACACGGACAGCAGGGTCGTGTACGAGCCGGTCGGGGTGTGCGCACTGATCACCCCCTGGAACTACCCGCTGCTCCAGACGGCCTGGAAGGTCGCCCCCGCCCTCGCCGCAGGCAACACCTTCGTCCTGAAGCCCAGCGAACTCACTCCTCACACGGCCATCCACCTCATGCGGCTGCTCGCCGAGGCCGGCCTGCCGGACGGGGTGGCCAACCTCGTCCTCGGCGCGGGCCCGGAGGCCGGGGCGCCCCTCGCCGACCACCCGGACGTCGACCTGCTGTCCTTCACCGGCGGTCTGCAGACGGGACGCAGACTGATGGCCGCGGCCGCGGGCACGGTGAAGAAGGTCGCCCTCGAACTCGGGGGCAAGAACCCCAACATCGTCTTCGCGGACGCCGACTTCGACACGGCCGTCGACATGGCGCTCACCGCCGTCTTCCTGCACTCGGGTCAGGTCTGCTCGGCCGGCGCGCGGCTGCTCGTCGAGGACTCGCTGCACGACCGGTTCGTCGACGAGGTCGTCCGCCGGGCACGCGGGATCCGGCTTGGCGGCCCCTTCGACGAGCAGGCCCGGACCGGCCCGCTCATCTCCGCCGCGCACCGCGCGAAGGTCGAGGCGTATGTCGCCGCCGGCCTCGCCGAGGGCGCCGTCCTGCGCTGCGGCGGCGCGCGCCCCGACGACCCCGCGCTCGTGAACGGCTTCTATTACCTGCCCACCGTCCTCGACGACTGCGACGCGCGGATGTCCGTCGTTCGGGAGGAGTCCTTCGGGCCTGTCCTGACGGTGGAACGATTCTCCAGCGATGACGAGGCCGTCCGCCTCGCCAACGACACCATCTACGGCCTCGCCGGCGCCGTCTGGACCTCCGACGAGGGCAGAGCACGCCGCGTCGCGTCACGGCTGCGTCTGGGCACCGTATGGATCAACGACTACCACCCCTACCTCCCCCAGGCAGAGTGGGGCGGCTTCAAGCAGTCCGGCACCGGCCGCGAGCTCGGCCCGGCCGGCCTCGCCGAGTACCGCGAGGCCAAGCACATCTGGCGCAACACCAGCCCGGCGCCGCAGGGTTGGTTCGCCTGACCTGACCTGACCTGACCTGACCTGACCTGACCTGACCTGACCTGACCGACCTGACCGAAGGACCCTCCGCCCACGTCCCAGGAGCTGCTCATGACCTCTGCGCCCCCCGGCCCCCCGCAGGCCGACGACGACGCCGAACTCGCCGAGTTCGGCTACCGCCCCGAGCTCAAGCGCACCCTCGGCAACTTCCACACATTCGCCGCCGGCATCTCCTACATCTCCATCCTCACCGGCACCTTCCAGCTCTTCTACTTCGGCTACGCGAGCGGTGGGCCGGCCTATTGGTGGTCCTGGCCGCTGGTCTTCGTGGGCCAGTTCATGGTCGCGCTGTGCTTCGCGGAGCTCGCCGCCCGCTACCCGGTCGCCGGTTCGATCTACAACTGGGCCAAGAAACTGGGCAATCCACACATCGGCTGGTTCGCCGGCTGGATGATGCTGATCGCCTCGATCGTGTCGATCGCGGCCGTGGCCCTCGCGTACCAGCTGACACTCCCGCAGATCTCCTCCTTCTTCCAGTTCGTGGGAGACGGCACCGGCCCCTACGACGTGGCGACGAACGCCGTCCTCCTCGCCGCGGTCCTCATCCTCTTCACCACCGTCGTCAACGCCTTCGGCGTGAAGCTGATGGCGAGGATCAACACGGCAGGTGTCTTCCTCGAACTGATCGCCACCGTCGTCCTCATCGTCCTGCTCGCCGTCAACGTCGTCCGCGGCCCCGAAGTCGTCACCGACACCGCCGGCACCGGCCAGGGCCAGCCCTTCGGCTATCTCGGAGCCTTCCTGATCGCCTCGTTGGCGTCCGCCTACGTCATGTACGGCTTCGACACCGCGGCGTCCCTCGGCGAGGAGTCGCTCGACCCGTCCCGCAACGCCCCCCGCGCCATCATCAGGGCCATCGTCGCCTCCTTCTTCCTCGGCGGGCTGATCCTGCTCCTCGCGCTGATGAGCGTCTCCGACCTGCGCGGCGAGAAGCTCTCCACCGACGGCCTCCAGTACGTCGTCCTCGACGTGCTCGGGCCGACCGCCGGCAAGGCGATGCTGTGGTGCGTACTGATCGCGGTGACCGTGTGCGCACTGGCCGTGCACACCGCCGCCATCCGGCTGGCGTTCGCGATGTCCCGGGACAACAACCTGCCGGGCTCCTCGCGCCTCGCCAAGGTCAGCCCTCGCTTCAGCACACCCGTCCTGCCCACCGTGATCATCGGCGTACTGGCGCTCGCCATCCTGCTGGTGAACATCCGTCAGCCACAGATCTTCACCGTCGTCACCAGCATCGGCATCATCCTGATCTACGTCGCCTATCTGACGGTCACGGCCCCGATGCTGGTCGCCCGCCTGCGCGGCAGGTGGCAGCCGGCCGAGGGCAAGTTCTCACTCGGGCGCTGGGGTCTGCCCGTCAACATCGTCGCCGTGCTCTGGGGCGGCTTCATGACCCTGAACCTGATCTGGCCACGCTCCGCCGTCTACAACGCCGCCGCCCCCTACCACTGGTACCTGCGCTGGGGAGCGGTCCTGTTCGTCGGCGTGATCGCGGGCGGCGGCTTCGCCTACTACTGGTTCGTCCAGCGTCACCGTACGGGCGTCCTCGCCGACCACGCCCTGTCCGCGACTCCGGAACCCGCCGCGCTGAAGGAGGCCACCACCTCATGACCCAACACGGCTGCACCGACACCTTTGACTATGTCGTTGTCGGCGGGGGGACGGCCGGGAATGTGGTGGCCGCGCGGCTCAGCGAGGACCCGTCCGTGACCGTCTGCGTCCTGGAAGCCGGCCCGTCCGACGTCGGTGACGACAACATCCTGCGCCTGGACCGCTGGATGGGCCTGCTGGACTCCGGCTACGACTGGGACTACCCGGTCGAGCCGCAGGCCGGCGGCAACAGCTTCATGCGCCACGCCCGCGCCAAGGTCCTCGGCGGCTGCTCCTCCCACAACTCCTGCATCGCCTTCTGGGCCCCCGCCGAAGACCTCGACGACTGGGCAGCCGCCGGCTGCACCGGCTGGAGCGCCGCCGACCTCTTCCCGCTCTACCAGCGCCTGGAGAACAACAACGCCCCCGGCGACCACCACGGCCGCACCGGCCCGGTGAAAATACGCGACGTCACATCCGCCGACCCCTGCGGCGCCGCCCTCCTGGACGCCTGCGCCCAACAGGGCATCCCCACCACACCGTTCAACACCGCACGCACCGTCATCCGCGGCGCGAACTGGTTCCAGATCAACTCCGACGAGAACAACACCCGCCAGTCCTCCTCGGTGGCCTACCTCCACCCCGTCATGGGCAAACGCCCCAACCTCGTCATACGCACCGGCGTCCGCGCCAAGAAACTCCTCATCGACGCCGACCGCCGCTGCACGGGCGCCGAATACCTCGACCCGGACCTCATCCACACCCGCACCGTCCGCGCCCGCCGCGACGTCATCGTCTCCTGCGGCTCCATCGACACCCCCAAACTCCTCATGCTCTCCGGCATCGGCCCCGCCGCCCACCTGCGCGACGTCGGCGTCGACGTCCTCCTGGACGCCCCCGGCGTCGGCGAAAACCTCCAGGACCACCCCGAAGGCGTGATCATGTGGCAGGCCAAACAGCCCATGACCACCACCTCCAGCCAATG